>NZ_JAEFCF010000002.1 GCF_016405985.1 Paracoccus sp. IB05
CGCCTCCACCCTCAGCCGCGCTTCATCAGATGCGGCAACAGCGCACCCGAAGCATGCGGCACCACAACCACACCCTTCGCCGAGAGGATCGGCTGCACATATTGCAACAGCGGGATCACCAGCGCCTCTTCCGCGATGAACCGGTCCACCGCCTTCCAGCCTGCGATCCGCTTCGCCTCCTCCTTCTCACCCCAGAGCGGGTTGATCATGTCGATCAGATCCTGCCCGTCCCAGACCGAATGCGGGCTCGGCCCGAACATCGCGAACCCCGTCCCCGTCGTCGGGTCGCCGACCGAGTTGCCCCAGTTGTAAAACGCCGCCGGCGCCAGCTGATCGGCCGCGCGCAGCTCGTAATGTTTGGCGATCTCATAGACCTCGATCTCGGCCTCGATCCCCACCCGGCGCCACAGACCCACAATCGCCTGGATCATCTCGTAATCCTTGGGCTTGAAACCCCGCGTCGTCTGAATTTTGAACTTCACCGGACTATCGGTCGAATAGCCCGAGGCGGCGAGCAGTTCGACCGCCTTTTCCGGGCTGTAATCCACGGTGATCGACGGATCATAGGCCTCATATTCCGGCGTCTCCAGCGTGTCGATCTTCACGCCATACCCCGACAGAAGCCGGTCGATGATCGCCTGTTTGTCAATCGCATGCACCGCCGCCTTGCGGACATTCGGATCCAGCATCACATCGATATCATTGAGGAAAATCATCCCGATATCCGAGATGGGCGTCGCCACGCCGTTCATAGATCCCTTGAGGCGGTCATATTCCTCATAGGGCATTTCCAGCGTGACATGGCTGTTGCCGGATTCGATTTCCGCCACCCGCGCCGCCGCATCGGTCACGAATTTGATCGTCACCGTTTTGAACTCGGGCGCGCCGCCCCAATAGGCCTCATTCGCCTTCAGCCGCACAAAGGCGTTGCGCTCGAATTTCTCGACCATATAGGGGCCGGTGCCGATCGGTGCCGCCTCAAATCCTTCGGCGCCTACCTTTTCGTAATAGGCTTTGGGCAGCACATAGCCGGTCAGGAAATACATCCATTTGAAAATCGTGGGGTCAAACTGCTTCACATCGGCGATGACGCGATTGCCCTCGACCCGGTGATTTTCCAGCGTGCCCCAGACGAACTGAATCGGGCTGCCGGTTGCCGGATCGGCCACCCGCGCCAGGCTCCAGGCCACATCCTCGGCGGTGAAATCCGAGCCGTCATGCCATTTGACGCCCTCGCGCACCACCATCCAGATCTGGCTGTAATCCTCGTTCCAGCCCCATTCGGTCAAAAGCCCCGGTGCCGGTTTCAGATCGGGCTGTTGCAGGATGAACTGGTCGAACACCGACTGGTAAATGCCCTGGATTGTCGGGTTCACCGCACTCGGGCCGGTGGTCGGATCCCAGCTGGGCAGCGTGACGTTATAGGCGATCACCAGCTCGTCGATCTGCGCCAGCGCGGGCAGGCTGAAGGCGCCGAGTGTGACACTGGCGGCTGAGAGCTGCAGCAAGGCTCTGCGGTTGAGTTTCATATTGTTTCCCTGTCGTTTTTATGTGGATGGGTCAGTGATCGCGCGCCGGTCTGATGCCGGCTTGCCGCGCGGGACAGTCGTTACTTTGCCAGTCTCCTCGCCAGCAGATAGCCGGGCCCCGCGCCGGTGCCGGCCCCGGGCCAGACTGCCGCGCCGGTCAAATGCAGGTTTTTCAACGGCGTCGAGCCATCGGAATGGCCCCGCGCCGGGCGGAACATGAAGTTTTGCGACATATGGTGGCTGCCACAAACCTGATCGCCGCCGACCAGATTCGGGTTCTCCGCCTCCAGATCCAGCGGCGAGACTACACGCTTCCCGAGGATCTTCGCCCGCGTGCCCGGCGCGTAGCGTTCCAGAATATCCAGCGCACGTTCCGCCATCGGGGCGGTGGCCTCGTCCCAGCTGCGCGCGGTGATCCGGCCCGCCGCATCGCCTTTGATATCGCCCGGCACCATCCGCACCTGCACCCAGAGGATATGCCTGCCCTCCGGCGCGCGCGACGGGTCCTGACCGGTCGGCTGGCCGACCACCAGGATCGGCTCATCAGGCAAAAGCCCGGCCTGGGCCTGCTGATAGACCCGCGCCTGCTGATCCAGGCTCGGCGCGAGGTGGATATAGGCGAAACGCTTTAGCTCCTCTCCCGCGGCCCAGTCGGGCAGGCTGTCCATCGCGAGATGGATCATCATCGTGCCCGGCGCATAGGCGTAGTCAGACATCGCCCTGTCGAAACGCGGCTCGGTCGCACCGGTCAGCCGCAGCAGAGCCTGCGGCGCCACCCCGGCGATCACCGCTTTTCTCGCTGCAATGCGGCGTCCATCGGCCAGTTCAATGCCGCTCGCCTTGCCATTTTCATGCAGGATACGGCTGACGCTGGCGCCGCATTCGATGCGCCCGCCCCTTGCCTCAATCGCCGCAACCATCGCCCTGATGATGGTATCCGCACCGCCCTGCCCCAGCATCATCCCGAAATTTTGTGAAACCATTCCCTCGAGATAGGGAAAAATACCGCCCCCCGCGACATCGGGCGCGTAATCGAGATGCAGCCCCCAGGCCCCCAGAAGCGCCTGCATCTTTGGCGAGCGGAAGGTCTTTGTCAGAAAGCGGCGCGGCGTCTGCGCCATGAATTGCGCGATGTCGAGACTGCCGCCGATTTTGTTGCGACGCAGCATTTTAAACATGAAATATGCAATCGCATTGAATTTCATCGGCATTGAAAGGATGCCGCCAATCGCTTCTGCCATTTGCGGAAAGCTCTCGATCAGCTCTGCCCAGGCCTCGGCATCTGCGGGATCCTCGGCTTTGATCCGCGCGAGGGTTTCGGCGCGGTCCGTGGTCACGCCCAGCCAGCTCCCATCCGGAAAGGCCGAGGCAAAGGGCTTTGACACCGGCAGAAAGGTGCAGCCATGCCGCGCGAGCTCCTGCCCATACTCCTTATAAAACGCCGATCCGGCGAAGAGATTGAGGTTCATCGCCGCCCAGTCATGGCGATAGCCCGGCAGGGTATAGTCGCCGGTCTTCACCGCGCCACCAGGGACAGAGGCCTGTTCGAAAAGCCCGACTTTCCAACCCTTTGCCGCCAGGTGCAAGGCACAGGCAAGGGCGTTATGCCCCGCCCCGATCAGGATCGCATCATAGCTGTCGGACATTTTTCTGATCCCTGCGTTTTAAGATATATTTGCAAACGCATTTATTTCTGTCTAGCGTGATTCTCACAGGCGCTGAGAAAAGCGTCACGCCGCGCCGGAATGGTCCTGGAACCAAACAGGTGGCGCGCCGGACACCAATCAAAGACCGCATGGTCAGACAGGGAGAACGGATATGACCGCAGCCAATGCGCTGATACAGCTTGCGGGTTTGCTGGCTTCGGGCGGGGTCAGGGTGGTTGACCTGACCGCAACGCTCGGGCCGGAAACGCCGCTTCTGAAACTTCCGCCGACATTCGCGAAAGACACGCCGCCGGTAAAGATCCACAAGATCAGCGAATATGACGAGAATGGCCCCTTCTGGGCCTGGAACTGGCTGGAGCTTGGCGAACATTCCGGCACCCATTTCGACGTGCCGCATCACTGGATCACCGGGCGCGAAAACCCCGAGGGCTATACCGATACAATCGACGTCCAGCGCCTGATCGCCCCGGTCAATGTGCTGGATTTCAGCGCGGACTGCGCGGCCGACCCGGATTTCCTGCTGACCATCGACCATGTAAAGGCCTGGGAGGCAGAACATGGCGCGATCCGGGCCGGCGAATGGGTCGTCCTGCGCTCGGACTGGGATCGGTTTAACCATGACGAGGCGCTTTTCCTGAATGCCAATGAGACCGGCCCCCATACCCCCGGCCCGACCGCTGAAGTGGTGCAATATCTGATCGATAAGGGCATTGTCGGCTGGGGCAGCCAATGTATCGGCACCGATGCGGGCTGTGCCGGTGGCATGAACCCGCCCTATCCGGCGCATAATCTGCTCCATGCCAATAACCGCTTTGGCCTTGCCTCGCTGGTCAATCTCGACAAGTTGCCGGCGAAGGGCGCGATCCTGATTGCAGCTCCTTTGAAAATCAAACAGGGCACCGGCTCGCCGATCCGTGCGCTGGCGCTGATACCGGGAGGCTGACCCTATGGCCGCTGTCGACCACATCATTATTGGATCCGGGATCAACGGGCTGGTTGCTGCCAGTCTGCTGGCACTGAAGGGCCGCAAGGTCCTGGTGCTGGAACGCGAAGAGGTCGCGGGCGGGTGCCTGCGCACCACCGAGCTGCATCCCGGTTTCCTGCATGATCCGATGGCGGCCACATTCGTTCTGTTCATGACTGGCCCGGCGGGGGCGGCGCTTGGGCCGCATCTGGCGAAACACGGGTTCGACTATTGCCACACGCCGCATCCGACGGCGGTGCTGCGCCCGGACGGGCGTGCGCTGGTGCTCTCGACCAATCGCGCAGAGAATGTGGCGGCGCTGAACGCGGCCGCACCCGGAGACGGCGATGCCTTTGCCGCCGAGGTCGACCGGCTGGCGGCGGATGCGCCGTTCATGTTCGCGATCCTGGGTCAGCCGCTGTGGTCCTGGGCCACGCTGAAGGTGCTGCTGAAAGAGACCCGCAAACGCGGATTGCGTGGGATTGCGGGCTGGATGGGCCAGCAGCTTGACCCGATGCGCGGCTGGCTTGAGACCACGTTCAGATCCGAGGAAACCCGTGCGCTGTTTGCCCCCTGGGCGCTGCATTGCGGGCTGACGGTCGAGAATGCCTATTCCGGCGCCATGGGCCGGGTGATCGCCTTCGCGCTCGAGGCCGCTGGCGCGCCGATCTCGAAAGGCGGCGCGGGCCAGGCGGCGAAGGCTTTCGTCTCGCTGATCGAAGCCAATGGCGGCGAGCTGCGCTGCAACGCGGATGTTGATGAAATCACCGTGGAAAAGGGCCGGGTGACCGGTGTCAGGCTGAAGGATGGCACGGCGATCCGGGCGAAATCGGTGCTGGCCTCGGTCGCGCCGGGGCAGCTTTACAACCGGCTGCTGAAGTCTGTGACCCTGCCCGAGGAACAGGCCGCGCTGAAACGCTTCCGCCATGGGCGCGGCGATTTCCAGCTGCATTTCGCGCTGGACGGGGTGCCGGAATGGAAGACACCGGGGCTGGATCAGGTGGCGCTGATCCATCTGGCGGAAAGCGTCGATGCGGTGTCGAAAGCCTCGAACGAAGCGGAACGCGGCCTCTTTCCGGCCAGGCCGACGATCTGCGTCGGCCAGCCCTCGCGACTGGACCCTTCGCGCTGCCCCGAAGGCAAGGCCGTGCTCTGGTTGCAGATCCCCGATGCGCCAACCGTGATCAAAGGCGATGCGGCGGGCGAGATCCAGGCCCGCGACTGGGACGAGGCGCGCGAGGCTTTCGCCGACCGCCTCCAGGCCATTCTCGCCAGCCATATCAAGGATTTCGACGGGCTCGTGCTGGCTCGGCGCGCCTATAGCCCGAAAGATCTGGAACGGATGAACGTTAACCTTGTCGGCGGCGACCCCTATGGCGGTTCCTGCGCGGTGGATCAGTTCTTCATCTGGCGACCGTTTTACAATGCCACCAATGGCACCGGCCCGGTGCGCGGGCTGATCCATATCGGCGCCTCGACCCATCCGGGGCCGGGGCTGGGCGGCGGCTCGGGCTATAATGCCGCAAAGAGGCTGGGCGCATGAGCAGTGAACCCCCTGCCCCCGCGCAGCGCCTTGGTCAGATCGGGCTGTCTTCCTTCCCGCCCTATCTGATGAACCGGCTGATGGGCCAGTATAACGGCATTTTGCGCAGCGAGATGGCCGATATGGGCCTGACCACCGCCAAGATGCGGGCGCTTGGCGTGCTTTCGGTGCTGGACGGCCCGCTGATCCGCGAACTGGCGGAACTCGCCGTGACCGAACAATCGACCCTGTCACGCGCGCTAGACCAGCTCCAGGCCGAGGGGCTCGTGCGGCGTGAGGCCGATGCGAATGACAGCCGCGCCACGCGGATCTATTCGACCGATCTCGGCCGCGCCGCGTTTGAACGGATCTGGCCGCATATGGCGCTGGCGACCGAGCGGATGTTTCGCGGCATCTCGGATGACGAGCGGCATGCTTTCGTCGGCACATTGCAAAAAATGCTGGCCAATATCTGCAAGCAAGAGGTTTAAGCCATGGCAGAGCGCAGTTTCAAAGCCGAGGTCGAACATCTGCGCAAGGGCGCGGGCGAGACCTTTACGGGCGAAGGGATCCTTGCGCTGACCAAGGCGCTTCTGGAATCCGGCGTTGGCTATGTCGGCGGTTATCAGGGCGCGCCGATCTCTCACATGATGGATGTGCTTTCCGATGCCGAAGAGCTGATGGCCGAGCTTGGCATCCGGTTCGAGGCCAATGCGAATGAGGCGGGCGCGGCGGCGATGCTGGCGGCCTCGGTGCATTATCCGATCCGGGGCGCGGTCACGTTCAAGGGGCCGGTCGGCGTCAATGTGGCTTCGGATGCGCTGGCGAACCTGACGGATTCCGGCGTGAATGGCGGCGCGCTGATCATCGTGGGCGAGGATTACGGCGAAGGGTCCTCGATCATGCAGGAACGCAGCCATGCTTTCGCGATGAAATCGCAGATGTGGCTCTTAGATCCTCGCCCGAACCTCCAGGCGATGGTGGATGCGGTGCATTACGGCTTTGACATGTCCGAGGCGACCAATACGCCGGTCATGATGATCGTCCGGATCCGGTCCTGCCATGTTACCGGCACGTTTGAATGCCGCGACAACAGGCGCCCCGCTTTGACGGTGAAAGACGCGCTGAAGAACCCGCAGACCGATTTCACCCGGGTTGTGCTGCCGCCCTTCACCTATCTGCATGAGCAGGACAAGATCAACAATCGCTGGCCGGCGGCTGAGAAATACATCACCGAACACAAGCTGAACGAATTTTTCGGCCCCTCCGGCGGCAAGACCGGGCTGATCGTCCAGGGTGGCATGTATAATGGCGTGATCCGGGCCTTGCAGCGCATGGGCCTCGCCGATCTTTACGGCAATACCGAAGTGCCGATCTATTGCCTGAACGTAGCCTATCCGCTGGTCTCATCCGAATTTCTGGCCTTCTGCGAGGGCAAGGACCATGTCCTTGTCGTCGAAGAGGGCCATCCGGAATTCATGGAGCAGCAGCTCTCGACCTATCTTTACCGCGCCGGGTCTTCGGTCAAACTCCATGGCAAGGGCATCCTGCCGATGGGGGGCGAATATACCGGCCAGGTCATGCTCGACAGCCTGACGGCCTTTCTGAAGATCGCGGCGCCCGGGATGCTGCCCGCGACGGTTCGCGCGCCCAATGAAGACAAACCGCAGCTGCCCGATCTGACCAAAGTGGTGCCGATGCGCCCGCCGGGATTCTGCACCGGCTGCCCCGAACGCCCGATTTTTGCCGCGCTGAAAATGGTGCAGCAGGAACGCGGCAAGCATCAGATCACCGCCGATATTGGCTGCCACCTGTTCGGCGCGATGCCGCCCTTTTACGTCGGCGGTGCCACGATGGGTTACGGGCTTGGCCCGGCGGCCAATGCGGCCTTTGACGGCGGTGGCGAGCGGCGGCCGATCTCGATCATCGGGGATGGAGGCTTCTGGCATAACGGGCTGAACAGCTCGATCGGCAATATGGTGTTCAACAAATCCGATGGCCTCGTGGTGGTGGTCGACAATTACTATTCGGCGGCCACCGGCGGCCAGGATGTGATGTCCTCGCGGGCGGTAAACGACACCAAGGCGACCAACAATCCGATCTCGCAGGCGGTGAAGGGGATCGGCGTGACATGGGTGCGCCAGATTGACCACACCTATGATGTGCCGAAGCTGAAAGCCACGATCACCGAGGCCCTGACCACGCCGGAAAAAGGGCCGAAGGTCATCGTCGCCTCGTCGGAATGCATGCTGAACAAGCAGCGCCGCGAGCGGCCTTTGAAAGCCAAAGCAATCAAAGAGGGCCGCCGGGTCGAAGCGCCGCGCTTTGGCGTGGATGAGACGGTCTGCACCGGCGATCACGCCTGTATGCGGCTTTCGGGCTGCCCCTCGCTGGGGTTGAAACATACCAGCGACCCGCTGCGCGACGATCCGGTGGCCTGGATCGACCAGACCTGTGTCGGCTGCGGCAATTGCGGCGAGGTGGCCGATGCGGCGGTGCTCTGCCCCAGTTTCTACCGCGCCGATGTGGTCCATAATCCGACCGGGTTCGAGAAATGGCGGGCCGGGCTGCGCGCCCGCCTGATCTCCTGGCTCGCGCGGCGCCGCGCCGCCCGCAGGCTGGAGTTCCCGGTATGAGCCTGCATGAGGTTCTTCCCCCGCATCAGCCGGATGAAAAGCTGAAATCCATCATCAAAGTGGCGATCTATGCGGTCGGCGGCCAGGGCGGCGGCGTGTTGACCGGCTGGATCGAGGATCTGGCGCGCGCGCAAGGGTTTGCGGCCCAGGCCACCTCGGTTGCGGGCGTGTCGCAGCGCACCGGCGCCACGATCTACTATGTCGAGATGGCGCCGATGGAAGGCGGCCAGCCGGTCTTTTCGCTGATGCCTGCGGCGGGCGATGTCGATGTGATGATCGCCGCCGAATGGATGGAGGCAGGCCGCGCCATCATTCGCGGCTTTGTCACGCCGGAGCGCACCACGCTGATCGCCTCGACCCATCGCAATCTGGCCGTGTCGGAAAAGATGGTGCCGGGCGATGGGGTCGCCGACCCCGAGGCGG
Source organism: Paracoccus sp. IB05 (assembly GCF_016405985.1). Lineage (GTDB taxonomy): Bacteria > Pseudomonadota > Alphaproteobacteria > Rhodobacterales > Rhodobacteraceae > Pseudogemmobacter. The sequence continues at coordinate 8,742 of NZ_JAEFCF010000002.1, forward strand.
TGCGAGAGGCTGCGATCCAGACCGCAAAGCGCCTCTTTGCCGCCGATTACGAGGCGGTGGCGGTGAAAAACGGCTCGATCATATCCTCGACCCTGTTCGGGGCGCTGGCGGCGTCGGGCGCGCTCCCTTTCCCGCGCGAGGCGTTTGAAGAGGCGATCCGCCAATCCGGCGGCAAGGGGATCGAGGCCAGTATTCGTGCCTTTGGCGCAGGCTATGACGCCGCGCTGAGCGGCGATATCGGCAAGAACGAACCTGCGCCCCGCGTCACTGATACGCCGGTGCGCGGCCCGGCAAAGCTGATGGCGGCCTGGGAAAAGCTGATGACCCGGGTGAGGGCCCTGCCCGCCCCGGTCGCCGAAATGGCGGAGCACGGGCTGCGCAAAGTGGTCGGCTTTCAGGATATCGCCTATGGTACCGACTATCTCGACCGTCTGGCAGGCGTGCTGGCGCGCGACCATGCCCCCTGGGATCTGTCGGTCCAGGCGGCGAAATATATCGCCAATGCAATGTGTTATGATGATGTGATCCGGGTCGCCGATCTGAAAACCCGTGGCAGCCGCTTTCAGCGGATCCGGGGCGAGATGGGCGCGAAAGACCAGCAGCTGATGCAGCTGACCGAATTCATGCATCCCCGCGCCGAGGAAATCGCCGGCATGTTGCCCCGGAAATGGGGGGCGCGGGTCGAGGCCAATCCAAAATCCATGGCGCGGCTCAACCGCTGGTTCGGCCATGGGCGGCGCATCCGCACGGACAGTTTTCGCGGCTATGCGATGCTTTACGTGCTGGGCGGGATGAAATTCTGGCGCCGCCGCACGCTGCGCCACGCGCAGGAGGTTGCGCATCTCGAGGCCTGGCTGACGCGCGCAATGGCCGAGGCCGACCGCAATTACCCGCTCGCGGTCGAGCTGATCCGCTGCCGCCGGTTGATCAAGGGCTATTCCGATACCCATGCGCGGGGCCTGTCGAAATTCGACCGGGTGCTGGCGGCGATTGATCTGGTGGCGGGGCGTGACGATGCCGCCGACTGGGCGCGGCGCCTGCGCGAGGCGGCGCTGAAGGATGAGGAAGGCAAGGATCTCGACGGCGCGATCCAGACAATTCAGAGCTTTCTGTAACGCGAAAGGCCGGGATGATCTCCCGGCCCTTTTGTTTGCTTGCGCCCCGACTTACAGACCCGGCGCAGGCAGATAACGCCTTTTCAGCGCGGGCTTTGCTGCGTATTCCAGCCCGGCAAGCACCTCCCGGATACGCGCCGGGCCATGGGCCTCCAGCATCCCGAACGGCCCACGCGGGAAATTCAGCCCGAGCCTGAGCGCCGTATCGATACCGTCCCGGGTGGTGCCACCTTCCGCCAGAAGCCAGGCGGCCTCATTGACAAGCGTGGCCTCGATCCTGAGCGCGATCGATGCCGCATCGGCGGGCGGCGTTTCGGGACGGTCGGGGAAGAGAAAGCCCTTGCCCGTCTTGCGCCCCAGATTACCGCTCGAGACCTGGGCTTTCAGCGCGTCAAACACATGGTAACGCGGGCTATGCGCCATGGCGGTGGCCAGGCTTTCGGTGGCAGCAAGGTTGATATCGGCCCCGACCAGATCGATCAGGCCAAAAGGCCCCAGCCGGTAGCCCGCCGCCAGCATCGCGGCGTCGATCTCGCCCGCTTCGCGGCCTTCCTCCAATAACGCCAGCGCCTCGCCGTAGAACGGGCGCGCGCAGCGGTTGACGATAAAACCAGGGCGGTCGGGGCAGGCAATCACGGTCTTGCCGGCGGCCTCGGTCAGACTGCGTGCGCGAGCCAGCGCCTCCGGCGCAGATCCGTCATGCGCGACCAGTTCCACGAGTTTCATCACCGGCGCGGGGTTGAAGAAATGGAGGCCCAAAAGGCGCCCCGGGTTACGCAGCCCCTCGGCCATCGCGGCCACCGAAAGCGAGGAGGTATTGGTCGCCAGCACCGCATCCGGCGCCATCACCGCCTCTAGCGCGGTGAAGATCGCGGTTTTCACATCAAGCCGCTCAACCACCGCCTCGATGGCGAGATCGGCCGCGCCCATCGCGTCAACGCCGGGCACCACCTGGAACCGCGCCATAAGCGCATCGCGGGCCTCCGGCGTCAGCTTGCCGGCCTCAACCCGGGGCGCGAGCGCGCCCGCCAGGCGCTCGGCCGCGTTGTCACGGGCGGGCTCATGCGCATCGGTGGCGAGCACGTCAAACCCCGCCGCCGCATAGGTCTGCGAAATCCCCAGCCCCATCGTGCCAAGGCCAATCACCGCAACCGTCGCCATCTCAATTCCCCTGATAAACGGGTTTACGCTTTTCGCGGAAGGCGCGGATGCCCTCGGCCTTGTCCTGGCTGTCCAGAAGCGCCTCGAACGCGGCCCGCTCTGAGGTCAGCGCAAGCGCTGCTTCGGCGCCTTCGACCAGCGCGGCCTTTGCCGCCGCCAGTGCCAGCGGCGCCCGCACTGCGAGGCGGGCGGTCAGCGTGGCACCCTCGGCCAAAGCATCGTTCACGCGATGCGAGGCCAGACCCCAGGCGAAAGCCGTATCCGCATCGATGATTTCCCCGGTCAGCACCAGCCGCGCCGCCCGCGCCGGGCCGACCCGCGCCATGAGACGCTGCCCGCCCCCGGCACCTGGAATGATCCCGAGATTGCTTTCCGGCAGGCCAAGCCGCGCCGTATCACCGACCAGCAAAAGATCGGCCATCAGCGCCAGTTCCAGCCCGCCACCAAGCGCGAAGCCCTCGACCGCCGCGACCAGCGGTTTCGGAAAAGCGCGGATCGCCGCCCAATGCGCCTTGCGCGGATCAAGCGCCGCATCAGAGCTGGATTTCGTCTCCATCTCGGCAATATCTGCGCCTGCGGCAAAGTTCCCCTCTGCCCCGTGCAGCAGCACCGCCCGGCAACCGGGATCCCCTGCCAACCGGTTCAGCACCGAAGCCAGATCTGCCAGAAGCCCCGTATTCAAGGCGTTTTTAGCCGCAGGCCGGTTCAGGATCAGCCGCGTCCAGCCGCCCTCATCACTCTCGATCAGATGTTCCATGACGGCAGAATGCCCTCTCACCATGAATATTCAAGTCGAAAAATTTTAAACTTGAAATTTATTTTGAAAGCCGCAAGGATCGGCGCAAATCAGGGAGTTCCGGCTATGAAGATCCTTTGCCTTGGGGCGGGTCCGGCGGGCCTTTATTTCGCCATTTCGATGAAGCTGCGCGATCCGTCCCATGACGTCACGGTGCTGGAACGCAACAAGGCCAATGACACATTCGGCTGGGGCGTGGTTCTGTCGGATGATGCTTTGGGGCGGATGCAGAAGAACGATCCGGTCTCGACCGAGGCGATCCGCGCCGATTTCGCCTATTGGGATGATATTGCCGTGATCCATGACGGGGTCCGCACGGTTTCGGGCGGGCATGGTTTCGCCGGGATCGGGCGCAAGGCGATGCTGATCCTGTTGCAAAACCGCGCGCGTGAGCTGGGCGTCAATCTGCAATTCGAGACCATCTTCAAATCCGCTGAAGAGTACCGCCAGGATTACGACCTGGTTGTCGGCTGCGACGGCATTAACAGCATCGTGCGCAACGAGTATAAAGATGTCTTCCGGCCCGATATCGACCTGCGCAAATGCAAGTTCATCTGGCTTGGCACCCATCAGAAATTCGATGACGCCTTTACCTTCATCTTCGAGAAAACCCAGCATGGCTGGGTCTGGGCGCATGTCTATCAATTCGACAACAACACCGCGACTTTCATCGTCGAGACCCTTCCCGAGACATGGGAAAAATTCGGTTTCGCCGAGATGTCAAAAGAGGAAATCGTCGAGACCTGTCGCCAGATTTTCGAGTCTCACCTTGGCGGGCATGAACTGATCTCGAACGCGGCGCATCTGCGCGGCTCGGCGGTCTGGTCGCAATTCCCCCGGGTGATCTGCGACAGGTGGTATCACGAGAATGTCGTGCTGATGGGCGATGCGGCGGCAACCGGGCATTTCTCGATCGGTTCGGGCACGCGGCTGGCCTTTGATTCCGCGATTGCGCTGGCCGAATATCTGCATTCCGAGCCGGATATGCAGGCGGCATTTGAACGCTATCAGGAGGAGCGCCGGATCGAGGTCTTGCGCCTGCAATCGGCGGCGCGCAACAGCCTTGAATGGTTCGAACAGGTCGAGCGTTACCTCGATATGCCCTCGCCCCAGTTCGCCTATTCGCTGCTGACGCGCAGCCAGCGGATCAGCCATGAAAACCTGCGGCTGCGTGACCCGGAATGGCTCGCCAGCGCGGAAGACTGGTTCCAGGAACAGGCGGGGGGCAAAAAGGGCAGCCGCCCGATGTTCGCGCCCTTTAAGCTGCGGGATATGCAGCTGAAGAACCGCATCGTCATGTCGCCGATGGCGCAATATAAGGCGGTTGATGGCTGCCCGACCGACTGGCACCTGATCCATTACGCGGAACGCGCCAAGGGTGGTGCAGCGCTGATCTATACCGAAATGGCCTGCGTCTCGGCCACGGGCCGCATCACGCCCGGCTGCCCCGGTCTTTACGCGCCGGACCATGAGGCGGCCTGGAAACGGCTTGCGGATTTCATCCATCAGGAGACCACCGCGAAGCTCTGCATTCAGATCGGCCATGCCGGGCGCAAGGCTTCGACCTGTGTGCCCTGGGATGGCGGCATCGATGCGCCCCTGAAAACCGGCAACTGGCCGGTGATCTCGGCCTCTCCCATCGCCTATAAGCCCGATCTGGCAGTGCCGAAAGAGATGGACAAGGCCGATCTGGCAGCGGTGAAAGGCGAATTCGTCGCAGGCGCGGAAATGGCGCAGCGCGCGGGCGCCGATATGATCGAGATGCACGCGGCCCATGGCTATCTGCTGGCCTCCTTCATCAGCCCGGTCACCAACCGGCGCACAGATGAATATGGTGGCAGCCTGGAAAACCGCCTGCGCTATCCTCTGGAGGTGTTTCGCGCCATGCGCGCCGTCTGGCCCGAGGAAAAGCCGATGTCGGTCCGGATCTCGGCGCATGACTGGATCGAGGGCGGCGTGACCCCGGAAGAGGCGGTCGAGATCGCGCGTCAGTTCAGCGCGGCCGGGGCCGACATCATCGACGTCTCATCCGGGCAGACCGACCCGGCCGAGCGCCCGATCTATGGCCGCATGTTCCAGACGCCGTTCTCCGACCGCATCCGCAACGAGGCCGGGCTTTCGACCATGGCCGTGGGCAATATCACCGACTGGGATCAGGCCAATGGCATCCTGATGGCGGGCCGCGCCGATCTGGTGATGATCGGGCGGATGCATCTCGCGGATGCCAACTGGACGCTGCATGCCGCGATTGACCAGGGCGAGACCCATGCCGAATGGCCTGCCCCCTACCGTCATGGCCAGGTGACGCTGACCCGGCTGCATCAGCGCCAGCAAGAGGCGATCCGGGTATGACCGATCTGGCGGGCAAGCGCGTGTTGATCACCGGCGGCGGCACCGGCGTTGGGGCCGACCTCGCGCGGGGCTTTGCGGCGCAAGGCGCCGAAGTGGTGATCTGCGGGCGCCGCCTCGCACCTTTGCAGGCGGTGGCCGGACCGATTGGCGCGCGGGCGTTGCAGGCCGATGTGACGGATGAGGCGGATGTGAAACGCCTGTTCACCGAGGCCGGGCGCTGCGACATCGTGATCGCCAATGCCGGGGCCTCGACTTCGGCGCCGCTGGCAAAAACCTCGCTGGCGGACTGGAACGCGATGCTTGCGGTCAATCTCACCGGGGTCTTCCTGACCTTCCGCGAAGCGCTCATGCAGTTTGACGGCTGGGGGCGGCTGATTGCCGTCGCCTCGACCGCCGGGCTGAAAGGTTATGCCTATGTCGCACCCTATGCGGCGGCGAAACATGGCGTGGTCGGCATGGTCAAGAGCCTGGCGCTTGAGGTGGCGAAGAAGCCCGTCACGGTGAATGCGCTTTGCCCGGGGTTTCTTGATACCGAGATGACCGACCGTTCGGTCGCGAATATCGTCGAAAAAACCGGGATGAGCGCGGGTGACGCGCGCAGGACGCTCGCCGCCACCAATCCGCAACTGCGCCTGATCCAGCCTGCAGAAGTGACCTCTGCCGCGCTGTGGTTGTGCGGCGCGGGGGCCGGGGGCATCAATGGCCAGGCATTGGCCATTGCAGGAGGCGAGGTGTGAGTGAGGGTTCCAAACGCAGGCTGAAGCTCTGGATCCGGATGCTGGCGGTGACGCGCAGTTCGGAATCCGGTCTGCGCGAATTCCTGCGGCTGACGCATGACACGACGCTGCCGCGGTTTGACGTGCTGGCGGCGCTTTACCGGCGGCGCGAAGGCTGCACCATGAGCGAGCTGAGCCGGCTTTTGCTGGTCTCGAACGGGAATGCAACGACGGTGGTGGACCGGCTGGAGAAAGACGGGCTGGTCGCGCGCCGCCCGTCCGAGACCGACCGCCGCACGGTCTATGTCGGGTTGACGCCCGAAGGGCTGAACCAGTTCGAAGCCCTCGCCTCGGGGCATGAGGCCGAGGTGGCGAAGATCTTTGCCGGGCTCGACGATGCGGATGTCGATGTCCTGACGGAAATTCTGAAGAAGGCGATGAAGAAATGAGCAGTCTTACGCGGACCGAACTGGCCGGGCTGAAACCGGAGCATTTCCTCTGGGAGGTGAAAGACCGGGTAGCTGTGCTGCGGCTGAACCGGCCGGACCGCAAGAACCCGCTGACCTTCGAAAGCTATGCCGAGCTGCGCGACACATTCCGCGCGCTGGTCTATGCGACAGATGTGGATGTGGTGGTCTTTGCCGCGAATGGCGGCAATTTCTGCTCGGGCGGCGATGTGCATGACATTATCGGCCCGCTGGTCGGCATGGATATGAAGGATCTGCTGGCCTTTACCCGCATGACCGGCGATCTCGTGAAGGCGATGATCGGCTGCGGCAAGCCGATCATTTCGGCGGTGGACGGGATCTGTGTCGGCGCCGGCGCGATCATCGCCATGGCATCAGACCTGCGGCTGGCGACACCCGAGGCGAAATGCGCGTTTCTGTTCACCCGGGTCGGCCTCGCGGGTTGCGATATGGGCGCCTGCGCCATGCTGCCCCGGATCATCGGTCAGGGCCGCGCCGCCGAGCTTTTATACACCGGACGGGTGATGTCGGCAGAGGAAGGTGCGGCCTGGGGGTTCTGGAACGGGGTCCATCCGGCGGAGGTGCTGGAGGCGGAGGCGCTGAAGCTCGCCACCCGCATCGCTTCGGGGCCGGTCTTCGCGCATGGCATCACCAAGACCCAGCTGAACCAGGAATGGAATATGGGGCTGGAACAGGCGATCGAGGCCGAGGCCCAGGCCCAGGCGATCTGCATGCAGACCCGCGACTTTGAACGCGCCTATCACGCCTTTGTCGCGAAAGAGAAACCCGTGTTCCAGGGCGACTGAGCTTTGGGATTTTGGCCGATGACCGGGGGTTTTGCACCCCCGGACCCCCGCAGGATATTTAGGGACAGAAAATATGAGCGACCGCAGTTTTCTGGACTGGCCCTTCTTTGAAGCGCGTCATCGCGAGCTGGCGCAGGCGCTGGACGGTTGGGCGGCGGCGCATCTGCCGGTGGATCATTCTGATGTCGATGCCGCCTGTAAAGGGCTGGTGCGGGATCTGGGGGCGGCGGGGTTTCTGCGGCATACCGGGGCTGATGAGGGCGAGGTGCTGGATGTCAGGAGCCTTTGTCTGATCCGCGAGACGCTCTCGCGCCATGACGCGCTGGCGGATTTTGCCTTTGCCATGCAGGGGCTTGGCATGGGGGCGGTGTCGCTGTTTGGCACGCCCGGGCAGCGGCGCTGGCTGAAGAAGACGCGGGCAGGTGAGGCGATTTCGGCCTTCGCGCTGACGGAACCGGGGTCAGGGTCGGATGTGGCCAACAGCACCACCCTGGCCGAAAAGGTCGAGGGGGGCTGGCGGCTATCGGGCGAGAAGACCTATATCTCGAACGGGGGCATCGCCGATCTTTACGTGATCTTTGCCCGCAGCGGCGAGGCGCCGGGGGCACGCGGGCTCTCGGCCTTTCTGATGCCGGCGGATGTGGCGGGGCTGGAAATTGCAGAACGGATCGGGGTGATGGCGCCGCATCCTCTGGCGAGGCTGAAACTGGATCAGGTGTTCCTGCCCGATTCCGCGCTGATCGGCACGGCGGGGGCCGGGTTCAAACTGGCGATGTCGGTGCTGGATGTGTTCCGTTCAACCGTGGGGGCGGCGGCTTTGGGCATGGCGCGGCGCGCATTGGATGAGGCGCTGAGCCGCACGCAGAGCCGCCGGATCCAGGGCGAACCGCTGTCTTCCTTGCAGATGGTGCAGGGGCATCTGGCCGATATGGCGCTGAAGATCGACGCGGCGGCTTTGCTGGTCTACCGCGCCGCCTGGACCAAGGATCAGGGCGCGACGCGGGTCAGCCGCGAGGCCGCGATGGCGAAACTTTACGCGACCGAGGCCGCCCAGGAAGTGATCGACGCGGCGCTGCAGCTGCATGGCGGCGACGGGGTGCGCAGCGGCATGAAGGTCGAGGAGCTTTACCGCGATATCCGCGCACTGAGGATCTATGAGGGCGCCTCGGATGTGCAGCGCGTGGTGATTGCGCGCAGCCTTCTGGGTTAGAATTTCAGGACGACCACCAACAACAGGGAAATATGGCAATGACCAGGGCACTTGACGGCGGCATCACCCGGCTGGGAACGGGCATCGAAGGCGTGGAATGGAACATTCTGGGCCAGCGCTATTTCCCCAAAGCCGATTGCGCCAGCACCTTTTCCTTCGAGACCAATTCCGAGCCGGGCCAGTTCGTGCCGGTGCATATCCACCCGACTCAGGATGAATTCATCCTGGTCCAGGAGGGTGAGCTGCATGTGAAGCTCGATGGTGTCTGGTCGGTGGCGCGGCCCGGCGATCTGGTGAAAATGCCGCGCGGCGTGCCGCATGGCTATTTCAACAAGGGCGATGTGCCCTCGCGTGCCCTGTTCTGGGTCTCGCCCGCCGGCGATCTGCGCGCTTTGTTCGAACAGTTGCACAATATGACCGATGTGGAAGAGGTCGTCCGCGTCTCGGCCGAACATGCGGTCAATTTCCTGCCCCCCGAAGCCAACGAATGAGGCAAGGGAAATGATCTGGCACCGCCCCATCCGGATAGAGTTCAACCATTGCGACCCGGCGGGGATCGTCTTCTATCCGCGCTATTTCGAGATGACGAATTCCGTCGCCGAGAACTTTTTCCGGGAGGTGGCGGGCCTGCCCTATGAGGTGATGATGGCCGGCGGCAATGGCGTGCCGCTGGCCCAGGTGACAGCGGAGTTTCATGCGCCCTCGCGCCTCGGTGAGGTGCTGGACTGGCAGCTGAGCATCGAACGGATCGGCCGCGCCTCGATCACCTGCCATATCGAGGCGCATCACCTTGATGAGCGCGGCGCGGGCAGCCACCGTCTGACCGCCGGTCTGACGCTGGTCTATGTCGACGGATCGGGACAGTCCCATCCCTGGCCGGACGATGTCCGGGCCCGGATTATAGCATTTCAGGAGAAACCATGAGCATTCAGACCCTGCATCCCGAAGGCTGGAAACCCGCAAAGGGCTATGCGAATGGCATGGCCGCCGAGGGCCGGATCGTCGTCACCGGCGGGCTGGTCGGCTGGAACGCGCAATGCGAATTCGAGAGCGATGATTTCGTCGATCAGACGGCGCAGACCCTGCGCAATATCGTTGCCGTACTGGCCGAAGCCGGCGCCGGGCCCGAACATCTGGTGCGGCTGACCTGGTATATCACCACCAAAGAGGAATATCTCGGCGGGCTCAAGCGTCTTGGTGCGCATTACAAAGAGATCATCGGCCGCCACTACCCCGCCATGGCGGTGGTCCAGGTTATCGCCCTGATGGAAGACCGCGCCAAGGTCGAGATCGAGGCCACGGCGGTGATCCCGGCCTGACCATAAGACAGAACATCCCCCCGCAAGCTGCGACAAGACAGCGACAAGACTGCGGTGGGGCCAACAGGGAGCTAACCTCATGATGGGACCAACGGGCCATCTGGACACTTTCACCCGCGACCGCCTGCCCGCCACAGAGTCCTGGCCCGGGCTGGATCTGACGGGTTTTGACTATCCCGAATGGCTGAATGTGGGGGTCGAGCTGACCAACCGCATGGTCGAAAAGGGCTTTGGCGACCATATCGCGCTGATCGGCAATGGCCGCTCGCGCACCTATAAGGAACTGACCGACTGGACCAACCGCATCGCCCATGCGCTGGTCGAGGATTACGGCCTGAAGCCCGGCAACCGGGTGCTGATCCGGTCGGCCAATAACCCCGCAATGGTGGCCTGCTGGCTTGCGGCGACCAAGGCGGGCGCGGTGGTGGTCAATACGATGCCAATGCTGCGCTCGGGCGAGCTGACAAAGGTGATCGACAAGGCCGAGATCAGCCATGCGCTTTGCGACACGCGGCTGATGGAAGACCTGATCCATTGCAAGAATGACAGCGCGTTTCTGACCACTGTGATCGGCTTTGACGGCACCGCCAACCATGATGCGGAACTGGACCGTATCGCCCTGAAAAAGCCGGTGCGATTTGACGCGGTACAGACCGGGCGCGATGATGTGGCGCTTTTGGGGTTCACCTCGGGCACGACCGGCGATGCGAAGGCGACGATGCATTTCCACCGCGATCTGCTGATCATCGCGGATGGTTATGCGAAAGAAATCCTCAATGTGACGCCCGATGATATTTTCATCGGCAGCCCGCCTTTGGCCTTTACCTTCGGGCTGGGGGGCCTCGCGGTCTTCCCGCTGCGCTTTGGCGCGACGGCGGCGCTTTTGGAACAGGCCAGCCCGCCCAATATGATCGGCATGATCGAAGAACATCGCGCCACCGTCTGCTTTACCGCGCCGACCGCTTACCGCGTGATGCTGGCCGCAATGGATCAGGGGGCGGATCTGTCCTCGCTGCGCGCGGCGGTTTCGGCGGGCGAGACCCTGCCCGCGCCGGTCTATGAGGAATGGCAGGCCAAAACCGGCAAGCCGATGCTTGATGGCATTGGCGCGACCGAGATGCTGCATATCTTCATCACCAACCGCTTTGACGATCACCGCCCCGGCTGCACCGGCAAGCCCGTCACCGGCTATGAGGCGAAGATCGTCGACGAAGACATGACCGAAAAGCCGCGCGGTCAGACCGGGCGTCTTGCCGTACGCGGCCCGACCGGCTGCCGCTATATGGATGACCCGCGCCAGGAGGTCTATGTAAGGGATGGCTGGAACCTGACCGGCGATACGTTCTGGCAGGATGAAGAGGGCTATTTCCACTTTGCCGCCCGGACCGACGACATCATCCTCTCGGCCGGCTACAATATCGCCGGGCCCGAGGTCGAGGCGGCGCTGCTGTCGCATCCGGCGGTGCAGGAATGCGCGGTGATCGGCGCGCCTGACGCGGATCGTGGCCAGATTGTCGAGGCGCATGTGATCCTCGCTCCGGGGCATGAGGGTGATGCGCTGATGATCAGGGCGCTGCAGGACCATGTGAAAAAGGTGATCGCCCCCTATAAATACCCGCGCCGCGTGATCTTTACCGGGGCGCTGCCCAAGACCCAGACCGGCAAGATCCAGCGCTTCCAGCTGCGCCAGCCTGCGAAATCCTGAACGGTCCCTTTTCCTGTGAAACCGGAGCCCCCCGATGAATGACGTCTTTCTTTGCGCGATGCGCCGCACGCCGATCGGGCGCTATGGCGGCGCGCTGGCCCCGGTGCGGCCCGATGATATGGCGGCACAGGTGATCGACGGTCTGCTGGCGCTGTATCCGGGGCTGGCGCCGGATGAGGTGATCTTTGGCTGCGCCAACCAGGCGGGCGAGGACAATCGCAATGTCGCGCGGATGGCGGTTCTGTTGTCGGGGCTGGATGTTTCCGTGCCGGGCCTGACGGTCAACCGGCTTTGTGCCTCGGGGATGGATGCGGTGATCGCGGGCGCGCGGGCGATCCGGGACGGGGCCGATGTGATCATCGCGGGCGGCGTGGAATCGATGAGCCGGGCGCCTTTCGTGATGCCCAAAGCGGATACGGCCTTTGCCCGCCAGGCCGAGATTTATGACACGACCATCGGCTGGCGCTTCGTCAACAAGCGGATCGCAAAGGCGTTCGGGATCGAATCGATGCCCGAGACCGCCGAGAATGTCGCGGAAGACTACGGCATCTCGCGCGAGGATCAGGACGTTTACGCTTTGTCGTCGCAGACCCGCTATGATGCAGCCTGGCATGCGGCGGATATCCTTCCCGTCACGATCCGGAACCGCAAAGGCGATACGGTCGTCAGCGCGGATGAACATCCCCGCGCGACCTCGATTGAAAAGCTCGCGGCCCTGCCGGCACCGTTTCGCGATGGCGGCACGGTGACCGCAGGCAATGCGGCAGGGGTGAATGACGGCGCGGCGGCGGTGCTGCTTGCCTCGGCCAAAGGCGTAAAGGCGCTTGGCCTGACACCTCTGGCACGGATCGGGCGCGCGGCCTCGGCCGGGGTTGCGCCCCGTGTCATGGGAATCGGCCCGATTGCGGCGGTGGAGCGTCTGGTCGCGCGCGGCGCAAAGCCGCCCGCCGATCAGGATGTGATCGAGCTGAACGAGGCTTTTGCCGCCCAGGTTCTGGCCTGTACCCGTGCCTGGGGGCTCACCGATGCTGACCCGCGCGTCAACGCCAAAGGCGGCGGCATCAGCATGGGCCACCCGCTCGGCATGTCGGGCGCCCGCATCGTTGCCAGCGCCGCAAGACGGCTGCATGAGGGCGGCGGCGCCTCGGCACTGGCCACGCTTTGCATCGGCGTCGGCCAAGGGGTCGCGGTCGAGCTGCTGGCGGTCTGAGGCGCCTGATCCCGGCTGGGCGGCACTTTCCAGTGTTTCGCATAGGCGCGTGAGAAATAGTTCGGATCGCGAAAACCACAGCGCCCGCCTCAAGACAGGCGAGCGTCGCCGAACAGGCGCCGGCCTGGTTCATCATGGGCAAGTGGCCATTGTTCAGCGCGGCAAAGCATTCGCCAAAGGCGCGGGTCCCGTCATTGCGGTCCCAGTAGAAACCGGTGGTCAGCAAGAGGCCCTGCGCAGTCTCCAGCCCCGTCGAATGGATGTCCGACAGGAACATCAGGATGCCCGCAAAAGTCTGGCCACCGCCAACCATGCCGAATTCCGCCGCCTGTTTCAGTGTGTTGCTGGCATCACCGCCCTTTCGCCACCGAAATCGGAAAAGATGCCACTCATTTCGGCCAAAACGCCGGACGTCACATCCGTATTGTCCCTGGCCAGAGCCACCGCAGGAAGCTAGGCCGATGCGAGCAATGCGCACAGGCCCCGGGCCACGTTCACGCTGTCTGGAACGGCGCGGCGAGATTGCGGAAACCATCCGCGCCGTCCTGAGGCGTCACGAGATGTAGCGGGCGGTTCAGAGATCATCGAGGCCCGGCCAGAACGGCCCGGCCTCTTTCGGGCGCGGGCCAAAGATCGCCTGACCAACCCGAACCACATCGGCCCCCTCTTCGATCGCGATTTCGAAATCGCTGGTCATCCCCATGGAAAGACGCGAAATTTCCGGGCGCCTGATCTGGGCCTCATCGCGCAACCGGCGCAAAAGCGCAAAGCAGTGCCTGACGCGCACCGGATCGGGGCTGAGAATAGCGAGGGTCATAAGCCCCTGCGGCTTCAGGCGTTCAAACCCCTCGAGCTGACCGAGAAACTCATGCAGCCTGTCCGGGCTGAGGCCATATTTGCTCTCCTCGCCCGAGGTATTGACCTGGATAAAGACGTCCAGATCGCGGCCCTCGGCCTCCAGCCGCCGGTTCAGCTCTGCCGCAAGGCGCAGGCTGTCCAGCGCATGAAACTCGGAGGCAAACCTCACAAGATATTTCACTTTATTGGTCTGGAGATGGCCGATAATGTTCCAGCGGATCGCCAGATCGGACAGAGCCGCCTGTTTCTCGCGCGCCTCCTGCAGCTTGTTCTCGCCGAAATCGCGGATCCCGGCGGCCCAGGCCAGGCGCAGAATATGCGCGGGCAGGGTCTTGGTGACCGGCAAAAGCCGCACTTCGCGCCTGTCCCGCCCGGAACGCGCGCAGGCAGCCGCGATCCGGGCCTCTGTATCTGCGAGACCCTGCGCGAACCTCTGCTGCGGATCGGGGCCGAAACGGGCAATATCGGCCGCGCTCAGGTCAGAGCCAGGCAGGGGCGGCGGGGCAATGGTCGTCGGCATGGGCATATCTCGCAGACTGGGGGCCGCCCATTCTGGCCCGGAACCGGCGGTGCCGACCCCACCAATTCCGGACAGGTCATCCGACCAATTCAGGCGCCGTCGCGGTCGCTCAGCAGGCCATTCAGAATGGCGGCGAGCCTGCGCACACCACTTTCCAGTTCCGTGGGGGTGAAGGCGGCAAACCCCAGCAAAAATCCCGGCCTCGGCCGCGCGGTCGCATGCAGACCGGTCAGGCCTGTGAGGCCAAGCCCGGCCTTTGTGGCAGCGTCGATCACCTGCGCCTCTGACAGCGCGCAGGTCAGGAGGCAGGGCATCTGCAAGCCGCCCGCCGGCACCCGGGCCTCGACCAGACCCGCCAGATGTGTCTCGACCAGCCGCGCCAGGATTCGCAGCCTTTCCGCATAGATCGCGCGCATCAGCCGGATATGCGCGCCGAAATGACCGCCCTGCATGAATCGCGCCAGCACCAGCTGCGGGATCGACGCGGGGTGACCATCCTGCTGCGTCCGCGCCAGCGTGAAGGGCTGCACCAGATCGGGCGGCAGGATCAGATAGCCAAGCCGCAGCCCGGGAAACAGCGATTTGGTGAAAGTGCCGATATAGATCGTGCGCCCATGCGGATCGAGCCCCTGCACGCAGGCGGTCGGCCGGCCTATGTAATGGAATTCGCTGTCATAATCATCCTCGATGATCCAGCCGCGATGCTCGGCGGCCCAGCCGATCAGGGCAAGGCGGCGCTCCAGCGACAGGGTCGCGCCGGTCGGAAACTGGTGCGAAGGGGTCAATGACACCGCCCGCGCCCGGTCCGGCGCATCAAGCATGTGGTCGACAAGGATCCCCTGATCATCAAGCGGCACTGGCACCGGCACAGCCCCTGCCGCCGCAAAAGCCTGCCGCGCGCCGTGATAGCCGGGGTCTTCGACGAAAATCCGGTCGCCCGGATCAAGCAGCAGATTGGCCGTCAGCGCCATCGCCTGTTGCGAGCTGGTAAGGATCAGCACCCGATCCGCCGTCGCCCGCGCCCCGCGTTCCAGATTGACATGGTCGGCAATCGCCTGACGCAGCGGCTCTGCCCCCTGTGGATCGGTCATGATCAGGGCGCTGGTGCCATGATCGCGCAACACCTGGCGCTCCAGCCGTTCCCAGATCCGGATCGGAAAATTGCGCGTCTCGGGCTGGCCCTGCTGAAAAATCCGCCCCGGCGGGCCGGTATGGGTGCCGCCATTTGCCACAATCGCGGCACCCCGTGCGCTGAGCCCGCCCCGCGCAGTGACCTCGCCCGGAGCCGGTGCCGCCTGGCCTGTGACGCGGCGCGAGGCCGGACGCAGATCGCGGATCGCGGCCACGAAACTGCCGCTGCCGACGCGGCGACGAATGAAGCCTTCGGCATGGAGCTGGTTGTAAGCGGCCTCGACCGTGTCGCGGGACACCCCGAGCGACGCCGCCAGCCCCCGCGTCGCCGGCAGGGGTTTTTCTGCCGCCAGCGCCCCATCGAGGATCAGCTGACGGATCGCCCGCTGGATCCGGCCATGCAGCGGCAAACCCGCCTGATCGGGGTGGAGGAGCCAGGCCTTGACGGTTTCAAGCTGGGAATGGCGGAACAATTGGTCTGCTCCTCTGGCGCATCCTGTAACCGGTATCCTGCCAGTAACGCCGCCTGATTGCGAGGCCCGGATGCCGGACTGTAGCGTCCCTGGTCAAATTGGTCTGAGTTAACTGCAAAAATTGGCAGGAACCGGCAGGCCACTCTCCGGGTAAGCCCTGAGGCAACTGAACGTCATCCGGAAGCTCCCCATGTCTGCGCCCATCCCTGCCCAAACAGCCACAATCGGCGCCCGGGACCTTCTGCATCCGGTCATCGCCGGGCTGATCTCGGTCATCGTCAATTACGGCGGCACCTTTATCCTGGTGTTCCAGGCGGCGCGCATGGCCGGGCTTGATCTCGCACAGACCGCCTCCTGGGTCTGGTCGGTCTCGGTGGGGGTAGGCGTGACCGGCCTCGTCCTCAGCTGGCGCTGCCGCGCGCCCGTCATAACCGCCTGGTCAACACCCGGAGCCGCCTTCCTCGTCACCGCATTGGCGAGTGTCAGCTATCCCGAAGCCATCGGCGCCTATATGCTCTCGGCCCTCGGCTTTGTTATTCTGGGCGTCTCGGGCTGTTTCGACCGCCTGATCCGCCTGATCCCCCCTGCCATCGCCGCCGCCCTGCTGGCCGGGATCCTGCTGCAATTCGGGATCGATGCTTTCGGAGGCGCCAGCGCCGACCCGGCCCTGGTGGGCCTTCTGGTCGGCAGCTATCTGATCCTCAAGCGCTTTACCGCGCGCTATGCGATTGTGGGGATCCTCGCCATCGGCCTCGCCTGGCTGTTGCTGCGTGGCGAGGTCGGGTTCTCCGGCCTGCGATTCGAGCTGGCCATGCCGCTTTTCACCGCGCCCGTCTTTACCCTGAACGCGGCGCTCAGTATCGCGCTGCCTTTGTTCCTGATCACGCTGACCGGGCAATATATGCCGGGGATGCTGGTCCTCAGAAATGATGGCTATACGACCAGCGCCAACCCGATTGTGACCGCGACCGGCCTTGGCTCGCTGGTGATGGCGCCCTTCGGCTCGCATGCCTTCAATGTCGCGGCGATCACGGCAGCCATCGTGACCGGGCCAGAGGCACATGCGGATCCGTCAAAGCGCTGGATCGGCGGTATCGCAGCCGGGCTGTTCTACACGCTGACAGGCGTTTTTGGCCTGGCGCTGGTGGGGGTGTTCATGGCTCTTCCGGCGGCTTTCATCACCACGCTCGCAGGGCTTGCGCTTCTCGGCACCATCGGCAGCAGTCTTGCCACCGCGATGGCAGAGCCGAGGCTTCGCGAAGTGGCGCTGATCACCTTTCTCGCCTCGGCCGCAAATATCCGGATGCTGGGGATCGGCGGCTCGTTCTGGGGCCTGGTGATCGGGCTGATCGCCTGGGCGGTGCTGACGAGGCGGGACCGAAAGCCGAGCTGATCTATTGGCCCAGCTTCCGGGTCACGACCGCCCCTCAGGTGGCCCGGCGCAGGATTTCATCCGGCGTGATCACCGGATCCGAGGCCTCTTCGGCCTCGTCAGGCTGCACCACCGGCGCGCTGGTCCCGATCACCTCGGCCTCTTCGGGTTCCGGCAGACTGACCAATTCCGGCGTCGGTGCCGGGCGTGTCGCCGCGAACAAGAGCGGCGCGAGGCCGGCACTGGTCGCAGGGCGGCTGCCCTGGATGCCATCGGGCTCGCGCCAGGACAGGGTGTCGAAACCGCTGCACGAGGCACAGATCGGCACCCATTGCGCATGGACGGTGCCGCATTTGTCGCAGACCCATTCCGGCCCGCGCGACGCCGCAAGGGCGCGGGCAAGCACCCCGCGAACCTCTTCATCCGGGGCGCCCATGCCGCGTTCGGCCGCCGCCAAGATCGCAAGCGAGCGCTGCGTCGGGTGGTCCACCGGGATGGCTGCAAGCGCCGCTTTCGCGCCCCGGAAATCCTCGGCGGCCAGCAAAAGCTCTGCCTCGGTCAGCCGGCTTTCCTCGTGATCCGGGCGCGATGCCAGAAAGGCGCGGAAACGTTTCAGCCGCTGCTCCGCCGTCTCGGAGGGTTCAATGGCCGCGAAAGCCGCCGCCAGATCGGGATGAGGCTGTGCCTCCCAGGCCTTTTTCAGAACCCGGGCCGCGCTTTTGCTGTCGCCCTTCGCCACCAGCGCCCGCGCCGCGATCACCGCCGCGGGGATCAGGTCGGGCGAGAGCTTGTTGGCCTCGATCGCCGCCTCGCGCGCCTCGATCGTCGATCCCTCATCCAGCACCGTCTTCGCCTCTTGCAGCGCCAGCAGCGCGTCCCGGCGCCGATAGACCGAGCGCGGCAATTCCCCCGAGCGCAGCTTTTGCGACAACGTCCCCCGCGCGCCGGCCCAGTCGCCCCCTTCGGCCTGAAGCTTCAGCAAAACGTCCTGGGTCTCGGAATGTTTCGGCTTCAGGGCCAGCGCCTGTTCCGCGAGTTTCAGCGCGGTCGCGGTATCGCCTGACGCCAGCTTCTGCCGCATCAGCCCCCGCACCGCGACAAACCGCGTCTGTTCATCCGCCAAAAGCGCCTTCCAGGCCTCGGTCGCGGCGCGGCCATCCCCGGCGGCCTCGGCGGCCTGGGCGGTCAGAAGCCGCGTGAGTTCCGGCTTTTGCAGCAGGCGTTCGGCGGTACGGGCACGGGCCAGCGCGGTATTCGGCTCGCCCGAGGCCAGGGCGATCAGACCGTCCGAAAGCGCGGCATAGCCGCGACGCTCGCGGTTGCGGTCGAAATAGCGGCTGATCGCCGTCTCGTCGCCGTTGAGAAACCGCAGCACGGCGAACAAAAGCCCGACCAGTTTCAGCCCGAGCCAGACCAGCACCACCGCCAGCAGCAGCACAACCAGTGCCGCGAGCGGGTTCAGGGTGAACTCCTGATCAAAAGCCCAGAGCCGCACCGTCCCGCCCTGTTCGGACATGCCGCCGGCGACCACCGCCAGCAGGGTCACCAGACCAAGGAACACCGCAATTTTGACCAGCGACCAGAGCATGATGCCCTCCTTACGGCTTCAGCGCGGCAAGCGCCGCTTCGGCATCAATGCGCGCCTGGGCCTGCAAAACCCAGGGCTCCATCGCCGCCTGCCCCTCGGGGGGAAGGCCCTTCAACTCCGTCAGCGCCGCCGGCAGATCTCCGGCGCCAACCGCCGCCTCGGCGCGCGACAGCACCGCATCGGGGTCGGTTCCCTGCTGCGGCGTCAGTGAGCGCTGGCCGGTGGTGACGCGCAAAAGCGAAAGCGCGCGGTCGCCGAAACCACCCGCCTCAGCGGCACGCAGCGAAATATCCAGCGCTTCGCGCGCCGCCTCGGGGAAACTCGCGGCAAGCTGTTGCACGCCGGGCAGGCCATCCGCCGCATGGGCGCCAAGCGCCTGCGGCACCTCTGTCGTACCAAGCGCGGTCAGCGCATCGGCATAGGGCTGGCCGTTTTTCACCGCCTCATTCAGCGTGATCCAGGCCGCATCCCGCAGCGCCGCCTGGCGCGTGGCCTCCGCCGCACGCTCGGCCTCGGCCGCGACCTCGCTGGCGCGGGCATCCAGTTCAGCGGTGATCTGCTGGCGCAGGGCATCGGCATCCATCTGACCGCCGGGCTGACCGGCAGGCGCATTTTTCAGCGCATCAACCTCGGCTTTCAGCGCCGCAAAGGCTGCGGGCGGGATCGTGCCGTCCGGCAAAGCCTCGGCCTGAGCCCGCGCCTGCGCGTCAAGCCCGTCAATCCGCCCGGCCAGCGCAGATAGCTGTTCGCCAACCGCCCGGGCCGCGCTGTCAGCCGCCGCCGCCGCATCGCTTGCCGCCTTGCTGGCGCTGGCGGCGGTCTGGCCCTGTTCGGTCACCTGCGCCCCAAGCCGCGCAATCCCGGCCTCGATCGCTTCGGCATCGAGATCGGCCCTGAGGCCAAAAACGTTGTAATGCGACAGGCCAAACCCCAGGGCCGCAGCGACGACGCCACCCAGAAAGGGCGCAACAAAGCCGCCCCTGCGTGGTGGTGGCGCGCGATACATGCCCGCAGTCGCGGGATCGACGGGCTGAGGTTCCACTTCGGTTGCAACTGCCGCGACCGCTTCTGCCGGCGCCGCATCCTTCGCATCTGGCGAAATGGCTGCGGTGGCCTCGCCCGTCACCCGAGCCGGATCTTCTTCCACTGCCATTCAGGGTCACTCCGTCAGACGCGTTCCGATATGCCTGCAAGGTAAGCCCCAGGCCCCCCTCTGTTCAACCCGCAGTCAGCCCGCAAGCGGCGGAAAGCAGCGGGCAATCGCCGCAATCATCGACGGCCCGTCCGGTCGCACCGCGACCAGCGCCAGATCGGCCAGCGTCTCTGGCAGAATCAGCCGCGCATTCTCGCTGATGACCACCGGCTGCAGATGCGACAAAGGCAGCCCTTCAGCCGCCTCAAGGAAAAGCCGCGCCGAACGCGGTGAAAACAACGGCAGGATCAGAGGCTCGCCCGACGCAATCGCGGCCCGCGCGGGGGCGGTCAGCGGACAGGCGCGCTGGCGGTACACCACCAGCGAGGTGACCTTGCGCCCGAAAGGCACAAGGGCTGCCCCAAGATCAGCCGCCCGGTCCTCACCATGCAGGTATAAAAGCCGGTCCTCCTGCCGCGAGAGGATCAGCCGGACAAGATCCCCGGCATCTCCCCCCGCCGAAACAGTCTCTATGCCGGCCTTTTTAGCCACTTCTGCCGTGCGATCGCCAACGCAGATGGCACGCGGCGGAAGCTGCGCGCCCCCTGCCTGCAAGCGCAAAGCCGCAAGCGCGCCAGCCTCTGATGTCAGCACCAGCGCCTGGAAATCCCCGTCCGGAAACGTCGGCGCCAAATACTCCGGCAGCATCAGAGGCGAGGCGATCACCCGCGCCCGATCCCCGAAACTGGCCGTGAGCTCGGCAGTGAAACGGGTTGCCTGAGGCTCCGGACGGGTGTTGAGGATGATCTGGGACGGCATGCGCCGGGGCCTCTCCGCGCTGGCTGGATTGTCTTCCGGCATTGTCTGATGCCGGGGCGGATGCTACCTGCAGGAAGGGTCGCGCCACAAGCCGCGCCGCCCGGGAATGCCAGGCGCCATGACGGAAACGACGATCTTTCTCGGGATTGAATCAAGCTGCGATGATACGGCGGCCGCAATCGTGCGTCGCCATGCCACAGGCGAAGCCGAAATCCTGTCTTCGGTGGTCGAGGGCCAGGCAACATTGCACGCGCCCTTTGGCGGCGTGGTTCCTGAAATCGCCGCCCGTGCCCATGCTGAACGGCTGGACTACGCGGTTGAGGCCGCCTTGCGCGAGGCGGGCCTCGGGCTGCGTGACCTTGACGGAATCGCGGTCACGGCGGGGCCCGGCCTGATTGGCGGGCTTTTATCGGGGCTGATGCTGGCAAAGGGCCTCGCCGCGGCAACCGGCCTGCCTCTGGTCGCAGTGAACCACCTCGCCGGCCATGCGCTGACGCCACGGCTGACCGATGGCATCGCCTATCCCTATCTCATGCTGCTCGTCTCGGGCGGGCATTGCCAGTTCCTTGCGGTCGAAGGGCCGGAAGATTTCCGCCGCCTTGGCTCCACCATTGATGATGCCCCAGGCGAAGCCTTTGACAAGATCGCGAAACTCCTCGGCCTGCCGCAGCCAGGCGGGCCGCATGTTGAACGCGAAGCCGCCTTGGGCGATGCAAAACGGTTCCGTTTTCCGCGCCCTCTGCTGGATCGGCCGGGCTGCGATCTGTCTTTCTCGGGGCTGAAAACCGCTGTGCTGCGCGCACGCGATGCGATCATCGCAGAGAAAGGCGGGCTGATGCTGCAAGATCGCCGCGATCTTTGCGCCGGGTTTCAGGAGGCCGTGGCCTCGGTTCTGGCCGAAAAGACCCGCCGCGCGCTGGAGCTTTTTCCCGCACCGGTGCTGGCCGTGGCGGGCGGCGTTGCGGCAAATCAGGCCATTCGGGCAAGGTTAGAGACTGTTTGTGATGCCGCCGGCGCGCGTTTCCTGGCGCCTCCTTTGCGGCTTTGTACCGATAATGGCGCGATGATCGCCTGGGCCGGGATCGAGCGTTTCCTCTCTGGCGCGGAAGACAGATCGGCCCTTATCGCCCGCTCGCGCTGGCCGCTGGATGAAAGCGCGGCGCCGATGCTGGGATCCGGGAAACGGGGGGCGAAGGCATGATCGGAATCGCAGGCGCCGGGGCTTTCGGAGTGGCCCTTGCGGTCACGCTCGCCAAAGACGGGCGCGAGGTGCGGCTCTGGGCCCGCGATGCCGGGGCCCGCGCGCGGATGCGCGCGCAGCGCGAGGCGGATAAGCTGCCGGGGATCGCGCTGCCGGAAGGCATCCTGATCCAGGACGGGCTGGCGGATCTGGCAAAATGCGAGGCGGTTCTTCTGGCCATGCCGATGCAGGCGATGCGCGGTTTTCTTGCCGAGGCGCCGGAACTTCTGAACACCGACCTCGTCGCCTGTTCCAAGGGCATTGACCTGACCACGCTGCAGGGGCCCGCCGAAGTGATGGCGGGGGCGGGGGCGAGCGGGGCGAAAGCCGTGCTGACCGGCCCGAGCTTTGCCGCTGATATCGCGCGCGGCCTGCCGACGGCACTGACCCTTGCCTGTGATTGCCCGCGCGCCGAGGCTTTGCAACATCTGCTGTCGACCCAGACCTTGCGGCTTTACCGCAGCGATGATGTGACCGGCGCGCAGCTGGGCGGCGCGCTGAAAAACGTGATCGCGATTGCGGCCGGCGTGGTGATCGGCGCCGGGTTTGGCGATTCCGCCCGCGCCGCGCTGATCACCCGGGGCTATGCCGAGATGAGCCGGCTTGCGGTCGCCCTTGGCGCACGCGCCGAGACGCTGGCCGGCCTCTCGGGCCTGGGCGATCTGATCCTGACCTGCACCTCGGAACAGTCGCGGAATTTCTCGCATGGGCTGGCGCTTGGTCAGGGCCGCGAGGCGGCGAAGGCCACCGTCGAAGGCGTTGCGACCGCCCAGGCGGCCACGCGGCTCGCGCGTGAAAAGAAGATCGACATGCCGGTGACGACCATGGTCGCGCGGCTGGTCGCAGGTGAAACCAATCTGGGAGAAGCGGTCAGGGACCTGATGTCGCGCCCGCTGAAACAGGAGTGAGACATGCGCGCAGCCCTGATCTGCATCGACAAGCCGGGCCATCTCGAGACCCGCAAGGCCAATCGTGACGCCCATCTGGCCTATATCGCCGGGACCGGTATCGTCGAGATGGCCGGTCCGTTTCTGGACAGCGATGGCGCGATGATCGGGAGCCTGGTGATCCTGACCGTTGACAGCCTTGATCAGGCCAGGGCCTGGGCTGCGGCGGATCCTTACGCGAAGGCCGGGTTGTTCCAGGATGTGACCATCCGCGAATGGAAAAAGGTGATCGGATGAATTACTGGCTTTTCAAATCCGAACCCGACACCTGGTCCTGGGATGCCCAGGTTGCCAAAGGTGACACCGGCGAGGAATGGAACGGCGTGCGGAACTACCAGGCGCGCAACAATATGCGGGCGATGAAAATCGGCGATCGCGGCTTTTTCTACCATTCGAATATCGGCAAGGAAGTGGTGGGCATTGTCGAGGTCTGCCGCGAAAGCGCGCCCGACAGCACCACCGAAGATCCCCGCTGGGACTGCGTCTGGATCAGGGCGATCAAACCGCTGAAACGCCATATCACGCTGGATGAGGCCAAGGTGACCCCGGGTCTGGAACAGATGATTCTGGTGAACAATACGCGGCTCTCAGTTCAGCCGGTCAGCCCCCAGGAATGGGAAATCATCTGCCTTATGGGTGGGGTTGAGCCGTAAGAAATCCGGAGGGCCCCGCACCCCTGCAGGACCCTCCTTCCACCCCACATGCACCCCGCAGGTGTTGAAATTAAGGTCCCGGGCTTCTGCCGCCGACAGGGTTACAGTGACAGAAAAGGGCGCTTCGGACAAATCCGAAGCGCCCTTCATTTATCGCAAATTCAACAGGTTCAGTGGGTGACGCGCGGATTGGGCAGGAAGATCGCGACGACGCCGATCAAAGGCAGGAAGGCGCAGATCTTGTAGACGGTGATGATGCCATATTCATCGGCCAGCACGCCAAGCGCCGCCGCCCCGATGGCTGCGATGCCAAAGGCCAGCCCGAACAGAAGCCCGGCGACCATGCCGGTATTTTGCGGCATCAGATCCTGGGCATAGACCACCATCGCCGGGAAGGCCGAGGCCAGCATCAGACCCGCCACCGAAGCCACGATCACATTCGGGATCAGGGGCAGCCAGGGCAGCACGATGGTCAGCGGCAGGATCCCAAAGATCGACCAGAGAATCACCTTCCGCCGCCCGATCTTGTCGCCGATCGGGCCACCGATGATCGTCCCTGCCGCCACGGCAGAGAGGAAGATGAAGAGGCAGACCTGGGCCTGTTCAGCCGGAATGGCAAACTGCTTCATCAGGTAGAAAGTGTAGTAGCTGGAGAAGCTGACCGAATAGATGAACTTCGACATCATCAGCAGGATCAGCAGGAACATGCCGCGACGCACCACCTCGGGCGGCAGCGGCACCACGGTCTTCAGCCGCGTCTTGCGCGCAACCAGCCGGCCGGCACCCACCTGAGTATACCAGCGCCCGACCGCTGCCAGCAGCAGCATCCCCGCCAGCGCGACCCCGGCGAAAAGCTGGATCGACAACTGGCCCTGGGCCATGACCACAAAGGCCGCCGCCAGGGGCCCGAGCGCCGTGCCGGCATTACCGCCGACCTGGAACAGGCTTTGCGCAAAACCCGGTCGCATCCCCGCTGCCAGCCGCGCGATGCGCGAGCTCTCAGGATGGAAGATGGCCGAGCCCAGCCCGACCAGCGCGACCGACCACAGGATCATCGCGAAACTGGTGGCATGGGCGAGCGCGATCAGCCCGACCCCGGTCGACAGCATCCCGAGCGACAGCGCATAGGGCATCGGCCGCCGGTCCGTGTAATAGCCGACCAGCGGTTGCAAGATCGAACCAACCCCCTGAAAAACAAGCGTAATCAACCCGATCTGGGTAAAGCTCAGCGAGAATTTCTCCTCGAAGAGCGGGAAGGAAGCCGGGATAAGGCTTTGCATCAGGTCATTGAGAAGATGACCCATAGAGACGGCGAGCACGATCGGAACCACCGTGGTTTCCACGGTTGTGCTGCTTTGGACATTGGTGGACATGACGACCTGCGCGAAAACAGAAAGCCGCGTCACCATGACGCGGCTTTAAGAGAATGACAATCTGTCGGATTGATCCGGTTACAATCCCGGGATGATCCGGACAGGGGTGATCAGGCGTATACGGCTTCTTTGCCGAAATGCTTCACCAGCAGATAATAGAACACGGCGCGGAATTTGTTGCGCTCGGATTTACCATAGGTCTCGATCGCGGCATTGATGCCTTCATCCAGCGCCGCGCTGTCGGCAAGGCCCAGCTTCTTGATCAGGAAGCTGGCTTTCACCCGGGCCAGCTCTTCCGGATCCGAGGCTGCAACGGTCGAGGCATCCGCGTTGTAAATCGTCGGGCCACAGCCGATCGTGACCCTGGTAAGAAGGTCCAGATCCGGCGTTACGCCGCATTTGTTCTTGAGATCGTCGGCATATTTGGCGATCAGTTCGTCCCGCTTGCCCATAGCTGTCCTCGCTATTTTCCCAGAAAACCCCCGCAATGCGGGGTCGCGGCAGAGTTTAGGCGGTCAGACTCAAACGGCAATGGGAAAAAATGACGCCCCGCCTCAGAAAGAGACGGGGCGCGCGCGCATTCACAGCGTGTAAGCGATCAGTAGCGGTAATGTTCGGCCTTGTAGGGCCCGTCGACATTCACGCCGATATAGGCCGCCTGATCGGCTTTCAGCTCGGTCAGTTTAACGCCGATTTTCTTCAGATGCAGGCGGGCCACTTTCTCATCCAGCGCTTTCGGCAGGATATAGACGCCAGGCTGATACTCTTCGCCCTTGGTCCACAGCTCGATCTGCGCCAGCGTCTGGTTGGTGAACGAGGCCGACATCACGAAGGACGGGTGGCCGGTCGCATTGCCGAGGTTCAGGAGGCGACCTTCCGACAGGAGGATGATCCGGGCGCCCGAGGGCATCTCGATCATGTCCACCTGGTCCTTGATATTGGTCCATTTGTGGTTTTTCAGCGCGGCAACCTGAATTTCATTGTCGAAATGGCCGATATTGCCGACAATCGCCATGTCTTTCATGGCGTGCATGTGTTCCAGCCGGATCACGTCCTTGTTGCCGGTGGTGGTGATGAAGATGTCGGCGCTTGCCACCACATCTTCCAGAAGCACCACTTCAAACCCGTCCATTGCCGCCTGAAGCGCACAGATCGGATCGACCTCGGTAACCTTCACCCGCGCGCCCGCACCCAGCAGCGAAGCGGCCGAGCCTTTGCCCACATCGCCATATCCGCAGACGACCGCAACCTTGCCGGCCATCATCGTGTCGGTGGCGCGGCGGATGCCATCAACGAGCGATTCCTTGCAGCCATATTTGTTGTCGAACTTGGACTTGGTGACCGAGTCGTTGACGTTGATCGCCGGGAAGGGCAGCTGGCCCTTCTTGTGCAGATCATAGAGGCGGTGGACGCCGGTGGTGGTCTCTTCCGAAACACCCTTGATCGCGGCCCTGGTTTTCGCGAACCAGCCGGGGCTTGCCTTCATCCGCTTCTGGATTTGCAGCTTGATGACTTCTTCTTCCTCGGATTGCGGCACCGCGAGCACATCCTCGCCCGCTTCCATCCGTGCGCCGAGAAGGACGTAGAGCGTCGCATCGCCACCATCGTCGAGGATCATATTCGCGCCCTCTGCAAACATGAACGAGCGGTCCAGGTAATCCCAATGCTCGGTCAGGGTCTGGCCCTTGACGGCAAACACCGGAACGCCGGCGGCAGCGATCGCGGCGGCAGCGTGATCCTGGGTCGAGAAGATGTTGCACGAAGCCCAACGCACATCGGCACCGAGGGCGGTCAGCGTTTCGATCAGCACCGCCGTCTGGATGGTCATGTGCAGCGAGCCGACGATGCGCGCACCTTTCAGCGGCTGCGACGGGCCGAATTCCTCACGGCAGGACATCAGCCCCGGCATTTCGGTCTCTGCGATGACCAGTTCCTTGCGACCAAAATCCGCGAGGCCGATATCCTTGACGATATAATCCGTTGCCATACTTCTCTCCTGAACCTGACCGCTGAACCTTGTCGGCGCCCCCTTACCATTGGCAATGGAAACGGGCAATAAGATGCTTCGGGCACGGGCCGGGACCCGCCGTAATGCCCGCGTTCGGGCCTGTTTTCCGCTGCGCCCCGACCGAATTCCGGACAGGCTCGCGCAGGAGGCAGGGAATGGCAGCGAAACAGGCACGGGCCTGGCAAAGGATGCTCTCGGGGCGCCGGCTGGACCTGCTGGACCCGACGCCGATGGATATCGAGATTGCCGATATCGCCCATGGCCTTGCCTTTGTGGCGCGCTGGAACGGGCAGACGCGCGGCGACTGGCCCTATTCGGTCGCCGAACATTCGCTGCTGGTCGAGGCGATCTTTTCCCGCGCCAATCCCGGCATCGCGCCGCGCTGGCAACTGGCGGCGCTGCTGCATGACGCGCCCGAATATGTGATCGGTGACATGATCAGCCCGGTGAAGGCCGCCGTCGGGCCGGGTTATGGCGAGCTCGACACAAGGCTGACGGCGGCGGTCCATCTGAAATTCGGTCTGCCTTCGATGCTGCCGGCGGCAATCAAGAAACAGATCAAGCTGGCCGATAATGTCTCGGCCTGGCTGGAGGCGGTGCAGATCGCCGGCTTTTCCGAGGCCGAGGCCAACCGGTTCTTCGGCCGCCCGGATCCGGTGCTGGCGCGCGGCCTTGAAATCGTCCTGCGCCCGCCGGCCGAGGTCCGGCGTGATTTCGTCAGCCGCCATGAAGCGCTTTTGACCCTGGCAGGCCAGTGAGATCAGGCCCAGGATATTCCAGGATCAGCCCGGACACATCATCGGGGAAATTCCCGGTGCCGGCAAACCGCGCCAGTTCAGCAACCAGGCCTTCGAGCATCTGACCTGAATCTGGCTGCGCGATGTTGCGGATCATCTCAGCCGCGCCTTCTTCGCCCAGATCCTGCCCCGCCGCGCCCGGGCATTCGGTCACCCCGTCTGACAGCAGAACCAGCCGATCCCCCGGCGCCAGCCGCAGGGATATCTCGCTATATTGCGCGTCATCTATCAGCCCGACCGGCAGTCCGCCCTGCCCCACCTGCTCCACCTCGCCGCTGGCATGCAGGATCATCGGATGCGGATGCCCGGCCTGAACCAGCCGCAGCGCGCCGCTGGGTTCATCCAGTTCGGCATAGACCATCGTGAAATATTGCTCGACCTGCAGTTCATCCAGCATCAGCCGGTTGAAGGCGGTGGTCAGTTCCGCCGGGCTGCGGATATGGCGCTGCCCGATAGGGCCGGTCGTGAAGGCGATATTCTGGGCCGGCGCTCCTTCGGACAGATAGCCGCTCAGCCGCACCGTCATCATCGCCGACGCGACGCCATGCCCCGAGACATCCACCGACCAGACCGCGATCCGCCGCGCGTCAAGCCGGAAACAGCCAACCAGATCTCCCCCGATCCGCCCCGCCGTCCGCACCATCATCGCCACCTGCGAGGCCCCGAAATTGCGATGCCGGTCGCGCAGGAGCGTGCTTTGCAGCTTGCGCGCCTCGATCAGGTCGCGGTCCAGCGCATCATAGAGCCGCCGCAGTTCCGCAAGCGTCTCCTGCACCACATGGTTTTTCCGGACCAGTTCCGACTGCATCTCCTGGATGCGCTGCCCCGCCCTGAGCCTGGCGCGCAGCTCACCCGGGCTGAAGGGTTTCGTCAGAAAATCATCCGCCCCCGCCTCAAGCCCGCTGGCGACCTCCGACTTGCCGGATTTCGAGGTCACGAGGATGAAATAGCCATAGGACTCACGCGGGAGGGCGCGGAACTGCCGGCAGAATTCGACCCCGGTCATCCCCGGCATCATCCAGTCCGAGATCACCATATCGACATTTTCACGCGCACAGATCGCAAGCGCCTCGGCGGCCGTGGCGGCCTGAGCCACCTGATAGCCCCAGCGGCGCAGATACATGATCGACAATTGCCGCTGTGCCCGGCTGTCATCAACCACGAGCACAAGCGGCATAAGGCCCGCGACATGTGCCACGCCCGGTTGCGGCCGTCCGGGCCCGGCATCGTGCAAATCGCCCTCGGCCAAAGGTTGCCGCTCCAAAGATTGCCGTTCCACGCGCTCACCAGCATTGATCCCCCCCTTTCTCGCCCCTGCGGGTTAATCTCCGGTGAAGGCAGGATCAGAAAAATGCGCGGCCACTTACCTCCTGTTAAGGCTGGGCGCCGCAGAATGGCGGGGCCCGTGTCTTCCACGACTCGTCTCTGAAAGGATAAGCCATGGCCCTGATCACCCCTGCGGCGGGTCCGGTTGCCGCGCCCCGTCTTGCTGGCTCCTGCCATGGCAGCTGTGATCCTGCGCCCGATTTCGACCATCTGATCGACATGACGCGCCTGGAGGAGCTGATGGATGAGATCGGCTGCGAAGACCTTTCTTCGATCACCGATCTTTTCCTCGATGAGACTGACGCTGTGATCACCCGCGTCATCAGCTCCGGCAACGGGCCGCAAATGGCCGAAGATCTGCACTTCCTGAAAGGCTGCGCGCTGAATCTCGGCCTCAGGGCGCTGGCCGGGATCTGCCACGACGCCGAACGCTGCAATGCCTGTGGCCAGACCTCACCGTTGAATCCGGTGATTTTCCTTGCGGTCTATGATGCCTCGAAACTGGCATTGCTGGCCGCGCTGGACGAGGAGGCTATCAGATAAAAGTGGCGGTCAGATAAGGAACTCGGCCAGTGCCTCGTCATCGGTGATGTCACGATAGGCAAAGCCGGCCGCATCCATACGCGCCGTGAACGCATCGAAATCGCCGTGCTCTTTGGTTTCGATCCCGATCAGGATCGAGCCGAAATTCCGCGCCGACTTCTTCATATATTCAAACCGGGTCACGTCATCATCCGGGCCCAGCATCGACAGAAACTCGCGCAAGGCACCGGGGCGCTGCGGCATTCTCAGGATGAAATACTTCTTCAGCCCGGCATAGCGCTGCGCGCGTTCCTTGACCTCCGGAAGCCGTTCGAAATCGAAATTGCTGCCCGAAGTGACACAGACCACCGTCTTGCCACGGATCTGACCGGCAAGTTCCGGCAGCACATCGATCGACAGCGCCCCGGCGGGTTCCAGAACGATCCCCTCGACATTCAGCATCTCGAGCATGGTGATGCAGACCCGGTCTTCGGGCGCCAGCAGCACCTGATCGGGTCTGACATGTTTCAGCCGCTCCCAGGTCATCTGACCCAGTCTCGCCACCGCCGCCCCATCAACAAAACTGTTCACCTTTGCGAGCTTTTGCGGCCCGCCAAGGCGCACCGCCTCGGCCAGACAGGCGCCGCCCAGAGGCTCGACATAGCGGAAATCGGTCTGCGGCGAGACCGCATGCAGATAGGTCGTCACCCCCGCGGCAAGCCCGCCGCCGCCGACCGGCACCACGACAAGGTCCGGCATCCGGCCCAGTTGTTCCAGCATCTCGACGCCGACACTGGCCTGGCCCTCGATCACATCCGGATCGTCGAAAGGCGCCAGAAAATGCGCGCCGCGTTCAAGGCAAAAGGCCTGCGCCGCCGCGAGCGTCTGATCGAAATAGTCGCCGGTCAGCACGATCTCGACATTCGGCCCGCCAAAGATCCGCGTCTTGTCGATCTTTTGCTGCGGTGTCGTCACCGGCATGAAGATGATGCCGTTCACCCCGAAATGCCGGCAGGCAAAGGCCATGCCCTGGGCGTGATTGCCGGCACTCGCGCAGACGAAATTCATCTGATCCGGCTGCGCCACCCGCATCTTGCGCATCGCATTGAAGGCGCCCCGCAGCTTGTAGCTGCGCACCGGCGTCAGATCCTCGCGTTTCAGCCAGATATCGGCCTCATACCGCGACGAGAGATGCTCGTTGCGCTGAAGCGGCGTTTCAGGGAACAGCTGGCGCAACTCATGCGTGGCGGCTCTGGCGGCTTGGGCAAAATCGGTCATGACAGTGGCATGCCTCAAGGCGCGATGTTGCGCAAGATCCGTCCCGCGCCGAAAAGCCGGGTTACTAAGGCCAGGTGGCCCCCGGGATGACGCGGCCTCGCTTGCCCTTCCCCAGGTTTCCCGCTAATCGCGGGCGAAACCGGATATGGAGCCCGTCCCATGAAAAAGCCCAGCAAAGTCGTGCTTGCCTATTCGGGCGGCCTCGACACTTCGATCATCCTCAAATGGCTGCAAACCGAATATGGCTGCGAAGTGGTGACCTTCACCGCCGATCTCGGCCAGGGCGAAGAACTGGAACCGGCGCGCCAGAAGGCGCTGCTGCTGGGGATCAAAGAGGAAAACATCCACATCCTCGACCTGCGCGAAGAATTCGTCCGCGATTTCGTCTTCCCGATGTTCCGCGCCAATGCGGTCTATGAGGGGCTTTACCTGCTTGGCACCTCGATCGCGCGGCCGCTGATCGCGAAGCATCTCGTTGAGATCGCTCAGGCCACCGGCGCCGATGCCGTGGCACATGGCGCGACCGGCAAGGGCAATGACCAGGTCCGGTTCGAGCTGGGCGTTGCGGCGCTTGATCCGTCGATCCGGGTGATCGCGCCCTGGCGGGAATGGGATCTCTCCTCCCGCACCAAACTGCTGGAATTCGCCGAGGCGAACCAGATTCCGGTCGCGAAAAACAAGCGTGGCGAGGCCCCCTTCTCGGTCGACGCGAACCTGCTGCATACCTCGTCCGAGGGCACCGTGCTGGAAGACCCGGCAATTGAAGCACCCGATTATGTCGCCTCGCGCATTGTCGCGGTGGAAGACGCACCGAACACTCCGGAATTCATCGAAATCACCTTCGAAAAGGGCGATCCGGTTGCACTGAATGGCGAGGCGCTGTCGCCGGCCACCATGCTGACCCGGTTGAACGAACTGGGCGGCAAGCACGGCATCGGCCTGCTCGATTTCGTCGAAAACCGGTTCGTCGGGATGAAATCGCGCGGCGTTTACGAGACCCCCGGCGGCACCATCCTGCTGGAAGCCCATCGCGGTATCGAACAGATCACGCTCGACAGCGGCGCGGGTCACCTCAAGGACTCGATCATGCCGCGCTATGCCGAGCTGATCTATAACGGCTTCTGGTTCTCGCCGGAGCGCGAGGCGCTGCAGGCCCTGATCGACAAGACCCAGGAGCATGTCTCTGGCACCGTGAAGCTCAAGCTTTACAAAGGCGTCGCGCGCACTGTCGCCCGCTGGTCGGATCACACGCTCTATTCCGAGAAGCACGTCACTTTCGAAGAGGATGCCGGCGCTTACGATCAGAAAGACGCGGCAGGCTTTATCCGTCTGAACGCGCTGCGCCTGCGGCTGATCGCCACCCGCAACGCGCGCGTCGCGAAAAAAGGCTGATTGCCGGTTTCAGTGCGGGACCGGTAAGGCCCCGCACTGACTGAACTTTCTGGGTCGGGCCAGAGGTCCTTACCCCACCTTACAGGCCGCCATCACCGCCATATTCAGGATGTCATTGACGGTGGAGGAGGTCGAACAGATCTGGATCGGCTTGTTCACGCCCGACAGGATCGGCCCGATCACCGTGGCGCCTGCCATTTCCTGCATCAACTTGACCGAGATCGAGGCCGAATGCCGCGCCGGCACCACGAGGATATTCGCGGGCCCGGTCAGGCGGCAGAACGGATAGGCCGCCATCTGATCTGTGTTCAGCGCGACATCGACGGTCATTTCGCCATCATATTCGAAATCGACGCCGCGCCGGTCCAGCACATCGACAGCCCGATGCATCTTGGTCGCGCGCTCCGACACCGGATAGCCAAAGGTCGAGAAGCTGACGAAGGCCACGCGCGGGTCGACCCCCATCGAGCGCGCCACGCCGGCGGCGCGTGTCGCGATGGTCGCCAGATCCTCTTCATCGGGCCATTCATGCACCAGGGTATCGGTGATGAAGACGATGCGTCCCTTATGCAGCAGCGCTGTCACCCCCACCGCGCCATCGACGGCTTTCGCGTCGAACACATTGTTGATCAGCGACAGCACATGCGCTGATTTCCGCGTCGCCCCCGTCACCAGCCCATCGCCATGGCCATGTGCGAGCATCAGGGATGCAAACACATGCCGGTCGCGTGCCGCAATGCGGTGAATATCCTGGCGATCATGTCCCTGGCGTTGCAGGCGTTTGTAAAGAAAGTCCTTATACTGATCGAGATGGCGCGAATTGGCGGCATTCACCACCTCAAGCTCGCGCACCGCGTCGCCCAGACCGGCCGTCTCCAGCTTTTCGCGCACATCCGCCTCGCGGCCCACAACCAGCGATTTCCCCAGACCAGACCGCTGCCAGGCCACCGCCGCGCGCAGGACACGCGGGTCATCGCCTTCGGCAAAGATCATCCGCGCCTGGGCCTGGCGCGCCCTTGCATGCAGGCCCTGGAGGATGGTCGCCGTCGGGTCCATCCGCGCCTTCAGGCTTGCCTCATAGGATTTCATATCGATGATCGGGCGGCGCGCCACGCCTGTATCCATCCCGGCCTTGGCCACCGCCGGCGGCACGACATAGATCAGACGCGGGTCAAACGGCGTCGGAATGATGTAATCGCGCCCGAAGGAAAGCTTGCGCCCATAGGCCATCGCGACCTCGTCAGGCACATCTTCGCGCGCCAGTTTCGCCAGCGCCTGGGCACAGGCGATCTTCATCTCGTCATTGATCGCCCGGGCATGGATATCCAGAGCGCCCCGAAACAGATAGGGGAAGCCCAGCACGTTATTGACCTGGTTCGGGTAATCTGAACGCCCGGTCGCCACGATGGCATCAGCGCGCACCGCATGGGCCTCTTCCGGCGTGATTTCGGGATCGGGGTTTGCCATGGCGAAGATCACCGGGTTCTCCGCCATCGAGGCGACCATCTCGGGCGTCACAGCCCCTTTGGCCGAAACGCCCAGGAACACATCCGCGCCGATCATCGCCTCTTCGAGGCTGCGCGCATCGGTCTTCACGGCATGGGCCGATTTCCACTGGTTCATACCCTCGGTCCGGCCCTGGTAAATCACGCCCTTGGTGTCGCACATGATGCAATTCTCATGCCGCGCGCCCATGGATTTCAACAGTTCCAGACAGGCGATCCCGGCGGCCCCTGCCCCGTTCAGAACGATCTTCACGTCCTGAATCTTCTTCCCCGAAATCTCCAGCGCGTTGATCAGCCCCGCCGCGCAGATCACCGCTGTGCCATGCTGGTCATCATGGAAGACCGGGATATCGCAGATCTCTTTCAGACGCTGTTCGATGATAAAGCATTCCGGCGCCTTGATATCTTCAAGGTTGATGCCGCCAAAGGTCGGTGACATCAGCTTGACCGCCCTGATGATGTCATCCGCGTCTTCGGTATCAAGCTCGATATCGATCGCATTCACATCGGCAAAGCGTTTGAAAAGAACCGCCTTTCCCTCCATCACCGGCTTCGAGGCCAGCGCGCCAAGGTTCCCCATCCCCAGAATCGCGGTTCCGTTCGAGATGACGGCGACCATATTCCCTTTGACCGTGTAATCATAAGCCGTCTCGGGCCGGTCGGCGATGGCCTGGACCGGTATCGCAACCCCGGGCGAATAGGCCAGCGACAGATCGCGCTGCGTCGCCATTGGCTTCGACGCTGTGATCTCGTATTTCCCCGGACGCGGCTCGAAATGATAAGCGAGGGCTTCTTCCGGCGTGGTTCTGGAACGGGTCATTTGCGGGCCATGGTGCGAATTAAAGTTACTTTGCACATGCCTTGTCACGCATGAAATGAAAAGCCCGGATGACGGCCTTTTCGTCACGCCTTCGTTTTTGTAGGGTCGGCGCCGAAGCCCGGGGGAACCATGTCAGACGAAACCGTCACGCCAATGATGGCGCAATATCTCGAGATCAAAGCGCAGAATCCTGGGGCTTTGTTGTTCTACCGGATGGGCGACTTCTACGAGATGTTCTTTGACGACGCTCTGGCGGCGTCCGAGGCGCTGGATATCGCGCTGACCAAACGCGGCTTCCACAAGGGCGAGCCGATTGCCATGTGCGGCGTGCCCTATCACGCCGCCGAAGGCTATCTGCTGACGCTGATCCGCAAGGGCTTTCGCGTCGCCATTGCCGAACAGCTGGAAGACCCGGCCGAAGCAAAGAAGCGCGGTTCGAAATCGGTTGTGAAACGCGATGTAGTGCGGCTGGTAACGCCCGGCACCCTGACCGAGGATTCCCTGCTCGAAGCGCGGCGCCACAATTACCTCGCCGCCTATACCGCTTTGCGCGATGAGGGCGCGCTGGCCTGGTGCGATATCTCGACCGGCGAGTTCCGGGTCATGCCCTGCGCACTGGCGCGTCTCGGGCCAGAGCTGGCCCGGCTTGCGCCACGTGAACTGCTGGTTCCGGATGAGGAATCGACCGAAATCGCGAACCTGGTGACTGATTCCGGTACTGCGATGACGCCGCTGGCCCGCGCGAGTTTCGATTCCACCGGCGCCGAAAAGCGGCTTTGCGCGCTGTGGCAGGTCAGTTCTCTGGAAGGGTTCGGATCGTTTACCCGCGCCGAAATCGCGGCGATGGGCGGGCTGGTCGACTATCTTGACCTGACGCAGCGCGGCCGCCTGCCGCTGTTGCGCCCGCCGATCAAAGAACTGCCCGGCGGCACGATGCAGATCGACGCCTCGACCCGGCGCAATCTTGAAATCACCCAGGCACTCTCGGGCGGGCGCGAGGGATCGCTGCTGGCCGCCATCGACCGCACTGTGACCGCCCCCGGCGCGCGCCTGCTGGAGCGCCGCCTCTCCTCGCCCTCGCGCGATCTGACCACGATCCGCAGCCGCCATGACGCTTTGCGCGCGCTGCTGGATAAAAGCCGGCTCCGCGAAGATCTGCGCGACGACCTGCGCCGCGTGCCCGATATGGACCGCGCACTGTCGCGCCTTGCGCTGGATCGGGGCGGCCCGCGGGATCTGACCGCGATCCGCGCCGGCCTGACCCAGGCCCTGAGCCTGACCGGCAAACTGAACGACCTGCCCGATCTGCTGAGCGAAGCCTCGCAGGCGCTCACCGGCCATGAAACCCTGGTCGGCCTGCTGGATCAGGCGCTGGTGGCCGAGCCGCCGCTGCTGGCCCGCGATGGCGGGTTTATCGCCACCGGTTTCGACCAGGAACTGGATGAAACCCGCCAGCTGCGCGACGAAGGCCGGGGCGTGATCGCCGGAATGCAGGCGCAATATTCCGAGCATGCCGGTGTGCCGGCGCTGAAGATCAAACATAACAACGTGCTGGGCTATTTCATCGAGGTCACCACAACGCATGAGGAAAAACTCCGCGCCCATCCCGACCTCTTCATCCACCGCCAGACCACGGCCGGTCAGGTCCGCTTTACCACGGTCGCGCTGTCCGATCTGGAAACCCGGATCCTGAACTCATCAAACCGGGCGCTGGAGCTGGAAAAACGTCACTATGAAAGCCTGAAACGCGCGATTCTCGATCAGGCCGGCCCAATAGGCGCCACAGCGCGCGCCCTGGCCGAAATCGACCTCTGCGCAGGCTTTGCCGATCTCGCCGCCGAGGGCGACTGGACAGAGCCAAAGGTCGATGACAGCCGCGCCTTCCTGATCGGGGGCGGACGCCATCCGGTGGTTGAACGCGCCCTCAGACGCCAGGGCGGGCAGAGCTTTGTCGCCAATGACTGCGACCTGACCACCGGCAATTCCCCGGCGATCTGGCTGCTGACCGGCCCGAATATGGCGGGTAAATCGACCTTCCTGCGCCAGAACGCCCTGATCGCGCTGATGGCTCAGGCCGGCAGCTTCGTCCCGGCCCGCGCGGCCCATATCGGCCTTGTCAGCCAGCTTTTCAGCCGCGTCGGAGCGTCAGACGACCTCGCGCGGGGCCGCTCGACCTTCATGGTCGAAATGGTAGAAACCGCCGCCATCCTGAACCAGGCCGATGATCGCGCCCTGGTCATCCTGGATGAGATCGGCCGTGGCACCGCCACCTGGGATGGCCTCTCCATCGCCTGGGCCACGCTGGAGCATCTGCACGAAATCAACCGCTGCCGCGCGCTCTTCGCCACCCATTACCACGAAATGACCCAGCTTTCCGCAAAGCTCGACGGCGTCGAAAACGCCACCGTCTCGGTGCGCGAATGGGAAGGCGAGGTGATCTTCCTGCATGAAGTCAGGCGCGGCGCCGCCGACCGCAGCTACGGCGTCCAGGTCGCCCGTCTCGCCGGTCTGCCGCCCTCGGTCATCGAACGCGCAAAAACCGTCCTCGAAGCCCTTGAACAGGGCGACCGACAGGGCAGCAAACAGGCCGCCCTGATCGACGACCTCCCCCTCTTCCGCGCCGCGCCGCCGCCCGCACCGCCCAAAGCCGCGAAAGAAAGCGAGATCGAGGCCCGCCTGAAAGATATAAGCCCCGACCAGCTCACGCCGATCGGGGCCCTCAATCTGGTCTACGAACTCAAAGCCCTGCTGAGCTGACTTCCTCCTGACCGAAATACTCCGGGGGTGTGGGGGCTGGCCCCCCCCCGCCCGGAGCCAAAAGCTCAGGCCGCAGCAGAGGACACGCCAACCTGCGCCGGACGCAGCAGCCGGTCATGGAGCATAAAGCCTTCGGTCATCACCTGGATGATCTGCCCGGCTTTGGTACCCGGCACCGGCGCCTCAAACATCGCCTCATGCATCTGGGGATCAAACAGATCACCAATCGCCGGCGACACCGCCTTCACCCCATGCTTATCCATCACCTTGGACAGCTCGCGCAGCGTCAGCTCGACCCCTTCGATCAGCGCGCTCGACGCAGCACGGCTTTCTTCCGGAATGGCCGCAAGCGCGCGGTTCAGGTTGTCATAGACCGGCAAAAGATCCCGGGCCAGCCGCGTGCCGCCATATTGCTCGGCCTCGCGGCGGTCCCGGTCGGCCCGTTTGCGCGAATTCTCGGCATCCGCCAGGGCGCGCATGAACTTGTCGCGGAACTCGTCACGTTCAAGACGGAGCGTCTCCAGCTCGTCAAGCGACATCTCTTCATATTCCGGCAGATCGCCCGCCTGGCCGTTTTCCTGGGCGGCGTTGTCTTCCTGCGCCATGACCACTCCTCAAGTCTTTCGGGCCTCAGCCCCTTTTCACTTCAACCGCGTCCGCGATCGGAAACCATCCGACCGACGAGCTGCGCCGTATAATCGACAATCGGCACAACCCGCCCATAGTTCAGTCGGGTCGGTCCGATCACGCCGACGGCACCGATAATCTTTCGCTCGGCGTTCATATAGGGGGAAACGACCAGACTTGAACCCGAAAGTGAAAAGAGTTTGTTTTCCGAGCCGATGAAGATGCGCACCCCGTCGCCCTCATCCGCAAGTTCCAGAAATTCCGCGATATCGCGCTTGCGTTCGAGATCGTCGAAAAGATTGCGGATCCGGTCGACATCCTCGGATCCGGCGCTTTCCAGCAGATTGGCACGGCCGCGCACAATCAGCCGCTCGGACGAGAGGCCCGCATTCTCCCAGACCGCCAGCCCGCTTTCGACAAGCTCGCGCGCCAGAACATCAACCTCCTGGCGACGGGCCGCAACTTCGGCGCGGATATGCTGGCGCAGATCCGAAAGCGTCCGCCCGCCCGCCATGGCATTGAGGAAATTTGCAGCCTCGCGCATCGAGGACGGTGTTTGCCCGGGCGGCGGATGGAACAGACGGTTCTCAACCTGGCCATCGGCAAAGACCAGCACCACCAGCGCCCGGTCTGCCGAAAGCGAGACAAATTCGATATGCCGGATCGGCGCCGATTCATGCTTTGGCGTCATCACGATACTGGCGCCCCCGGTCAGGAAGGAAAGCGCCGCCGAAACATGGTCGAGCGCCATACCGACATCGTGATCCTCGCCGCTGAGCGTCGCGTCGATCCGCGCACGGTCGGCCTGATCCACCGTTCCGACCTCAAGAAAACCGTCGACAAACAGCCGCAGCCCCTGCTGCGTCGGAATCCGCCCCGCCGAGATATGCGGGCTGTCGAGCAGGCCGAGAAATTCCAGATCCTGCATCACATTGCGGATGGTCGCGGCCGAGATCTGTTCGCTCAGACTGCGGGTAAGCGTGCGCGATCCAACCGGCTCACCGGTTTCAAGATAGCCTTCGACGACGCGCCGGAAAACTTCGCGCGATCGGTCACTCATTTGCTGCAGCAGCTCTTTTCTGTCCGCCATTACATCCCGGCCCGCCTTTCATTTGACTTAAGGACCAATAGCACCCGCCGTCAATGCGCCAGCCCCCTGTGATGCCTGGTGATCAGGGTTGCATCCGGCGCCTGCCCGCGCATATCTGACCGCAAATCTTTGAAAGGATCAGTTATGCGCCCCTCTGGAAGAGAGCTCGACCAACTTCGCACGGTTTCCATTGAAACCGGGGTTTCCCTTCACGCCGAGGGCTCCTGCCTGATCCGGATGGGAAATACCCATGTGCTTTGCACCGCCTCGATTGAAGACAAGCCGCCGCCCTTCCTGCGCAACACCGGCATGGGCTGGGTGACGGCGGAATATGGCATGTTGCCGCGGTCCACCCATACCAGATCGCGCCGCGAGGCGGCTGCAGGCAAACAATCCGGCAGAACACAAGAGATTCAACGGCTTATCGGTCGCAGCCTGCGCGCGGTCGTGGACAGGCAAGCGCTTGGGGAACGTCAGATCACCGTCGATTGCGATGTGATCCAGGCCGATGGTGGCACCCGCTGCGCGGCCATCACGGGCGGCTGGGTCGCGCTGCGCCTTGCAATGAACAAGCTGATGCAAAAGGGCCTCGTCACCGGCGATCCGCTGCTCGATCATGTCGCGGCTGTGTCCTGCGGCATCTATGCCGGCCAGAATGTGCTGGATCTGGACTATGACGAAGACTCGGCTGCCGGAACTGATGGCAATTTCGTGATCACCGGCAAGGGCAAGCTGGTTGAGGTTCAGGCCTCGGCAGAAGGTGCGCCTTTCGCGGTCGAAGATCTCACCGTGCTGCTCGGCCTTGGTCTGAAAGGCACTGCCGCTCTGGTCGAAGCACAGAAGAAGGCCATTGGCGCATGACCCGCAAATTCACCGGCGACCAGCTTGTGATCGCGAGCCACAACAAGGGCAAGCTGGAGGAATTCGCGACATTGCTGGCGCCGCTCGGCATCCGTTGCGTTTCCGCAGGTGAGTTTGACCTGGATGAGCCGGAAGAGACCGAGGACACATTCGTCGGCAATGGTCGGATCAAAGCGCATTATGCGGCAAAGGCCACCGGCCTTCCCGCGCTGGCTGATGATTCCGGCCTGACGATTGATGCGCTGGACGGGGCTCCGGGTGTCTACACCGCTGACTGGGCAGAAACCCCGCATGGCCGTGACTTCGGCATGGCGATGGAAAAAACCTGGGCCCTGCTGGAAGAGCGCGGGGCGCCCGCCCCGCGTCAGGCCCAATTTCGGTGCACTCTGGTTCTTGCCTGGCCCGATGGACATGATGAAATCGTAGATGGCAGCTGCGCCGGAGAATTGATCTGGCCACGCCGGGGTCTTGACGGCCATGGCTACGACCCCATGTTTCAACCAGACGGCTACGCACAGACCTTTGCCGAGATGACGGCCGATCAGAAGAATGCGATCAGCCACCGCGCGCGCGCCGTCGCGGCTATGATGGAAAAGTGTTTCACGTGAAACAAACACCCGCAGAAGACTGGCAAGAGGGGGGCTTCTCCCTCTACCTTCACTGGCCCTTCTGCAAGGCAAAATGCCCCTATTGCGATTTCAACAGCCATGTACGTGCAAGAATAGATCAGGCCGAATGGAAAGAGGCCTATCTGAAAGAGCTGGATCGCGCCGCCACGGAAACCGGAGGCCGCATTCTCCGCTCGGTGTTTTTCGGCGGCGGCACACCTTCCCTGATGGATCCCGATACGGTTGGTGCGATTCTGGATCGGGTCTCGCGACATTGGCGTATAACCAACGATTTCGAGGTGACACTTGAGGCGAATCCGACCTCTGTAGAGGCGTCTCGTTTTGCATCCTATCGGCTGGCGGGCGTAAACCGTGTCTCACTCGGCCTTCAGGCGTTGAATGATCACGATCTGCGGCGCCTTGGGCGGCAACACAGCGCCGCCGAAGGGCTGGCCGCGCTGGATCTCGCCCGCAGCCTTTTTGACCGAACCTCCTGTGATCTGATCTATGCCCGTCAGGATCAGGATCTCGCCTCCTGGGGCGATGAGCTGCGCCAGGTCCTGGCGCGCGGGCCTGACCATATCTCGCTTTACCAGCTGACCGTCGAGGAGGGCACGGTCTTTGCCAGGCTATATGACGCCGGAAAGCTCCGGGGTCTTCCGGATGAAGACCTCGCAGCAGATATGTATGATCTGACCACAGACATCTGTGGCACAGCCGGTTTGCTTGGGTATGAAGTCTCGAACTATGCCCGACAGGGCTGTGAATCCCGGCACAATCTGACCTATTGGCGCATGGGCGACTATCTCGGCATCGGCCCGGGGGCACATGGCCGCCTCACTCTGAACGGCCAACGCGTGGCAACCCTCGCTCATAAATCACCTGAGCTCTGGCTGGAAGCCCTGAGGAAGACAGGCAAGGGAGAAGTTCCACGTGAAACAATCAGCCCGCAGGATCAGGCGCTGGAATATCTGATGATGTCGCTGCGGCTGAGCGAAGGCATGTCACTGCCCCGCTACGCCAGGATGCTTGGACGTCGGCCGAACAGCGAAAAGCTGGAAACCCTGCAGAAGGATGGCTTCATCACCCTGCAGGATGATCGTCTGACAGCCACCGCGACCGGCCGGCTTTTGCTCAACCGGCTGATCCTGGAGCTGTCAGAAGCCTGATCAGTCGCGGGCCAGACCCGATGGCCCGGAAGACAGCAGCTGGCACAGCAGGTCCAGCTCTTCCAGATCGCGATAGGAAATAACCAGGCTGCCGCCCTGCCCCTTGTGATCGATCCGTACAGTCATCCCAAGCTGCGCCGACAAATCTCCCTCCAGCGCGCGCGTATCGGCATCTTTGGTGCTCTCCCGCGCGCTCACCTGCTCTGACGGCGTCGATCTTGTCGGTTCCAGGGCCTCACGGGCGAGCTTTTCAGTCTCCCGCACCGAAAGGCCGCGCGCGATCACGGTCTGGGCCAGCCGCAAAGGGTCTGGCGCTGTGATCAGAGCCCGTGCATGACCTGCCGACAGCGCGCCCTCGCGCACCATCTTTTGCACGTCACCGGGCAGGTTCAGCAACCGAAGCAGATTGGTCACATGGCTACGGCTTTTCGACAGCGCCTCGGCCACCTTTTCCTGAGTATGACCAAAGCGATCAATCAGCTGGCGCAGACCCAGAGCCTCTTCGATCGCATTGAGATCCTCGCGCTGAATATTCTCGATAATCGCGATTTCCAGCACTTCGGTATCATCAAGCTCACGGATCACCACCGGAACTTCATGCAGCTGAGCGATCTGCGCCGCGCGCCAGCGCCGTTCGCCGGCAACGATCTCGTAGTGATCGCCTTTGACCCGCACGACCAGAGGCTGGATAACCCCCTTCTGCCGCAGTGAATCTGCCAGAGCCTCCAGCGCCGCCTGGTCGAAATCTTTGCGCGGCTGCTCCGGGTTCGGCTGCAGCTTTTCGACCGGCAACCTGGTGTCCGCCCGCCGCGGCCCCTCACTCTCGGGGCGCAAATTCACATCCGACATCAATGCCGAAAGACCACGACCAAGCCCTTTGCGTTCCATGCTCTGCCTCTTCTTCTTGTTGTCAGGACCGCAGTTTAGCGGCAATTTCCCCGGCCAAAGACCGATAGGCCTCGGCACCGCGCGAGGTCGGATCATATTCCGTCACCGGCTTGGCGAAAGAAGGCGCTTCAGAAAGCCGCACATTGCGGGGAATGATGGTGCGAAACACCATATCGCCGAGGTTCTCGCGCGCATCAGTCTCAACCTGCTGTGCCAGATTGTTGCGCCCATCATACATCGTCAGAACAACGCCCTCAATCCGAAGATCCGGATTCGCCGAGCGCCGCACATCCCGCACCGTCAAAAGAAGCT
Source organism: Paracoccus sp. IB05 (assembly GCF_016405985.1). GTDB lineage: Bacteria > Pseudomonadota > Alphaproteobacteria > Rhodobacterales > Rhodobacteraceae > Pseudogemmobacter. Next base: position 51,665 of record NZ_JAEFCF010000002.1, read on the forward strand.
GCGAGAGCCCCTCAAGCGCGAAAAACTCGGCCTGAAGCGGCACAAGCACCGAATTCGCCGCCACAAGCGCGTTCACCGTCAGCAAAGACAGCGAAGGCGGACAGTCAATCAGCACGACATCAAAGCCCATCGCCTCGATATCCGGGTGGCGCAAAGCGTCATGCAGCAGAAAACTGCGCTTTTCATTGGCAACGAGGTCGATATCGGCCGAGGCCAGATCGGAGTTCGCCGGGCTGATCCACAGATTATTCACCGATGTGCGCTGAATAATGGCGTTCGGTGCCCCATCCGACAGAATCAGGTCATATGTCGTCAGTTTGCGATCATTCGTCGCGACCCCGAGGCCCGTCGAGGCGTTGCCCTGAGGATCAAGATCGACCAGCAGGATCCGCAGGCCCCTTTCGGCCAGGGCTGCCGACAGGTTTATCGCGGTCGTGGTCTTCCCAACGCCGCCTTTCTGGTTGGCGACGGCGATGACATGCGCCGGAAAGGGCATGGCGTCAGTCTTGGGAATCGCGGCTGGCACGGCGCACTGTCCTTAATTTCAGGGTGGCTGATCCTTTATGCCCCGGATCGTCCGCCGCCTCCAGATCGAAGCGCCAGTTTTTCTGCGCCGCCGCAACCTCATCCGCCCAGCTCTCGCCCTTCGGAAAAAGACAGGTCATATCGGGCGATCCATGTCGCTCGGCAATGGCGCAAAGCATATCCAGGGGGGCAAGCGCCCGTGCGGACACAACATCTGCCCCTAGTGGCGCAATCGCCTCGGCCCGCTCGGCCCGCACATCGACCGGGATACCCATCTGCCGCGCCGCTTCACGCAGGAAGGTGGCCTTACGCTGGTCCGATTCAACAAGCACCATCCTGGTTGCAAGACCACGATCCTGAAGCAAAGTGGCCACAACGATCCCAGGAAATCCGCCACCCGACCCGAAATCTGCCCAGAGCTGCGGTTGTTCCGGCGCAAGCAGAAAGATCCGCGCCGAATCCTCGATATGCCGCGACCAGATCTCTCCCACTGTGGAGCGAGAGATCAGATTGATCTTCTGCGTCCATTTCGCGGTCAGTGCCTCGTAAAGTCTCAGCCTTTCAAGGCCTTCCGGACTGATGCCCAGCTCATTCCAAAGTGCTTTATCCAAGGGTCACCCGGCCAGTCTGGCCGCTGCGATCTTGCGCAGCGATGCGATCAGCAGCATCACTGCAGCCGGTGTCATCCCCTCTATCTGACGCGCCTGCTGGATGGTTTCCGGCAGTTTACGCAGCAATTTCCCGGTAAGCTCCGCCGAAAGACCGGAAAGCGCGGCATAATCGAAATCTGCGGGGATTTTCATCGCCTCATGGCGGCGCAGCTCTTCGGCTGCGGCGGCCTGCCGATCCGTATATTGGGAATAAAGCGACTCGATTTCCGCCTGCGCCCTTGCGGCGGCCGGATGATCTGCAAGCGCCGGCACCAGCAAATCCAAAATGGCCGGATCATAATCCGGCATGGCCATCAGATCCCAGGCAGTCCGCCGCGCTCCGTCTTTGCTGACGGTGATTCCGACCTCGGCAAGCTCTTTTGGGGTGAACTTTGCCGCTGCCAGAACCTCGGTGACCGCCCCGAGGGCCTCCATTTTCGCCCCGAATGCGCGGCTGCGCGCCTCCCGGACGCAACCGATCTCCTGGCCTTTGGGCGTCAGGCGCTGATCCGCGTTATCTGCACGCAGGCTGAGCCGGTACTCGGCCCGCGAGGTGAACATACGATAGGGCTCGGTGACGCCACGGGTGACCAGATCATCAATCATGACCCCGATATAACTGTCACTGCGCGAGAAACTCACCGGCTCCTGCGCCTTTGAGGCACGCGCGGCGTTCAGCCCGGCAACCATGCCCTGGGCTGCTGCCTCCTCATATCCTGTGGTTCCATTGATCTGGCCCGCAAGATATAGGCCGGCGAGAGCTTTGGTCTCCAGCGACGACTTCAGCCCCCGAGGGTCCAGATAGTCATATTCAATGGCATAGCCTGGCTGAAGAATGGTCGCATTCTCAAGGCCAGCCATGGTGCGGACGTAAGCCTCCTGCACCTCAGCGGGCAAAGAGGTCGAAATTCCGTTTGGATAGACCGTATCGTCATCAAGGCCTTCGGGTTCCAGAAAGACCTGATGGCTGTCCTTGTCGGCAAAGCGCACGACTTTATCCTCGATCGAGGGGCAGTAACGGGGGCCGACGCCATCAATATGGCCACCATACATTGCCGAACGATTAAGATTATCACGAATAATCTGATGCGTGGCCGCAGAGGTATGCGTGATGCCGCAGGAAATCTGCCTCGCGACCGGTTTATTGTTCATAAAGGAAAGGAGAACCGGATCTTCATCGGCGGGCTGCATTTCCAGCCGACTCCAGTCGATCGACTTGCCGTCCAGTCGTGGTGGCGTCCCGGTTTTGAGGCGCCCCGTTTCCAGACCAAGATCATGGATCTGCTGCGCAAGTCTGACAGAAGCTTTATCGCCAACGCGGCCACCCGGGCGACTTTGGTCACCGACATGGATCAGGCCGTTCAGGAATGTGCCGGTTGTGAGCACGATGGCCGCTGCAGAAATCTCGGATCCGTCAGCCAGTCGCAGCCCGGTAACGCGCCCTGCCAGAGTGATGAGCTCCGCCGCCTCACCCTCGATGACAGAGAGACAGGTCTCCTCGGCCAGCAAACTCTGCACCGCGCGACGATAGAGTTTACGATCAGCCTGGGTCCTTGGCCCCTGTACTGCGGGGCCCTTTCTGCGATTCAAAAGCCGGTACTGAATACCCGCCATATCCCCGGCCCGGCCCATAATGCCGTCCATCGCATCAATTTCCCGAACGAGATGGCCCTTTCCAAGGCCGCCAATCGCCGGATTGCAGGACATGACGCCTATTGTCTCTGCGCGCATTGTGACCAATGCCGTTCTCACCCCAATACGCGCCGCAGCCGCGGCGGCTTCGGCCCCGGCATGGCCGCCGCCGACCACCAGAACATCAAAATGTTTCACGTGAAACACCCTCACTTTCCGATACAGAAGCTGGCGAAGATCTCGCCCAGCAATTCTTCGACATCAACCCGCCCGACCAGACTGTCCAGTGATCGCAACACCTGACGCAATTCTTCCGCCACGATCTCGGATTGAACACCGTGATCCATCATCTGCAACACAGCCCTGATCGCGGTGATTCCCTGCTCCAGCGCATGCCGATGCCGTTCACGCACCATTATACCAGCACCAGCGACTTTTTCCGAGAGCCGCGCTGTAACTTGCTGCAGCAGCGCGTCGATTCCTTCGCCAGTAAGACCCGAGACCGCGAGGCCAGGGCCAGCACCACCAAGGTCGGCCTTCCCGCTCAGCTGGATATCACCGTCCCGAAGCGCAATCCCAAGATCACCCTGGCCGAGGAACAACCGCAAATCGGCGGCCTCAGCGCGCTGAATCGCCCGTCTGATGCCTTCACGCTCCACCAGGTCGTCACTTTCCCTGAGCCCGGCGGTGTCGAGCAAGGTAACCGCGAGGCCGGAAAGGTCCATCCTGACCTCGATCACGTCCCGCGTCGTGCCCGCTATTTCCGACGTAATCGCCGCCTCCCGACCTGCCAGGCGATTGAGAAGTGTGGATTTCCCGGCATTCGGCGGGCCAATAATCGCCACCTCGAAACCTTCGCGAATGCGTTCTGCGGCTGAAACGGCCGCCGCTTCGCGGGCAATCTCATCCGATAGCGCTGTCAGTATCTCGCGCACTTCCGGGGTCACATCGACCGGCACGTCTTCATCAGAAAAATCGATCGTTGCCTCGATCAAAGCCGCGGCCCGGATCAGGCGGCTTCGCCAGTGATCAACTGTTTTTCCGATACTGCCGGACAATACCCGCAGCGCCTGCTTACGCTGCGCTTCGGTTTCAGCATCAATCAGATCGGCCAGGCCCTCGACCTGTGTCAGGTCGAGCATGCCATTGTCGAGTGCCCGCCGGGTAAATTCGCCCGCCTCTGCCATACGCGCAAGGCCGGTTTCGCCAATCGCCCGCAGCACGGCATTGACCACCGCCAACCCGCCATGGGTTTGCAGCTCGATCACTTCTTCGCCGGTAAAGCTGGCATTTTCCGCAAAGCCCAATACCAGAGCTTGGTCGAGATGTTCACCCTGCCACGAGATATTGCGCAAACTGGCAAGGCGCGGCTTTGGAGCCGCGCCTGTCAGTGCTTTGCATATGGCGAAAGAATTCGGGCCAGAGACCCTGATTACCGCGACACCCGCCCGCCCACGAGCTGTCGCGCTGGCATAGATCGTGTCAGCCATCGCAACCCCGCTGGCCCCCCGATCAGGTATTCATCGAGTCGAAGAACTCGGAATTCGACTTGGTCTGTTTCAGCTTTCCGATCAGGAATTCGATGGCGTCGGTGGTGCCCATCGGGTTCAGGATGCGGCGCAGCACATAGGTCTTCTGCAGATCGGATTTGTCGACCAGGAGATCCTCTTTCCTTGTGCCCGATTTGAGGATGTCCATCGCCGGGAAGACGCGCTTGTCGGCCACTTTCCGATCCAGAACGATCTCGCTGTTGCCGGTGCCCTTGAATTCTTCGAAGATGACTTCATCCATCCGCGAGCCGGTATCGATCAGCGCGGTCGCAATGATCGTCAGCGAGCCGCCCTCTTCGATATTCCGTGCCGCACCGAAGAAACGCTTCGGGCGTTGCAGCGCGTTGGCGTCCACACCACCAGTCAGAACCTTGCCCGAGCTCGGCACGACCGTGTTAAAGGCACGACCAAGTCTTGTGATCGAATCAAGAAGGATCACAACATCTCGTTTATGTTCAACCAGGCGCTTGGCCTTTTCGATCACCATCTCGGCCACAGCCACGTGGCGCGTCGCCGGCTCGTCAAAGGTCGAGGACACAACCTCGCCCTTCACCGAGCGCTGCATATCGGTGACTTCCTCGGGCCGCTCATCGATCAGCAGCACGATCAGATAACATTCCGGGTGATTCGCTGCGACCGAGCGCGCGATATTTTGCAGAAGAACCGTCTTACCTGTACGCGGCGGGGCCACGATCAGCGCCCGCTGGCCTTTGCCGATGGGCGCCACCAGATCGATGATCCGGGCCGAACGGTCCTTGATCGTCGGATCCTCGATTTCCATCTTCAGCCGCTCTTCCGGGTAAAGCGGCGTCAGGTTGTCGAAATGGACCTTGTGTTTCGCGCGCTCCGGATCGTCGAAATTGATCAGCGTCGCCTTCACAAGGCTGAAATAGCGCTCATTCTCGGACGGGGCCTTGATCACGCCTTCGATGGAATCGCCGGTGCGCAGCGAAAACTGACGGATCATCTCGGGGCCGACATAGATGTCATCGGGGCCAGGCAGATAGTTGGCCGAAGGGCTGCGCAGAAAGCCGAAACCATCCTGCAGAACCTCAAGAACGCCATCGCCACCGATTTCCCAGCCTTCCTCGGCATGTTCCTTGAGGATCTGGAACATCATCTCGCCCTTGCGCATCGAGGGCGCATTCTCGATCTCCCACTCCTCCGCCATGGCGAGAAGATCGGCCGGGGTCTTGGCCTTGAGATCGGAGAGGTTGAGGCGTTCTGTCATCGCAATACCATTATGCCAGACGCGCGTGTGGCGCGATGCTGGATCAGAGGCTGAAAAAGGGAAGCGTCAGGACCGGACGGTCCCGCATTGCCTGCAGATAGGGGGACTGGCGCTGTAAGTCAATCTTTCTGAGCAGAAAGGCTTCTCAGAGGGCGAAAGACCTCCTGTCAGGCACAGATCTGTGCAGGGTTCATAATATAATTAAGAGAAAGATATGAAGATTGATGATGTAGTAGGCCCTGAGGATAACAGGATAGCGGCAGTTCCGGGGCATTTTCCCTTGAGTTTTCCACCTGTGGACAGAAGTGGTAAAGATTGGGAAAAAATGCATGGTGTTTTGATTTATCTATTTATATCATGTTCTTAGAACAGCGTTTCCAGACATCTGCCTGTGGAGGAGAAATGTCACAGCCCGCGCAAAACCCCCGCGCGGATGGATGGTGGAAAACAGCATGCGCAGTGGGATAACCGGGGGTCGCGTGCCGGCGCTTTTTGAGGATATCCCGACCCAGGCCCTGAGGCATGGGATAACCGGCCGAGTCTTCCCCCGAACAAAACAGGATTATCCACAAGTGGCCTCTGATTTTTCCGAAGACGTTGCAGGCAAGAAAATGCCGGCTTTGGTGCTGGCTTCTGCCTCGGAGACGAGAATCGCCATGTTGCGGGCGGCGGGCCTGGAGTTTGAAAGCCTTGCCGCGCGGGTGGATGAAGACAGCATTCGCCGCGCTTTGGAGGCTGAGAGGGCAAAGCCGCGCGACATCGCCGATGCGCTCGCGGAAACCAAGGCGCTGAAAATCTCGGGCAAGCGGCCAGAGGCGCTGGTGATCGGCTCGGACCAGCTGCTCGAGCTGAATGGCCGGATCTTTGCCAAGCCTGCAAGCCCGGAGGCGGCGCGCGCCCAGCTGATGGATTTGCGCGGCAAAACCCACCACCTGATCTCGGCGGTGGTGGTTTGTCAGGGCGGTCAGCCGCTCTGGCGCCATGTCGGCGAGGCGCGGCTTACGATGCGGGAATTCGGGGATCTGTGGCTTGACGGCTATATCTCGCGCAACTGGGATAAAATCCGTCATTCCGTCGGTGGATACCGGCTTGAAGAGGAAGGCGTTCGGCTGTTCTCCTCGGTCCAGGGGGATCATTTCACGATTCTGGGGCTGCCCTTGCTTCCCCTTCTGAACTGGCTTTCGCTGAGAGGGGATATTCCCGCATGACTGACCATCCGCGTATTCCGCTGGCCGGTGTGATCGGCCATCCGATCGCGCATAGCCGCAGCCCGGCGCTGCATGGCTATTGGCTGAAGCGCTATGGTCTGGCGGGGCATTATATCCCGATGGATGTGGCGCCTCAGGATCTGGCGCATGTCCTGCGCACCCTGCCGCAGATGGGGTTTGTCGGGGCCAATGTCACCATTCCCCATAAAGAGGCGATCCTGAAGATCGCGGATATCATCACCGATCGCGCGGCGCTGATCGGTGCCGCTAACACATTGATTTTCCGTAAAGATGGCAAGATCCATGCGGATAATACCGATGGGTCCGGCTTTATTTCCAACCTGCGGCAGAACGCGCCTTTCTGGGATCCGACCGCCGGCCCGGCTGCGGTGCTGGGCGCCGGGGGTGCGGCCCGTGCGGTTGTCGCGGCGCTGATCGAGGTTGGCGCGCCCGAGATACGCATCGTCAACCGCACCCGCCCCAGGGCCGAAGCCATGCGTTCGGATTTCGGGGCGAAAGTGGTGGTCTGGGACTGGACACATGTCGGCGCGATGATCGAAGGTTGTGCCACGCTGGTGAATACGACCTCGCTCGGAATGACCGGCAAGCCGGACCTTGTCATTGACCTCGACCGGATCAGCCAGCGCTGCCTTGTGACCGACATTGTCTATGCGCCATTGAAAACCGGCCTGCTGATCGAGGCCGAAGAACGCGGCTGCACCGTCGTTGACGGGCTCGGCATGTTGCTGCACCAGGCCGTGCCCGGGTTCGAGCGCTGGTTCGGCAGGCGTCCCGTGGTGGATGAGGAGACCCGCCTCGCGGTTTTAAACGCATGAAAGCTATCTGCCTTGGCCTGACCGGCTCCATCGGCATGGGGAAATCGACCACGGCCGCGATGTTCCTCGATGCGGGTATCCCGGTCTGGGATGCGGATGCGGCGGTGCACCGGCTTTACGCGCCCGGCGCCAGGGGCACGGCAGCCCTGGCGGGGCCCTTTCCCGAGGCGGTTTCCGATCAGGGTGTTTCACGGGAAACATTAAAGGCGCTGCTGGCCGCCGATCCCTCGCGTCTGAAACAGCTGGAACAGCTGATCCATCCGCTTGTTGCGGAAGATCGGGCCGGGTTTCTGGCCCATACCGGCTCCGATATCCTGCTTCTCGATGTGCCGCTTCTGTTTGAGAAAGGCATCGACCGGGAATGTGACGCGACGCTGCTGGTCACCGCGCCCGCTGCTTTGCAACGCGCCCGCGTCCTTGCGCGGCCCGGCATGACCGCGGCGCAGCTTGATCTGATCCTCTCGCGCCAGATGCCCGACCAGGACAAGCGCGCCCGCGCCACCCATATCGTCGAAACCCTGTCAATCGACAGCACCCGGGCTTATGTACAGGCGCTGATCGCGCATCTGCGCGCAGGAATGGCGGGCCAGAATGCGTGAAATTGTCCTTGATACCGAGACCACCGGCTTTGACCCGGAACAGGGCGACCGCATCGTCGAGATCGGCGCGGTCGAGCTGTTCAACCACCTGCCCACCGGCAAGGTTTATCACCAATATATCAACCCCGAACGCGACATGCCGCAGGGCGCTTTCGAAGTGCACGGGCTCAGCAGCGAATTCCTCAGCGACAAGCCGGTTTTCGCGAAAATCGGCCAGGCATTTGTGGATTTCGTCGGTGATGCGAAACTGGTGATCCATAACGCTGCCTTTGATATGAAGTTTCTGAACTTCGAACTGAAGCGTATGGGGCTGGCCGATATTCCCTGGGCGCGCGCCATAGACACGCTGGCCATCGCGCGGCAGCGCTTTCCCGGCTCGCCAGCCTCGCTGGATGCGCTTTGCCGCCGTTTTGGCGTCGATAATTCCCGGCGTGAAAAACACGGCGCGCTGCTCGACAGCGAAATCCTAGCCGAGGTTTACCTTGAACTGGTCGGCGGTCGTCAGCCCGACCTCGTGCTGGCGCCGGTACAAAGCAACAGCCCCGCAAATGCTGGGCAGACGGACGGAGACTGGCGCCCCCGTCCCCGTCCGACCGCATTGCCTGCGCGGATCACCGCGGCGGAAACCGCCGCGCATGAGGCATTTGTTGCGAAACTGGGCGATGCCGCCATCTGGCTGAAGCGGAGCTGAGTCGCCGCAGATCTGGGCGTTTTCTGGACTATTCCCTAAAAATCATAACTTTAAGCCGTTCTTCACTCAGACCTGTGATCCTGGCCCCGGGTGAGCGAAAAGGGTGACGGGAATGGCCGGGCCAGGCAATGCGCCGCCAGTCATCATCAAGCGGAAGAAAGTGGTTTCGGGCGGCGGCCATCATGGCGGCGCCTGGAAAGTGGCCTATGCGGATTTCGTGACCGCAATGATGGCCTTCTTCCTGCTGATGTGGCTGCTGAATGCGACGACAGAAAAACAACGCAAGGGATTGTCGGATTACTTCAATCCGTCGATCCCGCTCAGCAAGGTTTCAGGTGGCGGTGACGGCACGCTGGGCGGTGAATCCATTTTCTCCGAGGAGGACCGGACCGCCATGGGCCGCGGCGGCCTCGCCAGCCAGACAGGTGCCGGCGAGGCCGAGGAAAAGGCCCAGGCCGAGATGGTGAAAACCGTCCAAGAAGCCCTGTTCGACCGTGGCGGCGAAAGCCGCACCATGGAACAACTGATGCGCCATGTTGTCACCCGGGTCACCGATGAGGGCCTTGTGATCGAACTGTTCGATCTTGAAGACGCCAGCCTGTTCAAAGGCCATACTGCCGAGCCGCAGGAGGTTACCGTTCATCTGGCTCGGATGCTGGCCGAGGTGCTCAATCTGACGGCGAATGGTCTTGCGGTGAACGCCTATGTGCAAAGCTATCCGGTGACGCTGGTTGAAAATCCGGGCTGGGAACTGACGGCCGGCCGCGCCCGTGCCATGCGCAGTCTGCTTCAGGGCGCCGGCATTCAGGCGACCCGGTTCAGCCGCATCGGGGGCTTTGCCGACCGTAAGCCCGCCGTGGCCGATCCGGCTTCACGGCGCAACAACCGGATCGAGATCGTGCTGCTGCGGCGTGACCGGTAATCCCGATAATTTTATCTGTTAGCGGAAAATTCAGCCCTCGGGGCCAAACCTGTCGCAAGCTCATTCAGAAGAAAGGTGCGACTGATGACGATTTCCTCCGCGCTCAATGCCGGCGTAGCCGGGCTCAGCGCCAACGCGACGCGGCTTGCGACGATCTCAGACAATATCGCGAATTCAGGCACTTTCGGCTATAAACGCGCCCATGCTGAATTCTCCAGCATGGTGATCACGAACAATCGCGGCTCTGGCACCTATTCGGCAGGCGGGGTTCGCGCCTCGACCATGCGGCTGATCGAAGAACGCGGCGGCCTTGTCGGCACTTCGCATCCGCTGGATATCGCGGTTTCCGGGCGCGGCATGCTGCCGGTGATCACCGAAGTATCTCTGGGGGTCAATTCCGTAGACCGCGCGCTTTTGATGACAACGACCGGCTCTTTCCGAACCGATGCGAATGGTGTGCTGAAAACCCAGTCCGGTCTGGTGCTGATGGGCTGGCCTGCCACGTCGGATGGCAGCATTCCGGTCTTCCCGCGGGATACGATCACCGGCCTGGTACCGGTAGTGATCAATGCGAACCAGACCGCCGGCGATCCGACCACCCAGATCACGGCGGGGGTCAACCTGCCGGCCACGGGTACCGAAGCCGGCGCCACCGGCGATCCGCTGCCCTTCGCGATCGAATATTTCGGCAATCTCGGCACCTCGGAATCTCTGGATTTCAACTTCACGCCGACCGTACCGGCCGCAGGCAGCCCGCCATCGAACACCTGGACCATGGTGATCCGCGATTCTGCCAGCAATAATGCGATCATCGGGGAATATGTTCTGACCTTCGACGATTCCCGCGCGGCTGGCGGCACACTCGCGACAGTTGTTGCGGTTCCGGCGGTTCCGGCCTGGCCGGCTTATGACGGTGCCACCGGAACTCTGCCGCTGACCGTGGCCGGCGGCCCGATGAGTGTCGCCATCGGCCGCGTCGGTGATCCGAACGGTCTGACCCAGCTATCCGATGATTTTGCGCCGGTGCAGATCACCAAGGACGGATCCCCGGTCGGCAATCTCACCACGGTCGAGATCAATCCGAACGGCTATATCATCGCGACCTATGATACCGGGTTCAACCGCGTGCTCTACCAGATCCCGCTGGTCGATGTGCCGAACCCCAATGGGCTGATCTCGCTGCATAACCAGACCTATCAGGTCTCGCCGCAATCGGGCTCCTTCTTCCTCTGGGATGCCGGTGACGGCCCGACCGGCTCGATTGAAGGTTATGCCCGTGAGGGATCGACCACAGATGTTGCGGCAGAACTGACCTCGCTGATTCAGACCCAGCGGGCCTATTCGTCGAATGCCAAGGTCATCCAGACCGTCGACGAAATGTTGCAGGAAACCACCAATATCAAACGGTAACGCAAAATGAGCATCACCTCGGCCCTCAATTCCGCGCTGACCGGACTGACCGCCACCTCGCGACAGGCCGAGGTGGTGTCCAACAATGTCGCCAATGCAACGACCTCGGGCTACGCGCGCCGTTCCGTCTCGCTTTCGGCTCTTAACCTCGGAGGATCGGGTCAGGGTGTGCGCGTGGTGGGCATCACCAGACATGCAGATCTCTATCTGATCAACGACCGCAGGGGCGCTCAGGCCGCTGCGGGTGACAGCGCGACCAAGGCAGGCTTTCTCAACCGGCTTGAAACCATTCTCGGCACAACCGAATCTTCGGGATCTCTGGTTTCCCGCGTCAGCACGCTGGACACCACTTTGCTTGAGGCCGCAAGCCATCCCGAATCCGAGGCAAGGCTTTCTGCCGCGGTTTCGGCAGCAAGATCCCTTGCCACCGGGTTGAATCAGGCGAGTGACGCCATTCAGGCTGAACGTCTCAAGGCCGAGAAAGGCATCGCTTCGGCTGTGGAAAGTCTGAACAGCAGCCTGCGCCAGGTTCAGGAGCTGAACCGGATGATCGCCTCTCACAGCGGCTCCGGTCGGGATGCCTCGGCATTGATGGATCAGCGTCAGCAGGTGATCGACAGCATTGCCAGCATCATTCCGCTGAAGGAAATGCCACGGGACGGCAATCAGGTAGCGCTGATCTCTGCCGGGGGCGCCCTTCTGCTGGACGGGAACCCCGTGAGCTTCGGTTTCACCGAAGTCCATACAATCGTGCCTGAAATGACCCAGGCCAGCGGAGGCCTCTATGGTCTGACCATCAATGGCAAACCGATGGCAACCACGGGCAGCAGCAGCATGATCCTTGGCGGAGAGCTCGGGGCGCTTTTCGCGGTCCGCGACGAACTGGCTGTTGAAGGCCAATCTATGCTCGACGCAATGGCGCGTGACATGATTGAAAGGTTCAGCGCAGCAGGTCTCGATCCCACTTTGCCCGCTGGCGCGCCCGGATTGTTCACCGATGGCGGCCTGGCCTTTGATCCCGCGGATGAGGTGGGCCTGGCTTCACGCATAGCATTGAATTTCTCTGCAGATCCTTTGAAAGGCGGAGAGGTCACGAGGCTGCGCGACGGGCTCGGCGCGCTCACGCCGGGCCCAGTTGGAAACTCCACGCTCCTCAATTCACTCTCCTCAGCGCTGAATACCAACCGCGCCATTGCATCACCGATCCCCGGCGGCACCAGAAGTCTCGCAGGCCTGGCCTCGGCCATTCTGTCCCGAACCTCCTCCCAGCGCGTCACACAAGAGACGGAACAAAGCTATACCGCCGCGAGATACACGGCATTGTCCGACATTGAGGCCGCATCGGGCGTGAACACCGATGAAGAACTGCAGTCACTGCTGGTGATCGAGAAGAACTACGCGGCCAATGCGCGGGTCATTCAGGTCGTGGACGAAATGATCAAAACTCTGTTGGGACTTTGACAATGGAACGCATTAGCTCAAACCCGTTTCTGACCCCGGCACTTCTGCGACAGTCGTCTGACCTTCGCGCGGGCCTGCAAAAGGCCACGCAAGAGATGACGACCGGTAAATTCTTTGATCAGGGTACAGCCTTGCGTGGCGACTTTTCAGCTCTGGCCGCGACAGATCATGCCCTTGCCCGGCTTTCCGGCTTTACCGCAGCCACCACCGAACTCACCCTGATGGGTGAAACGATGCAGCGCGCTTTATCCGTTATCTCTGACGCGACCACAGAGCTTGCAGCCAATCTGCTGCGAGTAACCAGTGGCGCGTCTGACACCCTGCTTTCCTCGATCCTGTCCACCGGTTCGCGCGATTTCAACACTGCCATTTCAGCGCTTAACACCCGCCTTGCCGACAAATCGGCTTTTTGGCGGCGATGCTTCTGACCAATCGGCTTTGCCCAATGCCGGGACGTTGCTTACTGCGCTCGAGACCGCGATCGCCGGTCTGGCGGCTGTTGACGATATTTCCAACGGGATAGATGACTGGTTCAACGGGACCGCCGGATATGAGGCATTATACACCGGAGGCCAGGGTCGGGCTGGCCTCACTGTGGCACCCGGCGAGACGGCGTCGCTTCCCTTCACCGCCCTTGACCCTGCAATCCGCACAACACTGGCGGGCCTCGCTAAGGCGGCCTTGCTTGACCGCGGCCTCCTGACAGGAGATCACGCCTCGCGGTCAGCGCTTGCGCTCAGGGCGGGTGAGACCCTGTTCAGCTCTTCCGAAGCGAGGACTGTCCTCGCCGGCAGGATTGGTACAGTTGAACAACAACTGTTCCAGGCACAAAGCCGGAATTCTGCGGAGAAATCGGCACTTGCCCTGACACGCAACAGCCTGACCGAAGCAGACCCTTATGAGGCTACGGTGCGCCTTAAGGATCTGGAAAGCAGACTGGACGCATTTTACACAATCACAGCGCGGCTTTCGCAACTCAGCCTGACGGGATATCTCCGGTGAAACCGAATATCTTTGCTAACGCCTTCTGTCGTCTGTTCCTGCTTCTTGTCTTGGGTCTCGCCCTGTCGATCCCGGCCATCGCGCAACCGGTTCGTATCAAGGACCTGGTCGAAATCGACGGGGTCAGGGGCAATGATCTCGTGGGATATGGTCTCGTTGTAGGGCTGAACGGAACTGGTGACGGCATCCGGAATTCACCGTTCACGGAAGAGATTATGGCAAATCTTCTGGAGAGGCTTGGTGTCAACGTCGTTGGTGAAGCATCGCGTCCAAAAAATGTTGCGGCCGTTTTCGTCACCGCAACTCTGCCGCCGTTTTCCCGGGCCGGCGCACGGATTGACATAACGGTTTCGGCCATTGGTGATGCGAAAAGCCTGCTTGGTGGAACGCTTGTGATGACACCTCTGAATGGGGCGGACGGCCAGATCTATGCGGTGGCTCAGGGGACCATCATTGCAGGTGGGATCTCTGCCGAAGGCGATGCCGCTCGGGTTGTCCTGGGCGTGCCAACGGCGGGGTCGATCCCCTCCGGCGCACGGGTAGAGCGTGAGGTTCCGTTCGATTTTAACCAGGTTTCAGTTTTGCGGCTTGCGCTGAAATCAGCAGATTTTACAACAGCCGCCAGAATTGAACGGGCCATCAATCAGGAATTTGGCTCACGTTCGGCGACGATGCTGGACGGGGGCACGGTTGCGCTCGATCTCGGCCGGATCGGTGGTGGTTCTCCGGCACATGCCATAGCCAGGATTGAAAGCCTGCGGATCGATCCCGCGACCAGGGCCAGGGTGGTGGTCGACCAGCGATCAGGTACAATCGTGATTGGCGCCGATGTCCGGATCAGCCGTGTTGCGGTGGCACAGGGAAATCTCACCTTGCGTGTGGAAGAGTATCCTATCGCGATCCAGCCCAACCCTTTCGCCGAGGGTGAAACCGTTGTGGTGCCCAGAAGCAATGCTGAAATAACCACTGAAGGCAGCGCTCTGGCGGAAGTCGCGGGCGGCACCAGCCTGTCCGAAGTGGTTTCCGGCCTTAACGCGCTGGGTGTTCAGCCACATGACATGATCGATATTCTCAAAAGCATCCATGCGGCTGGCGCCTTGCACGCAGAATTTGTCATCCAGTAGGAAGATGTTCGAAATTTCTCATAATATTCCTCGGTATTATGAGTTTCACAACAGGCTTCTGGTCTCATAAGGTCCGCGCGAACCAGGAACGCCGGATATATGCAAAACTTCATTCTCCCCCCCACCCCGGCGCTCGCCGCCCTGGAAGCCGCCGCCAGGCAGCGGATACTTATACTCGATGGGGCAATGGGTACCCAGATCCAGGGTCTTGGACTGACAGAAGAAGATTATTCGGGCCATGGCTCCGGTTGTGCCTGCCGGCACCATTCCGACCATCCGCAAAAGGGCAATAACGATCTTCTGATCCTGACCCAGCCAGAGGCCATCGAAGAAATTCACTTCAATTATGCCATGGCTGGTGCCGATATCGTTGAGACAAATACTTTCTCGGCGACGACCATCGCGCAGGCCGATTATGCTTTGGAAGCAGCGGTAGACGATCTGAACGTCCAGGGCGCGCGCATTGTTCGCCGCGCTCTGGACCGCGCCACCGCCATTGACGGCAAGCCGCGCTTTGTGGCCGGTGCGGTCGGCCCCACCAACCGGACGGCGTCGATCAGCCCCGACGTCAACAATCCGGGCTATCGCGCGGTGAGCTTCGACGACCTCCACAAGGCCTATGCCCAACAGATCCGGGGCCTGATCAGGGGCGGCGCCGATATCATTCTGATCGAAACGATTTTCGACACGCTGAACGCCAAAGCCGCGATCTTCGCCTGTCTCAGCGCCTTTGCCGAACATGGAAGCCGGCTGCCCGTGATGATTTCGGGCACCATAACCGATGCTTCGGGCCGCACCCTGTCCGGGCAAACGCCGACGGCTTTCTGGCATTCGGTGCGCCACGCGAAACCCTTCACCATCGGGCTGAACTGTGCGCTCGGGGCGAGCGCGATGCGTCCGCATCTGGTGGAACTCTCCACTGTGGCTGAAACCTTCACCTGCGCCTATCCGAATGCCGGCTTGCCCAATGCCTTTGGTCAATATGACGAGGGGCCCGAGGACACCGCCGCCCAGGTGGCGACCTTTGCCCGCGACGGGCTGGTCAATGTGGTTGGCGGGTGCTGCGGCACCACGCCCGGCCATATCCAGGCCATTGCAGAAGCTGTCCGCCCCCATAAACCGCGCGAGATCCAAAAATGAGCCGCTATCTTCGTCTCTCGGGGCTGGAACCCTTCATCCTCACGCCCGACATCCCGTTTGTGAATGTCGGCGAGCGCACCAACGTCACCGGCTCGGCCAAATTCCGCAAGCTGATCACCAATCGCGACTATGCCGCTGCGCTGGACGTGGCGCGTGACCAGGTGGAAAACGGCGCCCAGATCATCGACATCAACATGGATGAGGGGCTGATAGACAGTAAGGCCGCGATGGTCGAGTTCCTCAACCTCGTCGCGTCCGAGCCCGACATCGCCCGCGTGCCGGTGATGATCGACAGTTCGAAATGGGAGGTGATCGAGGCCGGGCTGAAATGCGTTCAGGGCAAGCCGATCGTCAATTCGATCAGCCTGAAAGAGGGTGAGGATCAGTTCCGCCATCATGCCGGTCTGTGCCTGGCTTACGGCGCGGCAGTGGTGGTCATGGCCTTTGACGAGACCGGCCAGGCCGATACGTTCCAGCGCAAGACCGAGATCTGTGCCCGGGCCTACCGCATCCTGACCGAGGAAATCGGCTTCCCGCCGGAAGATATTATCTTTGATCCCAATGTCTTCGCGGTCGCGACCGGCATTGAGGAACACAATAATTACGGTGTCGATTTTATCGAGGCGACGCGCTGGATCCGCCAGAACCTGCCGCATTGTCACATCTCGGGTGGTGTTTCGAACCTTTCGTTCAGCTTCCGCGGCAATGAACCTGTGCGCGAGGCCATGCATTGCGTCTTTCTCTACCATGCCATTCAGGCCGGTATGGATATGGGCATCGTCAATGCGGGCCAGCTCGCCGTTTATGACCAGATCGAGCCCGAGCTGCGCGAGGCCTGCGAGGATGTCGTCCTCAACCGCCGTGACGATGCGACCGAACGGATGCTGGAAATCGCGGAAAGGTACCGCGGTGGTGCGCGTGAGGAAAAGGTCCGCGATCTGCAATGGCGCGACTGGCCGGTGGAAAAACGTCTCGAACATGCGCTTGTAAATGGCATCACCGAGTTCATCGAAGAGGATACCGAGGTTGCGCGCCAGCAGGCCACCCGCCCGCTGCATGTGATTGAGGGCCCGCTGATGGCGGGGATGAATGTCGTCGGTGATCTGTTCGGTGCCGGCAAAATGTTCCTGCCGCAGGTCGTGAAATCGGCGCGGGTGATGAAACAGGCGGTCGCCGTGCTCCTTCCCTATATGGAGGAGGAGAAGGCGGCGCAGGGCGGCGAGATGCGCCGTTCCGCCGGCCGGGTGCTGATGGCGACGGTGAAAGGCGATGTGCATGACATCGGCAAGAACATCGTCGGTGTCGTACTGGCCTGCAACAATTACGAGATCATTGACCTTGGTGTGATGGTGCCGCCGCAGAAGATCCTTGAGATCGCGCGCGAACAACAGGTTGATGTGATTGGGCTTTCCGGCCTGATCACCCCCAGCCTTGACGAAATGGTGCATCTGGCCTCCGAGATGGAGCGCGAAGGGTTCAACATTCCGCTGCTGATCGGCGGCGCGACGACGTCCAAGGTGCATACGGCGGTGAAAATCGCGCCGCGCTACCATAAGGGCCAGGCGATCTATGTCCTTGATGCCAGCCGCGCGGTGGGCGTGGTCAGCCAGCTGCTCAGTGAAACGCAGAAAGAGCCCTATATCGCGTCAATCCAGGCCGAATATGTCGAGGTGGCCGAGCGTCACGAACGCGCCGAACTGGCGAAAAAACGTCTGCCTTTGGAAGCCGCCCGCGCCAATGCGCTGAAAATCGACTGGTCCGGCTATGCGCCCCCTGCCCCGCAATTCACCGGCCCACGGGTGATTGAGGACTGGGATCTTGCGGATATCGCGCGCTATATCGACTGGACCCCCTTCTTCCAGACCTGGGAGCTGAAAGGCGTTTATCCCCGGATTCTCGAAGATGAAAAGCAGGGCGAGGCCGCGCGCCAGCTGTTCGAAGACGCCCGGGCCATGTTGCAGCGCATCATCACTGAGAAATGGTTCCGCCCGCGCGCGGTGATCGGCTTCTGGCCCGCCAATGCGACCGGCGACGATATTCGTCTCTATACTGATGACGGCCGCGCAGAAACGCTGGCCATGCTGCACACGCTGCGTCAGCAGACGACCAAGCGGGATGGGCGTCCGAATGTGGCGCTTTCGGATTTTGTCGCCCCGGACGGCACGCCGGATTATGTCGGGGGGTTTGTGGTGACGGCCGGCCCGGAAGAGGCCGAGATCGCCGCGCGCTACGAGCGGGCAAATGACGATTACGGCTCGATCATGGTTAAGGCGCTGGCGGATCGTTATGCCGAAGCCATGGCCGAGATGCTGCATGAACGGGTGCGCAAAGAGTATTGGGGATACGGCGCGGCAGAGACCTTCCAGCCGCATGAACTGATCGGCGAGCCCTATGCCGGCATCCGCCCTGCCCCGGGCTATCCGGCGCAGCCGGATCATACCGAGAAACTTACCCTCTTCCGTCTGCTGGATGCCGAAAACAATACCGGCGTCACGCTGACCGAAAGCATGGCGATGTGGCCGGGCTCCTCGGTGTCTGGCTTCTATATCGGCCATCCCTCCAGCTATTATTTCGGCGTGGCCAGGGTAGAGCGGGATCAGGTGCTGGATTACGCGGCCCGCAAGGGGATGGATCTTACCGAGGCCGAACGCTGGCTGGCGCCGATCCTGAATTACACCCCTGATAATGGCGTAAAACTGGCGGCGGAATAGGCCCGACCTTGACCAGGGGTCAGGCATCGGCTAGCCCGCTGCCGACCCCATTCAAACGGAGCGCCCCGATGGCCAACCCCTCCCTCCTGATCCTTGCCGGTGACGGTATCGGCCCCGAAGTCATGGATGAGGTGAAAAAAGTCATCTCCTGGATGGGCACCGCCCGCGGCATCCATTTCGATGTCTCGGAGGATCTGGTGGGCGGCTGCGCCTATGACGCGCATGGCACGCCGCTGACCGATGCGACCATGGCAAAGGCGCAAGAGGTGGATGCGGTTCTGCTCGGCGCGGTGGGCGGCCCGAAATATGACAAGCTTGATTTCAGCGTAAAGCCCGAGCGGGGCCTGCTGCGGCTTCGCAAAGAGATGGACCTGTTTTCCAACCTGCGCCCGGCGCAATGCTTTGACGCGCTGGCCGATTTCTCGTCGCTGAAGCGTGACGTGGTGGCCGGTCTCGACATCATGATCGTGCGCGAGCTGACCTCCGGCGTCTATTTCGGCGAACCGCGCGGGATCTTCAAAGAGGGCAATGAGCGCGTCGGCATCAATACGCAGCGCTATACCGAGAGCGAAATCGCCCGTGTCGCGAAATCGGCTTTTGAACTGGCGCGGCGCCGGGGCAACAAGGTCTGCTCGATGGAGAAGGCCAATGTGATGGAATCCGGCATCCTGTGGCGCGATGTGGTGACCGAGGTGCATCAGCGCGATTACCAGGATGTCGAGCTCAGCCATATGTATGCCGATGCCGGCGCGATGCAGCTGACCCGCTGGCCGAAGCAGTTCGACGTCATCGTGACCGACAACCTGTTCGGCGATCTTCTGTCGGATCTGGCCGCGATGCTGACCGGTTCCCTGGGTATGTTGCCCTCGGCCAGCCTCGGCGCGCCGATGGCCAATGGCCGCCCGAAAGCGATGTATGAGCCGGTGCATGGTTCCGCCCCCGATATCGCGGGCCAGGGCAAGGCGAACCCGATCGCCTGTATCCTCAGCTTTGCGATGGCGCTGCGCTACAGCTTTGATCTTGGCGACGAGGCCACCCGCGTCGAACAGGCGGTTGAAAAAGTGCTCGCCGACGGGCTGCGCACCGCTGACCTTCTTGGCCCGGAGGGCGGATCGCCCATCGGCACCGCCGCTATGGGCGATGCGATCATCGCGGCGCTGAACGCTTCGGTCTGATCTGATTTGTCCCCACCTGATTTGTCCCCGGAGCCTTTGGGTCCGGGGACAACTGCTTCGGGCCTTTAGTCCCAGCCCATCTGCTTCAGATAGCCCTCGATCAAAGGCACGTCCGAGGGGTTGTTCAGCTCCCAGAATTTCGCGCCGGGGGCCGAGACCTCGACCACATCGACCGGATGGCCGTTTTCCAGAAAACGCAGCTGTTCCAGCCCTTCCAGCGTCTCAAGGGGTCCAGGCTGCCAGCTGCCATAGGCGGTCAGCGCGGCGGGGCGATAGGCGTAAAGCCCGACATGGTGGAAGACCGGCACCTGACCATCGACCACGCCTTTGCCATTGGTAAAGGGGATCACCTCTTTCGAGAAGTAAAGCGCCTGTCCCAGCCGGTTCGCCACCACGGTCGTCGCGCCCACCCGGCCCGCCGCGCGGTCGGCGATGAAATTCTGCACCGCTTCGGCGTCGCAGCGCAGGATTGGCGTGGCGATGCCGGTGGCCGGTTTCTCGCGCATATGCCGGATCAGCGCGGTGACGAAAGACGGCGGCGTCAGCGGCGCATCGCCTTGTAAATTCACCACGATCTCGGGCGAGAGCCCGGCGTTCTTCACTGCCTCGGCCACACGCTCGGTGCCGTTCCGCGCTGTCTCCGAGGTCATGATCACCTCGGCCCCGATCCGCTGTGCTTCCTCCGCGATGCGCGTATCATCGGTCGCAACATAAAGCCCGATAGCGCCGCCCGCCTCTTCAACCGCGCGGCGACCGGCAGTAACGGATCGCTCCAGCAGGCTGCGCCCTATGCCACCTGCGCCCTTCAACAGCGCCAGCGGCTTGGCCGGATAGCGGGTCGAGGCATAGCGTGCCGGGATGATGATGACCGTATCCATCGCGGGTTCCCTCACAGGCCTTTGGCCAGCGCGTCAAAGCTGCGCAACGTGCCGATCAGGGCTTTCAGCTGATCGACCGGCACCATATTCGGCCCATCTGAGGGCGCATTATCGGGGTCCTGATGCGTCTCGATAAAGAGGCCCGAGACCCCGACGGCACAAGCCGCCCGCGCCAGAACCGGCACATATTCGCGCTGCCCGCCCGAGGAATTCCCCTGCCCGCCCGGCTGCTGCACCGAATGGGTGGCGTCGAAAATCACCGGCCAGCCGGTCTCGGCCATACGCGGCAGGCCCCGAAAATCGGTGACCAGTGTGTTATAGCCAAAGGACGTCCCGCGCTCGCAGAGCATGATATTGCGGTTGCCGGTCGAGGCGACCTTGGCCGCGACATTGTCCATATCCCAGGGCGCAAGGAACTGGCCCTTTTTGATATTCACGGCTTTGCCCGTGGCGCCCGCCGCCAGCAAAAGATCGGTCTGACGGCTGAGAAAAGCCGGGATCTGCAGCACATCGCAAACCTCGGCGGCAGGTGCGCAATGGCCCGGCTCATGCACATCGGTCAGAACCGGCACGCCGAATTCGTCGCGGATCAGCCCGAGGATCTCGAGCCCCTTTTCCATCCCGAGGCCGCGCTTGCCGCCCAGCGAAGAGCGGTTTGCCTTGTCATAGCTGGCCTTGAAGATGAACCGCGTGCCGGTGGGCGCGCAGGCCTCAAGGATAAGGTTGGCCATCATCCGCGCATGGTCATGGCTTTCCAGCTGGCAGGGGCCGCAGATCAGCGCAATCGGGTTCTTTCCGCCGATGGCAATATCGCCGATGGTGACAATGTTCTGGCTCATCTGTGCTTCTCCGGCGCTGCGATCCGACAGAGTTATGGCATGAAATCCCGTCTTACTGCCAGATAGACCTGGACCGCGCGGGTGCAAGAGCGGGCCGCCGCTTGCCGCGTGACAAAGGCATGTTACCTCATTATACCAGTTGCATCGAGGAGGAGCCTACCATGACCCAGACGCTGAAGATCGCGCTGATCGGCGCCGGTTTCTTTGCCCGCAACCAGTTGTTTGCCTGGGCGGGGATCGAAGGCGCCGAGGTCGTGGCGATCTGTGACCGCGACCCGGCGCGGCTGGCGGCAGCGGGCGATGAATTCGGGATCGCGCGGCGCTATACCGACGCGGCAGAGCTGTTTGCCGATGGCGGATTCGACCTGGCCGATATCGCGACCACGGTGGCCTCACACCGGGCGCTGGTCGAAATGGCGGCCCACGCTGGCGTGCATGTGATCTGCCAGAAGCCCTTTGCGCCGACCCTCGCGGATGCGAAAGCCATGGTTGCCGCCGTGGCCGAGACCGGCAAAACATTGATGATCCACGAGAATTTTCGCTGGCAATCCGCCGTGCGTCATACGATCGACGCGTTGCGCGCGGGCGCGATCGGCGAGCCGTTCTTTGGCCGCGTCTCCTTCCGCTCGGGCTATGATGTATTCTCGGGCCAGCCTTACCTGGCCGAAGGTGAGCGGTTCATCATCGAAGATCTCGGGATCCATATCCTCGACATTGCGCGCGCTTTGTTCGGTGATGTGGCCCGGATCGCGGCGACCACGCGGCGGGTCAATCCCAAGATCAAAGGCGAAGATGTCGCCACGATGCAGCTTTTGCACAAATCGGGCGTGACCTCGGTGGTGGATTGTTCCTACGCGACCAAACGCTTCCCCGAGACCTTCCCCGAAAGTCTGATCGAGATTGACGGGACCGAGGGCACCCTGCGCCTTGATGCCGGATACAAGCTGACGATCCAGCGCGATGGCGGATCGAAGACCCAGGATGTCAGCCCGCCGCTTCTGCCCTGGGCAGAACGTCCCTGGCACAATATCCAGGAGAGCGTGCTGATCATCCAACAGCATTTCGTGGATTGTCTGCGCGAAGGTCGCCAGCCGGAAACCTCGGGCGCTGACAATCTTGAGACCTTTGCCCTGGTCGAGGCCGCTTACCTTTCCGCCGCTGAAGGCCGCTCGGTTGATCCGGGGTCCCTGTGATGGGCGCCCTTGCGCTTTATGGTACGGCCGAGCCGGTGGTTGAGGCGGAAGTCATCCGCCATGTCGATGTCAGCCTCGGGTTTCAGGATGGCGCCCTTCGCCATATCCGCGTCGGCGGCACCGAAATCATTCGCCAGATCGCCTTTCTGGTGCGCGACCGTGACTGGGGCACGGTGCGCCCTGAGATCGGCGCGGTGGGGCGTGAAACCAGGGGGGGTGACCTGCTGCTCCGCTTCCCGATGATCTTCCGCTCGAACGGCGCGGAACAGCATGTGAGCCTTTCGTTGACCATCGGCGCGACCAGCCTCACCTTTGCTGCTGAATCGAGAATTTCAGGCATGTTCGAGACGAATCGGACCGGTTTTACCGTGTTGCATCCGATCACCGGGGTCGCCGATGCGCCGGTCAGGGTGACCCATAGCGACGGGTCGGTGGACCACAGCCGCTTTCCTGATCTGATCGAACCATGGCAACCCTTCATGGACATCGCCCAACTGGAACATGAGGCAAATGGGCTGACGATCAGCTGCGCTTTTGCGGGCGATACGTTCGAAATGGAGGATCAGCGCCAATGGGGCGATGCCTCTTACAAGACCTATAACCGCCCGCTGGCCCTGCCCTGGCCCTATCAGTTGACCGGCGCCGATAGGCTGCGTCAGTCGGTCACGCTCCGCTGGAGCGGCGCGGGCATTGCCGCCAGAGCCAGGCCGGCTGTGATCCCGGCGGGCACCGTCTTCCCGGATCTGGCGCTGGTCGTGACCCCGGACGAGGCGCGCAACCCCGAGGCTGCTCAGATGCTGGCTCTGGTCGCGCCGCAACGCGTTCTCGCCCATGTCGATGCGACGCTCCCCGAACCGGTTTCAGGTCAGCTCGCCGCTTTTGCCGCTTTGCAGGTTGCTTACCCGGCGGCGCTTTATGATCTGGAACTGATCTGCCGTTTCCGCGGCGATCCCGCGCCGGAACTCACCTCGCATGCCAGGGATCTTGGCGCATCGGGCCTGGCTGTGGCGTCGGTTTTCGTCTGCCCCTCGGTTGACCGCCAATCGACGCCGCCGGGGTCGGCCTGGCCCGATTGCCCGCCGCTGGACGAGATCCATGCCGCCGCCGCCCGCGCCTTTCCCGGCATCAAACTTGGCGGCGGCATGGCCAGCTTCTTCCCCGAGCTGAACCGCAAACGCCCGCCTGCCGGGCTCGATTTCATCAGTCATGGCTTTTGTCCGATCGTCCACGCCTCCGACGATCTCGCAGTGATGGAGACGCTGGAGGCGGTGCCGCATATCGCGCGCTCGGCCCGTGCGATCATCGGGGCGGCGGAATACCGGATCGGACCGTCAACCATTGCGATGCGGCAGAACCCCTATGGTTCGCGCACCATTCCGAACCCCGAGGGCGGGCGCGTGGCAATGACCGATGACGACCCCCGCCACCGGGCGGCGTTCGGCGCGGCCTGGACCCTTGGCATGGCGACGGCGCTCGCACCTTTCGCGCCTGCGGTCTGGACCCCTGCGGCGCTTTTCGGCCCGCGTGGCCTTGGCGATGGCTCCTGGCCGGTTGCGGTTTTGCTGCGTGAACTCGCGGCCAGCGCCGGGCAGCCGGTCATTGCGGCACAGATCGAGGGCGGTGAGGCGCGGCTCCGGCTTGGCGCCCGGCTTTTCCGCGCCAATCTGACCGCTCTTCAGACCGGCGATCTGCCGCCCTTCGGCTGGGTCGTGACACCGGCATGAGCCGCACCATGGACGCGCGCGCCGTCTCTGCCTAAGAAGGGTTATGCGCCCAATGGACAGTCCCCCGATGAAGCCAGAGAAAGCACGCAGTCTGCATGAGACGCTGCTGACGAAATTTCATGGTTTCATCGTCAGCCAGGAATGGCCGCCGGGTTTTCAGCTGCCGTTCGAGACCGATCTGGCCGAGGCGCATGGCGTCTCGCGGATGACGATGAACAAGGTGCTGACGCAACTGACGCGCGAGGGCTATCTGGTGCGGCGACGCAAGCTGGGCACCTTTGTCGCGCAGCCGCGCGCGCAATCTGCGGTGATGGAGATCACCGATATCGAGGCCGAAGTGCGGGCGCTCGGCCTGGCCTGGCGGTTCCAGCTGATGTCACGGGCGCTGCGCCCTGCGGTGGAAGGCGAGATGCGTGAAGCGCGGATTTCTGACGCTGCGGCGCCGGTTCTGGCGCTGCGCGGGCTGCATTTCGCGGGCGATCTGCCCTTTTGTCTGGAAGAGCGGATCATCAATCCCACAGCCGCTCCGGCCGCGCTGGACCAGGATTTCAGCCATGAGGCGCCGGGCCACTGGCTGCGGCTGGAGATCCCCTGGACCTCGGCGGAAAACCGGATCCGGGCGGTCAATGCCTCGGAGGCGCTGGCGCGGGATCTGCGATTGCCCGCAGGCGAGGCCTGTCTGGAGCTGACACGGCGGACGGAACTCTCAGGCCAATGGGTGACGCTGGTGCGGCAAAGTTACCCCGGAGAGCGCCACCAGTTGATGGCTCAGTTCGAGCCGCGCGCCGAAGACTCCCGTCCTGCCTGAGTAAAGCGGACCGCGATGGCCAGGGTTCCGGCCAGGGCGCGGATCAGACCCGGCTGCTGCGTGAAATCGACAAGGTCGAGCCGCTGCAATCCGCCCCCGGGCGCCAGCAGCAGGGCAAGGTCGAAGGCATGTTCTTCCGGCAGCGCGCCCTTGCTGACGCTGGCCGCCAGCGGGCGGCGACACATTACGTTGAAATCGAGGAGCGCGGGGCCCAGCAGTCGCGCCGAAACCGGGGCCTCACCCGCAAAGGCGAAGGGGGGGCTGCTTTCATCGAGCTGCCGCGCCCCGTCTGGTGTGGTCAGCACCATCGGCCCGCCTTCGATCACGGTGAGCACGCGGTCGATGCCGGGAAATTCGGAAAACGGACCGTCAGATGCCACCCAGGCGGTGGAGACGCGCCAGAAAAACGTCTCTGACCCGGCGGAAACCGGCGAAATGGCGATCTCCGCCGTCTGCCCGCCGCCATTCTTCCAGGGCCGGAAAATCCGGCCTTCAGCGGGGTAAACGCCCCTCACTTCAATATGCCGGGCAGGCGCAGACCATGCAGGCGGGCGCAGTCTTTCGCCAGCTCATACCCGGCATCGGCATGGCGCATCACGCCCGAGGCCGGATCATTCCACAACACGCGCTCCAGCCGTTTCGCGGCCTCGGGCGTGCCGTCAGCGACGATGACCACGCCCGCATGCTGGCTGAACCCCATTCCCACGCCACCGCCGTGATGGATCGACACCCAGGTCGCGCCCGAAGCCGTATTGGTCAGCGCATTCAGCAGCGGCCAGTCAGAGACGGCGTCCGAGCCATCCATCATGCCTTCTGTCTCGCGGTTCGGGCTGGCGACCGAGCCGCTGTCAAGATGGTCGCGCCCGATCACGATGGGCGCCTTCAGCTCACCGCTGGCCACCATTTCGTTGAACATCAGCCCGGCGCGATGCCGGTCGCCAAGGCCGATCCAGCAGATCCGGGCGGGGAGGCCCTGAAATGCGATCCGCTCAGACGCCATATCCAGCCAGCGATGCAGGTGCGTGTTCTCGGGGAAGAGGCGCTTCATCGCCGCATCGGTTTTGGCGATATCCTCGGGGTCGCCCGAAAGCGCCGCCCAGCGGAAGGGGCCGATACCTTCGCAGAACAAAGGCCTGATACAGGCGGGGACGAAACCGGGGAAGGCGAAGGCACGCTCAAAACCTTCTTCTTTGGCCATCTGCCTGATATTATTGCCATAGTCGACCGTGGGCACACCGGCATCATGGAAACCGACCATTGCCTCGACATGGGCCCGCATCGAGGCCCGCGCGGCGCGCCCGACGCCTGCCGGATCGCTTTCCTGCCGCGCACGCCATTCGCCAACGCTCCAGCCGGCGGGGCAATAGCCATGCACGGGATCATGGGCCGAAGTCTGGTCGGTCACGATATCGGGGCCACCATTCGGCAGCGCCTCCCCGGCCAGCTGGCGGCGCAGCAGTTCGGGGAAGATCTCGGCGGCATTGCCCAGAAGACCCACCGATTTCGCCTCGCCCTTCGCCGTCCAGTCCGCGATCAGGGCCAGCGCCTCGTCCAGCGTCCGCGCTTTCGCATCGACATATTTCGTGCGGATGCGGAAATCGATCCGCGTCTCATCCACCTCGACCGCAAGGCAGGAGGCGCCCGCGAAAACCGCCGCCAGCGGCTGTGCGCCGCCCATACCGCCAAGCCCGCCGGTCAGCACCCATTTGCCGGTCAGATCGCCCTTGTAATGCTGGCGCCCCATCTCGGCAAAGGTCTCATAGGTGCCCTGAACGATGCCCTGCGCGCCGATATAGATCCAGGATCCGGCCGTCATCTGGCCATACATCATCAGGCCCTTGCGATCGAGCTCGTTGAAATGCTCCCAGGTGGCCCAGCGGGGGACGAGGTTGGAATTCGCGATCAGCACGCGCGGCGCGTCCGGATGGGTACGCACGATGGAAACCGGCTTGCCCGACTGCACCAGCAGCGTCTCATCCGCTTCCAGATCGCGCAGCGCGTCGACGATCAGGTCGAAATCCTCCCAGCTGCGGGCCGCCCGCCCAATGCCGCCATAGACCACCAGCTCATGCGGGTTCTCGGCCACATCGGGATGCAGGTTGTTCATCAGCATGCGCAGCGCGGCTTCGGCGCCCCAGGTCTTGCAGCTGATCTCCGGCCCGGTCGGCGGGTAGATGTCGCGGGTGTTGTGGCGGGTCATGGTCATGGCGGGAACCTCTCAGCGATTGGCCAAAGCGGGCGCGAGTTCGGCAAGTTTTTTGAGTATTTGTGCCAGGGTGAGACGCAAATGGGCGGCTTTCTGCGGATCCGTTGCGAAGGGGGGCGTTTCGGTCGCGAGATAGCTGCTTTGCGCCAGCTCCATCTGGATCGCGTGAACGCCTGACGCGGGCTCGCCATAATGCCGCGTGGTCCAGCCGCCGCGAAAGCGCCCGTTCTGCACCCAGGAATGGCCCGAGGCCCGGGCGATATCGACCACTGCCGCCTCAAGTTCCGGCGCACAGGTCACGCCGCCATCGGTGCCGATGTTCAGATCGGGCAGAACGCCCTCGAAAAGCCAGGGGATTTGCGACCGGATCGAGTGGCAGTCATAGACAATCGCCACGCCATGCAGCGCCTTCACCCGGGTGATTTCAGCCTGAAGCGCGGCGTGATAGGGGCGATGCACGGTTTCCAGCCAATGGGCGGTGTCGGTGGCGGTCGGACCGGCCCCTTCGCGCCAGATCGGGGTGTTGTCAAAGGTGGTCTCGGGGATAAGCCCGGTTGTGGTCTTGCCGGGATAGAGGCTGTTGCCATCAGGATCACGGTTCAGATCAATCACATAGCGCGAATGATTGCCGGTGATCGTGGTCAGACCCGGGATCAGATCGAAATAGAGATGCTGAATATGCCAGTCGGTATCGCGGCTGAGCCGACCCTCGTCATTCAGGCGCTGACCAACCTCATGCGGGTAGGAAAACCCGGCATGGGGAAAGCCGAGAATGATCGGGCTGTTGCCCTGCCGGAGGGTGAACGGGTCCATCAGCCCACCTCCGGCAAGAGGCCGGCCCCGGCAAGGTCGAGCGCGCCGGTGGCGATCAGCTCGCCCGCCGCCTCCATATCGGTTCCCATGAATCGGTCGGTTTCAAGCACCGGAATGCGCGCCCGGATCGCCTCGATTGCGGCTTCAAGCCGGGGAGAGGATTTCAGCGGCCCGCGCAGATGCACGCCCTGGGCTGCGATCATCGCCTCGGTGCCGATGATCCAGAACAGGTTCTGCGTCATGGCGAGCAACCTGCGCGCGCCGTGGCAGGCCATCGAGACGTGATCCTCCTGATTGGCGGAGGTGGGGGTGGAATCGACGCTCGCCGGATGTGCCATCTGCTTGTTTTCGCTCATCAAAGCGGCGGTTGTGACTTCGGCGATCATCATGCCGGAATTCAGCCCCGGCTTTGGCGTCAGAAAGCCCGGCAGCCCGTAAGACAGCGCGGGGTCAACCAGCAATGCGACGCGGCGCTGCGCGATTGCACCGATCTCGGCCACGGTCAGCGCGATCATATCGGCGGCGAAGGCCACCGGTTCCGCGTGGAAATTGCCGCCCGAGACCACCTGGCCATCCGAAAGGATCAGCGGGTTGTCGGTGGCGGCATTGGCCTCGATCTCTAGCGTCCGCGCCGCCTGGCGCAGCACATCAAGCGCGGCACCCGCGACCTGGGGATGACAGCGGATGCAATAGGGGTCCTGCACCCGTTCATCCCCCTCGACATGGCTGTTGCGGATCTGACTGCCTTCAAGCAATTCGCGCAGCGCACGGGCGACATCGATCTGGCCCTGATGGCCGCGCAGCGTGTGGATTTCCGCGGCAAAAGGCGCGGTCGATCCCATCGCGGCATCGGTCGACAGCGCGCCGGTGATGATCGCGGCCCGAAGCGCGCGCTCGGCCCGGAAGAGCCCCGCCAGCGCGAGCGCGGTCGACACTTGCGTGCCGTTGATCAGGGCAAGCCCCTCTTTCGCGGCAAGCGTGACCGGTCTCAGCCCGGCACGGGCGAGGGCCTCGGCGCCGGAAAGGCGGGTGCCCCGGTAAAACGCCTCACCCTCGCCGATCATCACCGCGGCCATATGCGCCAGCGGCGCCAGATCGCCCGAGGCCCCGACCGAACCCTTTTCAGGGATCACCGGAATCACGTTTTCAGCCAGCATAGAGCCTAAAAGGGCCACAACTTCGGGCCGCGTACCCGAGGCTCCGCGCCCCAGCGACATCAGTTTCAGCGTCATGATCAGCCGCACCACGGGCTCGGTCAAAGGCGCACCTACCCCACAGCAATGCGACAGGATCAGGTTCCTTTGCAGCGTGGCGACATCGCGGGCCTCAATGCGGATCGAGGCCAGTTTGCCAAAGCCCGTATTGACGCCGTAGACCGCCTCATTGCCGGCGGCGACTTCGGCGATCCGCGCAGCCGCGCGTTTGATGCCGGCATCGGCGACCAGATCGAGGCGGGGGGTGATCCCGTCCCACCAGATCCGGCGCAGGAGGGAGAGCGGCACCGCGCCCGGAATCAGGCTTTGGGGGATGAGGGTCTCGGTCATTGCAGGTCTCCCTGGAAGATGCGGGCGTGAAGCGGGTTAAAGCCGATCCGCGCCACCAGCTGCGCGGGGCGCGTGACATCCCAAAGCGCCAGATCGGCGGAAAGCCCGGGTCTGAGGCGCCCGGTCTCGGCGCTCAGACCAAGCGCGCTTGCGGCATTGGCGGTCACCGCCAGCAGGCATTCGGCGACGGTGAGGCGGAACAGCGTCGCGCCCATATTCATGACCATCAGGATCGAGGTCAGCGGTGAAGTGCCCGGATTGCAATCGGTCGAAAGCGCCATCGGGACGCCATGGTCGCGAAAAGCCTGGACCGGCGGCATCACCGTTTCGCGCAACATGTAAAAGGCACCCGGCAGCAAGGTGGCCACCATGCCCGATTCCGCCATAAGCCGCGCATCTTCCGCCGTCGCATGTTCCAGATGGTCGGCGGAAAGGGCATTGTAGCGCGCGGCTAAAGCGGTGCCGCCCTGATGGCTGAGCTGTTCCGAATGAATCTTAACCGGCAAGTCGAGGGCGCGGGCTGCATCAAAAAGCGGCTCTAACTCGGCCTGACTGAAGGCAATCCCCTCGCAAAAGGCGTCGACGGCATCAACCAGCCCTTCGGCAAAGGCGGCCTTCAGCCCGCCAATCGCGACCTCGTCAATATAGGCACCGGCCCTGCCCGCATATTCGGGCGGAAGGGCATGGGCGGCGAGCCAGGTCGTCCTGATCCGCACCGGCCGGATCTGCCCCAGCCGCCGCGCGGCACGCAGCATGTTCAGCTCGGCCCCGACCGACAGGCCATAGCCGGATTTGATCTCGACAGTTGAGACCCCCTCGGCCAGCAGATGATCGAGGCGCGGCAGGCTGGCCGTGACCAGCGCCTCGACGGACAGGGCGCGGGTGGCCGCCATCGAGGCTTTGATCCCGCCGCCCTGGCGCGCGATCTCTTCGTAAGGAACCCCGTCGAGCCGCATCTCGAATTCATTGGCGCGGTCGCCGCCGAAGACCAGATGCGTGTGGCAGTCAATCGGTGCCGGCGTCAGCAACCGCCCGCCACAATCGACGATCCGCCGCCCGTCACGCGGCAGCGCCCGGCCAAGCGCAGTGATGCGGGTGCCGGTCACTTCCAGCTCGAGCGCGCCGGGGTCAGGCTCGCGCGCAACCTCGCCGTCGCAGGTGACGATCCGCGCATTGGTGTAGAGCGTGGCGCCCATCTGTGTCTCCCTGTGCAAAGGGCGGGGCCGTTATGGGCTTTTCCCTTCCCCTGGATCTCTTTCAGGTATATACATAAAGAGATAAAAAGGGAAGCGGATTCTCGGATCGGGCAGGAGGGGTGAATGGCGATCCATGCAAAACAGGCGTTGCTGCCGGGCGGCTGGACCGAGGATGTCCGGCTGACGACAGCGGCAGGTCGTATCGTATCGGTCGAAAGCCAGGTGGCGGCGCGGCCAGGCGATCACTGTGCCGGGATTCTGTTGCCCGGCATGCCCAACCTCCACAGCCATGCGTTTCAGCGAGGGTTTTCGGGGCTAACGGAACTTCGGGGCGCCGGTCCGGACAGTTTCTGGACCTGGCGCGAGATGATGTACCGTTTCGCCCTCAGCCTGACACCGGATCAGATGCAGGCCATCGCAGCCATGGCCTGTGTCGAGATGCTCGAGGCGGGCTATACAAGGCTGGGAGAGTTCCACTACCTGCATCATGCGCCGGATGGCCGCCCCTATGCCGATCCGGCCGAGATGTCGGGCCGTATCTTCGCGGCGGCTCGGGATACCGGAATCGCGCTGACACATCTGCCGGTCTTTTACGCGCATGGGGGCTTTGGCCCGACCCCGGCGGGTGACGGGCAGCGGCGCTTTCTGCACAGCTATGACGCCTTCGCGCATCTGGTTGAACATTGCGCCCCCCTGAGACGCGAGCAGGATCGGGTGGGGATCGCGCCACATAGCCTGCGCGCGGCGAACATGGCTGAAATCCGGCGGCTGGCGGCCGATTTTCCGGATCGCCCCTTCCATATCCATATCGCTGAACAGGTGAAGGAAGTTGAGGATTGCCTTGGCTTTTGCGGCGCGCGCCCGGTGGAATATCTGCTGGCACAGGCGCCGGTTGATCCCTCCTGGTGCCTTATTCACGCGACACATCTGACCAGGGCCGAGACCAGTGCGATTGCGGCTTCAGGTGCGGTTGTTGGACTTTGCCCGCTGACCGAGGCCAATCTGGGCGATGGGATCTTTCCGGGATCGGACTATCTGACCGCGGGGGGGGCCTGGGGGATCGGCACTGACAGCAATGTCGAGATCACTGTCGCGGGGGAGCTGAAGCAGCTGGAATACTCGCAAAGACTGGCCTCGCGGGCACGCAATGTTATGACCCCTGGCGGCTCTGTGGGGACTGCCCTGTTTGCAGCGGCATTAAAGGGAGGGGCGCAGGCCCTGTCAGTTCCGGAGCCGCAGATCGCGCCGGGTGCAGATGCGGATCTTGTGGCTCTGACAGACCCGCTGGGCTCGGGTTTTGCCACGGGGCAAATCGTCGATCGCTGGATCTTTGGTCGCGACCTGAAGGTCGCCGATGTCTGGGCTTTTGGCGCTCATGTGGTGCAGGGCGGAGAACATATTTTGCGCGCCCCGGTTGCGGCGGCATATGCATCAGCGCTGCGCGCGGTCCTGGCCTGACCCTGTCACAGGGTGCTGTGAAGCGGGTCACGGGATGAACAGCGACTGCCGGCTGATTGTTCCGATGCTCAGCCCCAGCGTCCGGCCAACGGATTGCACGAAACTGCCCGCGAAATCATAGCTGGCTGTGATGACAATAATCCTGTCCGGGCCCTGAGGCGGACTGCACGAGATAAGCGTGAAATTCTCGGGATGCAGAAGCAGGCTGGCATTGACGAGAATTGGGACCGCGTCGCGTTCAAGGGTCGCGCAGAGCTGGTTCGCTTCGGGCCGGCCTGCATAGCGGTAGGAATAACGGGCAAGCTCATGCACGACCTGCTGCAGATCGCTGGCTGCAGAAATATACATGCTGATAAAGACGATAAGGAAAATCAGCGCCAGCACGAGTGGAAAGACAATCACGAATTCCGCCGTCACCGCAGCATCTGAGCGGGTGAGAAATCTTTGCAAGGGGCGCCAGGTCATAACACATCCCCCGGAATTGCCAGCGCCATCAAGGCTTTCTGCGGGGCAGAGATATATCGGCTGCCCCTGGTTGGGGGCATAACACCCTCCGGGCCTGCGATCATTTGTGCCAGGTTGCGGGCATTTACGCAGCTTATCTCCCTCCACCGGGCCCTGCAGATGGATATCGCGGAGAGCATGCGGACGACCCTGATAATGCCCTGACCCGAAAGCATCCCGGATCCCGGCAAACCCACATCAGCGACAAGGTCCAGGCGCGCGGGGCGGGACGCGGGCAAAGGCCGCATTTCTTTCCGGCATCCCGCCGTTACAGTCCTGCGGGCGGTTGGCACCAAGAAAACCAGGACGTCCTGGGGGCTCAATCCCGGCGTGGCAAGGAAATTGCGGGTCCCGTCGCGATTGGCGTCGTCGAGATGGTGGCTGCCCGGAGCGACGCGACAGGGCAGCATTGCCCCGACCGCTTCGCCCACCTGGCGTTCCGATAGCTCCGTAAGCCGCGGGTTGGCATATCTGGCCAGTACTGCAAAGGCGAGGTCCAGCGGTTTCCACATGATCCATCCCACCTTACTGCAGACTGAAGCCGCCACGGCGGCTGCGTAAGCTGATCCTGGTACCGGGCCTGATTCTGCGGATCATTTTTCCGGTCACCGCCTGTTCGATCCCGCTGCCCGGCCCGGACGTGGTGGTTGCGCTCCTCTGGTTCAGCGCGGGCGCATCGGCATTGCCGGCGCCGGCACGGTCGGTATCGCGCATATTGCTGGCGGGTTCCGGCCTGATCTGGGCCGTCTGCACGAACTCCAGCTTTACCCCGATTGGCTCAGGCTGACAGGCATCCAGATTGCTATAGGCCCGAACCGGAAAGAGTAATCGCCCGCCGGCAGGAAATTTCGCGGCTTCACCCGATCGCGTCGTCAGGTCCGGCGCTGAGAGAATGGCAGCAAACCTGTTTTGCGACCATGCATCCGGCAGGCGGTTGAAATCGCCAAAACCGCAGCCGCTGCCGAGGCAACTGCCGCCGCTCCTCTGGGGCGCAGTAAAGTCGCCGGTGCTGGCGCTCAGGCCGTTGCCGGGATCCTCGCTGATGCTGCGAGAGACCGTCGCGATCCGGACCTGAAGACTGACCTGCGCACGGGCCCCGGTATCGCGCTGGTTCACGATGCTGGAATTGTCGCCCAACAACACCGCGACAATGTCGCCCGGCCTGGCCGCCCCGCTTTTTGACCTGGCCTTTCTGTTCCGGACCACCGCGCCATTAAATGTCGAAACCGAAGCGTTGCCGCCCGATACCGCATGGCGTGCTACGGCCGAAAGCGCTGCCGCATCGACATCAGCCGCGATGGTCGCGCTGACGATCCTCTCATGATCCTCGCCCGGCATGAAGAGACTGGCGGCTCTGACCTCGCGACCGTCCGCATAAAGACGACGCGCCGACATCAGGTCGGGTTCGGCAATCGGAGGGTCTGACAGGAAAACTGCCGAGGCGGGCTTTTCAGGCTTTATGAATTTCGCCACGGCAACATTGGGGGTCAGCCAGCCGGACCCGACCGGCTCGGCATCCTGGCCAATCCCGGCAATGGGAGCCGGCACCGTCTGGAGATCGGCCGGCACATTTGCTGATAAAAAAGGCAACATCGGAATCGCTTTCCTGCACCTGGGACAGCCCCCATTCTGCGCGGCACAGCTTTACAGAATCTCAACGTCGCCAGGGTCATTGGCGGTCCGGTCTGGCAAAAAACGCGTCAACTTTTGTGAAAGGTGTTTAGCTTAAGGTCTCTTCAGCCGGCTGTGGCGCGCCGGAAAAGGGTGCCGGGCGGGATCGGGTGCAACGCGGAGAGAGAAGCTTTCATGACCAGATCGCATTACCTGCACATTATGTCTTCTGTTTTGCTGCCGGTACCAGTGTCACGCGCGCCCCCGAGACCGCGCAGCTGGCACAGACGGCCTGGTCGGTAGAGGAATACGACGAAGCGGGCCACTTCGAGCGCGCGGCAGCGGGGGGCTGCTTTGCTCAACGCTTTGTTGCGCATAGAAACATCCTATGAAGATCCGGGTAAGGGGGATGCCGGGACAAGGCTGGCCGAATTCCACGCCGCCCTGAAGCCACAGCGCGGCTGTCTCATCTTTCAGCAGCTGGCCGCACCCGGGCAAGGGCAGTCAGGCAAGCAGCGCGCCAAGCGCCGCCAGCACCTGGTCTCCATCTTCCGCAGTCCCGGTCGAAACCCGCAGCCAGTTCTCGTAACCCTTCTGTTTCCAGGGCTTTACGATGATACCGCGATCCAGCAGCCCCTCAGCAACCTGACCGGCAGGCCGCCCGCAATCGACAAAGAGAAAATTGCCGCGCGAGGCCAGGACCCGCAGTTCCAGTGACCGCAGCGCCTTTGCCATACGGTCGCGTTCCTGCACAGCGAGGCCAACGGCCTGGTGCATCGACGCGGTATGATCCAGCGCGGACCTTGCCGCGACCTGCGCCAGGAGATTCGTATTGAATGGCGTGCGGGCAAGATCAAAGCCGCGCTTCAGGTCTGCTGAGTTGGTCATGGCATAGCCAATCCGCAGACCCGCAAGACCCCAGGCCTTGGAGAAGGTCCGCAGGATCACCAGCGGGCCGGGATGGGTGGCAAGCCAGGGCGCGCCGCTGGCATAATCCGGCCCGTCACCGGGGGCCGAGGCATATTCGTGATAGGCCTCATCCAGACAGGTGATCGCGTCGGGATGAACAGCCGCAAGCACCGACCGCAGCCCGTCCGCATCAAGCCAGAGGCCGGCCGGGTTCATCGGATTGGCGAAAAGCACAAGGCGTACCGGCCTCGACACGGCCGCGAGCAAGGCCGGCAGGTCGATCTCTCCCGCAGCGGTCAGCCCGATTCGCGTGACTTTCGCGCCCATGGTCTGCGCATAATCCTCATGCAGCGGGAAGGAGGGAAACAGCGTCACCACCTCGTCCCCGGGCCGCAGAACCGCGCGGGCCAGCACTGCCAGCAGATCCTCAGAGCCGTTTCCAAGCGTGAAATGCGGGGGATCGAGCCCGTGAAACGCGGCCAGCGCGGCGATCAGATCGCGCCCCTCCGGATCGGGATAGGCCCCGATGCGACCCGCCGCTTCACGTACGGCCGCAATCACCCCGGGTGCCGGGCCGGCGGGATTTTCATTCGACCCCAGCTTTGCCACCCGTGTCACACCGGGGCGTGACGCGACTGCCGCCGGCGTCAGCCCGGCATTATAGGGGCTGAGCGCAGCCAGCTCGGGGCGCAAAAGTGAGACAGATCCGGTCATGGGTCCCTCAGGAAAGAGCGGTGGGCAAGGGCGGTTGACAGCCGGGTCGAAGCTATGTCTCTTGTATATACATGTAAAGAGTGCCGTCTGCTGTTCTCTCTTCCGGCCGGGATCGTTAATCTCACCGGCAATGAAAGGAAGCCTGCCATGCATACCGCGTCCAGTGTCACCGCGCTCTTCTCTCTTTCCGGCCGCCGTGCCCTTGTGACTGGCGCCAGCCGGGGTCTTGGCCAGGCCATGGCACTGGGTCTGGCGCAAGCCGGGGCGGATCTGGTGATTTCCGCCCGCAGCATCACTGCGCTTGAGGAGACCGCCGGGCTGATCCGCGACGCTGGCGGCAGGGTCACAGCGCTTGCACTGGATCAGCGTGAGGTCGGCGGCATCGAAGCCGCGCTTGCAGGCCTGGGGGATATCGACATCCTGGTGAACAATGCCGGGGTGGAAGAAATCCGTCCCTCGACCGAAGTGACCGAGGCGCTTTGGGACAAGATCGTCGACACCAATCTTAAGGGTGCGTTTTTCACCACCCAGGCGGTGGCAAAGGGCATGCTGGATCGCGGGCGCGGTGCGGTCATCAATCTTTGTTCGCTGACCTCTTATGTCGGCGTGCCCACCGCCACGCCTTACGGGTCGTCGAAATCGGGGCTTTTGGGCATGACGCGGGCGCTGTCAGCCGAATGGGCGGCGCGCGGCGTTAGGGTCAACGCCATCGCGCCGGGCTATTTCCGCACCGAGATGACGGAAGTGTTCTACCAGAATGAGGCCTGGGCGGGGGCGATGCTCGACAAGATCCCGCAGCGCCGCTTTGGCGAGGGTGCCGATCTGATTGGCGCGGTGATTTTCCTCGCCTCGGACGCTTCGGCCTATATCACCGGGCAATGTATCGGTATTGACGGCGGGTATCTGGCCTCGATCTGAGCCATCTGCCTGAAATACAGGCGTGATGCTGTAAAATCCGGGCCAAAACCCTTCTCAGGTATATACATTATGCCGGTTAAGGGGAAGAAAGACAGCGGAAGGCGCGATGCGATGGGTGAGGATCTACGGAAATGTCAGGCAGGAGCAACGCAGATATGAGCGGGACGGGCTCGTCTGACGCCGTGGTGGCGCGGAATGTGGATATGGATTTCGGCACCGGCGCGATGGCGGTGAAACAGGCCGGGTTCAGCCTCGCGCGCGGGCGGTTCCTGACCATTCTCGGCCCGTCGGGATCGGGGAAGACCACGCTTTTGCGGATGATCGCGGGCTTTCAGACGCCGACGCGCGGCGAGATCCTGATCGGCGGCAAGCCTGCGGATGCGGTGGCGCCGCATCGCCGCTCGGTGGGGATGGTGTTTCAGAAACTGGCGCTGTTCCCGCATATGAGTGTCGAGGAAAATGTTGCCTTCCCGCTGAAGATGCGGCGCTTCAACCCGCGTGAGATCCCGGGAAGGGTGGCGCAATATCTGGATCTGGTGCGGCTGGGCGGCTTTGCGAAACGGCGGATCAATGAGCTTTCGGGCGGCCAGCAACAGCGGGTGGCGATTGCGCGGGCGCTGGTATTCGAGCCCGAGCTTTTGCTGCTGGATGAGCCGCTGGCGGCGCTGGACCGCAAGCTGCGCGAAGAGATGCAGCTGGAATTTCGCCGCATTCAGAAAGAGTTGGGCGTCACCACGATCAATGTGACCCATGACCAGCGCGAGGCGCTGGTGGTCTCGGATGAGATCATCGTGATGGACCAGGGCGAGATTCAGCAACATGCTTCGCCGGTCGAGATGTATCGCCGCCCCGCGAACCCGTTCGTGGCGCATTTCATCGGCGTGTCGAGTTTTCTGGCGGGCCGGCGGACAGAAACGGGCCTGACCGTGAATGGCAGTGATTGCGCGGGCCAGGCGGTGGCGGATATTGCGCCGGGCGCTGAGGCGCGGGGTGCGATCCGGGCCGAACAGGTGCGGATCGCGGCGCCGGGGGACGCGCTTTCCGGTTGCGATACTGTGCTGGAGGGCCAGGTCAGTGACACGATTTTCGAAGGCGAGCGGCTTTTGTACTTTGTCACCCTGCCGGCGCTTGCGACGACAATTCAGGTTTTTCACCACGATCCGGCAGAACATGCGCCCTATGCGCGGGGCGCGACAGTTTCGGTCGGCTGGACTGCAAGAGACCTGCTGATCTTTCCCGCAAAAGACCGCTAAACAGGCGGCGAGCCATATCAACAAGGAGACCTGAGACATGTCGAACCCTGTTTATCGTCCCAATCGCCGTGCGCTCTTGCGCGGAACGGCTGCTGCAGGGGCAGCGGCGCTGATCGGATCGCTGCCGGCGCGCCGGCTGATGGCGCAGGACGCGCCGGCAAAACCTGCCGAGATCATCGTGCGGGCCTGGGGCGGATCCTGGGTTGAGGCGCTGAAGAAAGGCGTCTCGGACCCGTTCACCGCTGCGACCGGCATCCAGGTGCGTCACGATCTGACCGAAGATAACGAGATCCAGCCGAAGGTCTGGGCATCGGTCGCGCAAGGCCGCGTGCCGCCGATCCATATCAACTGGGACACCACCACCAATGCGACGAAATCGGCGCTGCGCGGTGTGACCGAGGATCTGTCAGATCTGGCGAATCTTGCGAATACGACCGATCTGGCAAAGCCCGTGGGGCTCGACGGCTATCCGATCGTGAATACCTATGGCTATGTCTATGTGCTGGCCTACCGGCCGGGGGCGTTCCCGGATGGTGCGCCGACCTCGTGGAAGGTGCTGCTGGATCCGAAATTCAAGGGGCGGATTGCGCTTTACAATGACGGGATCGGCTTCCACTTCCCGGCTCAGGTGGCGGGCGGCGGCAATCTCGAGGATATTCCGGGCAATATGCAACCGGCCTGGGATTTCATCACGCAGGTGAAACAGCAGCAGCCGCTGCTGGGCGAGGACCCCGATTTCACCGCCTGGTTCCAGAATGGTGAGATCGACATCGCCTGTACCATTTCGACCAATGCGCGCGAAGCGAAGAAGAACGGTGTCGATCTGGCCTGGACCGTGCCGGAAGAGGGCGCGAAGTTTGACACGGATGGGCTCTGGATCCCGAAAGGTCTGCCGGAGAATGAGCTCTACTGGGCGAAGGAATATATCAACTTCGCCATCAGCCAGGACGCGCAGCAGGTCTGGTGTGACGGGCTGGGACTTCCGGGCGTGGTGCCGGGGCTGACGCCGCCGGAGGATCTGGTGGGCGACCCGTCCTACCCGGATACGCCGGAAGAGATGGCGCATCTGATCCGCATCTCGACCAAGGTACAGGTCGAGAATGAGAGCGAATGGTTCTCGAAGTTCAAAGAGATCATGCAGGGATAACGAGGGGGGCTGACGGCTTTCCCCAGGCCTGAAGGCCCGGGGGCACCGTCAGCGCAGGCCGGGGGGCAAGCCCCCCGGACCCCCCATCCCGCGCCTGCCCGCCGGTGGTTCACCCGGCGGGTGGGGTGACCCTTCCGGATAGAACCGATGCCGAACCCCTCTCCCGAGTTTCGCTACCCGCTGCACTGGCGCCTGATGGATGCGGTGGAGCGGATCGCCGACCTGGTCTGGCCGCGCCGTCTGTCGCGCCATACCGGCTGGCTGTTTATCGCGCCTGCGCTTTTGCTGGTCGGGCTTCTGGTGCTGGGGCTGATCCAGATCGCGGATGCCTCGCTCAGGACGCTGGACACCTCGACCTTTCTGATGTCGGAGGACTGGTCGACAGAGAATTACCGCAAGGCGCTTTCGTCTTCCACCTATCTGACGGTGGCCTGGCGGTCGCTGTCGGCCGCGGTTCTGACCACGGTTCTGACGCTGATCCTCGCGTTTCCCTATGCCTGGGCGCTGGTGCGGGTGAAAAAGGCCTGGATCCGCAAGGCGCTGCTGATCACGCTGTTTTTGCCGTTTTTCATCGGCCAGGTGGTGCGCGCCTATGGCTGGCTGATCATCCTCGGGAATTCCGGCATGGTGAATGAGGCGCTTTCGCTGGTCGGCGTGACCCCGATGCGGCTTTTGTTCAATTACGGCGCGGTGGTCTTCGGCCTTGTGCAATATATGCTGCCCTTCGCCGTGCTGCTGCTGGTGCCGGCGCTGACCGCAATCCCGGAAGAAACCGAGACCGCCGCCGGGTCGCTGGGCGCGAGCTGGCCGCGCATTCTGTGGCATGTGCTGCTGCCGATGGCGAAGCCCGGGCTGATCGGGGCGGGGCTCGTGGTATTTACGCTGACGCTCACCGATTTCGCGGTGCCGGCGATGCTGGGCGGCGGCGGTCAGGATTTCATCGCCAATGCGATCTATGACCAGTTCTTTCGCACCGCCGATCAGGGGCTTGGCTCGGCGCTGGCGCTGATACTGGTGGCGGCAGGGTCGGTGCTGGTGGGGCTGGTGTTCATGATCTTCGGCGCCGGGACGCTGGCGATGGGAGGCCGCAAATGATGTCTTTCAGCCAGAAAATCACCGTCTGGAGCCTCGTCTGGTTCTCGATCATCACCCTGTCTTTGCCGACGCTGGTGGTGCTGGGGGCGAGCCTGACCGCCGGCAATATGGTCGCCTTTCCGCCGCAGGGGCTTTCGCTGCAATGGTATGAGAAGATCGCGCTGGCCCGCGATCTGCAGCAGGCCTTTCTGCGCTCGCTGATCGTCGCCGGGATCTGCACCCTCGTTGCGGTGCCGGTGGGGACGCTGGCGGGCCTTGCGCTGTCGCGGTTCCGCCTGCGCTTTACCACGGCGATCCAGGTCTATCTGCTCTTGCCCTTTACCGTGCCACTGATCGGATCGGGGATCGGGCTGATGCTGGTGTTCGGTGAATGGCATGTGCTGGGCAGCCTCTGGCCGGTGGGCATGGCCTGCGCGGTCATCAATCTGCCCTTCATCATCTGGTCGGTCTCGTCTTCGGCGGTGCTGCTGGACCCGGATCTTGAGCTTGCGGCGCAGAATTGCGGGGCAGGGCGGGTGCAGACCTTCCTTCATGTCACGCTGCCTGCCGTGATGCCGGGCGTGATCACCGGGGGGCTTCTGATGTTCATCCTCGCGATGAACGAATTCCTTGTGAGCCTCCTTCTCACGGATGCCCGCATCGTCACTTTGCCGGTGCTGATCTACAACTCGATCCGCTCGATCATCACGCCTGATCTGGCTGCCGTCTCGGTGGTGTTCATCGCGATTGCGCTGGCGGCGATCTGGTTGCTCGACAAGCTCGTCGGGCTGGAAATCTTTCTTAAATCCAAATGACTATGCGAGAGGGCCTGTCCATGGCTGAGGTCAATTTCAAAATCCTGGCCGATCTGTCGGCGGTCGAGCGCGAGGCGCTGTTCGCCCGGTCAGAGACCGATCTGTCGATG
Source organism: Paracoccus sp. IB05 (assembly GCF_016405985.1). Classification (GTDB taxonomy): domain Bacteria; phylum Pseudomonadota; class Alphaproteobacteria; order Rhodobacterales; family Rhodobacteraceae; genus Pseudogemmobacter. The sequence goes on from NZ_JAEFCF010000002.1 coordinate 93,246, forward strand.
TTTCTGGAAAAAGTTCCGGCGATCATTGAGGCAGTGAAAACCCGTGGCGATGCCGCGCTGGTCGAGTTCGGGGTGAATTTCGACAAGGCCGAGGGGCTGACGGCGGACAAGCTGAAAGTGACCGAGGCCGAATTCGACGAGGCCTTTACCCTGGTCGAGCCCGAGGTGATCCGCGCGATTGAGCTAGGGATCGCGAACATCCGCTCTTTCCACGAAGAACAGGTCCCGGAGCCGATGACGCTGAAGGAGATCCGCCCCGGTGCCTTTGCCGGGGATCGGTTCATCCCCATCGATTCGGTTGCGCTTTATGTGCCGCGCGGCAAGGGGTCGTTTCCGTCCGTGACCATGATGACCGGCGTGCCGGCAGTGGTGGCGGGGGTGCCGAATATCGCCATCTTCACGCCGCCGATCCCGGGCGGCAAGGTCGATGCGGCGACCCTGGTGGCGGCACGACTCGCGGGCGTCAAGACGGTCTATAAGGCCGGTGGCGCCCAGGCGGTGGCTGCGGCGGCCTATGGCACGGAAACCGTGCGGCCCTGCCATAAGATCGTTGGCCCGGGCAGCCCCTGGGTGGTGGCGGCAAAGCGCCTCCTGTCGGGCGTGATCGACCCCGGCCTGCCCGCTGGCCCGTCGGAATCGATCATCTTCGCCGATGAAACCGTGCGTGGCGGCCTCGCCGCGCTTGATCTGCTGATCGAGGCCGAACATGGGCCTGACAGTTCCGCCTGGCTCGTGACCAATTCCCGCCGCGTCGCGGATGAGGCGCTGGCCGCGCTGCCGGACCACTGGTCGCGGATGAGCGAGCAGCGGGTTGGTTTCTCGAAAGCGGTGCTGTGCGGCAGCCATGGCGGCATCCTCGTGACCGGGACCCTGGCCGAGGCCTATGCCTTCATCAATGATTACGCGCCGGAACATCTCCAGCTCCTTTCGGAAAAACCCTTCGAGCATCTGGGCGAGATCACCGCCGCCGCCGAGATCCTGATGGGGCCATATACGCCGGTCTCGATCGGCAATTTCTGCCTTGGCCCGAATGCGGTGCTGCCGACCTCGCGCGGTGCGCGCACTTATGGGCCGCTTTCCGTGACCGATTTCATCCGCCGGTCCTCGGTCGGCTACGTCACTGCAAAGGGTTTCCCGGAACTGGCCGAGGCTGCCGGAACGCTGGCGCGCTATGAGGGGTTCGACAATCACGCCAATGCGGTCTCAGACATCCGCAAGCAGTATCTGAAGGGCTGAGATATGCGCGCCGTCCGCCTTTATGGCGCAAAGGATCTGCGGGTCGAAGACGTGGCTTTGCCGGAGCCTCCCGGCCCGGCAGAGGTGACGCTCAGGGTAACGGCGGCGGGGATCTGTGGATCGGATCTGCATAATTTTGCAACCGGGGCCTGGATCTCGCGCAGCCCTTCGGTTGCGGGGCATGAGTTTACCGGCGTGGTCACGGCAGTCGGGGCAGGGGTGCACCATGTTGCCCGGGGCGACACCGTTGCGGTGGACAGCCGCGTGACCTGCGGCAGCTGTGACAACTGCCAGGAGGGCCTCAGCCAGATCTGCGAAAAGCTTGGGTTTCTGGGCGAGGTGATCGATGGCGGCTTCGCGGAATACGTCACTATTCCGGCGAAAAACGTGGTTAAAGCCCCCGCCGGTCTGCCGCCGCGCCTGCTTGCCATGGCCGAGCCTCTGGCTGTGGCACTCCATGCCGCGCATCTTCTGAACGCACCATCCGGCGCGCCGGTTCTGGTCACGGGCGCCGGTGCCATTGGTGCCCTTTCGGCGCTTGTCCTGGCGCATAAAGGCCACCCGGTCAGCATCGTTGATCGCAACCGGATCCGCGCCACCCGTGCTGCGGCGGCCTTCGGCGGCGAGGTCGTGCAGCCTGATGACCTCGGCCCGAAACCGCCCCGCTATGCCATTGACGCGACCGGCAGCCCGGAGGTGATCGACAATCTGATCCGCTCCCTGCGCGGCGGCGGGGCGATTGCGCTGGTGGGGATCGGCGCGCGCCCGCTCAGCCTGAACCCGACGCTGCTGGTGGAACGCGAGATCCGGCTGTCCGGTTGTCATGCGTTCGGGGGGGAACTGCCCGAGGCCGTGGCGCTGTTCGACCTGCTTGGCCCACAGCTGGAACAGCTGATCGACGCCGAGATCCCGCTCGACGCGGTTCCCGATGCCTATGCGCGCCATCTTGCAGGCGAAGTGATGGGCGCCAAGACGATTATTCTGCCGGAGATGCAGCCATGACGCTGTCGCGCACCGCCGAAATCCGCGCCACTGCCGCCACCGATCCGGCCCGTGCCGAAGCGATGCTCGCGGCTTTTCTGGGCGAGACTTTTGCGATCACGGCCAGCGATGTCCGGATCAATCACGACCAGTATTCGCTGAACTCGCTGAACGGGTTTTTCACCTGCGAGCAGGGCGAGTGTTTCTTTAAATTCCACCAGGAGGAAGGCGAAGAGGATATGCGCGGCGAATATTACCGCGCCGATATCCTTGCCCGCGCCGGTCTGCCGGTGGACCAGCCGATCCTGTCCTCGACGCTCCCGGGCGAGCAGATCCTCGTCTATCGCCGCCGCAGTGACCCGCGGTTTTCAGATGTGCTGCGCGCGCTGGACCTCGCGCCCGATGCGCCCGCGATGGCCCGCGCGCTGGCGGCAGAAGGCGCGCTGAACGACCACCTGCTCGCGGTGGCAAAGGCCAGCCTGCATGAGATCACGCCGGATCAATCCGCCGCCGAACCGATCCACCGTCTGTTTTCCGAACGCCTGATCGACCCCGCAACCGGGCATTACCCCGGCGGGCGGCTGGCCTCTTTCTATATCGGCCAGGCCTTTGACCTTGCCGGCCAGAGCGCCTCCTGGGATGAGATCGCGCTGGCCCGTCCGGTGATCAATGGCGTTGAATATGACCGCCCCCTCGCCGTTCTGTTCGACGCGGCCCGGACCCGGCTCGCCCCCGCGCGGCTGGCGGATGCGGGCGGCATCGTGGCGCATGGTGACGCCCATAACGCCAATGTCTGGTATGAGCGCGGCGAAACCGCTGATCATCTTGCGTTTTTCGATCCGGCTTTCGCCGGCGAACATGTGCCCGCGCTGCTGGCCGAGGTGAAATCAACCTTCCACAATATCCTCGCCCATCCGCTCTGGCTTTATGACAGCGATATGGTGCCGGGGCGCTGGCAGGTCACGGCGCAGCTGGCGGAGGGCTGCCTTTTTATCGACAGCGACTGGGCGCCGGGCGTTCTGCGTGACGCGTTGCTGGCGGTAAAGGCCGAGAGCTTCTGGAAGCCCTGGCTCGCCCATCTGGCAGAGCGCGGCATCTTGCCCGCGGATTGGGAGGAGGTCCTGCGGCTTGCGCTGTTCCTGTGCCCGACTTTGGTGATGAACCTGCGCGCCGGCGCCGGGCGGCATAACCCGCAAAGCTCGGCCATCGGGCTGTCCCAGGCGATCCTCTGCGGTGCAAGGCCGCTGGCGGGCGAGGACCGGATGGTGCGGTTCTTCGAGTCCATCCGTCCGGAGCCGTAAGATGTCACGCGACCGCCGCTACCAGAATGTCGAGGATTTCCGCCGCGCCGCCTGTCGCCGCCTGCCGAAGATCTTCGCCGATTATATCGAGGGTGGTGCTTTTTCGGAAACCACGCTGGCCCGCAACCGGATGGGTTTTGACCGCTATGCCCTGTCGCAGCGGGTGCTGCAGGACCTTGCGCCGCAGCCGGATCTGAGCACGACCTATCTCGGCCGGCGCTGGTCCTTGCCGTTCTTTCCCGGGCCAGTCGGGTTTCTCGGGCTTTATCGCCGCGACGGAGATCTGCTGGTCGGGCTCTCGGCAAAGGCGGCGGGGGTGCCGTTCGGGCTCTCGACCTTCTCGATCAAAGGGGTCGCCAGCCTTGCGCCGCAGCTGGGCGAGAACCTGGCGTTTCAGCTTTATCTCGACCGCGATCCGGCGGTGAATGAAAGCTATCTGGCGGCCTGTCGTGCGGCGGGGGTGGAGACGATCTTCCTGACCGTCGATACCGCCATCACCTCGGTGCGGGAACGCGATAACCGCAACGGCTTTCGCGCGGTGAAACACATCACGCCGGGTCTGGCCTGGCAATTCGCGAAACGCCCGCGCTGGTCGCTGGATCTGTTGCGCAACGGCTTTCCGGGGGTGGAACTGGTCGATGGGCGGCCCGAATTCGGGCGTGGCGCGCTGGCCCAGGCCTCGGCCCTGTCATCACGGCTCGACAAGCACCTGACCTGGGACAAGGTGAAAGCCCTGCGCGATCGCTGGCCGGGGCGGCTGGTGATTAAGGGGGTTTCTGACCCGCGCGATGGCGAGATCGCGCGGCAAAGCGGGGTCGATGGCGTGGTGCTGTCGAACCATGGCGGGCGGCAGCTCGATCACGGCCATGCGACGATTGCCCAGGTCGCCGCGATGCGCGCGGCACTTGGCCCGGGCTGCGAGCTTATGGTGGACAGCGGCTTCCGGCGCGGCAGCGATGTGGTGAAGGCGCTGGCTCTGGGCGCGGATGCGGTGATGATGGGGCGGCCCTTTGCCTGGGCGGTCGCGGCCGAGGGCGCCTGGGGCACCGGGCGCCTGTTTGCGCTGCTGGCCGCGGAAGTCGGCATCACGCTGCAATTGATGGGGCTGAATTCCGTCGATCAGCTGAAGGCGGGGCCAGCGGGCGACTATATTACCGGCGGCCAGATCGGCGAGACCTGATCAGCCCGCGCCGCGCCGCGCCTCTTCGCGGCCGATCTCGACGGCCTTTTGCTGCAACCAGGCATTCGCGGCTGCGTCACCATCTTTCGAGCGCCGCGTCCAGAATTCCGGCTCCAGCTCCTGCAGGCGTGCCGTGACCCGGGCCTGACCGGCGGCATCAAGCGGGCGCGCGGCCGGCGCAGCAGGGGCCGCTGCCGCGACCGCCGCAGGGGCGGCGGGCTTTGCAGCCTGGCTTTCCACGCAGCCGGCAGCGCCGATGACACCGGCGCCAAGCAGGCTGACAATTGCGGTTCTGGTCGGGATCAGGGTCATTGAACCATCTCGCTTCACACTACATTCAACCGGTCGGGCCGGAGCGCGGCCTTCCGGCATTTGCCCGAAGGGCCGCCATGAAAGCCGCATCGAAAGCGGCGCAACCTGCCGTCAGACTGTCATGACGCGGCCTGTCCCGCAATGCGAGCACGCCGCATCGGCCTCACAGTGCCGTCAACAGATTTGTGAGCTGGCAAAGATATTCTCACCGTCCGCGCCGGGGCCTTTGCGATTGTGGCCCGAATGGGGCGTGAATGGGGCAGGGGGCAACATCGGCTGGTAGCCCGGGCGACCAGGGACACAACAGTTGGCGGGCGAAGGCATATTTCGCGTTCTTCCAGGGGTTGAAAGGCCGGATCTGAGGGTTGCCGAAAAGACCCACTTTGGGGCGAAAGTTGGGAAAAATTGCGGCCATGCATGTGAAGGACGCCTGATACCTACTGGAAATGAAAGTGAAACCCGGTTATTCAGATCGGCAATAGACGCCGGAAGTGCGTCAATAAAAACATGTCGGGCCAACGAGTCCGGCGGTATGAGGCGGAGTAGTAAAATGGCTAAGGCGATTCAATTCGTCGTCCGCGATTCTGCGGGCGGTACCTCGCGCGGTGCGGTTGCGGGTGATGCAGGCAATAATTTCATCCAGATGGGTTCGGGCGACGCGGTTTCGCTGAATCTTTCCCGGCAGAGTGTCGCCGGTTATGCGCGCCAGGGCGATGACCTTGTTCTGACGCTGATCGACGGCCGCACGGTAGTGCTTGACGGGTATTTCACCGCCGGCGCCGCCAACGAGCTGTATCTGTCGCAAAATGGCGAAGTGATCGCGGTTCAGCTTTCGAATTCCGCTGATGGCGGGCTTTACGCCAGCTACGGTCCGGTCGATGGCTGGGACAAATACTCCAATCTCGATGCGCTGCGTTTCTCGGAAGGCGATGATGTCGCTCTTGCCGGCGGTGCGGTGGATGAACCGGCTGGCATGGCCATGTTTGCGCCGGGCCTCGTGGGTCTGGGCGGGCTTGGTGCCGGGGCTGCGGGCCTCGGTCTCGTCGGCCTGGCCGCAGGCGGTGGCGGTGGCGGTGATGGTGGCGGCACCACGGGCCCGACCGGTCCCGTTGATCCGACCGGCCCGACCGGCCCTGTTGATCCGACCGGCCCGACTGGCCCCGTTGATCCGACCGGTCCCACCGGCCCCGTTGATCCGACCGGCCCGACCGGCCCCGTTGATCCGACCGGCCCGACTGGCCCCGTTGATCCGACCGGCCCGACTGGCCCCATTGATCCGACCGGCCCCACCGGCCCGGTTGAGCCCGAGCGCCGTCCGCCGACCGTTGACCCGAAAGACACCACCACGGTCATCATCGACACGCCCGACAAGGAGCTCGACGTCTCCGGCACGGGTGAGCCGGGCGATACCGTGACCGTCACCATCGGCACTGTCACCGAGACCACGGTGATCGGGCCGGATGGCACCTGGCATGTCACTTTCCCGGAAACCAACCTGCCGCCTGACGGCAGCTATGAGGCCGTGGTCGTTTTCGATCAGACCGATGGCGTGACCACCACGCTGCCGGGCCCGGATTTCATCCTCGACCTGACGCCGCCGGATGTGGATATCACGGAAGGATCGGAATCGGTCGGCCATGTCGAAAACGCAGCCGATTACACCGACGGCGTGCGGATCGGCGGCACGGGTGAGCCCGGCGCCTCGGTGACGGTTGTGATCGAAGGCCACAGCCATTCCACCGTGATTGCGGGTGACGGCACCTGGTCGGTGGTTTTCACCACCACCGAGATCCGTACCGGCGAATACACCACCGACATCACCGTGACCGCCCGCGATCCGCTGGGCAATACCACGGTGATCACCGACCGTCTCGTGGTGGATACGGTGCCGAACCCGATCGATTTCGACGCTGTGACCCGCGACAATGTGGTCAATAATGGCGAAAACACCCTCGGTTTCGCCGTGACCGGGACTTCGGTTGCCGGAGCGGTGCTGGTGGTGACGGTTCAGGCCGGCGCGACCAGCTACAGCCAGACCGTGACCACCCGTGCGGATGGCACCTGGACGCTGAACATTCCCGCCGGCACCCTGCCGGGCGGCGAGTATAACGCGACCGTCACCGCGACCTCGACCGATGCCGCCGGCAATGGCAGCAGCGAGACCCATACCTTCCGCGTCGACACCCAGGCCTCGGTTGCCTTCACCGGCACCGTGGCGGGCGACAATATCGTCAACGCCTCGGAATCGCGCAATGTGGTGCTGACCGGCACCGCAGAGCCGGGCTCGGTGGTCTCGGTCTCGTGGCAGGGCTCGACCCTTCCGGCAACGGTCGCCGCGAATGGCACCTGGTCGGTGATCTTCCCGGCCGTCTCGGGCAGCGCTGTGCTGACCGCCACCACCGCAACCGTCACCGCGACCGACGCCTACGGCAATACCGCGACCGACAGCCGCGTGATCTCGATCGACCTAGGCACTTCGGTGGCCTTTGATCCGGTCCAGGCCGGCGACAACGTGGTCTCGGGGGCCGAGCGTGGCGCCGGCGTCAGCCTTACCGGCACCGCGGAAGCCGGCGCAACCGTGGTGGTCCAGTTCGGTTCGGGCACCCGTACCGTGACGGTTGGCGCATCGGGCACCTGGTCGGCGAGCTTTACTTCCGCCGAGATCCCGACCGGCAACGGCCTGTCGCAAACTGCCACCGTCACTTCGACCGATGTGGCCGGCAATGTGGCAACCGCGAGCCATCTGGTGACCATCGATACCCTGGTCAGCCCCTTCGCCATCACCGGCAACTCGACCGGCGCTGACCATGTTCTCAACAATGCCGAGGCGGCCTCTGGCCTGACCATCACCGGCAGCGTCGAGGCGGGTTCGCAGGTTCAGGTCAGCTTTGGCGGCCATGGCCCTTATCCGGCAACCGTCACAGGCACCACCTGGACCGTGGTGATCCCGGCGGGCGTGATCCCGCCCGGCGAGACCACCGCCAATGTCGTCGCAGTGGCGGTTGACCGCTACGGCAATACGGCGACCCTGCCGACCGAGACCATCGTGATCGACCGCGTCGTGACCAATTTCGGGGCGGATGCCCGGATCAGCGGCGACGGCATGATCAACGCCCATGAACGCCTGAGCGGCGTGCCCTTCGGCGGCACGGCAGAGGCCTTCTCGCAGATCGAGGTTGTTCTCTCGAATGGTCAGGTTCTGCGCACCGCCTCGGATGCCAGCGGCCATTGGTCGGTCATCATCCCGGCAAGCTATCTGCCGGTTGGCGATGGCGTGTCGATGACGGCGACGGTCACCGCAACCGACCGCGCCGGCAATACGGCTGAACTGACACGCGAAGTGACGGTGGACACCGTGGCCCCGACCGCGGTTGATCCGCTCAAGATCGTGCGCGACGAGGGGGCGCTGACGGGTATCTTCACCGATACCAATGGCGAACAGGTCTCGATTTACCGGGTCGACAACACCGGAAAGCCAGTCGATCTGCACGCCACAGTCACCGAGGATATGCCCACCAGGGTCAATGGGTCGACGGTTGTCTCCGACTACTATGACCTGCAGGAAGGCGTTCCGGATGGCAGCTATCTGGTGATCCAGAATACCGATGCTGCGGGTAACGAGGCATCGACGCTGTTCATCGTCAACAACCGCTCGGATGTGGTCGTGAACCTGGATCGTGAGGGTCTGCAAAGCTTCGATTTCGCCTCCATCGATCTGACCATGTCCCAGGCAAAGCTGACCCTCAGCAACCATGACCTGCTGGCACTGACCGGAGGCGACAACGAGCTGATGATCCGCGGTGACAGCCTGGATCAGGTCCGTCTGCAGCTGACCAACACCACCCCGGTGGAGGTTCGCGAAATCGACGGTCAGCATTACAACGTCTATGCGATGGATGGTGGGACCGTCCTGGTGGATCAGGACATCAACACCACCTTCTTCTGATCCAGCATCCCGGAAACCACCCGGAGAACCGGAAATGGAAGCCCGCACCTGCAAGGCAGGCCAGGCAGAGCGACTTCGCTCTGCCGCTGCCCCCCTCATCTCTGGCGCTCTGGTCCTGGCGCTTGCGGGCTGCTTCGGCGGCCCCCAGGCAACCAGGTCCTCCGCATCGCCGGGTGATCCGGCAACAGCCGGAGAAACCGCTGCCCATCTCGACAGGAAGGGCGAGGTTGTGTCGGAAAAGATCGACCAGCTGAAGCTCAGACAGTCGATCCTGCCCGCCAACAGCAGCTTTGGCCGGGTCGGGGCTGCGGTCCTGAAAAGCAGCCAGGCCTCGGCTGAATCCCAGCTGCGCGTCAAACGCCTGAGCGCGCGGGCAAGATCGAAGAACTGGCTGCCGAAACTGGGGCCGGATGTCAGCCTCAGCTCGCTGTCGTCGATTGCGGCCAGCCTCGTGCTGGATACCGCGATTTTCGACCGCGGCCGACGCCAGGCCGAGCGCGATTTCGCGGCGGCCGATGTCGAGATGGCAGCGATTGGCCTTGTCCAGGACCTGAACAAAAAGGTCTATGACGGGCTGAAGCTGTATATCGAGGCGCAGCGCGCCGCCGATCTTGCGCAGATCACCGATGGTGCCCTGACGCAGATGGCGGAGTTCGAACGTATCACGAAGATCCGCGTCAGCGGGGGGCTGTCGGACGGCTCGGAATACCGGCTGGTCAGCCAGCGCCGCGCCGAGATCGAAGCGACCCTGATGTCTTACCGGCAGGGCGAGAAAAGCGCCTGGGCCGAGCTTGCGGTCATTGCAGGTGGCCCGATGGAAGCCGAGCGGGGTCTGACCTCGCTGCCGCCGGACAATGGAACGCCGGAACCTTTGACGGTGGTCTATGCCAAAGGCGAGGCCGCGCGCACCCTGGCCGAGGTGGCCGTGGCGAAATCGGGGCTGCTCGCAGGGATCGGGGCCGGGGCATCGGTCGGCAAGGATGGCGGCATCGACGGCGGGTTGTCGTTGAGTGGTGACATTCTCGGCTTTGGTCGTGCCGACAATCTGGCCTCGCTGGACGAAGCGATCGAAGTGACGCGGCGCAAGGTTGACGAGGCCGACCGCGAGGCAAATCGCAAGATCGTCTCGCTGACCCAGGAGATCAACATGCTGGCGCTGCGCGAGCAGGCCGATGGCGCGGTGATCGCCCAGATGGAAGGCAATATGGGTCTTTATACCGAACAGTATAAAGCCGGCCGCCGCAGCCTGATCGAGCTGACCGGCCAGTTCGAGACCCTGACCTCGATGAAGCGGGACCATGCTTCGCTGAAATACCAGATCGCGCTCGCGCGGCTGGATATCGCGCTGATGCGCGGAGTTCTGGTAGATGGAGGCGCAATGTGACCGGAAACAGGGTTATCGCTTTCGAGATGAATGCGGGCCAGGTGGCAACGGGCGCGCGCCCGGTCATCGCCGCCAGGCCGGCAAGCCAGCGCTTTACCAACCGTGCCAGGAACCGGGCCACGCTGGCCTCGGTCTATGCCGGGCTGATCGGGTCCGAATTGTCAGTCCCTGACCTGCTGGAACGGATCCAGAGCGCTTCCGATGTCTCGGGCACCGCGCCCGGGCTCGACGAGATGGGCCAGGCCCTGACGCAGGGCGGTCTCTCGACCCGCATCCTGCGTTCGGTCCAACTGCCGGTCGACGGCTATCCGGCTTTGGCCGAGACCACCAATGGCCAGGTCGTTCTGGTGCTGGGCGTCGATGGCGAGGGCGCCACGATCTATGACAAGACCGCGCATGACAACCGCGCGGAATTGCTGCTTTCCGACCTGAACAGTCTCTATGCAGGCCGGATCCTGCAGGCGCGCGCGCCGCTGAGCGAGCTGGAAGCCCGCCATATCGAGGTCAAGGCAAAGCCGCATTGGTTCTGGGGCGAGTTCCGCCATTTCCGCCGCCCCTTTGGAGAAGTCTCGGCCGCGTCGATGGTCGCGAATATCCTTGCCGTTGCGATCTCGCTCTTTTCGATGCAGATCTATGACCGCGTCATCCCCTATCAGTCGCAGCCGACGCTCTGGGTGCTGGGGATCGGTGTGCTTCTGGCGGTCTGCCTTGAAGCCACGCTGAAAATCGCCCGCGCGCTGTTGATGGACAATACCGGCCGCAAGGTCGAAATCGCCGTGCAGAAACGGCTGATGAAAAAGCTCCTCGGCATGAAAATGGGCCCCGGAGAGCGCAAACCATCGGAAGTCTTTGCAGCGATGCGGGAATTCGGATCGGTGCGCGAATTTTTCACCTCGGCCACGGTTGGCACCCTGGCCGATCTGCCCTTCCTTCTGCTGTTCCTGGCACTCGTGGCGACCATTGCCGGCAATCTGGTCTGGCTGCTGGTCATCGGCGGCATCCTGATGGTGCTGCCCGGGTTCCTGATGCGCAAAAAGATGATCCGCATTGCCGGGGAAACCCAGGGCGCCTCGATCAAACAGGCGAAACTGCTTTATGAGGCGGTGTTCGAGCATGAAACCCTGACCACGCAGCGCGGCGAGGACCGGGTCAACCGCATCTGGTCAGAGCTGGTCGCGGTCAATGCCGTGCAAAGCGCCGAACAGCGCAAGCTGACGACCTTTCTGTCCACCTGGTCGCAGGCGGTGCAGCAAATCACCTATGTCGCCACCGTGATCGCCGGCACCTATCTGGTCTTTGCCGGCCAGTTCACCGTCGGCACCATCATTGCGACCGGCATTCTGACCGGCCGCACCCTTGGGCCGCTGTCGCAGGTCTCGACCATGATGGCGCGCTGGAGCCAGGTGAAAATCTCGCTGAAAGCGCTGGAACAGGTGGCTGAATCGCGTCAGTCCGAAGAAGAGGGCCGCCGCTATCTGCGCCGCGACCGTATGGCCGGCAGTTTCGAGCTCCGGAACCTCGAATTCCGCTATGACGAGCAAAGCGCGCCGGTGGTCGAGATCAACGGCCTCTCCATTCCGCAGGGGCAGCATGTTGCGGTTCTCGGTTCGAACGGCTCGGGGAAATCGACGCTTCTGCGGCTTTTGGCCGGGCTTTACGAGCCGGGCAAGGGGCGGGTGCTGGTGGATGGGATCGACCTGAACCAGATCCATCCGCGCGACCTGCGCCGCGGCATCGGCTATCTCGGCCAGGAGGTGCGGCTGATCCAGGGCACCATCCGCGACAATCTCAATATGAACCAGCTGGAGCGCGACGACGACCGGTTGCTGCAGGCGCTGGATTTCGCAGGCCTCGGGCCGTTTGTCCGCAATCATCCGCGCGGTCTCGATCTTGAGGTCCGCGAGCTGGGCGAGGGGCTTTCCGTCGGGCAGCGCCAGTCGATCGGCTGGGCGCGGCTCTGGCTCCAGGATCCGCAGATCGTGCTGCTGGACGAGCCGACCGCCGCGCTGGATCAGACGCTGGAAACCACGCTGGTCAGCCGTCTGGGCGGCTGGCTCAAGGGTCGCACGGCGGTGGTCGCGACCCATCGTGTGCCGATCCTGCAACTGACCGAACGCACGCTGATCCTGCAAAACGGCAAGCTGGCGGTGGACGGGCCGAAAGAAGCGGTGCTGGCGCATCTGGCGAAAGCCCAGGGCGTGAAACTGGCAGGAGCGGGCGCATGACGGCAGTTTGGTCTGACGAATTCGAGAGCCGTTCGAAAAGCCCGTCGATGGTGATCTGGGCCATCGGGGCGGTAATCGCGGTCTTTGTCATCTGGTCGGCTTTCGCCTGGCTGGACGAGATCGTCAGCGCCGAGGGCACAGTCGTGTCCTCGTCGCGGCCGCAGATTATCCAGAACCTGGAAGGCGGCATCCTGGCCGAGCTGAACGTCGCCGAAGGCGATGTGGTCGAGCCGGGAGAACTGCTCGGCCGGTTGCAATCGACGCAATATCACGCGGCGGTGGATGATTACACCGATCAGCTGGCGGGCCTGTCGATCCGCCGCGCCCGGATCGAAGCCGAGATGCGCGGTGAGATCACCTTTACCGTGTCCGAAGACCTCGCGGCGCGGGTGCCTGATATTTTCGCTTCGGAATCCTCGCTGCTGAAGGCGCGGATCGACGATTTCACCGCCCGCAAGGAAGGGGCAGAGGCGATCCTTGAACAGGCGAAACGCGAACTGGATATCATGGAACGGATGCTGGCCCAGGAGGTCGCGCCCGCCATCGAGGTGACGCGGGCCAAGAAGGCGCATCGCGATGCCGAGAACCAGCTGTCTGACACGGTAACCAAGACGGAACTGGAGCGCGCCCGGGAATATGCCGATACCCTGGCCGAAGTGGCGACGCTGGAGCAGAAGCTGAAAGTGGCGCAGGATCAGCTGGGCCGCACCACTCTGGTCTCGCCCATGCGAGGTGTGGTGAACAAGATCGGCATCACCACTATCGGTGGTGTTGTGCGCCCGGGCGAAGAGATCCTGCAGATCATCCCGCTGGATGAGGAACTCTATATCGACGCCAAGGTAAAGCCGCGCGACATCGCTTCCGTGCGCGAGGGGCAGACGGCGGTGATCAAGCTCTCGGCCTATGATTACACGATCTATGGCTCGCTGAAGGGCGAAGTCACCTTTGTCTCGGCCGACACTTTCATCGACGAACGGTCACGATCGGCAGATGGTGACCCGCATTACATCGTGACGCTGAAAGTCGATATGGCGCAGCTGACCGAGCGGCAGAAGGATCTCGAGATCCGCCCCGGGATGCAGGCCAGTGTCGAGCTGGAAACCGGCGCCAAGACGGTGATGACCTATCTGCTGAAGCCACTTTATAAATCCAACGAGGCCCTGCGCGAGCGCTGAGGACCCGGCAATGTGACTGGCCCGCGCCCTTATCCGGCGCGGGCGGTTTCGTCTCTAACGCAGCGCTTTTGGCGGGTTTTGCGGCACGCCCGGCAACACGCAGAGCATCTCGTAAAGCAGGTTCGCCCCGATCAGCGCGGTATTGCCTGAAGGGTCATAGGGCGGCGAAACCTCGACCAGATCACCGCCGACAAGGTTCAGCCCGGCGCAGCCACGCACGATCTCCAGCCCCTGCCAGATCGTGAGCCCGCCCGGCTCTACCGTGCCGGTGCCTGGCGCGAAGGCGGGGTCCAGACTGTCGATGTCGTAAGACAGGTACACCGGCGTATCGCCGATCTGCGCCCGGATCTCTGCCATCAGCGGTTTCAGCGATTTATGCCAGCATTCCTCGGCCTGGATCACCGTCCAGCCATTCTTACGGCCCCAGTCGAAATCGTCGGGACTATAGCCGGTGCCGCGCAGCCCGATCTGGAAGACCTTGTCGTTCTGCAGGCAGCCATCCTCGAAAGCGCGGCGGAAGGGGCAGCCATGTGCGACCTTTTCTCCGAACATCGTATCGTTGATATCGGCATGGGCATCGACATGGATCAGCGCCACCGGCCCGTGCTTTTTGCGGATCGCGCGCAGGATCGGCCAGGTCAGGGTATGATCGCCCCCCAGCGTCAGCGGCAGCGCACCGGCGGCGAGGATCTGATCATAATGCGCCTCGATAATGCCGACGGATTTCTTCAGATCAAAGGTATTGATCGGCACATCTCCGATATCGGCGCATTGCAGATGGTCAAAGGGCGCGGCGCCGGTCGCCATGTTAAAGGGCCTGAGCATCCGGCTTTCGTCGCGGATCTGCCGCGGCCCCAGCCTTGTGCCGGGCCGGTTCGATGTGCCGATATCCATCGGAATGCCGCAAAATGCGACATCCAGCCCCTCGGCGGATGGCGCCGCGGGCAAGCGCATGAAGGTGACCGGCCCGCCGAAGCGCGGCATTTCATTGCCGCCGAGCGGTTGGTTGAACGGCATCACAGACCTCCTTGTTTTCCGGAAAGAGGCCACAGCTGCGCGGGTCAGGCAAGGGCTGCTTTCATCAGGTATAACTTCGGACAAGGGAGGCGGCGAGCAGGCTCCAGCCATCGGCCACCACGAAGAAGGCCAGTTTGAACGGCAGCGAGACCACGGCCGGCGGCACCATCATCATCCCCATCGACATCAGGATCGCCGCCACCACGAGGTCGATGATCAGGAAGGGCAGGAAGATCAGGAAGCCGATCTCAAAAGCGCGCTGGATTTCCGACAGCAGGAAGGAAGGAACCAGGACCGACAGCGGCGCCTCGGTGATCGCGGCAGGCGCGCGCGGCCGCAAGGCGTCGAGACGGGCGAATGTCTCCGGGTCCATCCGGGCCGCCATGAAGCGACGGAAGGGGGCCGATGCCTCGGAAAAGGCGGTGGGAAGGTCGATTTCATTGCGCGTGAAGGGGCCGATGCCGCGTGCCCAGGCCTCGGTGAAGACCGGGTCCATCACGAACCAGGTCAGGAACATCGCAAGCGTGATGATCAGCATATTGGGCGGGGCCTGCTGAAGCCCGAGGCCCTGGCGCAGAATAGACAGCACGGTCACGATGAAGGGAAAGCAGGTCACCATGATTGCCAGACCCGGCAGGACCGACAACACGGTGATCATCAGCAAAAGCTGCACCGAACGCGAGGCCAGCGTTTCTTCGCCGCCCAGATCCAGGGTGATCCCCTGGGCCAGCGCCGGCGGGGCCGAGAGCAGGCAAACCACCAGAACGGCAGCGATCAGGGCGGCGCATTTCCAGGCGGGGGCAGGGAAAAAAACGGTCACAATCCGCTCTTGAGATTGGCGACCTCGGTCAGGCGGACGGCAAGCTGCCCGGCCTTGTCGCCTTCCAGCTCGGTCAGCTCACCCCGTGCGATCAGCCGGTCACCGACATAAAGCTCGACCGGATCATCCACGCGGCGATCCAGTGGCAGGACGGTATCCTTGCCCAGACGCAGCAGCTCCTGCACCCTGGGGCGGGCGCGGCCCACCGAGATGGTGATCTCGATCGGGACCTGGGCAAAGGGGCTGGAGCTTGCGGGTTCATCCATCGGGGTTCTCCTGCGACAGGGTGAAAAAATCCTGAACGGACCTGATAATGCTCTCGGTGACACGGCTCAGATTGATGCTGACTTCCCGCGCTCCGAGGCGGAGGAAGACCTGGGCCTCGCCGAGACCCGGATCTTCGGAAATCTCGAAAAGCAGGCCCGGCCTGCGCGAAAGAAGCGCCTCAACCTGCGGGCGGGCGGCCGGGTGAAGGGTCAGATTTGCCGGTTGTTCGGCAGTTTCGGCCACCATTGGCATCAGTTGCCCGACGAGGATCGGGCCGAGCGTCTCGCGTGCCAGATCCGGCAGCAGCCGGTTGACGATCTCTTGCAACAGCGGCTCCATCGCGCCAAGGATATGTGCCCGTGCCTCTTGCCAGGTGAAGGCAAGTGTCATGAGGTTGCGCTCCAGCTCGGCCCTGACCCGGTCACCATTCTGCATATGGGCGGCCTCTGAATCGTCCCAGCCGGCGCGGTACCCCTGTTCCCAGGCGGCGGCACGGTTTTCTTCCACCGAAGCGGTGTCGGTGACGACCACGTCCCGCCCCGGACTGCGCCCGGCCTCGAAGACCTCAAGCTGCGGCAGTGGCATCAACTGCGCTCCTCATCCGGACCAAGCCAGCCGCGCAGGATCTCGATCGATTCCGCCTGACGTTCGCGGATCAGCCGCTGCAGCCGTTCCACCGGGTCCTCCTGCAGGGCGTCAGAGCCGCTGAAATCCACCATCGGGAGGTCAGGCAGGCTGAACCCATTGTCGATTTCCCCGTTCAGTACCGCGTCAGCCGAGCCGGCCAAGGCCATCCCGGGCAATTGCAACGGCAAAGGCGGCGCCGGCAGCGCCACTGCGCGGCCAGAGGCAAGGATCGGACGCAGCACGAAGAGCATGAGGATGAGAGCCACAATGGTAAGCGCGGCAATCTGGATCAGCGATATCGTGTCCAGCGGGCCAAAGCCTGAGAGGAAACCAGAGGAAGCCTCGGTGCCATCGGTCACAAGCGGCTGAAACTCAAGAGATTTAAGCGTAAGGCTGTCACCGCGTGCCGTGTCTATTCCCGCAGCCGCAGTCACCAGCTCATGCAGCGCAGAGAGTTCGCTTTCGCTGCGGGGCTCCCAGCTCTGGGTCCCGTCGGGCGCGGTCACGGTCTGGCCGTCGATCAACACAGCCACCGTCATCCGGCGAATGCCACCCGGCCCGCGCAACAGTTCGCGCTGCGTCTCGGAAATCTCGTAATTCACCCTTTCGCGGGTTTCATTCGTCTGCGACTGGCCGCCGGCGCCGGCACCCGTATCCCCTTCGGGCAGGTTGGACGCGACGGTGACATCACCGCCAGGCTCGCTGTTCTGACTGCTTTTCTCTTCGGTATCGGTTGAAATGGCGACCCGACCCTCCGGATCGAACCGCCTTTCCGTGATCTGTTCACGCTCGGTCTGCAGGTCCAGCGAGACCTCGACGACTGCCTTTCCGGGGCCGACCCGGGCGGCAAGCAGCCGCTCGACGCTTTGGCGGATTTCTTTCGCACGATCACTGGCGGAACCGCTGGCGCCGTCTTCTGCCGGAGACACCAGCCCGCCGGTGGTGTCGATCACCTGGACATCAGCCGGCGTCATCCCGCTGACCGCCGAGGCGACCAGATGTTTCAGGGACCGCGCCTGATCATCCGATATGCGCCCCGAGGCGGTTGTCACCGTGACGCTTGCCGTCGGGTTTGTTCCGCGCCGGAATGGGTCTGACGGGCCCTGAGATATATGGACCCGCGCTGCCCGCACATCCGGAACTGCCAGGATTGTGCGGGCGAGTTCGCCTTCTTTTGCCCGCCAATAGGCGGCATCGAACATCTGCGCGGTGGTGCCAAAGCCCGAAAGCGTATCCAGCAATTCATATCCGGCGCCACCGGCCGTGGGCAGACCTTCTCCGGCCAGTGACATCCGCAGCGAGTCGCGACTGGCGGAATCGACCCAGATCGAATCGCCCCGTACCTCGTAAGGGACGCCGCGCTGATCCAGTGCGGTGACCACTTCGCCCGCCGCCCGCCCATCCAGACCGGCATAAAGCAGAACCGATGGCCCGCCGCCCGAGAGGCGTGAAAGGGCCAGAACCGCAAGAAACACTGCGATTGTCGCGCCCGCAAGGATAAGCTTGCGCCGCAACTCCAGCCCATTCCAGATCGAGATCACATTCTGCACTTTTCTCTCCGCCGGAATTCTTTCCTGACGAGACCAGAAATGAAGGGTCTGGATTAACAATCGGTTAGTGCCCTTCGATCTATCTTCGTTCTCAAGACGAAACGGAGGCTGGCGTGTCGGATACTGCGATTCCTGAAGAGGCTGCCGTGGAGGGGGCTGGAAAAAAACGCCCGAAGCTGCCGCTGCTGATTGGCCTTTTATTGGCCACCGGCGCGGGTGGCGCGGGATTTTATGTCATGAAATCGGGCCTGTTGCCGGGCGGGGGGCACGATGCTCTGGCCGGGTCGCAGGTGCAGGGGCTCTCGGATATCGCCTATGTTCCGGTCGAGCAGATCCTGATTTCGCTGCCCCCGGGGGCGCCGGGGCGGCATTTGCGATTCGCGGCCCAGATCGAGGTGGCAAAGCCCCATGCGGCCGAGGTCACATTGCTGATGCCGCGCGTGCTTGATGTCCTGAACAGCTATCTGCGCGCGGTCGATCCCGCAGGTTTTGATGATCCGGGCGCGATGACGCGGCTCCGGGCCCAGATGCTGCGCCGTATCCAGATTGTCACCGGCGAAGGCCGGGTGCGCGATCTTCTGATCACCGAATTTGTCATGAACTGAGGGGCTGAAATGACCTTGATCGCCGATATTCTGCTGCTGGCCGCGACGCTCGGGGCGGCGGTCTATTGCTATGTTCTGGCGGGCCGCCTGCGGCGCTTTACCGCGCTGGAAACCGGGATGGGGGGCGCGATTGCCGTGCTCTCCGGCCAGGTTGATGAAATGACGCGGGCGCTGGAAAAGGCGCAGCAGGTGGCGGGTCAGTCCGGCCAGCGGCTTGCGGTGCTGACCAGCCGCGCGGAAGAGCTCTCGACCAGGCTCGAGCTTATGGTGGCCTCGATGCATGATATCCCGGCGGCTTCGCCTGGCGGCCTTGCGCTGCAACCATATGCCGTGGCCAAAACAGCGGAGGACAGCGAGGATCTGCGTCGCGTGCGGCTGGTGCGTCGACGCGGCAGCGTGATGGAAGCCGCCGAATGAGCCGTCGCGCCGGGCGCGGTACGTTGGTGCTGATCGCCTTTCTGTTCGCGGCATCCGGGGCGGTGAGGTTTGGCGATGGCCTTGGATCTTCGCTTGCCTGGGCGGCAGGCGCCGATTCCGTGCCGGAAGCCGTGTCTGCCGAAAGCTGTGATCCGCTGCCACAGGAGCTTGCCACTGCCCTCTCGGCGCGGGAGGCCAGGGTGACCGCCCAGGAAGCGGCGCTGGCGGATCGCGCAGCGGCTCTGGATCTAGCGAGTGAGGTCCTCGACGGCAGAATGGAAGCCCTTCGTCAGACTGAGACGGACCTGCGTGCGGCCCTCGCGCTCGCGGATGGTGCGGCGGAGGCGGATCTTGCGCGGCTGACCACTGTCTACGAAGCGATGAAGCCAAAAGATGCCGCCCTTCTTTTCACTGCGATGGAGTCGCAATTTGCCGCCGGGTTTCTGGGGCGCATGCGCCCCGATGCCGCTGCGGCGATCCTGACCGGTATGGCGCCGGACAAGGCCTATGCGGTCAGTGCCATTCTCGCGGGCAGGAATGCGGGTGCGCCGCGCGAATAGCTGCGGATCGTCGGGCTGACGGCTGGCAACCCTGGCGCTTTTTTAACGGCTTGCGTCCAGGCTGGCGTGAACCAAGGCAGGAATATCTCCCATGATCGGACTGATCGGCATTGCAGTGATCTTTATCATGGTCTTCGGCGGCTATGCTGCGGCTGGCGGCAAACTCGGGATCATTCTGAAAGCCCTGCCGTTCGAGCTGGCCATGATTGGTGGTGCGGCCGTCGGAGCCTTCCTGATTTCGAATGGTATGTCCGGTGTGAAACAGGCCATGCGGGACATTGGCAAAGTCTTCAAAGGCCCCAGGTGGAGGCCGGAAGATTACCGCGATCTGCTCTGCCTGTTGTTCGAGCTGGTGCGGCTGGCCAGGGCGAACCCTGTCGCCCTGGAGGAGCATGTAGAGAATCCCGGCGCTTCGGCCATCTTTGGCAAATATCCCCGCATTCAGGCGGATCACGACGCCGTTGATCTGATCTGCGACACGTTGCGTGCGGCCTCGATGAACTACGACGACCCCCATCAGGTGGAGGAAGTTCTCGACAAACGCATGGAGGTCCAGATGAACCACGCTCTGCACTCCAGTCATGCGATGCAGACCATGGCCGATGGCTTGCCTGCGCTTGGGATTGTCGCCGCGGTTCTTGGGGTCATCAAGACGATGTCCTCGATTGATCAGCCGCCCGAAATACTTGGCAAAATGATCGGTGGCGCATTGGTGGGCACCTTTCTCGGCGTGTTCCTGGCCTATGGGCTCATGGGGCCCTTCGCGGCGCGTGTCCGCGCGGTGGTCGAGGAGGATGGCCATTTCTACAATCTGATACGGGAGGTTCTGATCGCCAACCTGCATCGCCATCCGGCGAATATCTGTATCGAGGTCGGACGTCAGAACACCCCGCATCACATGCGCCCGGAATTCGGCGATCTTGAAGAAGCGCTGCGTGCTCTTAAGCAAGAGGCAGCATGATGCGCGCGTTTCGGATTGCGGCTGCGGTCTTCACCCTCCTGCTGCCGTCTGATTCTCAGGCCGAAATTGCCCGGATCCGTGGGGGCGAACATGATGAATTTACACGGATTGTGATCGAAACATCGTCGCTCGGCCAATGGAAGCTTGGCAAGGAGGAGCGGGGCTACGCCTTCAGGACTGAAGATCAGCCTGACGGGTATGATCTGAGCAAAGCCTTCGATAAAATCCCGAAATCCCGCATCCGGTCTCTTTGGCAGGACAAAGAGACCGGGGCGCTGCGGATGGATATTGGCTGCACCTGTCATGCAATCGCTTTCGAGGTCAGGCCGGGCATTGTTGCGATAGATGTCAGAAACGGACCCGCGCCTCCCGGATCTGAATTCGAGCGGCCCCTTGATCCCGGTGACCCTGCCCAAGGACGTCAGCCGTCGCAAAACCCTGAGGCCCTGATTATTTCTGCCCCGATTATCAAGCCGCCGAAAGCCTCTCCGGCGTCAGGAGTGGAGCAGAAACCCTCCTACAACTGGCTTGAAATCGCAGGTTTCGGTCTCCCATCAGAGCCTTCAATCCGCGATGAAGACGCCAGCGATGAAGTGCGTTTTCTGCTGAATCCCTTGCGCGATGCGCTCTTGCGGCAGATCAGTGTGGGCATCGTCGAAGGGGTTGTCGTGCCCGGCTCTCTCGCGGAGTTGCCGGCGGCGGCGAAATCCCCCCTGGCCGAAGCGCCTGGCGTGCGGATTGCGAATGGTGAGATGCCGGGAATACGCGCCGGAACCGACAGATCCCCGGGGCCAAACCTGACGGCTGACGGCAAACCCTGTCTTCCCGATCGCATGACAGATATTGGGGCATGGCTTCCGGACGAAGCGCCGCTTGCCGCGTTGAGTAAACTGCGTACGAATCTCCTGACAGAGTTCGACCAGCCAGTGGTCGAAAATCTGCTCGAGGCGGCCCAGGTTAATATTGCACTCGGCTTCGGCGCTGAGGCGAGGCAAATTTTCACACTTTTACCTGTGGAAGAGGCGGCTCAACGGGCAGCGCTTTACGATCTCAGTTATCTGGTGGATCTGGAACCTGGGCCTCGCGGAGCTTTTTCGGGGATGGAAAGCTGCGATTCCTATGCTGCTCTCTGGGCAATTCTTGCGCTTGCGACTGCAGGATCTGAGCGAATTGCGACTGCGCCAGATACGGCCGCGGTAACGCGCAGTTTCTCAGCGCTTTCTCAGGATCTGCGTTGCCACCTCGCACCTGTTCTGGTCAGCTATTTCATGGCGCAGGGCGACGAAACCACCGCCCGGCGATTGCGGGATGCTGTTCTGCGTGTGCCTGGACCGACAGGGCAGCAGGTCCAGTTAATGGATGCCGGAATTGAACTGGCAACCGGCAATGCCTACGCGGCCGCGGATATTGCGGAAGAAGTGCTCGCCGATCCGGGAGTTTCGGCTGCGGAGGCGGCAATTTTGCGTGCGGAATCTGCTTTCGGCGGGGATCGTCTGGTTCCGCCGGATCTGGCGGCGCAGCTCTCTGCATTGACAGCAGAACTGCGAGGGACAGACGGTTATCCACGCATCCGGCGGGCAGAAGTTCTTACTCTTGCCATGGCGGGCGATTTTCGGGCTGCGTTCGATCTCCTGCCGGAAGCCACAGACACAGTCGCAGACCTTTGGGAACTCGCCTCAGTTGCGGCTCCGGATGAAATCTTATTGGCAGAGGCGCTGAAGGTTTCTGTCCCACCGCGCGGAAAACCAGAAGTCAGCAGACAGGTTGCTCAACGGTTGCTGCGTTTCGGCTTTGCTCAGGAAGCGCTGCACTGGCTTGGGCCTGCCGATGGCCTGGAGGCGGAGGCCGACCGAATGCTGGCTGCTGAGGCCGCACTTGCGATCCGCGATGCCCGGCTTGCGGTTCGGACCCTTGCAGGCCTTGGCGGTACCGAAGCGGATGCCTTGCGGGCGCGGGCCGCGATACAACTGGGAAACGCAAATGCTGCCGCTGCTATTTTCCTGGCAAGCGGCGACAAGCGCAGAGCCCTGCGGGCGGAGTTCTGGGCCGGCGACTGGAGCTACATTGCCGATCAGGATGCGGCGGGCCTCAGTCCGGCGGCGGCGATGGTGCTCTCATCTCCGGCGGGCGGAGATTCCGAGGGGATTCTCGCGCGCGGCACAAGACTGGCAGGCGAAAGCGAGACTGCACGCGAGGCCATAGTCGAACTGATGCAGGCTGTTCCGGGGCAATTTCCGTAACCCTTTGGCAACCACCAATGCGCAATAGTCGAATTGTACCCTTCATCCGGAAATGATCCGGCTCCTGTGGATCAGACAGAATGTCACGATACAGCTTTTTGACTGGCCTTCCCCTTATCATGATCTGCGCATTTGGCATTCCGGCAACAGGTCAAAGTGTTGACTATGCCCGGCAATGTCTGGACGCAATTCACCGTGCGTCTCAGGTTTCCGGTGTGCCGCGTGACATATTGCTGGCAGTCGCAATGACTGAAAGCGGCCGTCAGGGCGTGAACGGACCGGAGCCCTGGCCCTGGGCGCTGAACCAGGCGGGCGACAGTAAATGGTTCGACAGCCGGGAGCAGGCGCTGCAATGGCTCAACACTGTCATCGCCCGGGGCGAGACCAATATAGATATAGGCTGTTTTCAGTTAAACTGGCGCTGGCATGGCGAAGCCTTTGCATCACCTGATGCGATGATAGACCCGCAGAAAAATGCCGATTATGCCGCCGGATTTCTGTCAGACCTGATGCACCAGACCGGTAGCTGGGAAAAAGCAGTTGCGGCCTATCACTCTTTCACTCCG
The DNA here is from genome assembly GCF_016405985.1 of Paracoccus sp. IB05. Lineage (GTDB taxonomy): Bacteria > Pseudomonadota > Alphaproteobacteria > Rhodobacterales > Rhodobacteraceae > Pseudogemmobacter. Next base: position 116,616 of record NZ_JAEFCF010000002.1, read on the forward strand.
GAACTTGCAGAGCGCTATATGAAGCGCTTCAGACCGATCCATGCATCCGTTCAGGGCCAGCCTTTCGACAGTGTTCTGCTGGCCGCCGATACCCCCCGCGAGAACAATTACCCCTTGTTGCAAACGGGAAAAGTTCTGAGCCCGGGTTCGCTTGTGACGGTTTCGGGCTCTGCGCGCCCGCTCTTTGGGGCACCGTGAGGAGGCCGAAATGGAGACTTTGAAAGCGCGCAACCTGTTCCATCCGACCGTCCTGATGGCCGTTGCCCTGATGTCTGTCATCGGCATGATGATCCTGCCGATACCTCCTGCATTGCTGGATATCGGCCTGGCATTGTCCTTCTCGCTGGCGATCCTGATGCTGACCGTCACGCTGTTTGTCGAACGGCCGCTGGACTTTTCGTCTTTCCCGACGATCCTTCTTGCATCCCTCCTGCTGCGGCTTGCGCTGAATGTCTCTTCGACCCGGCTGATCATCAGCCAGGGCCATACCGGCACGGCTGCGGCCGGCCATGTGATCGAGGGCTTCGCGAGCTTTATCATGGGCGGCAATATCGTGCTCGGCCTCGTGGTATTCACCGTCATCATGATCGTGAATTTTATCGTCATTACAAAAGGCGCGGGGCGAATGGCAGAGGTGGGCGCGCGCTTCGCGCTCGACGGGATGCCGGGGCGCCAGCTTGCGATTGATGCAGATATGTCCGCCGGCGCCATCACACATGATGAGGCGCGCCAGAGGCGTGAAACCGAGCTGGCGGAAACCACATTCTTCGGCTCCCTTGACGGTGCTTCGAAATTTGTGAAGGGCGATGCGATCGCCGGCCTGATGATCACCGCGCTGAACTTTGTGGTGGGCCTGGCCGTCGGTATCGGGATGCACGATATGGATGCCGCCCGCGCCTTCTCGACCTACGCGATTCTCACGGTTGGGGATGGTCTGGTGGGTCAGATCCCTGCGGTGATTATCTCGGTTGCAGCAGCTCTCCTTCTCGCGCGCGGCGGGACAAAAGGCGCCGTCAATATCAGCCTGGTCGAGCAGCTTGGGCGCTATCCCGCAGCCCTTGCAACCGTTGCCGGGCTGATGGCGGTTCTCGCGGTTTTGCCGGGCATGCCCTTCCTTCCGTTCATCTGCACGGCGGCAGGGCTTGCAGGGCTTGCCCGCCTGGTCTGGAAAAAGCCTGTCGAAAAGGCCGAGCCAGAGCTCAGCAATAGCCAGACCGCTGCAAAACACCATATCGGGGATGTGCTTGATTTTGACGAAATTCATATCGAGTTCTCGCCAAATCTCGTGGATATGGCGCTGGATCCTGCGACCGGTCTGGATGGGCGGATTGCCAGTATGCGCAATCATATCGCCTCGACCTATGGGCTTATTCTCCCCGAAATTCGCCTCACGGATGAGGCCATGCTGCCGGGCGGACACTACCGGATCCGCATTCAGGGAGTCGCGAAGGTGACCGACCGGCTGATTCCGGATTGCGTGCTGGTGCTGATGTCTGATGGTGCCAGCGCGCCTGAGGGTGAGGATGTCAAAGAGCCCGTCTATGGCGCGCCCGCCCGCTGGATCCGGCCGGAATATCAGGAGGATGCGGTTTTCTCGGGTCTGACGGTGGTGTCGCCGGCCGAAGTCCTCGCCACCCATTTGCTTGAAGTTCTGAAATCCAGCCTTTCGCGTCTGCTCTCGCTGCGTGGCCTGCGCCGTCTGCTCGATGAATTCACCGATCTCTCGGACCGGGGCAGGGCAGAGGCGAACCGCCGGCTGCTCGACGACATGATCCCTGAAAAAGTGCCGATGGATCTGCTCCATGCGGTGATGCGCCTGCTGCTGGAGGAGCGGGTTTCGGTCAGAAACCTGCCGCTGATTTTGGAAGCGGTCGCCGAGGCGCGCAGTTTCGGATCCCCCGAAGCGGTCTGCGAACATGTCCGTCAGCGTCTCGGTTTCCAGATCGTTGCCGAATTCCGCCGCGAAGACGGAACCGTGCCCCTGATCCAGCTTGCCCCCGAATGGGAGCGGACCTTCCAGGCCCATCAAACCGACGGGGATCGCGGATTGCGCGATGTCGCCCTCCCGCCGGATATTTTCGCAAAACTTGCCAATGGGATAGCGGAAAGAATCGGTCAGGCCGGAGAGAGTGGCGCCTCGCCGGCGATCGTCACCTCGGCGGCAAGGCGACGGTTCCTGCGGACCGTCATTCAGGCGCGGGGGCTCAGGGTTCCTGTCCTCTCCTATGAGGAAATCGGCGCTGACAATCGCCCTGCGCTTTTCGGTCAGGTCGCGGCATGACCGGTCTGATCGCGCAGCTCAGCAGCGTTTTCGGCATCGCGGAGGGGTTGATCTGGCAGGCGGCCCTCGTGTTTCCGCGCGTCGGCGCGGCGGTCGCATTGCTCCCCGGTTTCGGCGAAAGCTTCCTGCCACAAAAGATTAAAATCACCGCCGTAATGGTCATGACGGCGATTGTGTTTCCTGCCGTCATTGAGGCGCCCGCTGGCCTGCCCGGCGCTGACCCGCAAAGCGCGGTCATTACGCCCCTCACCGTGGCGGCCGAGGTTGTCGCGGGCCTGCTCCTTGGTTTCACGCTGCGCCTGATGATCCTTTGCCTGCAAACCGCAGGAACGATGATCGGTCAGTCGATTTCCCTGGCCCAGATGTTCAACGGAACCGGGCCTGAGCCCCAGCCCATCGTCTCCAATCTGCTGACACTTGGAGGGCTCGTGCTGTTTTGCTCTATGGGCGGGCTGGCACGATCTGTGGAATTGCTGGTCTATTCCTATGAGGTTCTGCCGCCAGGGCAGCTGCCTGATCCGGGCGAGATCTCGCGCTGGGCGCTGGGGCTGATTGCGCGGGCCTTCTCCCTCGCCTTCACGCTTTCTGCACCGTTCATCCTGGCGGCGTTGCTTTATAATCTTGCGCTCGGGGCGATCAACCGCGCCATGCCCTCTCTGATGGTGACCTTTATCGGCGCGCCGGCCCTGACCCTTGGCGGTCTGATCCTGCTTGCCCTGGCCAGTCCTTTCCTGCTGCAAAGCTGGCAGGATGCCCTGGGCCTCCGCCTGCTTGACCCGTTCGGACCCTGGTGATGTCAGGCTCCGACAGCGATCAGGATGAAAAGCAGTTCGACCCGACCCCCCGCCGGCTGGAAAGGGCGCGGGAAGAGGGCGATGCGATCAGATCCGAAGATATCCACGCCGCGCTTGCAGGTGCGGGCATTCTGCTGGCCGTCGCCATTTTTGGCAAAGCTGCCATCACCCGGGCCGGAGAGGTGGCGGCGGCCTTTTTTGATCAGGCCGACCGCCTGCCGGGGCCCGGTGATCAGGGGGCGGCGGCGGTGATCGGCAGGGCTGCCCTGGCGATGGCGGGGCCGGTCATCGCGCTGCTGCTGGTGCCGGCGGCATTGATCCTGATCTGGCTGATTGCGTCAAAAGGGTTCGTATTTGCGCCGTCGAAACTGAATATGAAGATGTCCCGCATTTCGATCATCAGCAATTTCGGGCAGAAATTCGGCCGCGGCGGCCTGGTCGATTTCCTGAAGAAATCAGCGAAAATGGTCCTGATTTCGCTGGCCCTGGCGCTGTTTCTGACCAGCCGCGCCGATCAGATCATTGGCAGCACCCGGCTCGAGGCCGGGCAGGTGGCCCTTTTGCTGGTCGGTCTGCTTGCCGGGTTCCTCCTGCTGGTGATTGCGCTCAACGCAGTTATCGGCGCGGTGGATTACCTCTGGCAACGGGCCGAATTCATGCGACGCAATCGGATGACACGGAAAGAGCTGACCGATGAGATGAAAGACAGCGAGGGCGATCCGCATATGAAGGCCGATCGCCGGCGTCGGGCGCAGGAGATTGCGACGCGGCAGATGCTTGCCGATGTGCCGGGCGCGGATGTGGTGATCGTCAACCCGACCCATTACGCCGTCGCGCTGAAATGGGACCGGATCAGGGGCGGTGCGCCGGTTTGTGTTGCCAAAGGCATCGATGAAATCGCGGCGCGGATAAGGGAACGCGCGCAGGAGGCCGGGGTGCCGATCCGGCGCGATCCTGCCACCGCGCGCGCGATCTACGGGATCACCGAGATCGGCCAGGAGATCCGGCGCGAGCATTATGCCGCGGTGGCCGCCGCGATCCGGTTTGCGGCCATGATGCGGGAGAAAGCCAGAAAGCGGAGGTGAGTGATGAAACGGGTCGAAAAACTGCATCGGCTGCGCAGGATGGCCGGCATGGTGCTTGACCTTCGGGCGGCCAGCCTCGCCAAAGCTGCGGCGGAGCGGGAGGCAATCAGGGAAAGGCTGGCGGCGCTGAACCGGGTTCCGGATGAGGCGGCGATGGCGGATATGACCGAGGCGCAGAGATTTCTGGTCTATGAGGGATGGGCGGCCGGGCGCAGGACAAAACTGAACCAGCACCTGGCGCGGCAAGAGGTGATCTGGCGCACAGAGCTCGCGGCGGCACGACAGGCCTTCGGAAGAGATCAGGTTCTCGCCCGGCTGCAAGATGGCAAGAAGAGATCCTGAACCGGCTGACTCCGGGAAGCGAGGCGCGCGATATAGCGCTCCGAGGCGGCCTGGTGCTGCCGGGCAAAAGCAATGGCCTGTCCAGGCGAAACCGGCAGGAAGGCGACCCTCTGACCCGGCGCCACCTGCGCAAAGGCGTCAAGGTCGCAATCGAGCACCGTCGCAATCCTGGGATAGCCGCCCGTCGTCTGATGATCGGCGGTGAGGATCGTGGCGACCCCGTCCCCCGCCACCTGGATCGAGCCGCGCGTGAGCGGCTCCGAGGCCATATCAAGCGGCGCAAGCGGTGCAATTGCGGGGCCGTTGAGCCGGGTTCCCATCCGATCCGCCGCAGTCGTCACCTTCCAGGGGCCGGCATAGAGCGCCTCGATGGATCTTTCGGGAAAGTAACGCTCCTGCGGGCCGGGCGTGACACGCAATATATGGCGGGGGCGCGCCAGGATCGGGCAGGGGATATGCGGCGACAAAGGCAGGCGCGGTTCGACAGGGGCAAAATGCAGCTTTGAGCCCGTGGCAAGTTTGCCGCCCCCGAAGCCAGAGGCCCCATGGGTCGCGGCGCTCCCCAGCCAGGTGGGTACCAGGCTTTGCCCGGCAAAGGCCAGGTAGCACCAGTTGCCCCATGTGCCTGGCCGGATCACCAGGGTTTCCCCGGCCCGCAGCAGCCCGCGTGACCAGGATCCCAGGCGCTTGCCGGCATGTTCCAGGATGAAGCCACCGCCGGTGAGGGCAAAGGCGATCTCACCCGCGTCACAACCGATCTGAACGCCGCCGCGCGAAATCTCGATCACCGGTGTGCCGGGCGCATTCCCGATGGCCGCATTCGCGGCCCGCATGGCGAGCCGGTCCATCGCGCCCGATTGCGGCACACCAAAACGCGCCCAGCCTGGTCTGCCCTCGTCCTGGATCGAGACATGCGGGCCGGCAAAGCGCAGGCAGAGTTCGGCCTCAGACATCGGTCAGTTCCGGGGCCATTTCCGGATCGTCATGGCGAATGCGGCGAAACTGCACCCGGTCGCCGGGATCGAAGAGAAAGGGGCGGGCCGTGTCAGCCGTGAGGATGCTTGTGGCCGAACGGCCAATGATCCACCATCCGGTCGGCATTTTAAGTGTCGAAACAATGCATTGCGACCCGGCAATCAGAACGGACCCGGCCGGGATGTCGCGGATGGCAGCGGATTTGCGAGGCAGGCGGATCGAATCTGGAACGCCGGTCAGATAGGCATAGCCCGGTGCAAAGCCGTACAGGCTGACCTGATACGCACCGCCAAGATGGGCGGCGATCACCGCCTCCGGGCTCTGCCCCGTCATCGCCGCAACCGAAGCGAGATCCGGAGAAAAGGGCGCGTCATAGCACACTGTAACCTCATGCAGCCGGCCTTCCGGCGCCTGCGGTCGCCCGGTGTCGAGCCGCTGGCGGATGTCTGCCTCGACCCTGGCATGATCGGTTGCCAGACAATCGAAACGCACCAGCAGACAGGCATTCCCGGGCACGGTTTCGATCATGGCCTGCGGTGGCGCGGCGTTCAGCGCGGCATCCAGCGCCATCACACGGTCATGCAGCGCCGCATTCACGCCCTCGCCGAATTCCACCAGCAGGCCATGTTCAGCGACGGGACGAAAGCGGGGCGCGTCATTCATCAGGGGTCAGCCGGGCAGGAAGGGGCGGATCGCGACGCCCGCCGCGCTCAGCCGCTGGCGCAGATCAGTGGCGAGATCGACGGCGCCCGGCGTATCACCATGGATGCAGACGGACTGCGCATCGAGCGCAATCGGCGCCGCGCCCGCAACCGGCATCATCCCGCTGTCGAGGAACCCGATCAGGCGTTCGGCAATCTCATCAGCGTCATGCAGCACGGCGCCGTCCTGGCTGCGTGGCATCAGCTGGCCATTGGGCAGATAGGCCCGATCCGCGAAAATCTCGGAATAAACGGTAAGGCCACGCGCGCGCGCTGTGCTTTCCAGCGCCGTTCCCGAGATCGCCAGCAATGCAAGGCGGCCCGGCAAAGCCGCAATCGCATCCGCGATGGCGCCGGCGATCACCGGATCCGCCGCGGCCAGGCCAGACAGCGCGCCATGGGGTTTGAGATAACGGATCTCGGCCCCGGCCAGCGCGGCCAGACCCTGCAAAGCGGCGGTCTGGGCCACCACCATCCGGGTGATTTCGGCCGGCTGCATCGGGATCACCCTTCGGCCAAACCCCTCGCGGTCGGCATAACCGGGATGGGCGCCGATCACGACATCGCGGGAAACCGCCAGCGACAGCGCGGTGAACATGGTTTCGGGATCACCGGCATGGCCGCCACAGGCCAGATTTGCTGAAGTCACAAGCTCAAGCATCCGGGCATCTTCGCCCATCGTCCAGGGCCCATAGCTTTCGCCGAGATCGGAATTGAGGTCGATCTGCCCCATGTTCAGCCCTTTGCGAGGAAATGCTGCGCCATCGAGATCAGCTCGGCCACCGAGCGGATTTGCAGTTTTTCCAGGATCCGCGCCCGGTGGTGATCGACGGTGCGCGGGCTGATCCCGAGCCTCGCGCCCACCTCTTTGCTGGAGGTCTCGGACGGGTTTGACACCATATGGCTGACGATTTCCATCTCGCGGCTGGTAAGCCGGTCGAATTTCGCCCTGAGCCGCTCGGTCCCGGCGCGGGCGGCGTGATGTTCGGCAACCAGCGCGAAAGCGGTCTCGATCCGTTCGATCAGCACCGACTGACGGAAGGGTTTCTCAAGGAAATCCAGCGCGCCCGCCTTAATCGCCTGCACCGATTCCGGCACGCCGCCATGGCCGGTGATGAAGATGATCGGCAGGTCATGGCCGGCCCTGGCCAGCCAGGCCTGCAATTCCAGCCCGTTCATCCCCGGCATCCCGTAATCGAGGATCAGGCAGCCGGGGGTCTCTCCATCATAGCGGAGCAGGAAATCTGCCGCCGAGGGGAATGTCTCGACCCGATAATCGCGCTTTTGCAGCGCACGGGCGAGCGAATTGCGGATCGCTTCGTCATCATCGACCAGAAAGACCGTCAGCCCGGCCACGGGGTCTTGCTGTGCAATCGACTGCTCTTTCATACCGCCTCCGCAGCTGTGTTCAGCGTGAAACAGAATCTTGCCCCCCGCGCCCCCGGCTTTTCATGCCAGAGCGTGCCGCCATTGGCCTCGATGATCGACCGGCAGATCGAGAGACCAAGGCCCATGCCTTCGGGTTTCGATGTGTCGAACTGGGTAAAAAGCGTGATGGAGTCGCTGACGCCAGGCCCGGTATCCTCGACCGTGACGAGCAGCATTTCGCGGCTGTCCTGCAGCAAAGGCCGCACGGTCACGGTCACCTGGCGCGTGTTTTCGCTGTCAGAGGCAATGGCTTCGATGGCATTGCGCAAAAGATTGACCAGCACCTGCGCCACCTGGATCCGGTTGCCCAGAACCGGCGGCAGCACGCCGAGATCCTCGACGATCCGCACGCCGGAATCGCTGGCCTCGGCATGGACGAGGCGCAGCGTCTGACCCAGAAGTTCAGCGAAATCAAAGGGCGAAAGCGTTCCTTCGTCCTTGCGGATAAAGCCCCGCAGCGCGCGGATGATGTCTCCGGCACGCAGTGACTGGCTTTCGATTTCGGTCAGAAGCTCGCGCAGCTCGATGTCGGTCCATTTGCCCAGTTGCAATGCGAGCAAGGCGGTATCGGCATTTTGCGAGATCGCGGTCAGCGGCTGGTTCAGCTCATGTGCGAGGCCGGCCGCCATCTGCCCCATCGTATTGCCGCGCGCCATATGTGAGAGGTCGCGGTTCAGCTGCTCGATCTTGCCGGCGCGGGCCTTTTCTTCGGTGATGTCATCGACGGTCAGCACGCCATGCAGGGGCTTGCCCGCCTCATCGCGAATGATGATCGAATTCAGCTTGACCCAGATCAGCGAGCCATCGCGCCGGAACCAGCGCATTTCCTGGCTGGACTCGGCTCCGCCGGTCTCATTCAGCTGCGAGCCATCGCCGCAGGCATAGGCGGCAACATCGTCAGGATGCGCGACATCCGTCACCTTGCGTCCGATCACCGCCCCGGTCGATGGGGCACCGACCAGTTCGGCGAACTTCGCATTGGCGCGGATGATCGAACCATCCACCGGCGAGATCTGCGCCATCGCACGGGTCGAAAGCTCGAAGGTCTGGCCATATTCGCGCTCTGCTTCGCGGCGGGCCACGATTTGCTGCATCAGGGTGGAATTGGCCTTTTCCAGCTCTTTATAGGTGCGCGGCGGCGGTTTTGTGGGGTCGACTTCACCCTGAGAAATCAAGGCATTGCGAACTGCAAAGGCGCGAACAGGGCGGTAGATGTAATCGGCCAGCAAAAGCCCGACGATGCCGGTGGTCGCGGCAACCAGCACCGCGATCCAGATATTCTGGGTCCGGTTGTCCTTAATCGAGGCCGTAAAATCGCTCTCGGGCGCATAGACGCCGATGGTCCAGGGCAGTTTGCCACTGATCGTCGGCATAACGGTCGAGACATAGGATTCACCTTCATAGGTGAATTGTGAGCGGGTGAGCTGGGCGATCTTCAACTCGCCGCTGCGTGCCAGCGGCGCAAAGGCGGCGCGCGCGATGGGGTCGTCGATCTCGCTGATACTGGCGAAGCGCAACGAGCCATCCTCGGCAGTGATCCGCAACAGGTCCATATCCGGATGCGCGATAACATCTCCGTTCTTGTGTATAATCAGTGCTTTGCCAGAAACTCCGATCTGCAGCCGCGACAGGAAATCCGAGATGCGGCTGATCTCGATATCGACACCGACCACGCCCCAGATGGATCTGCGCGCACCGCTGGCCCCGCGTTTGCCATTGACCGGACGCAGCACCGGCGCTGCCAGGGTGATGCCCGGCTGTTGCGATGAGAAAAAGATATAGGGGTCGGTCCAGACCGTGCCGAGACTGTTCTTTGCGAGGATAAACCAGGAGCGCAGGCGTGGGTCATAGGGATCGTCCGGGGTCAGCCGCCGCGCCATGATCGAGAAGTCATCGCGGCGCCAGATCAGCTCGATCCGGCGGACGCCGTTTTCAATGGTGATCAGCTTGGTGCGGAAAGGCCCTGCCTCATCTGGCGTGCGTGAGACCATGACGAAATTGCCATCCTCGCCGCCGAAATAGAGACCGGCAAATTGCGGCGAGATCTGCAATTGCTGGAACAGGAGCTGTTCAAGCCGCGCATGGTCATCGCTGGCAACCACCTGGTTCTGCGCCAGCCGTGCCGCGAGTTCAGCGGCGCCCTGGGCGGGGTTCAGGAAGCCCTTGGAATGTTCGATCGCATTGGTGCCGACATCGCGCAACAGGTGGCGCGCATGGGCGATCAGCGCCTTTTCAGAGGTGAAATATGACGAGAACACCACCGCCAGAACAGCGATGAGCTGCAGGCCGGCAAGGCAGAGTGCCAGAAGGATCCGCAGCGAATACCGCATCACCGGCCTCCGCAGGCCAGGCGCGGGCTGACGCAACGGAAGGCTGTCCCGGCGGGGCGGGGACAGCATAGGGGTGACGCAATTCTCGGGCCTGATTGCAAAATTTCTGCCTGTTATTGCAAGCTTCCGGGGCTGAGCCGGATCCGGGGCAGGTTAAGGGCTATGGTCGGTGAATGCCAGTGGCCCCGTAAATGGATATAGGCAGTTCTGCCTAGGCAACCACGCGAATTTAACTTTTACCGGACCCGTGGAATAAGCCTGTATGCCGGATCCGTAGAGTTCCAGTTTCAGACCACCGGCGGTCTGGGCCTTGGGCGGTCGTTGTGCACGAACGTTGCCAATGCACTTAACGAGTTGACGTGTCAGTCAGTAACCTGTCAGGCCGTCGGTTGGTGGTTGCCCGATATTGGCAATGTACCGGCGGACCAGTTGTCGGTGATCTCACCCCCGAAGTCCCCCTCGGCCTCGGGGGTGCTTTTATTTGGGGTTCTTTTGTTTTCGGGTCACTTCGCGCAGCCTGACCGACGACCGCCTGGCTTGATTTTATCTGCGATTTTATGTAGATAGGGCCGGATGCATCCCCCGATGGACCTGAACCCCCAGACCATGCTCGCCGCCGCAGACCAGGCGGGCGCGCTTCTGAAGGCGCTTGGCAACCGGCACCGGCTTTTGATCCTCTGCCACCTGGTCGAGGGCGAGAAATCGGTCGGCCAGCTGGCCGGGTATCTGGGGCTCCGCGATTCGACTGTCTCGCAGCATCTGGCGCTTTTGCGGCGCGACAGGATCATTGTCGGCCGCCGCGATGGCCAGACGATCTGGTACAAGATCGCAAGCGCGCCGGCATTGCGGGTGATGTCGGCGCTTTATGAGAGCTTTTGCCGCGATAAACCGGATCAACCCGGCTGAAATTGCGCGTCCGGATTGCGGACGCGCCAGGCTGTGGCGGATCAATCGCGCAGCATATAGCCGAAATCCCGCAGGCAGGCTGCGGAAAACAGCCGGTCGCGCTGCCCGAAAACGCGGGCCGCAGTGCCGCAGTCCCGCGGCAGCTTTTCGCGCAGCCCCTGATTTCGCAGGCAGTTTTCGGAATAGCCGCTGTACCCGCGGCGCCCGTCGATCTGCAGCGCGCAGACCCCGGGCAGGCGCAGGCGATGCGGTTTGTCCCAGCCGGGGCGCATGCCGCGTTTGCTGTCCACGTTCAGCACCTCCGGCAGAATGCCCGGACGGGCCGGCTCGCTCAGCTGATCGGGATAGCGCTGCCAGGCGGCTTCTGCCTTCGCGCCGACCGGCATGAACATCGACACCGCAAAAGCAAAGCCAATCAGACCTGCGGTGAGGCCGGGGCGTGCTGTTTTCCGCGGCTTGCCCGTCGCGCGGGCCTGGCCGAAATCGAAATCAGCGGGATGCGACTGGTTGCTTTGCCGGGCCGGAGCCGCTTCTGTCCTGTGATGCTGCATGAATGCCTCCTTGGGTCTTGTTGCGCCACTGTCCGTCGCTGCCGGCGACCTTGACCCCGATCTGAGTTCGGGAGGGCCGTCAGCGTCCTGCAGCGGATGACCCGACCTGGCTCGCAGCGGCCAGGTCGCGCAATAACGGCGCATGGCCAGGCCATAACAGCCGCATCTGATGCGCGTGATATGGGATATCACCGCCCTGAGACCTTGCTCGTTATTGAATATCCAGGCGGATTTCCGCAGATTGAGCGGAGAAATATAACGCCCCGTTAAGGGACGGGCAGTATTCCGACGATGGAGCCGGAGATGATCAGAACCATGCTTGCTGCCATATTGGCGCTGGCCCTTGCCGGGCCTGCGGCGGCTGATTGCTACGCAGATTACAAGGCCAAGAAAGATGACCCCTTGCAGCTCCACTATGGGGTGGCGCAGGTTTCCGATGGCAATTGCTCTCCGGGCAAGGCCGGAGCCGAGCTGAAACCCCGTCTTGCCGCCGGCGGCTGGACTTTGCTGAATGTCCTGTCCACTTTCGGGCCGGAGGGGCTGGATGAGAGGAAAGCGAATGCCGGGGCCTGGTTCCTTCGTTACTGACAGCCTGAAACAGGGCAACCGGGTTGTGACCTTCGGAATCGCCGGGATCGTGCTGATCCTGTTCGCGGCTGCCTTGCTTTTGTTCCTGAACCTGCCCGACGCCAACGCGTTCAATGCAAGGGTTGAGCGGATCTTTATCGAGAATGACGATCTGCGCAGCGGGGCCGAGATCCGGCTTCTTGAGATTCTGGCAGGGTCCGGAACCACCTTTTCCGAGGTTCTGACCAGCTATCGGATGGTGATTTTCGTGCTGCTGGTCTTTTCGTCTGCACTTCTGGTCGCGGCGCTGGTTTTCCTTGTGATGATCATCGTGCTGAACAAGAAGATCGGTGCGATCCAGCGGTCAGGCATCCAGGTCTCGTCGCTGATGATCTCGCGCGAGGCGAGGGCGGTCTATATCAACGATCTGGAATTCACCCTGACCGAGGCCGCGCTGGAGACGCTCTCTGTGCTGGCCGAGGCGCGGATGGATGATGAGGTGCTGACCGGGGTGCAGATCGAAGCGGTGATCTCGGGCCGGTCCGAGGCGGATTGCGAAGAGGCGGCAGGGGCCACGCGGGTCAAACGGCTCCGCGACGCGCTTGGCAATCAACTGGTGAGCGAGCTTCTGGTGAAGACCATTGCCCGGCGCGGTTATGTTTTGGCCGTTGGAAAGGAAACGATCCGTATGATCTGACCCGGGATTGTTGCCGTTTCCCGAGAGTTGGACCCAACAAATCACCTTGACGCCTTCTGGTTGTCTCAATCGGGCAGCAATCAGGAGGCGAACTATGTCAAAAGATACTGAAAATTGCCCGGAATGAAACGCTACCTGAACACGCTCCTCTCTTTCGTTTTTTTCACGCTTTTGGGCGGTGCGTTTCTGCTTGCCGCGCCGCGCTTCATCCCGGACTGGCAGCCAGCCACGGGACTGTCTCCGGTTCCTGGCCCCTCGGGCGGGGCGGATTTCACCGAAACCGTCAACGCGACGCTTGCCGCGCCACGCCAGAGCGCGGCGCCGGCCATCCCCGGCCCGGGCGTCAGCGCGCATATCCTCGAGGTGAATGGCGTAAGCCGGACATGGTACGGCTATGACGGGGCGAAATCCGGCCAGACCGCGCCTGTCGTGATCCTGTTCCACGGCTCGGGCCGCAACGGGCGCGATATGCTGGCGCCCTGGCAGGCGATTGCAAAGCGCGAAGGCCTGATGCTGATCGCACTGGATGCCGCCGACAGCCAGGCCTGGTCGGCCAGCCGCGATGGTGTCGAATTCCTTGAGGCGGTTCTGGCCGATGCCGCCGATCTCTATGCGATTGATCGCAGCCGGATTTATCTTTTCGGACATTCGGCGGGTGCCAATATGGCGCTTGCGCTTTCCGTCCGGCCGCCTTCGGGTGTGCGGGCGGTCGTGGCGCATGCAGGGTCACTTTTCGCGACCAGTCTGCCGGAGAATCCGGTGCCGGTCCGGATCTATGTCGGCGACCAGGATCGCCTGTTTCCGCTTGCCGAGGTGCGGCGTTCGGCGCAGCTTCTGGCCTCTGCCGGGCATCCGACCGACCTGGTGGTGATCCCCGGTCACGATCACTGGTTCTACGACGCGGCGCCCGCCATTGCCGCCGATGCCTGGGCCTGGTTCGCGGCAAAGTGACAGCTTTCTGTCATCCCGCCGTCATGGCCGGCGGGCTAAGCAGCACCGATGATGCTTGCATCAGAGGGCCTGCGGCCCTACATGGCCGTTCTGGCCGTGTGGCCGTTGGTTCTCTGCTGCAACCCGGGGGGATTCGATGATCCAGACGCCCTATTACCTGATCGATTGTGCCGCGCTGGCGCGGAATATGGCGATCATGGATGAGATTCGCAGCCTTTCGGGCGCGAAATGCCTGCTGGCGCTGAAATGTTTTGCGACCTGGCCGGTGTTTGACCAGATGGCGCGCCATATGGATGGCACGACCTCTTCCTCGCTTTACGAGCTGCGCCTGGGGCGTGAGAAGTTCGGCAAAGAAACCCATGCCTATTCCGTGGGTTGGGCCGATCACGAGATTGAAGAGGCGGTTGGTTACGCCGACAAGATCATCTTCAACTCGATCAGCCAGATGGAGCGGTTCGACAATCAATCGGCCCAGATCCAGCGTGGATTGCGGCTGAATCCACGGTTTTCGACGAGCGGCTTTGATCTTGCGGACCCCGCGCGGCCGTTTTCGCGGCTGGGCGAATGGGACCCGGCGAAGATCGAGCGGGTGATGGACCGGATTTCCGGCTTCATGATCCATTACAATTGCGAGAATCGCGATTTTGATCTGTTTGACCGCCAGCTCTCGCGGATCGAAGAAGAATTCGGCCCGCTTTTGCGTCGTCTGAACTGGATCAGCCTGGGTGGCGGTATTCATTTCACCGGCGAACGTTACCCGCTGAAAGCCCTGGCCGAGCGGCTTCGGGTCTTTCAGGACCGGTTCGGGGTCCAGGTGTTTCTTGAGCCGGGCGAAGCCTCGATCACCAACACGACCACGCTGGAAGTGACGGTGCTCGACGTGCTGAACAATGGCAAGGATCTCGCCATCGTGGATTCCTCGGTCGAGGCGCATATGCTTGACCTCTTGATCTACCGCGAAAGCGCCCGGATGGACGATACCGGGCCGCATCGCTTCATGGTTTGCGGCAAGAGCTGTCTCGCTGGCGATATTTATGGCGAGTATGGGTTCAAAGCGCCTTTGCAGATCGGCGACCGGATCTCGATCCCGGATGCCGCAGGCTATACCATGGTCAAGAAGAACTGGTTCAACGGCGTGAAAATGCCGTCCATCGTGGTGAAAGAGCTGGATGGCTCGCTCACCGTCGCACGCGAATTCGGCTATGCCGATTACCGGGACAGTCTCGGCTGAGGCCCAGACAGTCCCCCCTTCCCCAGCACTCAAGAGGAGGCGGTTTCCCCATGAAACGCAACGTGTTGATCATTGGCGCCGGTGGCGTCGCTCAGGTGGTGGCGCATAAGGCGGCGCAGCTGAATGACCGCCTTGGGGAGCTGCATATCGCCAGCCGCACGAAGTCCAAGGCTGAGGCGATCATTGCCTCAGTCCATGAGAAAAGCGCGATGAAAGTAGCAGGTCGCTTTGACGCCCATTCGGTCGACGCGATGGACAGCAAGGCGGTGGCGGCACTGATCCGCGAGACTGGCTCTCAGATTGTCATCAATGTGGGCTCTCCTTTCGTGAATATGACGGTGCTGGACGCCTGTATCGAGACCGGCGTCGCTTATATTGACACCGCAATTCATGAAGATCCGACTAAGATCTGCGAGACGCCGCCCTGGTATGGCAATTATGAATGGAAAAAGCGCGACGCCTGCAAAGCGGCGGGCGTGACGGCCGTTCTGGGCATCGGTTTCGACCCGGGCGTGGTTAACGTCTGGGCGCGTGCTGCAGCCGATATGATGGATAGGGTTACCGAGATCGACATCGTCGACATCAATGCCGGCTCCCATGGCAAGTATTTCGCGACCAATTTCGACCCTGAGATCAATTTCCGCGAGTTCACCGGCACGGTCTATTCCTGGCAGGGCGGTGCCTGGCAGGAAAACCAGATGTTCGAGATCGGGAAGACCTGGGATCTGCCGGTTGTCGGCCCGCAAAAGGCCTATATGTCGGGCCATGACGAGGTCCACAGCCTTGCCGCAAACTATCCCCAGGCCGATGTGCGGTTCTGGATGGGCTTTGGCGACCATTACATCAACGTCTTTACCGTATTGAAAAACCTCGGGCTTTTGTCCGAGCAGCCGGTAAAGACCGCCGAAGGTCAGGAAGTCATCCCGCTGAAAGTGGTTAAGGCCGTGCTGCCCGATCCGGCAACCCTGGCGCCCGGCTATACCGGCAAGACGCTGATCGCGGATTTCGTCAAAGGCGAAAAAGACGGTCAGCCGGTCGAGGTGATGATCTACAACACCGCCGACCACAAGGAAGCGTTTGAAGAGGTTGGCAGCCAGGGCATCAGCTATACCGCAGGTGTTCCGCCGGTTGCGGCTGCGGTTCTGATTGCCGAAGGGCTTTGGGATGTCGGCACGATGGTTAATGCCGAAGAGCTGGATCCGAAGCCTTTTATCAATCTTCTTAACGAAATCGGCCTGCCGACGCGCATCATCGACAAGGATGGTGACCGATTGCTCAGCTACTGACAGCCAAAGAAAAACCCCCGCGAAGCGCCTGCTTCGCGGGGGTTTTTCTTTATGCTTCGTTCAGAAATCGAGGTTCTCGACCGTCAGCGCGTTTTGCTGGATGAACTCGCGACGCGGTTCCACCACATCGCCCATCAGCTTGGTGAAGATGTCGTCGGCCTCGGCCACATCGTCGATCTTCACCTGCAGCAGCGTGCGGGCCTCGGGGTCCAGCGTGGTTTCCCACAGCTGTTCGGGGTTCATTTCGCCCAGACCCTTATAGCGTTGCAGCGAAAGGCCTTTCTCGCCTTCTGCGAGGATGGCTTTCAGCAGATCGCCGGGCCCATGGATCATCTGCTCGCGATCCTTGCGCACGAGGCGGGCCGGATTGCGATAGACATCGCGATGGGTGGCGGCGGATTGCGCCAGCCTGCGCGCTTCGCCCGAGCGCAGCACGGCGCCATCGAGCGTCCGCAGCTCTTCGACGCCGCGCAGAATACGCGACAGGCGAATGCCCTGGTCCTGGGTGATACGCCCCGACCAGCCACGCTCATATTCCAGCGCAACGAGGTCGAGCCGCCGCGCCACCTGATCCGCCACGGACTGGAGGTCACGATCTGCCGCGCCGGCCTCAAACGCCCCTGCCAGCGCCGCCTGTTCAAGGATCGGTCGCGGGTAGTGGGACGGGAAGGCATCAAGGATCCGGCGGAACTGACGGGCGCCGTCAAGCACCCGCGCCAGATCGGCGCCGGCGATTTCTTCGCCCGTTGCCAGACGCAGGACAGCGCCTTCAAGTCCTTGTTCCACAAGATAATCATCCAGCGCGGCCTGGTCTTTCAGATAGACCTCGGACTTGCCACGCGCGACCTTATAAAGCGGCGGCTGCGCGATATAGAGGTAGCCGCCCTCGATCAGCTCCGGCATCTGGCGGAAGAAGAAGGTCAGAAGAAGCGTCCGGATATGCGCGCCGTCCACATCGGCATCGGTCATGATGACGACTTTGTGGTAGCGCAGTTTGGCGATGTTGAATTCGTCACGACCGATGCCGGTGCCAAGAGCCATCACCAGGTTGCCGATTTCCTGGCTGCCCAGCATCTTGTCAAACCGCGCCCGTTCGACGTTCAGGATCTTGCCGCGCAACGGCAGGATCGCCTGGTTCTTCCGGTCGCGCCCGGTCTGGGCCGAGCCGCCTGCCGAGTCACCCTCGACGAGGAAGACTTCGGATTTCGACGGGTCTTTCTCGGTGCAGTCCTTCAGCTTGGCCGCGTTGAAATTCACATCCATCGCCGTTTTGCGCCGGGTCAGCTCGCGCGCTTTGCGCGCCGCTTCGCGGGCCAGCGCCGCTTCGAGGATCTTGCCAACGATCACCTTTGCAACGGCCGGGTTCTCTTCAAACCACTCGCTCAGCTTTTCATTCACCAGGTTCTCGACCGCAGGCCGCACCTCGGAGGAGACCAGCTTATCCTTGGTCTGGCTGGAGAATTTCGGATCCGGCACTTTCACGGAAAGCACGCAGGTCAGGCCTTCACGCGCATCATCGCCGGTAAAGTCGATCTTTTCCTTTTTCGCGATACCCGAGCTTTGCGCATAAGAAGTGATCGTCCGCGTCAGCGCGCCGCGGAAGCCCGCCATATGGGTGCCGCCATCGCGCTGCGGGATATTGTTGGTAAAGGGCAGGACGTTTTCGTGATAGGTGTCGTTCCACCACATCGCGACCTCAACGCCGATCCCGTTGCGCTCGCCGACGATATAGATCGGCTCGGCCATCACCGATTGTTTGGAGCGGTCGAGATATTTCACGAATTCCCGCACACCACCGTCGTAATACAGCTCGACATGCTGCGGCTCGGCGGTGCGCAGGTCATTCAGCTCGATCCGGACACCCGAATTCAGGAAGGCAAGTTCGCGCAGCCGGTGTTCCAGCGTTTTGAAGCTGTATTCGAGGTTGGAAAACGTCCCATCCGGGCGATTGACCTTGGCCGAGGCGAGAAACCGCACCTGAGTGCCACGTTTGCCGGGCGCCGGGCCCGCCTCATAGACATGCGTGGTGCATTCGCCGAATTCGAACCGGCCCCTATATTCCTTGTCGTCGCGCCAGACGGTCAGGTCGAGCCATTCCGACAGCGCGTTCACCACGGAAACGCCGACCCCGTGCAGGCCGCCCGAGACCTTATAGGCATTGCCGCTGTCATCGGTATTGTTGAATTTCCCGCCGGCATGAAGCTGGGTCATGATGACCTCGGCTGCCGAAACGCCTTCTTCCGCGTGGATGCCGACCGGGATGCCGCGCCCATTGTCGCGCACCGAGACGGAGTCGTCTTCGTGGATCGTCACCACCACTTCGGTGGCGTGACCGGCCAGCGCCTCGTCAAT
The DNA here is from genome assembly GCF_016405985.1 of Paracoccus sp. IB05. GTDB lineage: Bacteria > Pseudomonadota > Alphaproteobacteria > Rhodobacterales > Rhodobacteraceae > Pseudogemmobacter. Next base: position 135,093 of record NZ_JAEFCF010000002.1, read on the forward strand.
GCCGTTATCGACGACCTCATAGACCATGTGATGCAGGCCCGAGCCGTCATCGGTATCGCCGATATACATGCCGGGCCGCTTGCGAACGGCTTCCAACCCTTTGAGAACTTTGATGGAATCGGCACCGTATTCGGTGGTCTTACGGGCTTCGTCAGCCATACTCTCGTAACCCCTCAGATTGCACGCGAGTTATAGCGGTTCAGGCCGGGAATGTCACGCATATGCCACAAGATTTTGTAGTCAGAGAAAGGGGATAAGCAGGGCCACAAGGATCAGCATAACCCCTGCCGCGATGTTGAGCCGCCGCAGCGCGGACGGGCTTTGCAACAGCGCCCGCGCCCGGTCGAGAAACAGCGCAAGGGCAAGATTTCCGAGCATCGGCACGAAGGCGGAAATCGAGATGATCGCCAGAATGTCCCAGCGGTTCAGCTGATCAAGCGAGAAGAACCCTGGCAGCGCCCCCATGTAAAACAGGATCGCCTTGGGGTTGCCGATCACCGCCGCAAGGCCGACGGTAAAGCCTGCGATCAGCCCGGGCCGCGTGAGCCGGCTGTCGGCGGTAACGGCACCGCCGGGCGCGCGCAGCAGCATGATCCCCATCAGGAGGAAAATCGCCGCCGCCAGCCAGCGCAGGATCTCGAGAAACCCGCCATATTGGCTGAGGATCCAGCTCATCCCCATGATTGCGGCGAAGGGCCAGGCCAGATCGCCAAGCGCCACCCCCACCGCCAGCGGCCAGGCCGCCGCAAAGCCGCCCGAAAGCGCCCGCGCGAGCAATGCGACCCAGACCGGTCCCGGCACCGCCCAAAGTGCTGCCATCGCGCCGGCATAGACCAGCAATTGCCACAGGGTCACGGTCATGGGGTCATTCCGGTAAGGTCAGGCTGCCATCGGCATTCAGCGGCCAGAAAGGGTTCATCGCCACTTCCCAGACATGGCCATCCGCATCGGCCCAATAGCCGGAATAGCCGCCCCAGAACACACCTTCAGGCGCTTTCAGCGCGGTTGCGCCCGCCGCCAGCGCCGCAGCATAGGCCGCGTCAACTTCGGCCTCTGTGGCGAAATTCTGCGCCAGCGTCACCGCGCCGCTGCCAAGCGCGGCGCCGGGCCGCCCCTGATCTGCGGCCAGCGCCGCGCGCCCGAACAGCGCCAGCGCCAGACCGTTGATCTGGAAAAAGGCCACCCCCTCCTGGCTCTCGCCATGTTCCTGCCAGCCCAGCCGTGCATAAAAGGCCCGTGCTGCGGTCAGATCGGCCACGCCGAGGGTGATCAGGGTAACGCGTTGTGGTGTCATTGGCTCACTCTCGACCGGGTGCCGTCTGCGGCGACAACCAGTGTCTGCGCCCTTCCGTCAAGGCTGTCAAACAAGGATGCATCTGTCCCGGTCATCAGCGCCTGGGCGCCCAGTGCACAGATCTCGTCATAAAGCGCCGCGCGCCGGCCCGGGTCGAGATGCGCCGCCACCTCATCCAGCAGCAAAACCGGCGCGAAACCGGTCTCGGCCGCCAGAGCACGCGCATTGGCGAGGATCAGCGAGATCAGGAGCGCCTTCTGCTCGCCGGTAGAGCACATCGCGACCGGCACGCCCTTATCGCTGTAGACCGCCTCGAGATCGGCACGATGCGGCCCCGCCAGCGCCCGCCCTGCAGCCATATCCCGCCGCCGGCCCAATGCCAGGGCGGTGGCAAGATTGCCCTTGTCGTCTTCCGGGTGGCTCAGGCTGAGATCGGCTCGGGGAAAGGCCGAAACCGCCCCGGCCTGGGCCGCTTTGATCCGCTCCAGCACTGCGCTCCGGTTGGCGGCGATGATCGTGCCGGTCTCGGCCATCCGCGCCTCAAGCGCGGAATACCAGTGCGGGTCGCTGACATCGTCGCGAAACAGACGATTGCGCTGCCGCATCGCCTTTTCATAGGCCAGCGTGGCCTCGGCATGGTCGGGAAAAAACGACAAAGCCATGCGGTCGAGGAATTTGCGCCGCCCCTCGGCGCCTTCCAGCCAGAGCCGGTCCATCGCCGGCACCAGCCACAGAACCCGCATCACCTGACCAAGCGCCAGCTGGGTCGAGGTCTTGTCATCAAGCCGGACCTGCCGCGTCCCGCCCGGTTCGGCCCAGGTTTCCAGCCGGTGCAACCCGCCCGGGCCCGAAACATCCGCAGTGATTTTCCAGCCGATCGCTTCGGGCCGGCGGATGAATTCCTCAGACGTCGCCCCACGCAAACCGCGCCCCGGCGACAGGAGCGACACCGCTTCCAGAATATTGGTCTTTCCGGCGCCATTCGCGCCGGAAAGCGCCACCGGTCTTCCGTCAAATTCCAGCCGCAAAGCCTGGTGGCTGCGAAAATGCGACAGGCTCAGCGCAGTGACCCAAAGCCCGCTCATTTTCTGTCCCTAAATATCCCGGGGGTGTGGGGGCTGGCCCCCACGTTGCGGCCCGAAATCAGACGCGCATCGGCATCACAACATAGACCGCCGATGTATCATTGCCTTCGCGCATCAGCGTCGGATCGCCTGAAGAATTGAACAGGAACACCGCATTCTCACGATCCACCTGGCTGGCAATCTCCAGCAGGTATTTCGCGTTGAAACCGATTTCCAGCCGCTCATCGGCATAGGCGACGGCGAGCTCTTCCTCCGCCGCACCGCTGTCCGGCGCATTGACCGAAAGCACCAGCCGATCCTCGTCAAGCGACAGCTTCACCGCGCGCGAGCGTTCCGACGACACGGTTGCCACCCGGTCAACCGCCTTGGCGAATTCGCTGGCGTCAACCTCAAGCCGGCGGGTATTATGCTGCGGGATCACGCGGGTATAATCCGGGAAAGTGCCGTCGATCACTTTCGAGGTCAGCGTGATCGCCGGGGTCGCGAAGCGGATCTTGGTCTCGGAAACCGAAACCGCGATTTTCGCCTCATCATCATCAAGCAGCTTGCGCAGCTCGTTGACGGTTTTGCGCGGCACGATCACGCCAGCCATCTCTTCGGCGCCCGCCGGCAGCGGCGCATCGATCCGTGCGAGGCGGTGACCATCGGTCGCTACCGCGCGCAAGACCGGGCCATCATCGCCGGTCGAGACATGCAGATAGACGCCGTTCAGATAATAGCGTGTCTCTTCCGTCGAAATCGCGAATTTCGCCTTGTCGAACAGCCGGCGCAGATCGGTTGCGGGGGCCGAAAAATTCGTGCTGTATTCAGATGACGCCATCACCGGGAAATCTTCTTTCGGCAGCGTCGCCAGGCTGAAGGTCGAGCGCCCTGCCGTGATCGTCAGCCGCCCCGAGGCGCCATCCTCTGACAGGTTGACCAGCGCGCCATCCGGCAGTTTCCGCACGATCTCATGCAGCATGACCGCCGAGACCGTGGTTGCTCCGGCGCGTTCGACCATTGCATCGGTCCGGTCGACCACTTCGATATCCAGATCGGTCGCGCGGAAAGACACCTGGGCGCCTTCAGCCTCGATCAGCACATTGGCAAGGATCGGGATCGTATTGCGCCGCTCGACAACGGATTGAGCCTGAGCCAGCGCCTTGAGAAGCGATGCGCGTTCGATCGAGAGTTTCATTCGTCCAAATCCTCTTGCCCGCATTCAGGGCGCACGAAGCGGGCCGGGAAGCCCGGCTGCCTGTTTTGCCTGACTTTGCGAAGCTTTGCCAGTCTCGTCAAGACCGTGCCGTATCCATCTGGCGTAACCCGGAGTTTTTAAAAACTCCGGGCCGATTTCTTGCAAGAAATCGGGCGGTCAGCCTTGCAACAGTCGCTTGAGCAACTGGATGTCATCAGCAAGCTGGCTGTCGATGGCCGCCAGTTCCTCGATTTTCCTCACGCCATGCATGATCGTTGTATGATCACGCCCGCCAAAACGGCGGCCAATTTCCGGCAAAGAGCGCGAGGTCAGCTGTTTCGACAGATACATCGCCACCTGACGCGGGCGCGCGATGGTGCGCAGGCGCTTTGGCCCGATCATATCCGAGAGCCTGATATTGTAATGCTCGGCGACCTTGCGCTGGATCTCCTCGATCGACAGTTTGCGATCCGAGGCGCGCAGAATGTCGGCGAGACAGTCCTGCGCCAGTTCCAGGGTGATTTCACGCCCAACCAGCGAGGCGAAGGCGTAAAGCCGGGTCAGCGCGCCTTCCAGCACCCGCACATTGGTCGTGATACGATGCGCGAGGAACTCCAGCACGCCCTGGCTGATCGCAAGCCCGCCATATTGGCCACGGTAGAATTCGGCTTTCTGCTGCAGAATGCCGAGACGCAGCTCGTAATCGGTCGGATGCAGGTCAACCACCAGACCGCATTGCAGGCGTGATTTGATCCGGTCTTCCAGATCCTTGATCTCGCCCGGGGCGCGGTCGGCCGAGATGATGATCTGCTTGTTCTGATCCACCAGCGCGTTGAAAGTATGGAAGAACTCCTCCTGGGTGGAATCCTTGCCGGCGATGAATTGCACATCATCCACCATCAGCACATCGACCGAGCGGAACAGCGATTTGAAATCCATCACCTGTTTGTCGCGCAGCGCCTGGATGAAGCGATACATGAACTGCTCGGCCGAGAGGTAGAGCACCTTCAGATCGGGCTTCTGCTCGCGCAGCTCATGCGCGATGGCATGCATCAGGTGGGTTTTGCCGAGACCGACGCCACCATAAAGAAACAGCGGGTTGAAGGTGACTGGTCCGCCTTCGGCCACGCGGCGCGCGGCAGCATGGGCGAGCTCGTTCGGCTTGCCGACCACAAAACTGTCAAAGGTGAAGCGACCGTCCAGCGGAGCGCCCGGCAGATCATCGTCCTGGGTCGCACGGCCGCGGGTCTGTGGTGCAGGGGCCGCGACTGCCGGTCTGGTGCCCGCAGCACGCTGGGAAGACGCGGTCGCGGCAGAGCGCGGGGCATCAGTGCCGACAAGGAATTCAAGCCGCTCGACCAGAGCGCCGGAGGTCAGCAGCTGATTGCGGATATGGTCGCCATAGTTGCGTTGCACCCAGTCTCCGAAAAACGGGGTGGGGACCTCGAACAGCGCGACGCCGCCCTCCAGCTGTGACAGCCGCAGGGGTTCGATCCAGGTTGTATAATTATTTCGTCCGACCCGGCTGATGAGACCTTCGCGGATCTGCCCCCAAGTTTCATTCGTCATTCTAACCAGACCTGCCCAATCACCTCACCGCTCCGCCCGATGCGGCACGGTCGAATTCGCGAGACCCGACCTTTTGACCGCCGCACCGGAAAGGCTGCGAAGGTCAGAGGGTCATCCTCCGCCGCAGGGCAAAACATAAGACATGCCGGGCAGACCTGCTGCACCGGCCGGGCACCAGACAAAAGCCAGAGTGCTGGCTCTATCCGGTTGAACACAAACTGAAATCCCCGATCTTATTGGCTGGCAGCCCAAGGTGTCGGTTGTGATTTCAGGTTTGCGACATTTCCCTGTCCCCCAGGGCGAAGTGAATCGCCTGGTCAAAGTAGCAAGCCGCGCGCGCGCTCTGCAACTGAACAACTCGCTTGACACAGAGTCCGTCGGGGCGAATCCTGAAGAGGCGGCAGAAGCGCTACGTTCTCTGGCTGTCTGAGGCCATGTCAGCGGCAAAATCCCGCCCGAAATCCGACAGTGCGGATATTTTTCCCGCGCGGGATTGACCCCTGTACGGCGCCTGGGGAATCGCTTTGTTAACGCGGCATGGCGGGGTCTTCTCGCCGCGCCTGCGCCGGACTGGTTCCAGACTGGTTCCAGACTGGTTCCAGACTGGCTCCGGACCGGGAGGCAGGGCACGGAAAAGGGCGCGATCCCTGCGGATCGCGCCCTCAGATTTCCCCGATACGCCGGGACGGTGAACCGAATTCAGGCGGTTGCGCCGGTGGTTTTCACACGGGCCGAGAGGCGCGACATTTTGCGCGCAACGGTGTTCTTGTGCAGAACGCCCTTGGTCACGCCACGTGCCAGCTCGGGCTGAGCGGCTTTCAGAGCGGCGGCCGCAGCAGCCTGGTCGCCCGAAGCGATGGCTTCTTCAACTTTGCGCAGGAAGGTGCGGATGCGCGAGCGGCGGGCTTTATTCACGTCATGACGTGCTTCGGCCTGGCGGGCGCGTTTTTTCGACTGGGCGGTATTTGCCATGGGCTTTGTCCTTCGGATATCAAACTTTAAATGCACGAAACCCGATGGCCCCGCCCATATGGCCAAAACTGGCCCGGAGGACGGGAATCACAAATGCCTAAGCGGGCCCACGCGCATGTCTGACGGGGCCTATACGCGAAAGGCCCCGGCTTTGCAAACGGGAATCAGCGGTCGCGGAATTGCGGCTGGCGCTTTTCCAGGAAGGCGGCCATGCCCTCTTTCTGGTCTTCGGTCGCGAAGGCGGCATGGAACATGCGGCGCTCGAACAGGAGCCCTTCGGAAAGGCTGGTCTCTTCGGCGCGGTTCACGGTTTCTTTCACGATCATCGCGGTGATCATCGACTTTTCGGAAATCTTTGCCGCAATTTTCAGCGCCTCTTCCAGCAGGGTTTTCGCCGGGAAGATGCGGCTCACAAGGCCCGAACGCTCCGCCTCGGCAGCCTCCATGAAGCGCCCGGTCAGATGCATATCCATTGATTTCGACTTGCCCACGAGGCGCGTCAGACGCTGGGTGCCGCCCATGCCGGCGCAGATGCCCAGATTGATCTCGGGCTGGCCGAACTTCGCGGTATCCGCGGCGATGATGAAATCGCTCAGCATCGCCAGCTCGCAGCCGCCGCCCAGGCAATAGCCCGACACGGCCGCGATGACAGGGGTGCGGCAGCGCATGATCGCCTCGGCCTCGGGGCCGAAGAGATTGTCGAAAAATACATCGGTAAAGCCTTTGGAGGCCATTTCCTTCACATCGGCGCCGGCCGCAAAGGCCTTTTCGCTGCCGGTGATCACGATGCAGCGCACCTTGTCATTCTTGTCTGCGGCGGTGACCGCCTGCGCCAGCTCTTTCATCAGCTGCGAATTCAGCGCGTTCAGCGCATCGGGGCGGTTGAGACGGATGAGGCAGGTATAATCCTCGATCTCGACGATCAGGGTTTCATAGGCCATCGCGGGGTCTCCGGTTAACAGGTCCGTGACTCCTGCCACCTGAGGGTCAGGAAGGCAAGCTGAGCCCTTATCGCTGGCAGTCCGGACAGAAGAAGGACGATCTGCCTGCCTGCACGATCCGCGCAATGCTGCCTTTGCAGCCAGGTGTGGTGCAGGCACCGCCCTCGCGGCCATAGACGCGGAAACTGTGCTGGAAATAGCCAAGCTCGCCATCGGCCTGGCGGTAATCTTTCAGAGAAGATCCTCCGGCCTCAATCGCCTCTGACAGCACTTCGCGGATCAGCGGCACAAGGCCCTGGGCCTGTTTACCGGTCAGATCGCCCGCAAGCCGGTCGGGGGCGATACCGGCGCGAAACAACACCTCACAGACATAGATATTGCCCAGACCCGCGACGATCCGCTGATCCAGCAGCGCCGATTTCACCGGCGTCTTCCGCCCCGCAAGCCGCGCCGCCAGGTACGCGCCGTCAAACGCATTCCCCAGCGGCTCCGGCCCGATCACGGCGAGGAGCGGATGCGCCTCGGCACTCACGGTGTCCAGAAGATCCATCGCGCCAAAGCGGCGGGGATCGTTGAAGGTCACACGCGCGCCGCCCGCCATATCGAAGACGACATGGTCATGTTTAGCAGGCGCCGGATGGTTGTGATGAAAACCGCCAACCTGGGCACCCGAAATCAGCATCCGCCCCGACATGCCAAGATGGATCAGCAGCGTCTCGCCGGTTGAAAGATCCGCAAGGATGTATTTCGACCGCCGCCGCAGCGCGTTGATGCGCGCGCCGGTCAGCCGTTCTGCCATGCGCGGCGGAAAGGGCCAGCGCAGATCGGGGCGGTTCACCTGCGCGGCGAGGATCTGCTGCCCCTCCATCACCGGCTCAAGCCCGCGGCGCACGGTTTCCACTTCGGGCAGTTCCGGCATGATCATCTTCCCCTGGATTCGCAGGCGAAACCTAAGCGCAAGACCGCCCCGCTCCAAGAGGCTGCGCGGTTTGACTGGTTTCCCTTTGCGCTCTTGCGGTATATCCCCGGTGCAGAGCCGTTATCCGCGGCACAATCCGGGCGAAAACCATGTCAGATCAGGACAAAACCACTCATTTCGGCTTTCGCGACGTGCGGGAGGAAGAAAAAGCGGGCCTGGTTCATGGCGTGTTTTCCTCGGTCGCCTCGAAATATGACGTGATGAATGACCTGATGTCGGTTGGCATCCATCGGATCTGGAAGGATGCGATGATGGACTGGCTGGCGCCAAGGCCAGGGACGCGGCTGCTGGATGTCGCGGGCGGCACCGGCGATGTGGCGTTTCGCTATCTGAAGCGCGCGCCGGGTGCCTCGGCCGTGGTCTGCGACATGACCGAGAACATGCTGATCGCGGGCCGTGAGCGGGCCGAGGCCAGCAGCATGGCCGATCATCTCGACTGGGTGGTCGGCGATGCGATGGCGCTGCCTTTTGCGTCGAACAGCTTTGACACCTATACGATCAGTTTCGGCATCCGGAATGTGACGCGGGTCCAGGACGCTTTGTCCGAGGCTTACCGCGTGCTGCGCCCTGGCGGGCGGCTCATGGTGCTGGAATTCAGCCAGATCCCGAATGATCTGATGCAAAAGGTTTACGACCTTTATTCGTTCAACATCATCCCGCCGATGGGCCAGATGGTGACGGGCGACCGCGATTCCTATCAATATCTGGTGGAATCGATCCGCAAATTCCCCGAACAAGAGGTCTTTGCCGAGATGATCCGCAAGGCCGGGTTCGATCTGGTGAAATATCGCAACCTCTCGCTTGGGATTGCGGCGCTGCATTCCGGCTGGAAGGTCTGAGATGCGCGGCCCGCATAATATCTGGCGGCTGATCCGCACCGGCGCGACCTTCGAGCGCACCGGCGCAATGGTCGTGGCGCTCGAGGCGATGGAGGTCTCGCCGCGGCTGCGTTTTGCGGCGCGGCTGCTGGGGCGGCCGTTCCGCTTTCTCGGGCTGAAGGGCGATCCGGCGCTGCCGCCGGTGACGCGCGCGATCACCGCGCTTGGGCCTGCCTATATCAAGCTGGGCCAGGTGCTCTCCACCCGCCCCGATATTGTTGGCGCCGAGCTGTCCGAGCAGTTAAAATATCTGCAGGACAAGCTGCCGCCCTTCCCGATGGAGGAGGCGCGCCAGATCATTGCCGCAGAATTCGGCGCCCCCGCCGATGCGCTTTTTTCCGAGCTTTCCGAGCCGGTTGCGGCGGCCTCAATCGCCCAGGTTCACCATGCGCGCCTGCGAGACACAGGTGCCGAAGTTGCGGTGAAGGTCCTTCGCCCGGGGATCGAGCGCGCCTTCCGCAGGGATATCGACGCCTTTTACTATGCGGCGAAATGGATGGAGCGACTGGCGCCGTTTTCGCGCAGGCTGCGGCCTTCCGATGTGGTCGCGCATTTCGATGGCGTGGTCCAGGGCGAGCTGGATCTGCGGCTGGAATGTGCCGAAGCCGCTGAATTTGCAGAACATACGGCCAAAGATGACCGGCTTGTCGTGCCGCGCCCGCATTGGGGGCTCTCGGGCCGGACGGTGCTGACAATCGACTGGGCCGAGGGGATCGGGCTGAACGAAATTGCCGCAATTGACGCCGCCGGGATCGACCGGGCGGAGCTTGGCCGGCGGGTGCTGGTGCTCTTCCTGTCGCATGCGCTGCGGGACGGCTTTTTCCATGCCGATATGCATCAGGGCAATCTGAAGGTCGCCCCGAATGGTGATCTGATCGTCTATGATTTCGGGATCATGGGGCGGATCGACGAATATACCCGCCGTGTCTATGCCGAGATCCTGATGGGCTTCATCCAGAAGGATTATCGCCGCGTTGCCGAAGTGCATTTCGAGGCCGGCTATGTGCCGCCCGACCGCAATATCGACGAATTCGCCCGGGCCCTGCGCGCGGTCGGAGAGCCGATTTTCGGTATGGAGGCGAACCGGATCTCGATGGCAAAGCTGCTGGCCTATCTGTTCGAGGTGACCGAGCGCTTTGGCATGGAAACCCGGACCGAGCTGATCCTGTTGCAGCGCACCATGGTCGTGGTTGAAGGCGTGGCACGAAGCCTCGACCCACATCTGAACATGTGGGAGGTCGCACGGCCGGTGGTCGAATCCTATATCCGCACCAGCATCGGGCCCAAAGCGGTGCTGCGTGATCTCTGGCGCACCAGTCGCGTTCTGGCGCGGTTTCTGCCCCGGCTTCCGGCTTTGGCAGAGGCAAGGCTGGTTGCCCTGGACGAGCGCAGCCAGATGCAGCGCCCGGTTCAGGGGTTTGGCTGGGGGACTGTCCTGCTGCTCGCGGCCGCGATGACGCTGGGGTCGCTGGGGGCGGCGGTGCTGATTGCGAAACTGTTCTGAGGGGTCAGTTCCGGGCAAGGCGCAAAGCGGTGACCGAACCGGAGGGGACCTCGATCCCGCCTTCGAAAACCAGAACCGTCCCATTGGCTCCGCCCCTGGCCTCCACGACGCGGCCATAATATTCGACAGACTCTTCGGCAAGCAGCGATCCCTCCCGCCAGCTTTCAAGCGTCAGGATATAGCGGCCATCCGGTAGCCGGTTGCCGGCTGCATCGCCCCCAAGCCACTGATAGGGCTCGGCCGCAACGGGCAATTCCTCGCGCGACACCAGATTGCCATCTGAGTCATGTACAACCAGCACAACCTGATCCGCCGTCGAGGCCGGATTGGGTGAGAGTGTCACCGGGTTGCCAGAGAACCAGACGACATCTGCCGCGGCCCTCGCCTCCTGGCCGACCCAGCCCGCCAGCTGTGCCATCCCCATCAGCGCAAACTCACCCGACATTGCGCTGAGCAGCTGATTGGTGCGCACCTGTTGTTCCACGCCGGAAAAAGTCGCGAGCTGGACCGCGAAATCCGTGGATTCCATCGGGTTCATCGGGTCCTGGTTTTGCATCTGAACGGTGAGCATCTTCAGGAATGTCGTGAAATCCGACGAGAGGGCCGAAGTTTCAGACGACGCCTGAGAGGCTCCGTAGGCGGAATTCACCGCATTGACCTGCATGTTTTCTCCTACAATCTGAGATAAAGTGAAGCTTGCGGACCGGACCTTGTATCCGGCGCCGAAATGGGGGTCGCGGCTGGAATTGCCGCCTCGGACACCTCCCGGACTGGGGTTTCCGGGCCGGGTTGTGGGCCGCCCTGATCACCGGCGGAAAGGTTCCCGAAGCCCAGGTTCATCTCGCTGAACCCGGCTGCCCTGAATTCCGCCACCAGGCGATCCGCATGGCGGCGGAGGAGATCCAGCGTCTCGGGACGTTCAGCCAGCAAGGTGACCGTCACCTTTTCGCGTTCGGTTTTCACTTCGATCCGGACCGTCCCGAGCTCTTCCGGCGAAAGCCGCAGCTCGGTCACCGGACCGCTGGCACTTATGACGGCCTGACTGATCTGCGCCGGTACCTGTGCCGGCATTTCGGGGCGTGTGGCCGGTGCCATATGATGCGGCGAAATCTCGCGTCCCGTGGGCATATGATGCGCGCCGGGCGGCGCCGTGTCAGGGTCGAACTGGCTTGTGCCGGCGGGCAGCGGAACTTCAACGGGGAGGGGGTTGATCCGGGTTCTGGCCAGGGCGGATGCCGCCGGTTGACCCGAAATTTTTCCAGTATTTGCGGCGTTTCTGACGTATTCGGGACCATCCGGTTCAGCCGGCCCGGCTTGGCGCCCGGGAACCGCAGATCGCGCTGCAACGGCTTTGACCGGCATGACACGAGGTGGCGCTTCTGGCCTGGTGCCCCGCGATGGGGCGAGGTTGTCCGGCTGCACCACTGGCGGGGACGGCTCGGAACCGCCCTGCAGTGGCGTATCTGCTGCATCTGCGGGGCGGAACTGACCGGTCAGGGAGGTGAAGGGTATGCCGCCGGTTGCGGTCCCCGCAATTTGCGACTGTTGTGAGGCTGCGAGATGGGCAGGTTCAGGCCCGATCCGGGGAGGGGGTTCCTCTGTGTTCACGTTTGGACCAAGCGGAGACAAGGCCTGACGACCAGGCTCTGACCCCGGCAGTGGCGGCGGATATCGCTGCTCGGGCAAGGCCCGCGAGCTTTCAGCACGGGGCATGCGGGCAGATGGTGGTATCGCGATTGCCTGGGGATCACCCGGTGCGAGGCGCCGCTCGGGGAAACTATTGGCAGGTCTGAATGGTTCGATCGGGAAGGGGGCCGGCGCCGCGGCGGCCCGATCCGGAATGCGGGGCTGCGCCTCGCTTTCAGGACTTGCTTCAGAGGTCACGTCGGGAGAAGGATTTGCGGGTTGCAAAAGGCTCTGACCGCGCTGCGCCAATGGAAGGTTGCCGGCGCCGTTAACCTGCCCGTCAGGCCCATTTGGCACTGCGGGCGAGATCGGTTCGGGTAACTTACCGGAAGCGTTCGTCGCCGCCGCGAAGATGGCCCGCGGTCCAGGCTCATCCGGCAGGGATATGGGTGCGGGTGTTGCGAGACCTCCGACCCGCGCGAAATCACATACTGCAGCCTGCTTCGTCTCGGTCGGATGCGGCGGCGCCGGAGCCGGCTTGTCGTCCGGCGGCAACTCTTCGGCTTCAGGATCACTGCCGGAATGGGCCAGGCTAAATTGCGGTGTGAGCGCGAAGGCGAAGCCGCTATTCCGCTTCGTCTGATCCGCCTCATGCCCGCCTGTGGCGAGGGGCAGGTCACAAGTCTCTTCGCTGTCGGCCAGATCGGGACCCTCAGGCGCTTCTTCCGAAAGCGCGACCGTTGGCGCGGAGACCTGCGGCGGCGCGTCTGTACCATCAGAGACAAGGTCGAGCGAGAACAGATCCGCCGCTGGCGGATCACCGGCACCGGGGCCCGGTTTCGTCCCCGCCAGGCTTACGCCGGCAGAGATTGGCAGGCGGAGAAGTGGCAGGCTGATCTGAACATTCTGCATATGCGGGAATCTCTTCTGAGTCCCGTCGTTTTTGCCAGCATCGGGTTACCGGATGTTTACCGACATCGCGCCAAAGTCGAAAAATTCAACATAAAAGGACTCGATCTGATGACAGAAATCCAGATCCGGCCGGCCCATATACCGGCGATGAATCGGGCGCCCGATCCGCATCTCCTGATGGAGAAAGCGCAGGAGATGGAGGCGGTTTTCCTGACGGAGATGCTTGCGCAAAGCGGGCTTGGCACGACCTCCGGGAGTTTTGGCGGAGGGATCGGCGAAGAGCAGTTCGGGTCTTTTCTGCGCGCCGAACAGGCGAAACTGATGGTGGCGCGCGGGGGAATCGGTCTCGCTGAAACGCTGTTTCGGGCGATGGGAGGAGATGTGAATGAGCTCTGAGACCCTGATTGATCTGCTGGAGCAGACACGTCGCGCCCTGCTGGAAGGTGATTTCGCAACACTTGATGAGCTGGCCCGGCACACCGGGGCGGCCCTGGCGGCCCTGCCTGGCGCAGATCCCGAATCGCTGGATCTCATCCGAGAGATGGCCGCGGCGAATACGGCGCTTTTCGAGGCCGCAGCGCGGGGGATCGCGGCGGCAAAAGGCCGGCTGAACCGTCGGGCATCGTTTTCCACCTATGATTCCCACGGTCAGCGCGGCGCTGTGCAGGCTGACGAACCGGGTAAAGCGAGGCGGCTTTGAATTTCACCAGGAAAAGCGGGCCGGTCCGAAACCCGGCGGCATCGGGGATGATCGGAAGCAATCTCGTAAAATCCGCTTATTTTCGTGGCAAAACTGACCTGTCGCATTAACAAATTGGCAGGGATGAACTGCAAAGCTGTACCTGCATCCCGATGTGGGGATGGCGCTGAGGGTTGATCCCCGGCAGCGGCCAGAACGCCGGAATTGCCGCCTGCAAGGGCGGCGCTTTCGCCCCCGTGCAAAGCACCCAGGGCAGCCAGAGGAAAACAAAATGTCGTCCATTCTGACGAATTCCAGCGCAATGGTCGCGCTGCAGACCCTCAAAACCATCAACGGCAATATGAACAAGGTCCAGTCGGAGATTTCCACCGGCAAGACTGTCGCCACCGCGCGGGATAACGCTGCTGTCTGGTCGATCTCGAAGGTGATGGAATCCGACGTCAAAGGGTTCAAGGGGATTTCCGACAGCCTCGCGCTTGGCTCCTCTTCGCTCTCGGTCGCGCGCGAGGCATCTGAGAAGATCCAGGGCCTGCTCAACAATATGAAAGAAAAGATCGTTTCGGCGCAAAGCGAGAATGTGCCGCGCGAAAAGCTTCAGACCGATATCGACGCATTGCGCAATCAGATCGCCGGCATCGTCAGCGGCGCGCAGTTCAGCGGGCTGAACCTCGTCTCCGGCACCGATGATGTGAAATTCCTTGCCTCGCTGGACCGCTCGGATTCTGGTGTCACCACGTCGGACATCACGGTTGCGCGTCAGGATCTCAGCGCGGGCAACGGGACTTTGGGCGTTGCTACCGGCTCGCCCCAGATCCTCGCAGGTGTTGCGGTGATCACCGGAAACATCACAGCGCCGGTCGATATGGCCGGGGCTGCGGTGACCAGCATCACGAATGGCGCGAATGCGGCGCGGCTGGCCGGTGCTGCCCTGGCGATCGGGGCCTCTGCAACGCTGAAGATCAACGGTCAAACCGTCACCTTCACCAATGACAGTGGTGTTGCGATGACGGCGGCAGAATCGGCAACCCGCATGATCAGCGAGGTCAACAAGCTTGGCCTCGACGGGGTGACGGCGGTTCTGAACGGCACTGCTAACGTTGATATCCAGTCGAGCCGGGCTTTCGAACAGGTCACCGTCGAACATGTCGCCGGTTTTGCGGCCCCGACCATTCCGACCGCGGGTCAGGGTACGGTCACCGGTTCGGTTGCCACGATTGCCCAACGTGCCGAAACCTATGTCTTCGGCGGCAATGCGGTCAAGGATGGCGACGGCTATACGCTCAGTGTCGGAGGCGTGGCTTACAGCTATATCGCCGGCAAAGGCGAAACCACTGAGGATGTGGTGCGCGGCCTGAAAATCTCCATCGACGCCGGCAATGTGCCCGGACTGTCCACCAGGGTCACCCAGAGTTCGACCGGCGCATGGCAGCTCAATATTGACAACTCCTCCGATACCACCCGCGCAATTGCGGCCAGCTCCGGCACTGTCAATGGCAAGGCTTCGGGGGGCCTCTTCGGGCTCGATGCTATCGACGTTACCACCGTCGCCGGCGCGCGCTCCGCGCTGACCAATATCGAAACCATGATCAACAAGGCCATTGATGCCGCTGCCGAATTCGGCTCGGCTCAGGGCCGGATCGATACCCAGACCAGCTTTGTGTCATCTCTGACCGATGCAATGACGGCGGGTATCGGTACGCTTGTCGACGCCGATATGGAGGAAGCTTCGGCCCGCCTCCAGGCGCTTCAGGTCCAGCAACAGCTGGGCATCCAGGCGCTTTCCATCGCCAACCAGCAGCCACAGAATCTGCTGTCCCTGTTCCGTTAAGGCCCGAGGCCGGGGCCTCCGGGCTCCGGCCAGCTTTTTAAACTATCTCAGCTACGGAACATGTCAGAATGACTCTCAGCTCCAGCCTTGCCTATGCGCAACCGACAGCGCCAATTCGCACCCCGCGCATGGCCGAATACGAGGTTATCGCACGGATCACGCAACGTCTTGTCGCCGCAGATCAGCGGCGCAACGAAGATCGCAGCGGATTTCTCGAGGCGGTTTTCCACAACGAAAAACTGTGGTCGACACTCGCAGCCGATGTAGCGGAACCCGGAAATGGGCTGCCTGAAGCGCTTCGTGCGCGGTTGTTCTACCTTTATCGCTTCACTGCAGACCATAGCCGGAAGATTCGCCAGAAAACCGCCGATGCCGGCGTTCTCATCGAAATCAACAAGGCGGTCCTGAAAGGATTGCGTGGCGAAGGAGCGGCCACATGACGGGGCTGGTTCTGAAACTCGGCCCGCATGAAAGGGTCCTGATCAATGGTGCGGTGATCGAAAACGGCGACAAGCGGTCACGGCTTGCGGTTATGACGCCCAATGCGAATATTCTCCGGCTGCGCGATGCTCTGCATCCGGATGAAGCCAATACGCCGGTGCGGCGGGTTTGCTATATCGCCCAGCTGGTCCTTTCCGGTGATGCCGCCCCGGGCGATACCAGGTCGCAACTGCTGCGCGGGATTGAACAGCTCAGCCAGGTTCTGACGGATCCCGACAGTCGTCGCCTGCTGACGCTTGCCAGCCAGGCTGTCCTGGAGGATCAGCATTATCAGGTTCTTAAGGCGCTTCGCGGCCTTCTTCCCCGCGAGACACGCCTTATGGCAGCGGGAGGAAACTGAGATGAGTTTTCAGCCAGTCCTCCCTGCTAGTGGCTATGGCGGCTGGCTTTTGCTGAAGCGAACAATGCCGGCGCAAGAGAAAGCTTTTCAGCAGGCGCCGGTAAATCAGCGAGACGCGCAGTATTTTCGCGATAAAATCGGGACCGTGACCTCGGCCGAGGACCTTGTATCTGATCGCAGGTTGCTAAAGGTCGCGTTGAGTGCGTTTGGCCTGGAACAGGACATAAATGCGAAGGCTTTCGTAAAAAAAGTCCTGTCAGATGGAGTCGATTCCCCAGAAGATCTCTCCAATCGACTTGCGGATAAAAGCTACCGGGCGTTTGCGGCAAGCTTTGGTCTGGATGGAACTCAGCTGCCAAAGACCCTTGGCGAGGGGTTCGCTGATGCTCTGCTTGATCAATATTACGCGCGTCAGTTCGAGGCGGCAGTCGGAGAGCAAAATGACTCTTTCCGGTTCGCTTTGAACGCGGAAAGAGAGATCGGGAAACTGGCGGCCTCCCCGGCAAGCGAGGATACGAAATGGTTTACCATCATGGGAAACAAGCCATTGCGGCAGGTCTTTGAAAAATCCTTCGGACTGCCGAGCGGGTTTAGCAATCTTGACATTGACCAACAGCTTCGTGTGCTGAAATCCAGGGCGCAAAGCCAGTTTGGCGCCCCGACGGTGCGCCAGTTCAGCGAAAGTGCAAAGATGGAGAAGCTGGTCAGAAACTACATCGTGCGGGATTCTCTGACAACCATGAGCAACTCCCCGGCACAGAATGCCCTTATGTTGCTGGCAGCACGTCGCGGCACCGCAAAATAGAAACCGAGTTCTGGCCTGGCCAGGATCGCGCTTCGGTTTGGTCCTGACCTCGGACGGGTCCGCGGCGGGCAGGCGGATCGCGGAGGAGGTGGCAGGTCTATCGATCCCAGCGGCATCCGCTCAGATTAAGCTTCTGATCTGAATTGCTCTTCTGGCCTGCACATGGCAAGTGGCTGATACGGGTGTCGGGTTTTGTGGAACAGGATCCAGTCGCCGATGGCGCGGGCAGCAAGCTGGCTACTCTCAACGCGGCGGCGATGAACGCATTTCTCCTTCAGCATTCGGATGACCCGTTCCATCATTCCATTCTGGTATGCGGGCGATGCACCGTGATGACCTCCTGCCGGAGGCAGTTGCTTTGGACCAGGGCAGTATAGTCGACCTGGTGAGGAGTGAGCCGGCGAGGGCGACACCAGTTCAGGCCTGGTTGCCAACGCCATTTGCGGCTCGCGGCAGGAACGCGTGGCAAACGCGTCCAGGCGTGCCGAAGCGGCTGATCGCTAAAAGTTCCATGGCGCGGAAGGCGGTTGTTGCCGTTGCGGTGCGTGACAGGTGCCAGCCGCGAAGTTTGTTTATGTGACAATCGACGACGAAGACACGCGAAGCTCATCCCTCCCTGCCCTCCCGGATCCGGCAGATGTAGGTGGTGCAGCGCGCGTTTGGCGCCATGGCGATGGATGGCATCTCCTGGATGCGGGGGCGCATGCCGACTGCGCGTGCTCGTATGAACCGGGCGCTTTCGCCGGGGGAGACCCAGGAAACGATCCGGGGATAGTAGTCCCGACGAAGCGGCCAGCGCTTCGGTTGGATCGAAGCCCTGAACTGTCCCTGATCCGACGACCATCGCTCAGGCCGCCGCATCGTGTTCCTTTTGAAGCCCGGCAGCGGCGCCACCATGCGGCAGCCGAACGATGGGGTCTCTCCGATCATGGTCTTAACAAGGGCTGCGACTTGGGGATCAATCTTCGGCGCAGCCCTGATCGGTTTGTAACAAACCGTCCGGAGCGGCATCCCGATATGCGATTCCGAAGGGGGCAAAGACCTTGATGCATCCCCCTTCGACCGGCCTTTTCACGGATGTGGACGACATGCCAGAATTCGACCTTTCCACGCTTATCCCCGCAATGGTGGTGGCAGAGGGCATCCACAATCCGCCGCTGTCGCCGCCGCATTTGCGGGTGGCGCAACAGATCGGCAGCCTTGTCGAGGACGGGTTGCGGCTGCTGGTGTTCAGGGCGTGATTTGGATCAGATACCGGAGCGGCCCTGACGCGATCCGGCGGAGATGTGGCAGGCGCTCATGAACGCGAAGCCGCGTTCTCAGCCGGTCGCGGAAAAGTCGTTTCAGGGGCATCCCTTGTTGTCATATCGGTATGTGTATTTTTCAACATTTTTTACAATTATGGTAAAAAATGAAGAAATTTCTGTAGACAAGCCCGGCGTCACACAGCAGGCTGATCGCGAATTCACTGCGAAAGGGCGCGAGTCATGGCTGTCAGGGACCTGCTTTTGCGCGGTGATCTCGGGCTGACGCCCTCCGAGGAAAAGATCGTCCGCCAGATCCTCGCGGAGTTCCCGGCGGCGGCGCTTGGCACGGTCTCGGGACTGGCGCGCAAAAGCGGGGTCAGCGATCCGACCGTGGTGCGGCTGGTCGCGAAACTGGGCTATGATAGCTTTGCCGCCTTTCAGGCCGCCGTGCTGGCCGAGATCGAGGCGCGACTGCATTCGCCCTTGCAGATGCTGGAATCGCGGCGCGGCCAGAGCGAGCGGGGCGATGCCTTTTCGGACTATATCTCTTCTGCCGCCTTCGCGCTGAGCCGAAGCGGCGAGGGCACCCCGGCGCAGAGTTTCGAGCGCGCCTGCCGCATGCTGGCCGAAACGAAGGGCCGCATCCATGTCATCGGTGGCCGCTTCAGCCGCAATATCGCGCTGATCCTCGCGGGTTACCTCGCGCATCTGCGCCCGGGCGTTGTCGCGCTGCCACCGCTTTCGGCGCAGGAATTTGACCTTCTTGCCGATATTGGCCGCAATGACGTGATCGTTGCCTTTGATTACCGCCGCTATCAGCTCGACGTGATGTCTTTCGTGCGCGATGGCGTGGCGGCCGGCGCGCGACTGATTCTCTTTACCGATCAATGGCTTTCGCCACTGGAGGATAGCGCCGATGTCGCCCTTGTCAGCCAGACCGAGGTGAATTCGCCCTTTGACACCCTGGTGCCGGCGCTCGCCCAGGTCGAGGCCATCGTGACCCGGATGCTCGACATCATGGGCGAAGGCGCCGCCAGCCGGATGGAGCGGATCGAAGAGCTTCGCGACCGCCGCCAGATCACCCTCAACCAGAGTTCCGGCGCGGCCGGAACCGGATCACCCCTGCCCGAGGACCGTTCCCTATGACCGCTGACCGCCTGCCCGCCCGCGATGCCCCGTTTCGCAAAGGCGAGACCGCTCTCCTGATCGTCGATATGCAGCGCATCTGGCTGGAGCCGGGGCTTGACCCGCATCACCCCGAGCGCGGGCCGGATCACCATTTCTACAAAACCACGCGCGAAATCGCGATCCCGAACACCGAGCGCCTGCTGAAAGCCGCGCGGGGCAATGGTGCCGAGGTGCTGCACACCATCATCCAGAGCCTGACCGAGGATGGCCGCGACCGCTCGCTTGACCATAAGCTGACGCCGATTCATGTCCCCCCGAGCCTGCCCGAGGGCCTGCCCCCGGCCAATCTGGCGCCGCTGGGCGATGAGATCATGCTGCCGAAAACCTCGTCCGGGGTCTTTAACTCGACCAATATCGACTATGTGCTGAAAAACCTCGGGATCCGGCAGCTGATCGTCTCCGGCTGCCTGACCGATCAATGTGTCGATATGACGGTGCGCGATGCCGCCGATCGCGGCTATCTGGTGACCTGTGTCGCGGATGCCTGCGCCACCATCACGCCCGAACGGCAACAAAATGCGCTGAACGCCTTTGGCGGCTATTGCTGGCTTACCGATACCGCGACCGTTGTGGCCCGCCTCGAAGAAATGGGGCGGCAAGCATGAACGAACGCCCGAAAGGCCAGTCGCTGGTCGGCCTTGTCACCACCGATTTCTCTTCGATCACCCGGGGCCGTTTCGTCACCGCCGCGCGGCTGGAAAAGACCAGCCAGACCGGCGTGGGCTGGGTGAACGCCAATATCTCGCTCGGCCCGTTCAACGCGATTGTCGGCGAAAGCCCCTGGGGGTCTTCGGGCGATCTGCGGCTGATCCCGGATATGGCAGCGCGCTACACCACGCATCTGACGGGCCGCGCCACGCCATTTGATGTGGTGATGTCGGATATCACCACGCTTGAGGGCGAAGCCTGGTCCTGCTGTTCGCGTACGATGCTGCGCGAGGCAGTGGCGGATTTCACCCGCGAGACCGGGCTGACCGTCACCGGGGCGTTTGAGCATGAGTTTCACCTTGATGCCCCCGATCTGCCGCCGGCGCATTCCTTCGGGCTCAGCGCGCTGCGCCGCACCGAGCCCTTTGCCACCAACCTGGTGCAGGCGCTGGAAGAGGCCGGGATCGAGCCCGAGGTGATCATCGCCGAATATGGCGAGGATCAGTTCGAGTTGGCAAATGGCCCGGCGGACGCGCTGACCGCCGCCGACCGTGCCGTGGCCTTGCGCGAAATCACCCGCGAGATGGCCGAGGCCCTGGGCTGGAAGGCAAGCTTCGCGCCCAAGGTCTCGCCCGATGGGGTCGGCAACGGGGTGCATATCCATTTCAGTTTCACCGCGCCGGATGGTGGTGCGGCGGCCTATGATGCCGACGCGCCGGGGCGGCTCTCAAAGGTTGCGGGCGCGTTTTGCGCCGGTATTCTACGCCATATGCGGGCGCTGACCGCGCTGACCGCGCCTTCGGTGCCGTCTTATTATCGTCTTCAGCCGCATCACTGGTCGGCGGCCTGGACCTGGCTCGGCGACAAAGACCGCGAGGCCAGCCTCAGGATCTGCCCGACCGTGACGATCGGCGGCAAAGACCCGGGCCGCCAGTTCAACGTCGAATACCGCGCCGCCGATGCCTGTGCGAACCCCTATCTTGCCTTTGCCGCGATTATCCGCGCGGGGCTGGAAGGCATCCGCGCCGGCCTGCCGACGCCGCCCTTGTTCACTGGTGACCCGGAGCTGCTGACGCCCCGCGAACGTGAGGCGCTGGGGCTGTACCGCCTGCCGCAGACCCTCCCCGAGGCGCTGGAGGCGCTGGAGGAAGACAAGACCGTCTGCGGCTGGTTCGCGCCGGAATTCCTTGCGACCTATCTGGGGCTCAAGCGCGACGAGGTGGCGAAATTCGCCGCGACCGATCCGAAAGAGATCTGCGAAACCTGGGCGAGGGTGATCTGATGACCGCCGCCCCGGGTTTTCATACCGCCGCTTATGACTGGCCTGTCTCGCAGGACTGGCCAGAGCCGGTCTCGCTGATCAACCCCGAAGGCGCGTCGGATGTGGTCCTGATCTGCGAACATGCCTCGAACCATATGCCGGCGGAATATCAGGGGCTTGGCCTCGAAGAGCCGGATCTGACCCGCCATATCGCCTGGGATATCGGCGCCGAGGATGTGGCGCGCCGCCTCTCGGCCCGGCTCGATGCGCCCTTGTTTGTGGCGCATTACTCGCGGCTGCTGATTGACCTCAACCGACCGCATGCGGCGATGAGCGCGTTCCCGGAGCTTTCGGAAAGCACCGTGATCCCCGGCAATGTTGCACTGGATATGGCCGAACGAACCCGCCGCATCGCCCGGATCTTCACGCCGTTCCATGCCCGTATCGCGGGGGTTCTGAACCAGCGCCAGGCCACCGGCCGTCCCACGCTGCTGATCTCGATCCACAGCTTCACGCCGGTCTATAAAGGCGTGACGCGGCCCTGGCATATCGGCATTCTCTATGGCGAGGCCGCGCGCGCGGGCGAGGCGATGGTCGCACAGCTGGCCGCCGATCCGGCGCTGTGTGTCGGCACCAATGAACCCTATCAGATCGAGACCGACAGCGATTACGCGATCCCGGTCCATGGCGATCAGCGCGGCATTCCGGCGCTGCTGGTAGAGCTGCGCAATGATCTGATTGCGACCTCTGCCGGGGCCGAGGAATGGGCCGACCGCCTCGCCGCCGTTATCCCGGCGCTGGCAGCGGAGGCACGGTCATGACCGGGAGCCTCAACGCACGCGACGCAAGGGTGATTGCCGAAATCGGCAGGCTCCGGTTTTCACCGCTGAGCCTGATCGGCGGGCGTGGCAATCGGCTGATCGAAGAGGGCGGGCGCGAGCTGCTTGATCTCTCCGGCTCGGCCGGGGCGGCGATCCTCGGCTACAGCCATCCGGCGGTGGCGGCGGCAGTGGCAAAGGCTGCGGGAGATATGGCGGGGGCGAGCCTGCTGCTTTACCCCAATGAACCCGCGGTATCGCTGGCGGAAAAGCTGCTGGCGATCACGCCCGGATCCGGAGAGCGCCGCGTCTGGTTCGGCCATTCCGGCTCCGACGCCAATGACTGTGCGCTGCGCGTGCTGACAGCGGCGACCGGGCGCAAGCGGTTCATCTCTTTCGTCGGCTCCTATCACGGCAATCTCACCGGCTCGATGGGGATCTCCGGCCATACCGCGATGACCCATACCCTGCCGCGCCCCGGCGTGCTTTTGCTGCCTTACCCCGACCCCTACCGCCCCGAATTCAGCGCCGACGAGGTGCTGAAGCTGATGGATTTCCAATTCGCCACCACCTGCCCCCCGGACCAGGTCGCCGCCATGTTTCTGGAGCCGATGATGTCCGATGGCGGCATCATCACCCCGCCGCCGGGATTTCTGAAAGCCGTGCAGGACCGCTGCCGCGCGCATGGGATCCGGGTCGTGGTCGATGAGGTCAAGGTTGGCCTTGCCCGCACCGGGCGGATGCATTGCTTTGAACATGAAGGGCTGGAGCCGGATCTGGTGATCTTCGGCAAGGGCCTGGGTGGCGGGCTGCCGCTTTCGGCCGTGATAGGCCCGGCGGAGATCATGGACCACGCGCCTGCTTTTGCCCTGTTGACCACCGCAGGCAATCCGGTGGTGACGGCGGCGGGGAATGCGGTGCTTGACACCATCGCCGCTGACGGTCTGGTGGCGCGGTCTGCCGCGATGGGCGACGAGCTTGCGGGGCGGTTCCGCGCGCTGGCGGAAAAGCATGAGATCATCGGCGATGTGCGGGGCCGCGGCCTTGCGATCGGCATCGACCTTGTGAGCGACCGCGAAACCCGCGCGCCGGTTCCGGCGGCGACCACCGCGAAGATCATCTATCGCGGCTGGCAGCTGGGCGCGGCCTTCACCTATGTCGGTCTCAGCGCCAATGTGCTGGAATTCATGCCGCCTTTGACCCTGACGCCAGGCGAGGCCGAAGAGGGCGCGGCCATCGTCGGTCAGGCCATCAGCGATGTGGCGGCGGGCAAGGTCTCCGACGCCGATATCGCCCGTTACATGATGTGGTGAGAGGACAGCAAAAATGAGCACCGGCTGGACGTCTATCCCCGAAAAATTCCAAGCTTTCATCAAGGAACAGCCGATGTTCTTCGTCGCCACGGCGCCGATGGACGGGCGGGTGAATGTCTCGCCCAAAGGGCATGACACTTTGCGGATCCTGGATGCGAAAACGGTGGCCTATCTCGACCTGACCGGCAGCGGCAACGAGACCGCCGCGCATGTCACCGAAAACGGCCGCATGACGATGATGTTCTGCGCCTTTACCGGCGAGGCGGTGACGCTGCGCCTTTATGGCCAGGCCGAGCTGATCCGCCCCGACCATCCCGAATGGGATACTCTGCTGCCCTTGTTCCCGGTGCTGCCGGGGCGGCGTCAGATCTACCGGCTGAATGTGGCGCAGGTGATGACCTCCTGCGGCTGGACGGTGCCGGATATGAGCGGCGCGACCGAACGCGACGAGCTGCTGAAATGGTCTGCCGCCAAATCGGATGACGAGATCGAGGCCTACCGGCTTGCCAATAATGTGGTCAGCATCGACGGGCTGCCGACCGGCTATGTCTCGGACGATTTCTGATGGCGGGGGATGCGATCAGGATCACGTTTGCCGATGGGGAGCCGGTGGAATTCCTGCCGCTGCCGGGCGATTCTGTGTTGGTGGCGGCCGAAAAAGCCGGTGTGAAACTCGCAAGCAATTGCCGCGCCGGCACCTGCGGCACCTGTCACGCGACCGGTCCGGGCGGGGCCGAGACCGCGCTTTGCGTCACGCCCTGCGCGCCGGGGCAGGAGTTTGCGCTCAGCTATAACCGCGCCGATCTGGTGCCGGCGAGCCTGCGCCGCGCCAAGATCAACAGTTTCTCGCGCATCTCGGCCGGGGTCTGGGAAATCCGATACCGGATGCAGTTCCCGCTGCCGTTCCTGCCCGGCCAATATGTCGATTTCACCTTTCCGGGCATCGATGATCCGCGCCATTTCTCGATGTCGAATCCGGAGGGCCAGGGCGAACAGGTGATCCATGTCCGCGACCTTCCCGGCGGCGCGATGGCCGAATTTCTGGAGACCCGCGCCAGGCCCGAACTTGCCTTCAGCCTGCGCGGCCCTTTCGGGATTTTCTATCTGCGCCGCAACCCGCGCCCCAAGCTGTTTGTGACCGGCGGCACCGGTCTGGCGCCGGTCCTCTCTATGCTGTCCTCGCTGACGGCAGAGACGGCGGCGCCGATGATCCTGATCGCGGGCTTTTCACGAGAGGCCGATGTCTATGGCCGCGCGCAGCTTTCGGATCTCGCCGCCCGGCTGCCTTTGCGGGTGATTTTCGCCTGCAGCCGGGCCGCGCCAGGCTTTGACGGCGTGGCGCAGAATCCGGTTCGTCTGCTGGAGGATCCTGAAATCGCCGGTTTTGCCGCCGGGGCCGAGGCCTATCTCTGCGGTGCCCCCGCCATGGTCACCGCCATCCGCGCGCGGTTGCAGGAGATCGGCACCGATATGCGCGCCGTTTATCATGAAGAGTTCAGCCATGTGGTGCCCGTGTGATGGGCAAAACCTGAGAAATCTGACCCTGGCTCCTGGTCATTCAAGAAATAAGATTGACTTTTTTAACATATGTAACGGTTACTGTAATAAAATAAACAAACGCTTCTTCGCAATCTGACCCACCTATCTGACCCACGTAAAGGCCCAGTTCCCGCCATGACAAAGTGCCTGCCATGAACGCGCGGATCCTTCCAGGTTCGTTCCGCACCGCCGCTTTTGACAGCCTCGCGATGATCGCAGTGCTGGTCGTGATCGCGGTGCTGGTGGCGGCATTCGGCTCGAACGGAATGCAGCGGGTGGTGACCGGCGCCGCGATCACCCTTACGGCGGTGATGGGGTTGCAGGTGTTCTGCGGCAATACCGGGATCGTGTCCTTCGGCCATTCCGCCTTTGTCGGCATCGGTGCCTATGTGACCGGCATTCTGACGCTGCCGCTGGCGGTGCAGAAGACTGCGCTGGGCCAGTTGCCGGCTTTTCTGGCGGGGTGGGAGCTTTCGCTGCACGCAGCGCTCATCGCCGTTATCCTCGTGCTGCTGGTCATGGGGTTCCTGAGCGGGCTGCCCTTGCTGCGGCTGAACGGATCGGGCGCGGCGATCATGACGCTGGCTTTCCTGATCATCATCTATACCTGCCTTGTCGCCACCCGCGACATTACCCGGGGGGCGCAGCCATTCTACGGGGTGCCGCGCAATGTCGGGCTCTGGGGCGCGGTGGCGCTTGGCGCGGCCTCGATCGCGGTTGCGCGGTTCTGGCGCGACAGCCGCCAGGGCCTCAGCGCCCGCGCCTGCGCCGAGGATGAGCGCGGCGCCAATGCCGCCGGCATCGATCAGCGCGGCCCGAGGATCTCTGCCTGGGTGCTGAGCGCGGTGCTCTGCGGCCTTGCGGGCGGCATGAAGGCGCAGTTTATCGGGGCATTTTCGCCGGCGGATTTCTATTTCAGCCTCAGCTTTACCCTGCTTGCCATGCTGATCGTTGGCGGCATGGGGTCGGTTCTCGGCGCGTTTTCCGGCGTCATCCTCACCACGCTGATCATCGAGATCGTGCGCCGGTTCGAGGGCGGGTTCGAGGCCTTTGGCCTGAAGATCCCGGCAATGTTCGGCCTGACCGAAGGCGCGCTGGCCATTGCGATGCTTCTTGTGATCCTGCGCAGACCTTCGGGGCTTTTCGGCGCGCGCGAGCTGTTCCTCGGCCGCCCGCAAGACCCGGCTCTGCCCCCCGCCACCCCCGCCCCCGCCGCCCGCCCGCGTGAGGTGGAGGGCGAGATTGTGGTGAAAGATCTGCACCGCCACTATGCCGGGGTCGCGGCGGTTGATGGCATTGATCTGCGCTTTGATGCGCGCCAGATCACCGGGATCATCGGCCCGAATGGCGCCGGCAAGACCACGCTTCTCAACCTGATTTCGGGCGACGCGATCCCCAGCCAGGGCAGCGTTTCGCCCGGCGTCCCGATCTCGGCGCATAGCGCCTGCGCCTTTGCCCGCGCCGGTATCGCGCGCACCTTCCAGAATCTGCGCATCTTCCCGTCGATGACGCTGCTGGAAAATGTCATGGTCGCGGCCCTGACCGTCGAGCCGACCCTCGCCGCCGCAGAAGCGGCCGCTTTGCGCGAGCTGGACCGTATGGGCCTGCGCGCCGATGCGAGCCGCATTGCCTCGACGCTCGCTTATGGCCCGCGCCGCCGGCTTGAGATCGCCCGGGCCCTGGCGCTGAAGCCGCGCTTTCTGTTGCTGGATGAACCCGCCGCCGGCATGAACGCGGTCGAGACGGCGGAGCTGGTCGCGATCCTGTCGCAGGTCCGGGCCGAGCGCGGCATCGGCATCATCCTGATCGAGCATGATATGCGCCTCGTGATGACGCTTTGCGAACGCATCATCGTCGTCGCAAGGGGCCGGGTCATCGCCGATGGCGTCCCCGCAGATATTCAATCCGACCCGGCGGTGATCGAGGCCTATCTCGGCAGCCGTCGCAAAAGAAAAACACAAGAAATCCAACAACAGGGAGTTTGAAAATGACCGGAAGAAAGACGCTTCTCGGGATTGGCACCGTGGTCGCCATGATTGGTTTCAACACCGCAGCCCAGGCCGAAGAGATCCTGATCGGGGTCGCAACCGCGCAGACCGGCGGCCTCGCGCCCTTTGACCAGCCCTCACTGAAGGGCTTTGAAATGGCGATTGAAGAGCTGAATGCCAAAGGCGGGCTTGGCGGTAAATATACCGCGAAGCTTCTGATCAAGGACACCCGCACCGATATGGCGCAGACCGCGACCGTTGCGCAGGAACTGGTCGATGCCGGCGTGAAAATCATGATCACGCCCTGCGACGCAGATTCGACGATTGCCGCCAGCCAGATCACCGCACCGCTCTCGATCCCGACGCTGACCTTCTGCGGCACCGCACCGATCCTGACCGTGGCCGTGCCGGAACATGCCTATGGAACCTATCCCGCCGACAATCTCGCCGCGACCGCCGTGGCGGATTTCGCGCTGTCGGAAGGCAAGAAGACCGCCTATCTGCTGATCTCGCCGGATGCGGCCTATACCGCCAACCTCCCGGAATATTTCGCGAAAGTCTTCGAGGCCAAGGGCGGTAAGATCGTCGGTCGCGGCAGCTTTACCATGGGCCAGCCGGATTTCTCGGCCGAGGTGACGAATATCCGCGGCCTGGCGGAAAAGCCCGATATGATCATGACCGGCGCCTATGAGCCTGACTTCCCCGCCTTCCTGCAACAGCTGCGCGCGGCGGGTGTCGACACGCCGGTCTATGGCGCAGATGCGCTTGGCACACCGACCATCCGCGATCTGGGCAAGCTGGTGGACGGCGTCGTCTACACCGCTTCGGGCTATGCGGAGCCGGGGTCCAAACTGGCGAGTTTTGACGAGGCCTTCACCAAATATGCCGGTCACGCACCGGAATCGACCTATGAGGTGAATGGCTATGAGATCGGCCTGATCCTGGATGAGGCGGTCCGTGTGGCGGATTCGGATGACAGCGCCGCCATCAGCGCCGCGATCAAGGGCCTTGATCATTTCGAAGGCATCACCGGCGAAATCACCTATGCCGGCACCACGGGCATGCCCGCCCGCGCGCTTGCGCTGATGCGCTACGAGAATGGCGAGGCTAAGCACATCGCCACGCTGACGCCCGACGCCGCTGACGTTCCGGCACCGTAACCCATGCTCAGCGTCAGCTCCCTTTCCGTGGTCTATGGCGAAGTTGAAGCGGTCTCCCGCGTCGATTTCGCGCTGGAAAAAGGCCAGGTCCTGGCCCTTGTCGGTGCGAATGGCGCCGGCAAGAGCTCGACCCTTGGTGCCATTGCGGGTCTCGTGCGGCCGGCGGGCGGCGCCATCCGGCTGGACGGGCGCGATATTGCCGGCCTTCCGGCCGAGCAGATCGCGCGGATGGGGGTGGCGCTGGTCCCTGAGGGGCGGCGTATTTTCCAGAGCCTGACCGTCGCCGAGAACCTGCGGCTCGGCGGCGCGGTCCATCAAAGCGCCGCCGATCTGAAAGAGCGCATGGCCGAGATGCTGGATCTTTTCCCGATCCTGCGGCGCTATTTCCAGAACAAGGGCGGCAATCTTTCGGGTGGCGAGCAGCAGATGCTGGCCATTGCCCGCGCGCTAATGTCACGGCCCCGGCTTTTGCTGCTGGACGAGCCCTCACTCGGGCTGGCGCCGCAGGTGATCGACGCGGTTTTTGACCTGATCGAGCAACTGAAACACAGCGGCCTTACGATCCTGCTGGTCGAGCAGAATGTCTCGCTGGCGCTGGATGTGGCCGAACATGCGGTGGTGCTCGCGAATGGGGCGGTGGCGCTGACCGGGCCTGCCGCAGAGCTGGCCAATTCGGACCTGGTGCGCCAGGCCTATCTGGGGGGATGAGGCAGCTATGATTGCGCAACAGATCATCAACGCGATCTCGCTGGGCGGTGTCTATGCGCTACTGGCCCTCGGCCTTGCCATTGTCTTCTCGATCATCGGTCTGATCAATTTCGCCCATGGCGAGCTGATGACCGCCACCGGCTACGCGCTTCTGGGCAGCCTTCTGATGGGCGTGCCCTTTCCGCTGGCCGTGATCGTGGCGATCTGCTGCGGCGGCCTCGCCGCAATGGCGATGGAACGCGTGGCCTTTCGCCCGATGCGGGGGGCGAGTGTCACCAGTCTGCTCTTGACCAGCTTCGCGGTCTCAAGCCTGCTGAAAGTTCTGTTCCAGAACGGGGTTTCCGCCCGACCGCAAACCATCCTGATGCCCGACTGGATGACCAGCGCCGTGACCATCGGCGACATCACGCTGCGGGTCGGCCCGGCGATCTCCATCGCGATTTCCCTTCTCGCGCTTTTGGGGCTGGAGCTGTTCCTGCGCCGCACCGTGATGGGCACCGCCATGCGCGCCGCCTCGGAGGATTTCGCGGTGGTGCGGCTGATGGGGATCCCGGCCAACCGGGTGATCGCCACCGCCTTCTTCATCTCGGGGATCTTCGCCGCGCTGGCAGCGCTGTTGTGGATCGCGAACCGTGCCTCGGTCGATCCGCTGATGGGCTTCACCCCGGTGCTGAAAGCCTTTATCGCCGCGGTGATCGGCGGCCTCGGGAGCCTGCCGGGCGCTGTGGTCGGGGGCTTCCTTCTCGGCGTGACCGAGGTGCTGTTGCAGGCCGTCTTGCCGCCCGAACTTGCGCCCTACCGGGATGCGATTGTGCTCTCGGCGGTGATCCTTGTCCTTCTGATCCGCCCGCAGGGCCTGATCCCCGCGCGCCGGGTTCAGCGCAGCTGAGCGCAGAAAGGCCTCCCATGCCCAATGCTCCTTTGTCCGTCTCCGCAGAACCCTCGGCCCTCGCCCGGGACCCCTGCGTCTCAGATGCGGCTTTATGACAGCGACCCGGCGGCGCGGACGAAATGCGCCGCCAATCTGCGCAGCTTCGGGCTGGATGTGACCGATTGCGCCACGGCGGAAGAGGCGATCCCCGGCGCGCATGTGATCACGACCTGCACCTGATTGTCCGTCCAGAATTGTCGTTAGCTGTTCGGTCCCGGCCTCTGGTGGATCGGGTTCAGGATCACTCTGTCGGGCTCTGATGTCCATATCTTGCAGATGTATTCGCAAGGCGTGAGGCCGCCGGGTGTCTTGAGCCTTTGCGCCAGGTTGTCGGCTGCCATGAACTCTGCGAGGCGCTTTCGCAGCTGGTCGTGGCTGTCGCAATGGCAGCGCCTGACGGTGGCCTCTTTGATCCTGCCGTTCATCCGTTCGCCCTGGCCGTTCGACCTGACCCTTGGCCCAGGGATGGTCGGGCCAGGTCAGCCTGTGCTCAATCCCGCCTCGCCACGCTCGCCCGGACCGGTGGCGCGACCATGGCCCGATCTCACAGATCATGTCGAGGCGCATCGGGCGGGAGGTGATGGTGTTCCGGTTCCGGGGCTGTTCCGCAAATTGAATACCGTTGTCGGTGAGAATGGTGTGAGCCCGGGTCAAGGTACGGCTTCAGGCATGGCGACCGGAATTCCCAGGCGGTCTTCCGGTCGGCTCTGTCGACGAGCTGGGTTGCGGCGAACTTGCTCGTGCGGTCGATGCCGGTGAACAAATAGAGCCATTCGTCAGGAAAACCTATTCGCAGGGCATTCGATCCCCCGGATCGAATCCTGACCCTGCTTATAACCGGAGCGTTTTCTGATCCTCCTCATAATTCAGCGATCTGCACCCCGGCGATGTCGATGTGGATGTGGATGTGGATCGGGATGGCGAGGGCCGATCGGGTAGCGTTTGAATTTCGACCGCTTCGGCTTGTCCCCTTCGATATCAGGCAGGCGCGAGATGCCATGCCGCCGCAAACACCGATGCAGCGCGGATCGCGTCAGGTGGGGGATGGACGGCTGCAGGGCATAAAGGCACTCGTCCAGTGGCAGCTGCAGGCAGAGCCTCCTGCGGCCGTGCAAGCCCTGCCAAAGGGGCGCAGGCGGCAGTCTCTGCCGCCACCCCGATCCGATGGAGACAATGGCTTCGACCCGGGATCCCGGCATCCGGATCTCCGTGTTCCGCGATCGGAGGATCTCTTCCTCCACCGCTGGCTTTTTGCCAGAGCACGCCCGTATCCACCACCAGCGCTGCACAAATCGTCGGGGGCGCATTCCTGGCGCATGTGCGGCCCCGAAAGCGAATTCCGGTTCCGCTCATTCCCGGAACGTTTTCTGTTCTGCCTCATACCTGTGGCCCGCCTCATTGCTCTGGCGGTTCGCGCTCCTGATCGCCGCGTTCACCAAGATCAGCAAATGCCGGGCTGTGGCGGCCCGATTTTGCGGCGGCGAGGTCAGGGGGGGGGGAGGTACACAAACACGCAGGCCGGGCAGGGGGTTGACCGCCTGGCAATGTCACCCGTCAGCCGCGTTCCGACGCTGGTCTGGGGCGATGCACCTGGAATTACGCCCGGCCGGATCCAGCCTATCTGTTCATATCTTCAGGTTGAGTGAATTTAAAGTTAATGCAATCGCAAAGAGATTTCCGGGTGACGAACCGGACAAACGATATGAGGCAGATCCATGAAATATCCGGCGGTATGGCTCCTTGCTTTGACCATGCTCGCGGGCTGCGGCGGCGGCGGCGGCGGCAAGGATTTGCCACCAGGCAAAGGTGTCGATGTTGCAGCATTTGAAACTTATCAGACACAGCATAACGGGCGGAACCGTGTGCGCTCGCGCATCAGTGTGACCGAGGCCGAGCAGAAGGCTCTCGACGCGTTCGATTCTCCCGCCGGCGGCCCCGCAGGCTATCTCAGCCTGATCGACCTTACTGACAGCCCCTATGCGCAGCATATGACGATAGAGGTGATTGCCGAGGTCGGATCCGGCACCGGGAAAGCGACGCGCCTCTTGCGTCTCACCGCTGACCAGTCGCAATTCGACAATGAACGCAATGGCAGGCTGATCGAGGCCACGGGGAAATATTACTTCCGGGGGCAATCCTATTCCTGGGTCACCATCGATGACGGCGCGCTGCTGTCGGGTCACCACGCTCAGGGGCTGGAGAATCTCGTGCTTGATTTCGATGCTCAGACAGCGTCGATCAGCCTGCGCACCGGCACCGATAACGGGTCAGAAACATGGATCGAGCTGAGGGGCGAAAACCTGCCCTTCAATATCCGCAGCGGGGCCTATGGCGGGGATGTCAGCATCGAGCTGCGTCACCCGGCGCTGGAGGGGACGATTGCGGGTTCCCTGCGCGGCAATGTCGGCGGCACGCCGGGCTATAGCAACAGCCAGCATGGCATGACGACCTCGGGGCTTTATACCGGCAGCGGCACCCTGACCAGTAACCAGGGCAGCCATGATGTTTCGGTGGACGGGGTCTTCTTTGGCCGCGATCCGAATGCCACGCCGTAAATCGCTGCGGGGCCGGATCCGCGCGGCTTTCGTCGGGATCTGCCTTGCGGGTCTCGCAGCGGGGCAGGCGGCAGCCGATTCTTCCGATCTGATGCGCAACGCTTTTCTCAGCGGCTCTGAACGTCTTCGCCTGCGGGCCTTTGGCACCGCATTTGAGGCCGGGCACCTGGGGGCGACGGAAACCCTGTTCATGCGCCGCGAGCTTCTGGCTCAGGGCTATGGGGTCGGGCCGGGGCAGCTGGCTCTGACGGCGCGGCGTCTGAGCTTTGCGCCGGTGCTGGGCTGGGACGGCAATATCAATGGCGGCGTTTTGCAGGACCGGCTGACCATTGGCGGCCTGGTGCTTGAGGCGGACCCGGCGTTTCGCGCGAAGGCCGGGCTGGTCTTAGGTGGCGCGGGCGGGGCGATGGCCCGCTTTGCCTGGGGGCCGGGGCGGGTGATCGAGCTTACTGCCGGCGGGGAACTGGCCTGGTCGCCCCGTCATGAGATCGTCCGCGCAGATGCTGCATTCAGCCTCTGTTCGCGCAACCATGTGCAGGACTGGGTGTTTCTCGACCTCTGCGCGCTTGGCACCCGCAGCTGGCGCGAGCTTGATACCAGCAACGCCCATCGTCTTTCAGCAGAGCTGTCCAAGGTCTTTGCCACAGGCAGGAGCGTCCAGGAGGCCGGGTTGAGATATGAAGCTGTCTCGACCTCCGGCGGAATGCAGGACCGGCTCCGCCTGTCGCTGGAGCGGATCGGACGCGCCGGTGTCAGCGATATCGCGCTGACCCTGGGGGCCAGAGTCGAAGGGACAACCGTCCTGCGCCAGCGCATCGAGGCGGGCTATTCCTGGGCCCGGGCGGGGCGCGACTGGCGGGTTGATCTCTGGCATCAGCGGGCGGAGGGCGGCGCCTTCCTTGGTCAGCCGCGCGCAGATCGCAGCCATGGCTTTGGTGTTTCGGCCTCGCTGCGCCCCGGGGTAATGCTGCGGCTCGGGGTGATGTCCAGCCGCTCTACCGCTGCAATTGCGGATTACGACCAGATCACCTTTGACATCCGCTTCAGCAATCTGCTGCGTTAACCGGCGTTACTCTGCCACGATGCAGCGGTTACGGCCAGTCGTCTTGGCGGCGTAAAGCGCGTGATCCGCGCGCGCCAGCCAGGCGTCACGGCTCTCGCCCGCCCGGTGGTCGGCGATCCCGATGCTGAGCGTCACATTTGCGCCGGCGATCTCTGCCAGCTTGCGGGTGGCGATCTCGTTGCGCAGCCGGTCGGCAAAGGCCAGCGCGCCAGTGGCATCGGCGCCAGGCAGCAGCACGGCAAATTCCTCGCCCCCAAGCCGCCCGAGCGCATCGCTTTTGCGCAGGCTGGACTGGATCGTGGTCGCCACGGTTTTCAGCACGATGTCACCCACCGGATGGCCGAATGTGTCATTGACCAGTTTAAAGCGATCAAGGTCGATCATCAGCAGGGAAACCGGCTCTTCGTGACCGGCCAGGCGGTCCATGCGCTCCATAAAGGCGCGGCGGGTGAGACTGCCGGTCAGACTGTCCTGACGGGCGATCAGCCGCAGCTCGAATTGCGACATCACCACTTTGGCGAAATTCTCCAGCACCGTCTCATCGGCATCGCTGAACTTGCGCAATCCGGTGTCAAAAACACAAATCGCGCCGATATTGTATCCGTCGGGGCTGGTCAGCGGCACACCGAGGTAAGATCGGATACTCGCCTCGCCGGTCACGAAAGGATTGTCGGCAAACCGGCTGTCGGCGGAAGCATCTTCGACCGCCAGCGCGCTGGTGCCGCGAATCGTATGATCGCAAAAGGCATCGCCCCGGCCACATTCCAAAGGCTCCAGCCCGGCGGCGGCTTTCATCCATTGCCGCTCGCTGTCGATCAGATTGATCGCGGCATATTTCGTGTTGAAGATGGATTTAACCAGCGCGACGATATCGGCAAATTCCGTCTCGGGCGCGCTGTCGAGAATCTCATAGCGGCGCAGCGCGGCGAGGCGCCCGGCCTCGTCATCCAGCCTGAACACTGGCTTAATCGTCATTTTTGGTCTCCAGGGCCGCAATGAGATCTGCGCCATAGCTGCGCAAAAGCTCTGCCACAAGCTCGCGGATATCGTTGCTCTCCCGGCCTGCGGCGCGCAAAGAGGCGGCGAGGCCGACAAGATTAGCACAGTGGCGTTCAAGCGCCGGGCGAAGGGCGTCAGGCAGATCTTTCCAATGCGGCAGGCCACGATCCAGCTCTTCGGCCACCATCTCGCTTGCTTCCATGGATAATCTCCTGTCCTGCGCGTTATTGTTGATTAATTTCCTGAATAGCTCAACCCTGCGATGCAATCGACAAAGATTTCTGGTCTTGTCCGCCGGCCAGGTGCCACACCTTCCGGCAAAAGTTAACCAGTGCGTTGCCTTTTCGGTTGAAATCAGATCATCCTGAGGTTGTGGGATCGTGGGGGCGATCCTGAAAACGATAATAATGTCCTGATCCGGCCCGGAAGCATGACGAAGAGAGCAGACTATCCCCGCATCGGCAAAATGATCGCCGGAGCATTCCTCTGCGCCCTGTTGACGGGCTGCGGATATGAAACTGATACCTTCGGTCTGACGCAAAAGCAGATCGAGGATCGTGAGTTATTTCATCCGGTTCCGGCCAGGCAGGCATGGGCCAACCCGCAGGGGATGACCTTTGTGATGCAGCGCGGCTTGCTGGGCGGGTCTGAGCAGCGGATCGGGCTGCCAAACAACGTGGCGGTGCCCGGCGATAACCTTTTGATTCTGCGCACGCGGTTGGGCCATCTGGCGGCGGCGCGCTTCAGGTTTGAGGAATTCGTGACCCGGATCGGCGGTGCGCCTGCGCCGTTCACTTCGGTAAAACCGGGTGCCCTGATGACCGGCGAGGACAGTCTCGGCCTCTATTTCTGGACCGAAGAGGCGGTCGGGCCCAATGTGACCTGCGTTCTCGCGCTCAGGCGGCTGACCCAGGCCGAGCGTGGCCTGCCGCAGGGCGCGGGGGTGATGGATGTGATGCTGCGCAATTGCATCGCCGGGACGGCCGCCGAGGCGCTGGTGCCAGTGCTGGATGCGAGCATTGGCTATGGCGCGGTGGCGGGCAATACCGGCGGCGGCAGCACAAGGATGCTTTCCCCGCTCGCGGCGCCCGGCGCCGATCTGGAATGGAAATGAGACGATGCGCAGGGTGACCCAACAGCACAAGGCCGAGGGCGCCTATGAGCTCTGATCGTATCCGCAATGGCGTCCTGCTTCTCCTTTGGCTGATCGGTATGACGCCGGTTCTGGTGCTGGCCTCGATCCCGGTCTCGAATGCGGCCCAGGCCATGCTGGGGCTTGCCGCGTTGCTGCTGGTGATTTTGCTCAAGCCCTTTGCCGGGAATATCATCTGCCGCGTCGCGATGATGAGCGTCGCCAGCGTCCTGGTCCTGCGCTACTGGATCTGGCGGCTGACTTCGACGCTGCCCGATCCGGGGCTGACGGTCTCTTTCGTGCTGGCCATCGCGCTGCTGCTGGTCGAAACCTATTCCATCCTTGTCTTCTTCCTGAACGCCTTTATCACCGCCGATCCGGTCGAGCGCGCCCTGCCGCCGCGCGTCGAGCCCGAGAACCTGCCCAGCGTCGATATCCTCGTGCCGTCTTACAATGAGCCGACCGAGATGCTGGCGGTGACCCTGTCGGCGGCGCGCAACATGATCTACCCGGCGCGGCTGCGCACAGTGGTGCTGTGCGATGACGGCGGCACCGATCAGCGCTGCAATTCACCTGACCCCGAGCTGGCCGCGAAATCAAAGGCGCGGCGCGCCGAATTGCAGGCGCTCTGCGCCGAACTCGGCGTGGTTTATTCGACCCGGGCGAAAAACGAACATGCGAAAGCCGGCAATATGAGCGCGGCGCTGGCAAAGCTGAATGGCGATCTGGTGGTGGTGTTTGACGCCGACCATGTGCCGTCGCGCGATTTTCTCGCCCGCACGGTTGGCTATTTCGTC
The DNA here is from genome assembly GCF_016405985.1 of Paracoccus sp. IB05. GTDB lineage: Bacteria > Pseudomonadota > Alphaproteobacteria > Rhodobacterales > Rhodobacteraceae > Pseudogemmobacter. Next base: position 171,551 of record NZ_JAEFCF010000002.1, read on the forward strand.
GAGGATCCAAAGCTCTTCCTCGTCCAGACCCCGCATTTTTTCATCAATAAAGACCCGATCGAGCGCAATCTTGATCTGAAATGCCCGCCCGAGAATGAGATGTTCTATGGTCGCATCCATCCCGGGCTTGATCGCTGGGGCGGCGCGTTCTTTTGCGGCTCGGCCGCCGTTCTGCGGCGCAAGGCGCTGGATTCGGTGGGCGGCTTTGCCGGTGAGACCATCACCGAGGATGCCGAAACCGCACTGGAGATCCATTCCAAAGGCTGGCGCAGCCTTTATCTGGACCGCGCGATGATCGCCGGGCTGCAGCCCGAGACTTTTGCGTCTTTCATCCAGCAACGTGGTCGCTGGGCCTCGGGCATGATGCAGATGTTCATGCTGAAAAACCCGATCTTCCGCCCGGGGCTGCGGCCGTTCCAGCGGCTGTGCTACCTGAATTCGATGGCCTTCTGGCTGTTCCCGCTGGTCAGGATGACCTATCTTCTGGCGCCGCTCGCCTATCTGTTTTTCGGCGTCGAGATCTTCGTCACCACCTTCCGCGAGGCCATGGCCTATACGCTGAGCTATATGGCGGTGAGCCTTCTGGTGCAGAATGCCATCTTCTCGCGCTACCGATGGCCGCTGATTTCCGAGGTCTATGAGGTCGCCCAGGCCCCCTATCTCGCCAGGGCAATCATCAGCACCATCCTCAGGCCGCGCGGCGCGAAATTCAACGTGACCGCCAAGGATGAGACCCTCGTCGAGGATTACATCTCGCCCATCGCGGCGCCGCTCGTGGGATTGTTCTTTCTGATGCTGGCGGGGCTTGTCGCGCTTGTCATTCGCTGGATCGCCTTTCCGGGGGATCATTCGGTGCTTTCCGTGGTCGGCGTCTGGGCGGTGATCAACTTCCTGCTGGTTGGCCTCTCGCTGCGCGCCGTGTCCGAGAAACAGCAGCGCCGCAGCTCGCCGCGTGTCGAGATCCGCGAAGAAGGCACGGTCCGCTGGGAAGGCTCGGGCGAGAAAGCGCTGCCGGCCGAGGTGTTTGACGTCTCGACCAGCGGGTTGAAGATGCGGCTGACCGGCCTGCCGCAGGGCGCCGGCAGCCGTATGGTGGTCAAGGGCGACGAGGTCGTGTTCCGCCCGCGCTTCCCCCATGCGCCGCATCTGGAACGCGAGGTCCGGGCCGTGGTCCGCGCGGTGTTCAACGAGGCCGGACACGGCATTGCCGTCGGGGTGCAATTCCTGCCCGATCAGCCAATGATCGTGCGCGAGGCGGTGGCGCAGCTATTGTTCGGCTCGTCGGAAAACTGGCTGGCGATCCGTCAGAACAGCCGCCGGGGCAAAGGCCTGCTGATGGGGCTGGGCTATGTGTTCTGGCTCTCGCTCAGCTCTTTGCCGAAGACGCTGGGCGATTTCCTGCGCGAACCAGGCCGCCGTCGCCGCGCGGCCCTCTTTGCCAAGCAGAGCCCGAAACCCGCGCATCTGGTCACTTTCGGCGCCGATTTCGATGCCGAGGAATACCGGCTGGACCAGACAAAGCTCGCTCCCGAGGCCTTTATCGGTGTGGAGAAAGCGCAATGACCGCGCCGCTGATCACAGACGCCGTCGGAAGAGGGAGGCTGATCCTGGCCTCGCTGGCCCTCGCCGTCTTTGCGGCGGTTGGCCCGGTAAGGGCCGAGGCCCCGCAGATCGCGTTGCCTTCCCCCCTAGCGGAAAGCCCCGCCGAAGCCCGGGCCGAAACCCCCGCTGAAACCCTGCCCGTAAATCAGACGGAAGCGCCGGATGACGGGATCATCCGCCTGCCAGCGCCGGTGCAAACCGAAGCAGAGGCGGAGGTTCCGGAAGACGCGCCCGGCGAAGAGGCCGCGATCGCCCAGATACCGGTTGACCGTGACCGCAGCGCGGGCAGCGCCACTGCCAGCACGGGCTGGCTGATCCGACCCCGGCCTGCGACCCTCCTGCCCGATGGGGTGCAGGTGGGGGCGAGCCTCACGGCGCCCGGCATCATCCGGCTGACCGGCGAAACCGCCGGGGTGGATCTGCGCCTCGACCTGCCTGCCGCGACTGTTCTGCCCGAAACACTGCAGTTTACCCTGCATTCCAGCGTCAATGTCCTGCCTGATCAGGCCATGATGCAGATCGTGGTGAATGATGCAGATCCGGTTGGGATCAGGCTTGATCAGCTGGGGGATTTCACCGGGGTCACGGTCGAGACTGCGGCGCTGATCCATGGCAGCAACCGCATCAGACTGTCTTTGCAGCAGCCGCACCGGATTTTCTGCGGCCCAGAGGCCACCTTCGGCGTCTGGACCGAGATCGACCTGACCAATAGCGGTGTCTTGATTGATGACAGCGCATTGCCTGCGGATGCGGCGGGCTTCGCGCTGGCCGCGCAAAGCGAGACCGCCGGCGGGCGCAACCTTCTCTTGCTGGCCGATGAGGCAACGGACCCCGCGCTGATCCGAAGCCTGTCTGAACAGCTGGAACGGGCGCTCGGGCCGGGGGGAGGCGTCGCTCAGGCCTCTTTCTACAGCCTGGAGCCACGGGAAATCGCCTCAGTTGCTCTGATCCCCTCGGATCGGCCGAATGCGCTGGTGCGGCGCGGCGCCGGGCGCGGGCTGGTGCTTCAGGTGGAGTATCAGGACGGCACCCTGCCCGATCTGACCCCCTTCCTGGCCGCCTTCCCGCCGGCACTGCCCGAAAGCGCGCCCGCGATCCGGCCTGGGGAAAAGACCCTGCTTTCCGATCTGGGAATCGCAGATGTGGTTGGCAATACCCATTATTTCCGCCGCGATCTTCCGTTTTCGCTGCCCGCAGACTGGTTGCTGATGGCCAATCAAAAGGCCCGCCTCGACCTGCATTACGGCTTTGCCCGCAATCTGCCGCAGGGCGCGATCCTGCTTGTGAAGGTCAATGATGAGACCATCCGGCTTTTGCCGCTTGACCAGAATGGCGGCGAAGTACTGCCGGTGCTGCCGGTAAGCTTCAACGCCAATCTGCTGCATCCGGGCCGCAACACGCTGTCCTTTGAAATGATGGTGCCCGGCAATCCCCCGGACGGCGCCTGCCCGGTCCGCCGCGCGGATCTTCTGGCGGTGTTAAACGACAGCAGTCTGACCATCCCGCCATCTCCTTCTATGGTGCTGCCGGGGCTTGCCGCCGTATTGTTGCGGCTGGACCCGTCGGGCGTGATCGCGCCCGAAGGCGCCATCGAGTATAAAAAGCTCGCGCAGGATGCGATGCGGATCGCAGCCGAACTGGCCCCTGCGACGGAAATGTCGGGCACGGTCAGGCTGCAGGTCGTCGGGTTGAGTGATTTCGGCCTGGTGCCATTCGAGAAAACCGATCTCAGCCTGAACACCGTGCAGCGTGTGCTTTTTCCGCTGAACGATCCGCCGCAGGTCGCCGCAGAACCGGCCCCTGGCGGCACGCCCGCAACCAGCAGTCGCGCGACCAGTACCCCTGCCTTCACCCTGGTTGAAGACGCGGATCCCGAGGCGCCCGGGCAGCCGGAGGATCCCGCCGCAGCCGGGAGCTTTGTCCGGGACCTCTGGCAGAGCTTTTCGCCCTCTGCTCTGATTGCGCACGAATACAGGCTTTTGCGTGAAAGCTCCTTCGTCGGCACCTCGCAGAGCCTGCCGGACTGGCTGGAGGGCCGCCGGGGCCAGGCCCTGCTGCTGCGCCCCGACTACACTGAACGCGGCGAGCTCTGGCTGATGCTGGGGCCGGGTGTGGCCCCAGAGGCGATCGGTGAGGCGCTGAACCGTCTGCGTGTGGCGTCGATGGCCCAGGGAGAGGCCGCTTTGCTCCAGGCGGATGGCAGCTGGCAGGTCTGGACCCCGATCCGCCCGCCGCGCATGCTGACGGTGCCGGATGCAGGCGGGATGCGGACGGCTCTGGGCAATTACGCCTCCTGGTCGCCGCTTTTGTTTACACTTGCGATGCTGGGGCTGACACTGCTCTCGGCGATTCCGGCCCTGCTTTATGTGTTGTTGAGCCGACGGGGGCGCGAGGACCGATGAAGCGCAGATCCTTTCTGGGTGCAGGCTTGGGGACGGGACTTGGGGCAGCGCTTTCGATGCCGCTTTTACCGCATACCGCCATGGCCAGTGTCAGCGCCTTTGCACCGGATCATCCGTTGCAGGAAAGCTGGCGGGCCTGGAAAGCCCTCTGCCTCGCGCCGGATGGTCGGGTCGTGGACGGTTTTCAGGGCGATGCCAGTCATTCCGAAGGTCAGGGCTATGGGCTGACCCTGGCCGCCCTGTTCGGCGATGATGCGGCGGTGACGCAGATCATCCGCTGGACCGAAACCAATCTCGCCATCCGCGAGGATGAGCTGCTGGCCTGGCGCTGGCGGCCCGATGCCACCCCGCATGTCACGGATCGCAACAATGCAAGTGACGGCGATCTCTTCTACGCCTGGGGACTAAGCCTTGCGGCAGTGCTGAGCGACAGCAAAGCCCGGCTTGCGCGCGCGGTGGCCATTGCCGGCGATCTGGCGCGGCGCTGCATCGCCCCCTGTCCGGACGGGTCCGGCAGGCTGATCCTTCTGCCCGGCACAAGTGGTTTCCGGCGCGATGAAGGGATTGTCGTCAACCCTTCCTATTACATGGCGCGGGCGCTGCGTGATCTCGCGGCCCTTGCCTCGCTTCCCGATCTTGCCCGGCTGGCCACAGATGGAGACACGCTGATCGCGGCGCTGGCCGCGCGCGGCCCGGTGCCGGATTGGGTCATGGTAACGGCTCAGGGCGTGGCCCCGGCTCCGCAACCCTTTTCCGGGGTTTCGGGCTACGAGGCGGTGCGGGTTCCGCTTTTCGCACTCTGGTCGGATCAGCCGCAAAGCCCGGCGGTGCGCGCCTATGCGTCGCGGATGGCGGCGGCGGGGGATGTTGGCGGCGTTGCCACGGTTTTCGATACCGCCGGCCCTGGCGTTTTTGAACGCAGCGCCCATCCCGGCTATGCAGCCCTTGGTGCGCTGGCCGATTGCGTGACCAGCAATGCGGTCGGCTCGGTGATGCCGGGCTTTACCGACGATCAGCCCTATTATCCGGCCACGCTGCATCTGATGGCGCTGGTCGTCCAGGCCTCCAGCTTTCAAAGATGTGTGCCGATATGATGCGTTCCCTTCTGCTTTGCGCCCTTTTGCTGACGGCAGCCGGCCCGGCTGCGGCCCAGGAGGTTTCTGCGCCCGCCCCTGATGAGCTGCTGGCGCTCAGCTTCTATGTGCAGCAAAAGGATCAGGCTTCGGTAGAGGCCGAACTGCGCCGGTTGCAGTTGAAATACCCGGCCTGGAAACCGCCTGCGGATATGAGCAGGCTGACGGTGACCGGCCCCTCGACCGAGATTGATGACATTTTTCGCCTGATCGCGGCAGGGCAGATCGACCAGGCCCGCGCGCTGATTGCCGCGACACGCGCGGAATTTCCGTCCTGGGAGCCGCCTTCCGCGATGACCGATCTGCTGGCGATTGCGGATGGCCAGATGCGGTTTGACGCGGCGCTGACGGCGGGAAATCTCAGCCAGGCGGTCTCGGTGGCCTCGTCGGTGCCGGGGCTGTTGCGCTGTGACCGGATCAACAACGCCTGGCGTATCGCCGAGGCCCAGGCGGCGGCAGGGTGGGCAGCGGATGCGCTTGGCACCTATCGCGCGGTGGCGGGAACCTGTGTCGTGGCGGCGGATCTGATCGCAACGCTGGAAAAGGCCAATGCGGTTGCAAGCGAGGCCGAGATCCTCGCCCTTTTGTCGCAGGTGGGCCAGCGCCTGCCCGCCATGGATCCGGAATTGCAGGCGCTGCGCAGCCGTTTGCTTGCCGGGCGTGGCCATGACGTGACCGCGCCTGCGGCTGTGGTGACCGCGCCCGGGGCGCCGCCGAAGGCCGGGAAGACGCCGAAAGCAACACCGGCCCCGGCATCTTCTGACGAAACGGTACCCGCGCGACCGGCGGCCAAAGCGCCGGCTGCTCAGGGCGGGGCCGGCAGCAGCGGCTTTCAGGCCGCCGTGGCGGCAGGGGACTGGCCGCGCTGTCTTGCGCTCTCCTCCGGCTCGCGCGTGGCTTCGGTGATCTATCAGCGCGGCTGGTGCGCCTATAATCTCGACCAGCCGATGGAGGCGGTGCAGAGCTTCAAAGCCGCACTGAAGGCCGGGCTGAAAGCGGATCAGCGCCGGGATGCCGCCTATGGCCTGGCGCTGGCCCATCTGAAAATGCAAATGCCCGAGGAAGCCTCGCGCATCGCGGCCTCGACCGATTTCACCCGGAAACAACGGCTTGATATCGAGCGCCAGATCCTCGATCAGCGGGGTGTGAATGCCTATAAAAACAAGCGTTACAAACAGGCGATTGCCTATTTTGACGCGCTTGAACAGCTGGGCGGCGGTCTGCGCCGCGACCTTGCCATCCTGCGGGCCTATGCCTGGCTGAACCTCGGGGACCGCGCCGAGGCGCGGCGGCAGTTCCAGAAACTCAATGGTGAGCTGTCGACCGACGAAACCCGCCGCGGCCTGCGTGCGACCAGTGGCGGTTAGGCGGGCGATCCGGGGATTCGGGTAGCAAAGGCCACGCAAAGCCCGTCTCTTCGACGATCAGGACGGAAGAGAACCGGACTGATTGCAAGGGCTGGCCGGAGTGCAGTGCCTCATGCTTGCGATCATCGGTGACGCCAACAGCGGCAAGCGCGATCGCGGCGCTAAGGGCGTAACGGGAGCGCCAGGTGGGCGAAGAGCCCGAAGCGGACATGGCGCTGATGAGCATCGTTGACTTCTATTGTCCGAACAACGACCAGTGCAGGCGCATCGTCTGCGCGTCAGCTCTGGGCAAGAGGGAGAAGGCGACCAGGGATGACCGATACCTGCCCCTGACCCTTGAACCGATCCGCCGCCGACAGGCAGCTGAGGCGCAACGCATCGCGTTCAAGCAGGCCAGTGACGGTGCAGGCAGGGGCATCGCTGCCATGCCCCCCGTCCATGGACATCAAGGAGATGCACCGCGGCCTCGTTTATATCGCTGCCGAAAAGCCGATGATCCTCTTCCGCGACAACCTCGCCTTGCAGTTGCCCCGCCGGGCATATCGGCGCCGCTCAGGCATAACACGACGAACATCATCACCCCAGAGGGCGTGCCGGCCACCTCGACCTTCGGCATCTGACTGGGCGGCGACAGGCGCATGGTCGCCTCCACCCTGACCGTCGATCCAGGCACCGGGGAGCTTTGCACCGCAGAGGATGGCCGGGACGCCCTGAATCTGTGGAAACCGCGCCCCATGCTGCGCCTCAGGATTGGCAACAGCGCCTCGGCATCTTCCTCGACCATATCGCCTTCCTGATCCCCGCCGAAACGGAACGAAACAGGTTCCCTGATTGGCTGGCGCATATCGAGCAGCAGCCGGGCGTCCTGCCGCTCAACCATTACCTGATGATCGCCACGCAGCAGGGGTCGGGCGGAACTGGCTCGCGGCGCTGCTCGCCCATGTCTGGTCGGGCAACGTCGCCACGGACTTCGACCTGAAGTCCAGTCTTGCCAGCGGCTTCAACGGCCAGCTTTCACGCAAGCTGATGTGGTGCAGGTCCAGAAGTTTGAAAACGCTCTGCATGACGCGGCGGGAAAAGCCCCCGATGCCCTGGCCGGTGAGGCGTTCAAGCTCGGTGACAAGCTCGGGCATCAGGATCAGGTCGCGGGGTTTGTCACCGAAGAAGGTGGAGGTCCGGGCGGTCATTCGTCGCCACCCGCGCCCCGCCACCGCCTCCCGATTGCGCCAGCTTGCTGCACAGCCAGCTTGAGAGGGCGGTCGGTGCTCCTCCCCACAAGGTCAAGGCGCTGCGCGATGCCAGGTCCAACGCCGACAAGGCGTTCCAGCAGTGATCCCGCGCTGATAATCAGAGAGGACCGCGTATGTCGGAAGAATCCGAAAACACGCGGCCGCCCGGTAAATGGGTGCGAGGCTTGGCATCGCCCAACCCGGCGGGCAGACCGAAAGGCGCAGCCGCCCGCAAGCGCGAACGCATTGTGCGGGCGCTGAATGACGATGGCCCGGACGTTGTGCGCGTGGTCATCGACAAAGCGCTAGAAGGCGACATGACCGCCGCCGGGCTGGTGCTGTCGCGCCTCACGCCCCCGGTCAGGGCACAGGCGGAGAAGATCCGGTTCGATTTTGCCCCCGGACTGCCCATCGGCAGGCAGATCGAGGCCGTGCCGGCGGCAGTGGCCGCTGGTGAGGTGCCGCCCGATCTGGGGCAGCAGGTGATCAGCATGATCGGCACCCTGTCCAACGCACGCGCCACCGAAGAACTGGCGGAGCGGCTGGCAATTCTTGAAGCAAGGGCGATCTGATGGCGATCATCACCACGAAACGGAACACGGTTTACGCCTGCGAACCGCTGCCCGACGACAGCTTCGTCCAAATCTGCCTCGGTCGCCCTGCCGGGCGGAACCTTCTGGGCACACGGGGAAGCGACGCCTGCCAGTTGGCAGTGAAATGGGCTGTGGGTATCGCCGACCAGATGGCACAGCCGATCACCATCATGCCGATCAGTGCTGCCGAGTTCGTCGCAGAACACGGCGGGCAGCTTGCAAAGCTCGATCCGGAGCAGCGCGAGAGGCTGCGGCGGGTTGCTGCCGCGTCAATGCTGGATGTGCTGCGCGACTGCCAAGACCCCAAGGTGCGCCGTGACGCACTGTCCCTTCTTCACGAGATGAGGACCATCCAATGACTGCCCCCAAAGATGACAGCACTCCCGTCAAACCGCAGCCAGTTGTGGGTCCGCTCAGCGCTGGCCCGGCGAACTGCTCGGCCATGCGAAGCGCGTGCAGCAGGGTGAGACGCTGACCGCCGCGCTCGATGCGATTCAGCGCCATCGCACAGGAGAACCGGAATGATGCGCCCCTTACGACCCCGAAGGCCGCAATGGCCATGGGTGCGAACCGCGCGGCTGAAAGCCGTGAAGAGCAGATCGCGGAACTGATGGACCTCTGCCGCTCGACCGTGCATCGGGTCGTGGAACTGACGGATCCGGTGGCCGACCTGCAAGAGGGGGTGGCCAAGCTGGAAGCGCGGTAGCGATGTCGAACGTGCGCGGGATGCTGGCGCGGGTCGCCAAGCTGAAGCGGCCCGGCAAGCTCCCGTGTCACCCTTCATCGCGCTCTACGGCTCAGTCGATGGATTCGCTGCTGATGCCGAGGGGCTGGACCGAACCGGCTTTCCACAGGTCCTCACCGCTCTGCATCGCTGGGAACGTGATCGGGTCTGGGAGAACCGTCACAGGCCTTATGGCGTCTGGCAGCCACAGAACTGACGAAAACCCTTCGTGCAGATGCGCGATGGGTGCGGGTGTTGATTGCCACCCGCCGAGGCAAAGGGAACCGACCCTCGTTAAACCTTCGGTCTCAACAACGGGCCTGTCTCTCCTTCCGGGCAGAGTTGGAAGGTGACGCCGCGACGTGCCCGGCCAATAGGGGCGTCACCGCTCATTCAACACCCTCGTCTTCACGGGCGGGGATGTTCTCGCCTAACGCCCTATCATCGTTGAATGAACCAGCCCGGCGCGGCATTGATGGCTGGCGGCGCAGTCAATCCTGCCCGTGGGGCGTGGAATTCCCTTCGATGCGTAGCTCGGTCGATTTCTCGGCCGGGTGACCGTTGCGCCTGTCCAGGCACTCGCTGAAGGCAGCGGTGCCTCGGGCTACGCACGGGGATTCCAACACCCGGCTTTGACCCGGGCAGCCTCTCACCTTTCGCAGGGGCTGCGCCTGTGACCGGGATGACCACACCGTGCCAGAAACGCCAAATCACCGGCAACGCCGGGCTGAACGACGCCGCATGGCAGCTCTCGCGGCGGGGCTGGCACGTCATGCCGACCATCCGCAATGCCAAGGGATCGGACCGGTTCATCACGAATGAGGGCGAGACGGCCTTCTTCGGAGTGCAGTCCAGGGCCCTGAGCAAGCGCGATGCTGTATCGCTTCACATGGACCTTAGCGAGTTGCGGTCGGACTGGTGGATTATAACGACCTTTGCCAACCCGGACGCACCTGTTTGCTACATCCTTCGGGTCGACGAGCTTCGCGCCCATGCGTCACAGAACAAGAATGGCGGGAAGTGGTGGCTGGAACCCAAGGCCTATGATCGCGACGAGTTTCGAGACGCATGGCATAGGCTTGGCAAAGCCGACTGATTCACCCGAAGGGCCTGCCCGGCTTGAGATTTGCTTACCGAACAGGTCCAGGCGCTAAGATGCGCGACATTGACCCAATGTAAGTGGCTGCAATTATTCGGGAAATTGGTCGGAGCGAGAGGATTCGAACCTCCGACCCCCTGCTCCCGAAGCAGGTGCGCTACCAGGCTGCGCTACGCTCCGACCATTGGGGCGGGATAGCGCCAGAGCAGGGGTTTTGCAAGGGGCATTCCGGCTCTTTGCAGGAAATCAACGCGAAGCGGGCGGCGGGCGGGTTTCGGGGGCCATCGCGGAGGAGAGCCGGGGCGGGGCGGGTTGTGGCCCGGTATCGGCCGGCGGCCCGCTTATTGCAGGATAGAGGTTCCGCAACTGTAGTCGTCAAGGATGAGATCTGCCTGGGCCACGCTGATCCCCAGGAGATCCAGCAGGGCCTGCACGATGGCATCCACCCCCAGCGAGGCGAGGAGCGAGGAAATGCTGCTGATCAGGCCACTGAGCACCGAAAGCAGGGCGGAGACCGTCGCATTCACCACTGTAAACAGCGGGCAGGCGAGCAGGGACAGCAACCCTCCCTCGCAGGCCCTGGCATTGACCTGGGCCTGCAGATCGTTTCGGACCGAATCGAGGAAAGTGCTGACATCGGCGACCAGGCGGGACAGGGTCAGCGGGTTGCGCACCGGCACCGGCTTGCGAAACTGGTCGAGGCGGATCGGCACATCCTTAACCCCGCGCGCGAGCCTGACACGGTTCATATCGGCGGGCGCGACATTGGCACGGGAATCGAGCAGCCCGACCCTCAGTGCCAGCTCGACCGGCGCAGTCTCGGCCCGGAAGAGTGCGAGCTGATCCGAGGGCTGGCTCGCGCCGCAATTGAGGCTGAGCGCGACGGCATCTGCTGTCCCCAGACCGACATTCAGAGCGACCCGCAAGAGTGCGGTATTCCCGGCGCTGATCGTATCGGCGCCAAGCGCCACATCGACCTGCGACACCGAGGCACGTGGCGGCGGGGTGTCTCCGATCCGGCCAATGCCGATCACCGGCGGGCGCACCAGGCCGATCTTCAGCCCGACATTGGCCAGCGGCGCGAGATTGAGCCCGGTGCCGATATCCAGCCGCTCTTCGGGATCGGCGGCAAGACCGAGGAAGGCCATCATCAGATCAAACGCATTCACCGTTACATCGGGCAGCACATCCCCGATCCTGGCATTCAACAGGCTGGGCGAGATGTTCATCACCTCGGCCAGGGTCACCGGCTGACCGCCATGCGCCGCCGCCGGCAGGGCGCCCGCCGGCAGACCTCCGGCCTGTACGAGCCCGGCAAAAAGGCGCGGCCCGGTCAAGGGCAGATGCAGCACATCGTTGAAGGTGAAGACCTCGGTTGCGAGGCCAAGCGAGACCAGTGACAGGAGATCCTCGACTTTGACCCTGGTATTCGCCAGCCCTTCATAGCTGAGAACCGACACGTTCAGCCCGATCCCAAGGCCCGAGAGCACCGGATCGAGGATCGCTTCGCGGGTGTTCACCCCGAGCAGGCGGTTGCGCAGCGTGAAGACCACCACAGCCTCTTGCCCTGCCACGGCCGAGCGCCTGATCACCACATTCTCATCGCGCATGACCGGGCCAAGAAGCAGCGGATGGTAGCGCGAGGGCACCTTTACCATCACCGCGCTGGCGCCGGTCGGACTGGCCTGGTTCGCATGTGGCACAAACTGGCCTTCCGCGCTGTAGCTGCCGAGCAGGATATCCGAATTCTGCAATTCGATCTCGCCATAGAGCCTGTTCACCGCCACCACCTTGCGGGCGATGGCACGCACCTTCACCGGATCGGGCAGGAACCGCGCCGCGCTTTGGGCGGCCAGGTCAGCCTGAGACTGGGTATAGCGTTTCTGCGCATTGAGCCGCACGGCATCTGTTGCCAGGCCACCGATCAGCATCAGGATCGGAAAGATCACCACGAAAAAGATCGTCACGCTGCCGGTGGTATCGGCAAGCCAGCGGCGCAGGGCGCCAATATGTGGGAAACGGATCATTTCGGGTGGCATTGTCCGGAAGAGCTGCGGCCGTGGGTGCACTTTCCCTCACTGTGACCGCAGCTCTTCCTTCCACCAAGAAGATTAAGCCTCTGTTTCTATTAAACTCTTACAGACATACTCACGCCGTTTCAGACCGGCGGACGCGGACCTTGTCTATGGCGCGGCCATTCATCGCGACGATCTCGAATTCCAGCCCGTCGAATACCAGCTTTTCTCCTTCGACCGGCATATTGCCATGCCGCCAGAGGATATAGCCGGCAAGGGTCGAATAGCGCTCGGTTTCATCCTCGAGATCGGCCTCGAACAGCGCGCTCGCGCGGCGGATATCCATCCAGCCATCGACCAGCCAGGACCCATCTTCGGCGCGTTCCTCGGTCAGGGGCGCTTCATCCTCGTCGGGGAAGTCGCCGGCAATCGCCTCCAGCACATCGGTGGGGGTGACGATCCCTTCGAGCGATCCGAATTCGTCAACGATCACGGCAAGCTGCACCGGGGCGCGGCGCAGCTGTTCCATCAGGCGCAGCACCGAGACGCTTTCATGCAGCACCAGCGGTTCGCGCACCGAACGCTCGACGCTGATATGACCATCCGTCAGCAGATCGCGCATCAGATCACGCGCCAGCGCCACGCCGGAAAACTCATCCAGGCTGCCGCGTGCGATCAGGAAACGGGAATGCTTCTGATCGAGGATCTGTTCGCGGATCTTCGCCTCGTCGGAGTCGAGATCAATCCAGTCGATCTCGTTCCTCGGTGTCATCACCGAGGTCGCAGGCCGGTCGGTGAGACCCAGAACACCCTGGATCATCTCTTTCTCTTCCTGCGCGAACAGCGCCTGCTCGGCCGAGCGGTCGGCGATCACATCGGCAGTGCCGCCCAGATCCTCGCCCTTGCGCCCGCCCAGAAGCCGCAGCACCGCCTCGGCCGTGCGGTCACGCAGGTCGCCCGAGGTGATGTAGCGTTCGCGATTGGCGCGGCCGATCTGGTTCAGCGCCTCGATCCCCACCGAGAAGCCGATGGCGGCATAGAGGTAGCCCTTCGGGATGTGGAAGCCGAAGCCCTCAACGATCAGCGAGAAGCCGATCATCATCAGGAAGCCAAGGCAGAGGATGACCACGGTCGGGTGTTTCGACACGAAATTCATCAGCGTCTTCGACATCAGAAGCATGACCGCCATCGCGACGAGCACGGCGATATACATGATGGAAAGATGCTGAACCATGCCGACGGCGGTGATCACCGAATCCAGCGAAAACACCGCATCCAGCACCACGATCTGCAAAAGGACCTGCCAGAAGGCGACCTGGACGACAGAGCCCTCTTTTTGGCCGGAATGCCCCTCCAGCCGCTCATGCAGCTCCATTGTGCCTTTGAACAGCAGGAACAGGCCGCCGAAGATCAGGATGAGATCGCGCCCCGAGAAACCGTGTCCGAATATGGTGAACAGGTTTGATTGCAGCGTCACGATCCATGCGATCGAGGCCAGCAGTACAAAACGCATGATCAAAGCCAGCGACAGGCCGATAATGCGGGCGCGGTCGCGCTGATGCGCGGGCAGCTTGTCGGCGAGGACGGCAATGAAGACGAGGTTGTCGATCCCCAGGACGATCTCAAGAACGATCAGTGTCGCGAGGCCGGCCCAGGCGGCCGGGTCAGACATCCATTCAAATAACACGAGGCTTGGCTCCGAAGTGAGAAAGCCGCGCCGGGATCATCCCGGCGCGGTTGGCGTAATGGTTGGCGTGACTGCCCGCAAAAGGGCAGGGCAGGGGGATCAGAGGTAAGAGGGGCCTTCTTAAGAAGGTTTCCCTTCGTCGGGGCGCGGGGGGCTGGGCGTCGAGACTTCGCCCTATACTGCCTGAGCCCTCATCCGAGGCGCCCGGCGCGGCGGCCGGTTCGGCAGAAGAGGTGCCACGGCCTGCGGCTGTGGCAACCCTGTTGCAGGTGCCCCGCGATCTGGCGGGGGCGCGGCAGGAGATGCCGACTGACCTGCGCGTCTGCCGCGCTTTTACGTGACCGAATTTCACCCGTGTTCCCATAATTGCCGGCCCGGAGCTGCGATCGGGCGATTGTCCCGCCTTCGCGCCCCCCCCGGTGCAGCACCAGTTTTCTTCATGTCTGCGTCAGCCGCAAGCACTTCTGCCGAAATCAGGCGGATTTGCCGGCGGAATGGCGCCAGGGCCATGATCCTGGCGCTGAGCTTCCATGAAAACTGTGAAGATTTTATAGTCATCCGGCGTTGAAACCGCGCCACCGGCACGCGAACGCGCAAAGAAAAAGGAGGGCCGGAGCCCTCCTTTTCGATGTGTCTTGCCGGCTCAATGTGCCGGGCTGGACCCGAATTGCTGCTCCACCTGCCGTTTGTGCAGGGCGTAAGCGGCGTCTGAGCGCGAGATCAGCGTGTAGAACATCGGCACCACGAAGAGGGTGAAGAGCGTCCCGATCAACAGGCCGGTGAAGATCACCAGACCCATCGCCTGCCGCGCTGCGGCCCCCGCGCCTTCCGCGATGATCAGCGGCACCACGGCCAGAGCCATGGCCGCCGTGGTCATCAGGATCGGGCGCAGACGGGTTTTCGCCGCCGCGACAATCGCCGCGCGCCGCGACAGCCCGTGATCCTCACGCTGCTGATTGGCGAATTCCACCATCAGGATCCCGTGTTTCGTGATCAGACCTATCAGCGTGATCAGACCCACCTGGGTGTAGATGTTGAGCGTGCTCGCCCCCATATACAGTGGCAAAAGCGCACCGAAAATCGACAGCGGCACGGACATCATGATGATGAAGGGATCGCGGAAGCTTTCGAACTGCGCGGCCAGAACCAGGTAGATCACGATGATTGCCGCCCCGAAGGCCAGCATGATCGTGTTGCCTTCGGTCTTTTCCAGCCGCGACTGGCCGGAATAGTCGATGAAGAAGCCATCCGGCAGCACTTCTGCGGCAATCTCCTCAAGCTTTGCCAGTGCGGTGCCGCTGGACACGCCGGGCATCGCCATAGCCGACAGCGTGGCCGAGTTAAGCTGGTTGAACTGTTCGATCGACGAGGCTGCGACGCCCGGGGCAAGGTTGATCACCGCAGACAAAGGCAGCATCGCACCCGAAGAGGACCGCACGAAGAAGTCGTTCAGCCGCTCGGGGTTGTCGCGCCATTCAGACGGGACCTGGGTCACGATATCATAGCTGTTCGAGTCGCGGTCAAACTGCGCCACTGCGCCGCCACCGACCAGGAGGCCCAGCGTGGTGCCGATATCCGAGACCGAAACGCCGAGATTGGCCGCACGGTCGCGGTCAATCGTCACCCGCACCTGCGGGGCATCAAACGACATCGAGTTCTGCACGACGATAAAGAGGCCGCTGGCCATCGCCTTCTGGTAGATCTCATCGGCGACTTCGACCACGCGTTCGGGGGCGTGAATCGACTGGATCACCATCGAGATCGGCAGCCCACCGCCCGCGCCGGGCAGAGAGGGCGGGGCAAAGACGAAGCTCTGCATCCCCGGCGCATTGTCGAGAACGCCCTGGATCTGCTGTTTGATCTCTTCCTGGCTGCGGCTGCGATTGGCCCAGTCCTTCAGCGCCCAGATATAGAAACCGGTATTCGGTGTCCCCATGCCCGCGACCGAGAAATAGGTCTCGACCTCTTCGATATCTTTGGTGCGGTTGGTGATTTCCGTGGCAAAGGCCTGGGTGTAATCCAGCGTCGCATAGCGCGGCGCATTCATCAGCGCGAACAGCGCGCCCTGATCTTCTTCGGGTGCCAGTTCTGACGAGGTGTTCATCAGCATGAAGCCCGTCGCACCCAGCAACGAGACCACCATCAGAAGGGTCACGGGCCGGTAATCCAGCGACGAGGAGATGCGCCGCTCATACCAGTTCGCAAGCCCGTTCAGCGTCTTGTCGACGATCCGCTGGAAGCGCCCCGGCTCGCCATGGGTCAGCAGACGTGCCGACATCGCGGGGGTGATGGTCAGCGCGATGACCCCCGAAATGATCACCGACCCGGCGAGTGTCAGTGCGAATTCGGTGAACAGCGACCCGGTCAGGCCGCCGGTAAAGGCCAGCGGCGCCAGCACGGCGGCAAGCGTGATCGTCATTGCGATCACCGGGCCTGTGATCTCTTTCATCCCCAGAATTGCGGCTTTGGGTGGCGAAAGACCCTCGTCGATATGGCGGTGGATGTTTTCCACCACGACGATGGCGTCATCCACCACAAGGCCGATCGCCAGCACCATCGCCAGAAGCGTCAGCAGGTTGATCGAATAGCCAAGCGCCAGCATGATCGCGCAGACCCCGATCAGCGACAGGGGAATGGTGACGATCGGCATCAGCACCGAGCGGAACGACCCAAGGAACAGCAAGATCACCACCACCACGATGGCGACCGCCTCGGCAATGGTCTTGAACACTTCGGAAATCGAGGCGGCAATGGTCTCGGTGCTGTCATAGACCATGGTGATTTCCATGCCCCGGGGCAGCGTGGCCTGCAATTCGGGCAGCGCCTCAAGCACATTCGAGGCCACGTCGAGCTGGTTCTCGCCCGGTGCCGGAATGATGCCGATAAAGGTGCCGGGCTGGCCCTTGAAGGTCACGATCCCCTCCGGCTCGCCCGAGGCCAGTTCGATCCGCGCGACATCGCGCAGCTTCACAACGCCGTTCTCACCCGACACCAGGGGCAGCTCGCCAAAGGCTTCGGCATCCTGCAGCGTCGAGGCAAGCGTCAGTGAATAAACGAAATATTCGTTCTCGGTCTTGCCCGGTGCCGAGAGGAAATTCGACGACCGGATCGCCCCCAGAACCTCGGCCGCCGTCACGCCGCGCGACGAAAGCTTCAGCGGATCAAGCCAGACCCGCATGGTGAATTCCTGGCCGCCCAGAATATCCATCTGAGCCACGCCCTGGATATTGGTCACCCTGGGGCTGATCACGCGTTCCAGATATTCATTCAGCTGTTCGGACGACATATTCGGGTTCTGCGCCGCCAGATACATCAGCGCGAAGGTCTGGCCGGTGCCTTTCAGGATCACCGGATCATCGGCGTCGGAAGGCAGATTGCCGCGCACCTGGTTGACCTTGGACATGACTTCGGTCAGCGCGATATCCGGGTCGGCGCCCAGTTTCATCTGCACCGTGACGGTGGAGACAGACTGCCGCGAGGCGCTGGTGATGTAATCCACATTCTCGGTGGTCGAGACCGCCGAGGCGATGGGCGAAGTGATGAAGCCCTGGATCAGTTCGGCATCGGCACCGGCATAGACGGTGCTGATGGTGATAACCGATTCCTCGACTTCGGGATATTGGCGCACCGGCAGGTTCACCACCGAAGCAAGGCCGATAAACAGGATAAGGGCGCCAAGGACCGTCGAAAGGACCGGGCGTCGGATGAAGATCTCAGAAAAATGCATCCGTTTCCCCTTATTCAGCCTGGGTTTCGGCTTTGGGCATCAGATCGACCGAATTGTCGACCTTGACCCGCGCGCCCGAGGTCAGACGGTTCTGACCCGAGGTCACGATCAGGTCTCCCGCCTTGATCCCTTCGACCACTTCGATCCGGCCGCCGGCGCGGCGACCAAGCTTCACGAAGACCTGCTCGACTTTCTGCTCTTCCGCCGTCTCGCCGCTCTGGATCACATAGATCGTATCGCCATAAAGCGAAGAGCTGACCGCCGTTTGCGGCACCGCGATCACGCCTTCCTCTTTCGGAAGCGTGATGCGCACGCGCAGGAACTGCCCCGGAACCAGCCCGCCCGAGAGGTTTTCAACCTCGGCCCGGACCGAAACCATGCGGGTATTCGGGTCAACGCGCGGCTCGATTCCCGTGATGGTACCAGTGGCGGAAAAATCACCGACCTCCGAGGTGACCGTCACCGCGCCGCCCATCTTCAACACGGCAAGCTGTTGTTCAGGAACCGAGAAATCGACCCGCATCCGGCTGAGATCCTGCAGCGTCGCATAGATTTCGCCGGCCGAGACATATTGCCCGACCTCGACCCGCGGGATGCCGATCACCCCGGCGAAGGGGGCTTTCAGGGTCTTGCGGTCAAGCGCGGTCTGCGCGATGGCCACCTGCGCCGCAGCACTTTCGACCTGGGCCTCGGCGCTTTCCAGCGTGGTCGCGGCACCGACACCGCGATCCGACAGGGTGCGGGCGCGGCTTTCCTCGGCGCGGGCGACTTTAAGCGCCGCCTCGGCAGATCCGAGCTGCGCCTTCTCGCTGTCATCATCGATCAGGATCATCATCTGACCTTCGGTGACCTTGTCATTGGCGGCAAATTGCACCGCGCGGATCAGCCCACCGCTCTCAATCGCCAGATCGACCCCCTGGCGCGACAGCGAAGTGCCGATGGCGTCGATGCCCGGCTCCCAGGTCACAGGCTGCACCGGTTCGGCATTGACCGCGACCGGCGGCGGCACCATGCCCCCGAGGAATTGCGCAATCATCTCGTCACGAAAGAACTTGAACCAGACGATGCCTCCGACGACTATTCCCAAAAGAATGACTGCAATTATGAGCCGCTTGATCATCGGTTACTCCTGCTGGCGCGGTTCTGTCGGATGCCGGCACTATTCCGGTCTTGAACCGTGTTTAACTGAACTTTCCGGTCCGAGGGGTCAATCTGACAAAGCTGTATCGGACCGACCGCTTTCCCGGGTCTTCGGCGGCAATGCTTATTTGTTCTTGTGCGGATCACAAGAGCGGCGATGCGCGGCCAGGCCTTGATTTCATATTTTCTCTCATGTTAGCCCTTAGGAGTTCTCAGGGCGGGGTGAGATTCCCCACCGGCGGTTATAGCCCGCGAGCGCTTCTCCCGCTGGGAGAGGGTCAGCAGATCCGGTGAAATTCCGGGGCCGACGGTATAGTCCGGATGAAAGAGAACCTGTCTGATGGGAAACCCGGCTTCGCCGGTCTGTCAGGCGGGCAATGCTCTGGGGCCGAAAACGTTAACTCAACGGATAGGTTCCGAAATGACTGATAAATCCTCCTCCAAATCCCCGCGCATCGCGTTCATCCGTGCCCGCTGGCATTCTGAAATCGTCGATCAGGCGCTGAAGGGCTTTACCGAGCGCGCCGAGAAAGTGCTGCCCGGCACCGGGATCGACGTCTTCGACGTGCCCGGCGCGCTTGAGGCGCCGCTGGTGGCGAAAAAGCTCGCGAAAACCGGCAAATATGAAGGTATCGTTGTCGCGGCCCTGGTGGTCGATGGCGGCATCTACCGCCATGACTTTGTCGCAGGTGCGGTGGTTGACGGCCTGGTGCAGGTTGGGCTTGAGACCGAAGTGCCGGTCTATTCCGTCTCGCTGACCCCGCATAACTTCCAGCCGGTCGAGGTGCTGGAAGGCTTCTACCATGCGCATTTCGTCAAGAAAGGCGCCGAGGCCGCAGAAGCCGTCAAGGCGATGCGCGACCTCGAGGCCAAAATCAACAGCTGATCATTTCAGCCGCAGGCGGTTGCGGGATTTCAGATCCTCCCGCGCCCGCTCTACTTCCATGGCCCGCCGCGCCTCATCCCAGTTGAGCGCGGCGGCAGCCACACCCGCCGCCTGTTCAAGACTGGCATCGGTCAGCACTCCGGTCACCGACAGCGCCGTGCGGCGTTTGACCAGATCCTCCAGATGCACGACCTGTTCGTTGCGGAGGATCCAGCCCAGTTCCTGCAGGGAATAATCCGGTGCATCCGAAAGCGTGATCGGGCGCGCCCCTTCGGCCTTTGCCACCGCGCGTGCGGTGGTGCCGTAGCGCGCAAACAGCGCCTTTACCCTGCCCTGGCCGGCCCCGGTCTCGCTTGCGACCTGCGCCACCCAGGCCGGTTGATCCGCCGGATAGTCGCGCCCGCCACCAATCGGCAGACCTTCGGTTGAGACTTTCCGCCTCTGCCCGAGCCGTTTCAGCACCACATCCGCCACCTCTTCCGAGAAGCCCCGGAAAGTGGTCCATTTACCCCCCACCAGCGAGATCACCGGCCAGGTCCGCGCGCCTTCGGCTTCGATCACCGGCGCCGAATGGTCGCGGCTGATCAGCCCGGGATTTGCCGCATCCGAGGCCGGCAGCGGCCGGATCCCGGCATAGGCATAGACGATCTGGTCCTTCGAGAAGCTCAGCCCCGGCAGAAGCGAGGCAATCGCCTGCATGAAATAGTCGATCTCGTCCTCTTCACAGCGCACATCATCGGGATCCGCCGCGCGAATATCGGTCGACCCCACCAGCGCCCGGCCAAGATAGTCGAAGACAAGGCAAATCCGCCCGTCATCGGCCTCGAAATAGATCATCCGGCCTTTCAGCGCGGCAATGACTCCGGGGTGATCCAGCAGGATATGCGAGCCCTTGGTGCCGCCGATCAGTTTTGTGGTCAGGCCCAGCTGCGCATTGACCCGGTCGATCCAGGGCCCGCCTGCGTTCAATACGATCCTCGGGCGGAAGGCACGCGCGGTGCCGCTTGCGTCGGTCAGGCGGATCACATCGCCCGCAGTGGCAAGGCCAGTGGTGTAGTTCAGCACCTCGGCATTCGGATTGGCGCGTTTGCCATCCATGAGGAGTTCCAGCACCAGGCGTTCTGGCATCCGCACGGTCGCATCATAATAGGTGCCTGCCGCGACGATCTTCGGCGTCAGCGGCGGGATTTCCTTCAGCGCGCGCTTTTTCGACCAGAGGCTGTGCTTCGGCATCACCCGGCGTTTCGCGCCATAGAAATCATAGAGGCTGAGGCCGATTTTCATCAGCACCGCCCCCCGTGACCGGGGTGCGGTGGTCGATCCGAACAGCGTCCGGATCGCCGCCGGGATGCCTTTGAACCAGGAAAAGATCGGGATCACCGTATGCAGCGGATGCACCGCATGTGGCGCGTTTCTGAGCAAAAGGTTCCGCTCCAGCGTCGATTGCGCAACCAGGCCGAATTCGCCTGTCTCAAGGTATTTGATGCCGCCATGGATCAGCCGCGACGGCGCCGCCGAGGTGCCCGAGCTGAAATCACCCTTATCCGCGATCACCACGCTCACGCCCTGTTCCGCGAGGTCGCGGAAGGTGCCGGCGCCATTGACGCCAGCTCCAAGGATCAGCACGTCAATATCTTGTATGTCAGTCATTCTCATCCACCAGGATCAGGGGAACACCCGCCGCACGTAAATCGCGTTCCGTGTCGGGGGCAAGGCCGCGATCCACATAGACCGCGTCGAATTCGGTGAGATCGGCAAAGCGGTGCAGCGCCAGTTTGCCGAATTTGGTATGGTCGAGCAGCAGGACACGCCGCGCCGCCGCTTTCAGCATCGCCTGTTTGACCCGCACCGCCCGCGCGTCCTGGATCAGCGCCGTGGCCCCCGAAACGCCAGAGGCCGAACAGATCGCCAGATTGACATGCAGCCCGGCCAGCGCGGTCTCGCACAGATGGCCGATAAAGGCGTTATAGGTCGGGTGATAATCGCCGCCCAAAGCGATCAGCTGCGGGCCCTCTGGCCCGGATAGCCGCTGCATCATGCCAAGGCTGTTGGTGATCACCGTCAGCGGGTCGATCTGGCCCAGATGGGGGCCAAGTGCTGCGACCGTGGTGCTGTCGTCAAGGATCACCGCCTGGCCCGGCTGGATTTCCGCCAGAACAGCGCGGGCCAGCGCGGCTTTCGCGCCGGCGGCATGGGTCTCGCGCCAGGCGATCAGGCTTTCATAGACACCCGAAGGCTGGGCCGAGACCGCGCCATGCAGCTTGCGCAAAACCCCCTGCCGCGCGAGATCCTCGATATGGCGGTGGATCGTCATGCGCGAGACGCCGAAGGCCTGGACCAGATCGTCGATCCGGACCTCGCCTTTCTCGATCACCAGCGCGGCGATCTCGTCGCGACGCCCCGGTTTTCCGGCGGGGCTGCTCATGCCAGCGCTTCCAGCCGCGGCCAGAGCGGTGCGAGCGAGGCCGCCAGATCGCAATGCAGCCGGTAGCGCGCGTCCATCTCAGCGCGGCGACCCGGGTCAGGCGCCCAGGTCTTACCAAGCGCTGCAAGGTCACGCGGATCGGCGGTCGGGCTGTCAAAAAGCCCCACGCCCGAGCCCGCGCAAAGCGCTGCCGCCCAGGCAGCGGGTTCCTCGGTCGCGGTGACGGTGACCGGCAGGCCAAGCACATCTGCAAAGACCTGCGCGAAAAGCGGATTGCGCGAAATCCCCCCGGTCAGGAGCGCGGTTTCCGGCTGAAACCCATCGCGCAAAGCATCGACATGAATACGGTGGTTGAAAGCGATCCCCTCGATCACCGCGCGCAGCATATCGCCGCGGTCATGCCAGCCGCGCAGGCCGAGAAAACTCGCCGAAGCCCCCGCACCATGCGGCGAGCCGAAGAGATAGGGGTGGAACATCAGGGTCGAAGGGCTTTGAAACGCGGCTTCAATCTCGGGCGTGATCAGCGCGTGAAAGCTCTCGCCTGCCGCCTCGGCCTTTGCCCGGTCACCGCCACAAAGCGTGTCGAGGAACCAGTCGTAATTCGCCGCCGAGGCCGGCGAGATCGACATATTGTTCCATTCGCCCTTCCTGAGCCCGTTGCGGCAGAACCAGCGTGCATCAGTTTTGGCCGTATTCGAGACGGTTTCATTGATCGAATAGGTGCCGGCGACAATCGCCACGCGCCCCGCACCATGTCCGCCAATCCCAAGCGCCGAGGCAGTCACATCATGCAGCCCCGCGACCACGGGCGTGCCTTCGCGCAGGCCCGTCAGCTGTGCTGCGGCAGCGGTGACCTGGCCCACGATCTGATCGGGCAGCGCGACCGGCGGCAGCGCATGTGACAATGCCTCCAGCCCGAAAAGTCTCAGGATTTCGGGGTCATAGTCCTGGCTTTGGACATTGGTGAAACAGGTGCTCGCCTCGGTCAGATCGGTGCCGATCACCCCTGAAAGGCAATAGCGCAGCCAGTCCTTGCAGGCGAGGATATGGCCGATCTTCGCGAACCGCTCCGGCTCATGCGCCTGGATCCAGGCCAGAAGCGCGGTTGGCGCCGAGGCATGCGGCATCTGGCCCGAGAGATCCAGCGCGCGGGCCGAGACGCCATTCGCCTCCCATTCCGCCACCTGATCCGCCGCGCGGCTGTCGAGCGACAGAACCCCGGGCCCAAGCGCCGCACCGTCTCGGTCGAGGAGATAAAGCCCGTCCCCATGCGCCGTTGCTGCCACTGCCGCGATATCACCGGCCCGGCCCGAAAGCGCCAGCGCCTCGGAAATCGCCTCGGCCGTCGCAGCCCAAAGCTGGTTCATATCGCGTTCGACATGGCGGGGGCGGGGCATAAGCTGCGGCAGGCGGCGGCGCGCCACGGCAAGCGGGCGGCCCATTGCGTCAAACACGACCGCCTTGGTCACTGTCAGCCCATTGTCGATGCCGAGAAGGCAGGGACCGTGATCAGCCATGAAACAGACCTCCCGACCGCACGACATGGGCGGTTCCACGGAAGACACCATCTCACGATGTTAATATAACATCAAGTGACGTTACATTGCCGGATCATCGCCCGCGACCGGCGCGAGTTTCAGCCGCACCCCCTCGCGCAGGAGATGGCTGGCAAGTGCGGGGTCCAGCCCGTCATCCACGATCACCAGGTCGAAGTCCCGCAACCCCGCCATGGAATGCAGCGCGCGGCGGGTGAATTTGGAATGATCGGCCAGCAGGATGCGGCGATCGGCGCAGTCGAGCATGGCGCGCTTGATCTCGGTCATCTCGGGGCTTTGGTGAAAGGCCTGGCCATCGGTGATCGCAGCGGTGGACATGAAGGCGAGATCGGCGCGGAGCGCGCGGATACTGGTCGCGGTCACCGGCCCGAGAAAGGCATTGCACCAGTTGTGCAATTGCCCGCCCAGGCCGAGCAGGGTGATATCCGGCGTCGAGCGCAGCGCATTCATCAGCGTCAGGGAATTGGTGATCGCAGTCAGCGGCACGCGGGTGGTCAGATGCGGCACCATCTCGAACACGGTGGTGCTGTCATCGAAAAACGCGGCCTGGCCGGGGTCCAGCTCCATCGCGGCCATGGCGGCGATGGCGCGTTTCTCGGCGCCCTGGCGGGCCGTGCGCCACAGATCCGAGGCCTCGATCAGGCTCGTCGGCGCAGCCGAGACCACGCCGCGCATCTTGCGCAAAAGCCCGCGCCCGGCGAGGTCATCGAGATCGCGATGCGCGGTCATCAGGCTGATGCCGAAACGCGAGGTCAGATCCTCGATCCGCATCGAGCCCTCGGCGATCACCGTCTCTGCAATCAGCTGGCGCCGCGCGATCTGGCGGGCATGGCGGCTGTCAGACGGAATCGCATCGCTGCCCAGAAGATCGGGGCGCGGATCCTGAATCGGATCGGACCAGTATTTATGCTCGGACATTTGGGCCTCCCGCCAGCCGGTTACTGCATTTCACCTGAAAGGCAAACGACGGCGATGTTCAGCGGAGGGAAAGCCGGGCCGGAACAATCCGGCACCGGCAAAAGGCAAAAGCGGCGGGCCGGGAAACCGGCCCGCGCCAGGTCTTACTCCGACAGAACGAAGGGAGCGGTGTATTTGTCGACATTGTCTGCGGTGATCAGCAGGCAGTCAAAGAGCTGCTTTTCCGATGCCGCGCCGGTTTCGCCGGTTTTGATGAACTTGTCGGCCTGGACCACAGCTTCGCGCGAGAAGATCGCGACCGGCTGAAGAACGGTGTATTGCAGCTCACCGGCCTTGATCGCCTCGACCGCGTCGGGCGAGCCGTCGAAGCCACCGACCTTGACCTGAGCCAGCTTGCCGGCCTCTTTCAGCGCGGCAATCGCGCCAAGCGCCATTTCGTCATTGCCGGCGATCAGGCCGATGACATCCGGGTTCGCCTGCAGGAGCGACTGGGTCTTCTGGTAGCCCTGGGTGCGGTCCCAGTTCGCCACTTCCTGACCGGCTTTCACCAGATCCGGATATTGGGTGATGACGGTTTCATAGCCATTCGAACGGGTCGCGGCATTGTTGTCTGCCGGGTTGCCGAACAGCTCAACGAACTTGCCCGCATCGCCAACGGCTTCGACCCATTGCTGGGCACCCAGAGCTGCGCCCTGAGCGTTGTTCGAAACGAGCTGACCCTTGGCCAGGCCTTCCTGGTTGATCTCGGCATTCACGAGGAAAACCGGGATGCCCGCATCAACAGCCTTCTGCACTGCGCCAATCGAGCCATCGGCATTGGCCGGGTCGAGGATGATCGCGACCGATTTGTTGGTGATCGCGGTATCGACGAGGGTGCTCTCGGTATTGGTGTCGCCCTTATGCGAGGAGACATTGGCGGTGTAGCCAAGCTCTTCTGCGGTCGCTTTGGCGACTTCGCCCTCGGTGAACCAATAGGGGTTCGCCGGGTCATTGACGATGATGGTGATCAGGCCTTCGGCCGATGCGGCAAAAGCCATCATCGGCAGAGCGGCGGCAGCACCCATCAGCGCGCGGCGGGTCAGTTTAAGCATGTGTAATCCTCCCAGGGGTTGCATGCAGTCTTGCGGTCTTTGCCAATGGCGCGCGGGGCTATGGCCCAGGCGCCCCGGCGAAGGGGGGTGGCTCAGGCTTTCCTGCCGCCTTTGCCGGTCTGGATCGAGTTCATCAGCACGGCGAGCACAATCACGCCGCCGGTGAAAACGGTCTGCCAGTAAGACGAGACGCCGGTGATCACGAGGCCCGCCGACAGGAAGCCGATCACGAAAGCGCCGAGCATGGTGCCAAGCACCGTGCCGCGCCCGCCGGTGAGGGCGGCGCCCCCGATCACCACGGCGGCAATTGCGGTCAGCTCGTAAGTCGTGCCTGCGGTCGGGCCAGCCGAGGTCAGCTGCGACGACAGGACCAGACCCGCCACCGCCGAAAGCATCCCCGACAGCGTATAGACGGTGACCTTGACGAATTTCACCGGCACGCCCGACAGCTCTGCCGCGCGCTCATTGCCGCCCGAAGCATAGAGCCAGCGGCCAAAGGCGGTGCGGCTGAGGACCAGCCAGGCGACGATCGCGCAGAAGGCCAGCACCAGAACCGAGATCGGCACGCCGGCAATCCGCTCGGATCCCAGCCATTTGAAGCCGGTATTGCCCAGATCAGGCGAGCCTGCGAGCCGGTTATAAGTCAGGCCATTGGTCATCAGAAGGGCGACGCCGCGTGCCACATACATCACGCCAAGCGTGGCGACAAAGGCGGGAACTTTCAGGTATGCGACCAGCACGCCATTGACCGCGCCGACCAGCGCGCCCACGACCAGGGTGATCACCACCACGGCCCAGACCGGCGGATAAAGGATCACGCCGAGCGCGTCGATCTCGACGCCCTGCATCAGCGCGCCACCGATCACGCCGCTCAGCGCAAGGATCGAGCCGACCGACAGGTCGATGCCGCCATTCAGGATCACCAGCAACATGCCGATGGCCAGCAGGCCGAAAATCGCGACCTGGCTTGCCATGATCAGGAAATTCGAGGTCGTGAAATAATTCGGCGACAGATATGAAAAGACCGCGACAATCACGATCAGAGCGAAGAAAGCCCGGCCTTCAAGCAGAAGCTTCAGCAGGCTGAAACCTTCGCTCCTGGTGGCGGGGGCGGGTTTGGTGGTGTCGGACATTGTTCTGTTTTCCCCGAACTTCGCTCTTAAGCCGCGTGCTGTTCGCCAGAGGCGGCCATGATCATTTCTTTGGTGGCGTCTGCGCCGAATTCAGCCGTGATACGGCCCTTGTGCATGACGATGATGCGATGCGCGATCGACAGGCATTCGCTGACTTCCGATGTGGTGTAAACCACGGCGAGGCCGCGTTTCGCGCCTTCTGCCAGCAGGCGGAACACCTCGGCCTTGGCGCCGATATCGATCCCGCGCGAGGGCTCGTCCAGCAGGATCACCTGCGGATTGGTCGCCATCATCTTGCCGATGACCACCTTTTGCTGGTTGCCGCCGGAAAGCGAGCCAATCGCCGCATCCGGGCCAGAGGTCTTGACGGTCACGCGTTTGATCGAATCGGCGATCAGTGCCTTTTCCGCCCTGCGCGAGGTGAAAAGCCCGCGGGTAAAGGCGGTGATCGAGGCGAGCGACAGGTTCTGCCCCACCGACATCGTCTGCACCAGCCCGTCGCGCTGCCGGTCTTCCGGCACCAGCGCAAGCCCGCGCGCGATCCGCTGCGCGATGGAAAGATGCGAGATCTCTTCGCCTTTCAGCTCGATCCGGCCCGAGGCCGCATGCAGCCGCCCGGCCAGCGTCTCCATCAGCTCTGACCGCCCGGCGCCCATCAGCCCGTAGATACAGACGACTTCGCCGGCCTTCACCTCAAGCGAGAGGTTGTCGACCACGTTATAGGCATTGCCGCCCGGATCGGGCACAACCATGTTTTTAACGGCAAGCGCGGTCTGGCCGAACTCATACCCGTCCGGCGGCGCGCCGAGATTGTAATTCTCGCCCACCATATTGCGCACGATCCAGTTCAGATCGATGTCAGCGCGCGGCGCCCAGGCGGTCATCGCGCCATCGCGCAAAACCACAGCGTGATCGGTGATCAGCAGGGCCTCTTCCAGGTGGTGCGAGATATAGACGATCGACACGCCCTTAGTGGTCAGGTCATTGATGACCTTGAACAAAACCTCGACCTCGGTCGCGGAAAGCGCCGAAGTCGGCTCGTCCATGATCAGGATGCGACTGTCGACGGAAAGCGCGCGGGCGATTTCCACAATCTGTTGCTGACCAAGGCGCAGATCCTCGACCGGGGTGAGCGGGTCGATATCCTGCTCCAGATCCTGCATCAGCTTGCGGGCCTGGCGCTCTTCCTCGGCGAAATCGACGCCCAACGGGCCTTTGATCTCGCGGCCCATGAAGATGTTATCGCGCACGGAAAGATTGGGGGCGAGGCTCAGCTCCTGGTGGATGATCGAGATGCCCAGATCGCGGGCATGGGTTGAATTCTGGAAATGGACCGGCTGCCCATCCAGGATGATCTCGCCCGAGCTCGGCTGGATGACCCCGGAAAGGATCTTCATCAGCGTTGATTTGCCGGCGCCGTTTTCGCCGAACAGCGTGGTGACCTGGCCGCGATGAATGTCGAAATTCACGCCCTTCAGGGCATGAACTGCGCCGTAGGATTTCGCCACATTGCGCGCGGCAAGCACCACTTCGGCGGTGTCGAATTTGGCTGTCTCAGTGCTCATCACTGCACCGTCACGCTGACGGGGGTGATGCGCCACATTTTGGCATTGATCAGGGTGAAGGCACCGGTCACCTCCAGCGTCTTGCCGGTCAGGTTCGCTGTGTCGATCCCGTCCAGAACGGCGGTCTTCATCGCGCGGTTGATCGCCGAACCGGCATCCTGATACTCGATCTGGTTCTTGAAGGCGCCGAATTCGATATCGCCGGGCGCGTCACGCAGGTCGGTGCCATTGATCGCCGGCCCGGTCTGAAGCCGGACGCTGATCCCTTCCGGCATCCCGTCAATCGCCATTTCATAGACGCCCGATTTCGCCTCGCCCGCGACGCCGGTGAATTTCACCATCATCACGGTGCCGGTGGTCGCCGGGGTGCCATATTCCTTCGCTGCCGCCGCCTTATCGGCCTGGACGGCCTGGGCGAGCGTCACCACATCCACCGCTTTCGCGATCACGGCGTCTTTGATGCGGGGAAACTCGGCCTGGCCATAAGTGTCGGGCGAGAAGGCCTGCTGGCGGGTATCCGAGTCAGAACCGACCCGTACCACGGTGGTGTCGAGCGCGATTGCCGCGATCACGGCCAGAACAATCGCGCCGGCGATCCAGATCCTGCGACGGCTTTCGCTGCGCGGCGCGGCTGCGGTTTCCAGGCTTTGGCTCATGATTTGGTTCCCGGGAGAGTGATGTCTGAGAGAAGCGGCAGGCGGGGCATCAGGGGGCCAGTGCCAAAGCGGGCATGGCCGCCGGCGGCGAAGGCCAGAACGTCCGTTTGCATGCCTTTAACTCCTCACCTTGCGACGGTCCCGGGTGTCACGCTCCTCAACGCGCTGGCTTTGGACCAGGGGACTTTCGCCTTCGTTTGCGGCCTTTGTGATATTATAGTGATATTTAATCCGTCAAGTAAGATATGAAATGAGGCGGCTGCAGGCTTTGAAATTTCCGGGAAGGGCGGGCTGATCCGGCCGATTCCTTCGGTTGAGACCTGGATGGCAATCCGCACGGCCGACATGCTGCTATAGCAGCCGATTCGCGCTGCAATACAGCGAAATGACATCTCAATATATTGATTTAATGTGACTTGTGAGCGGATATTGCCGCGGATCCACCTCTGGTTGCGCTGTGGCGGTCTGACGGTAATGGCCAGCCTTCTCCATGTGGTCCGCTGGGAAAAGGACTGTCCGGAGGCGGGAGCCTGTCCGGAAGACTATATGAAATAAATTACTTTGTCCGTAAAAAAATTCATTCACTATGGTATGATTGTGGGATATATCTCGCGCAGGGCTGCATGGCGAAATGCGGGCCTGGATTATTCAGCCGAAACGGGGGAGGTCGCGGATGCGACCGGATCGGCGGGAGGGATGGATTGCATATCGGCTTTCATATCGGGCGGCAGAGAGATCTTGCTCCGGCATCCCTGCGGGTCCGCACTGGCGTGACCGCCGCAAGGGCTGTCATGGCGGCTGGGGGAGGGTCCGGACATGGCCGGCACTGAGATTCTGATCGGAATTGACGCGGGCACTTCGGTGATCAAGGCGGTGGCCTTTGATCTCGCGGGGCGGCAACTGGCCTCGGCTGCGGTGCCGAATCGCTACGCGACTGCCGCTGACGGATCGGCGACGCAGCCCCTGGGTCAGACCTGGGATGATTGCGCCCGCGCCTTGCGCGAGTTGGGCGAGCTGGTCGAAGGGCTGGCGGGGCGCACCGCAGCGCTGGCGGTGACGGGGCAGGGCGACGGCACCTGGCTTGCCGGGGCGGGGAACCGCCCGGTCGGCGATGCCTGGCTCTGGCTGGATGCCCGCGCGGCGCCGACGGTCGAGCGGCT
Source organism: Paracoccus sp. IB05 (assembly GCF_016405985.1). Lineage (GTDB taxonomy): Bacteria > Pseudomonadota > Alphaproteobacteria > Rhodobacterales > Rhodobacteraceae > Pseudogemmobacter. Next base: position 201,659 of record NZ_JAEFCF010000002.1, read on the forward strand.
CGCCCATTGTGCTGAAAACCGCGCGCGGTTCGAGGCCACCGGCACCGGGCTCAACACCTGCCAGATGGGCAGCCAGATCGCCCATATGCAAAGCTTCCGGCCCGAATTGCTGGCGGCAGCCGAGGTCGCGCTGCATTGCAAGGACTGGCTTTACCTCAACCTCACCGGCGTTCGGGCAACCGACCCGTCAGAGGCGAGTTTCACCTTCGGCAATTACCGCAACCGTCAATATGATGACACGGTGATCGCAGCTTTGGGGCTTGAGGCGCAGCGCCACCTGCTGCCGCCGATCGTCGAGGGCACCGAGGTCACGCATCCGCTTTCGCCCGAGGCGGCGGCGGCGACTGGCCTGCTGGCCGGAACGCCGGTCAGCCTCGGCTATGTCGATATGGTGATGACCGCGCTTGGCGCCGGGGTCTATGGCGGCGGCGGTCAGGATGTCGCCTGTTCGACCGTGGGCTCGACCGGGGTGCATATGCGCGCAGTCAGATGGCAGGATGTGCATCTGAACGAGGAAGGCACCGGCTATGTGATCTGCCTGCCGGTCCCCGGTGTGGTGACCCAGGTGCAGACCAATATGGCGGCGACGCTGAATGTCGACTGGGCGCTTGGCCTGGCCGGAGACGCGCTGAAAGCCTTTGGCCATGAGGTCAGCCATAAAGAGCTGGTCTCGCGCATCGACGCCTGGCTTTCCGAAAGCCAGCCCGGCCAGATCGTCTACCACCCCTATATTTCCGAGGCCGGCGAGCGCGGGCCTTTCGTCAATGCCCAGGCCCGTGCGGGGTTCACCGGGTTTTCGCAATATCACGGCTTCCCCGATCTCTTGCGCGCGGTGACCGAGGGCCTCGGACACGCCATGCGCGATTGCTACGCGGCGATGGGCAAACTGCCCGGAGAGTTGCGGCTGACCGGGGGCGCGGCGCGGTCGGGCGCTTTGCGTAAGATCTTTTCGGCTTCGGTTGATGCGCCTGTCCGGGTATCAGCCCGCGATGAGGCCGGGGCCGCCGGGGCTGCGATGATGGCCGCCGTTGCCATCGGTGCTTATAAATCCATGGATGATTGCGTCAGTGAATGGGTGATCCCGCTTTTGGGCGCGCCCGAAGCCCCCGATGCGGGCCTTGTTGACGCCTATCACCGCATCTTTCCCGCCTATCAATCGGCGCGGCAGGTTCTGGTCCCGGTCTGGGATCAGCTGTCCCGCGCCCGCCGCCCGTCAGGAGAATGACATGACCGATATGATCGACCTCTTTGTGATCGGAGGCGGCATCAACGGTGCCGGTATGGCGCGCGATGCAGCCGGGCGCGGGCTCTCGGTGGTGATGGCGGAAAAAGACGACCTCGCGCAGGGGACATCCTCGCGCTCGGGCAAGCTGGTGCATGGCGGGCTGCGCTATCTGGAATATTATGAATTCCGCCTGGTGCGCGAGGCGCTGATCGAGCGGGAGGTGCTGCTGAACGCCGCGCCGCATATCATCTGGCCGATGCGTTTCGTGCTGCCGCATTCGCCGACCGACCGCCCGGCCTGGCTCGTCCGGCTTGGCCTCTTCCTTTACGATCATCTGGGGGGCCGCAAAAAGCTTCCCGGCACCCGGACGCTGAACCTGCATCGCGACCCGGAAGGGGCGGCGATCCTGGATCAGTATAAGAAGGGCTTTGAATATTCGGATTGCTGGGTCGATGACGCGCGGCTGGTGGCGCTGAACGCGCTTGGCGCCGCGGAAAAGGGTGCGACGATCCTGACCCGCTCGCCGGTGACCTCAGCCGTGCGTGAGAATGGTGGCTGGACCGTGACCGTCCGCAATCACAAGGGCGAAGACCAGGTCTTCCGCGCCAAATGTATCGTGAATTGCGCCGGTCCCTGGGTCTCGGACGTGATCCAGAATGTCGCCCATACCAAATCGACGCGCGGCGTGCGGCTGGTCAAGGGCAGCCATATCATCGTGCCGAAATGGTGGGCGGGGCAGAATGCTTACCTGGTGCAGAACCACGACAAGCGCGTGATCTTCATCAACCCCTATGAGGGCAATATGGCGCTGATCGGCACCACCGATATTCCCTGGGAGGGCCGCGCCGAAGATGTCGAGATCAATGAGACCGAGATCGACTATCTCCTGAAATGCGTGAACCGCTATTTCAAGGAAAAGCTGCGGCGTGAGGATGTGGTCCATGCCTATTCCGGCGTGCGGCCATTGTTTGACGATGGCAAGGGCAACCCTTCGGCTGTCACCCGTGACTATGTGTTTGACCTGGATGAGACCGGCGGCGCGCCGATGCTGAACGTGTTTGGCGGCAAGATCACCACCTTCCGCGAGCTGGCCGAGCGCGGGATGCATAAGCTGAAACATGTCTTCCCGCAGATGGGGCCGGACTGGACCGCGACAGCGAAACTCCCCGGTGGCGAGATGCCGAACGCGGATTACGAGAGCTTTATTGAGACCCAGCGGGAGGCCTTCCCCTGGATGCCGCGCGCGCTCATCCTTTACTATGCCCGCCGCTATGGCAGCCGGATGAAGGATCTCATCGGGGGGGCAACCTCGGTCGAGGGTCTTGGCCGGCATTTCGGCGGCGATCTTTATGAGGCCGAAGTGAAATACCTGGTGGCGAAAGAATGGGCGATGGAGGCGGAAGACATCCTCTGGCGCCGCACCAAGCACAAGCTGCACCTGACGGCGGAACAGATCGAAGGCTTCACCACCTGGTTTGACGGCTGGAAAGCGGGGGCGCGCGCATGAAACTGACGCTTTCCCTGAACACCAACCCGCTGGTGAACCGTTTCGCGGAACCCTCGGACCTGATCGAGACCGTGGCGCGCGATCTGAAGATCCGCGACCTGCAGCTGACGCATGAATTCATCAACCCGTCCTGGCCCGCCCCGGTGATCCGCCGTCTGACGCGCGAAATGCAGGCGGCTCAGGCCCGCACCGGGGTGCGGGTGACCTCCGGCATGACCGGGCCCTACGGGCGGCTGAACCATTTTGGCCACCCGGACCCGGACGTGCGCCGCTATTATACCGACTGGTTCAAGACCTTTGCCGATATCACCGCCGATCTGGGCGGGGTCTCGGTCGGCACCCAGTTCGCGATCTTCACCTATAAGGATTTCGACGATCAGGCGCGGCGCGAAGAGCTGACGCAGATCGCCATCGACCATTGGGCCGAGGTCGCGGAACATGCCAAAGGCGCGGGCCTGAAATATGTCTATTGGGAGCCGATGTCGGTGGGCCGCGAATTCGGCGAGACGATCCGCGAGGCCATCGCGCTGCAAGACCGGCTGACGGCGGCGAATATGGCAGTGCCGATGTGGATGATGGCCGATATCGACCATGGCGATGTCACCAGCCCGAACCCCGATGACACCGACCCCTATGCCTGGGCGCGGGCGGTGCCGAAGCTTTCGCCGATCATCCATATCAAACAGTCGATGATGGACAAATCCGGCCACAAGCCTTTCACCGCCGATTTCAACGCCAAAGGCCGCATCCAGCCCGAGCCGCTGCTCGCCGCCTTCCGCGAAGGCGGTGCGGTGGATAACGAGATCTGCCTTGAACTGAGCTTCAAGGAGCGGGAGCCGAATGACCGCCAGGTGATTGCGCAGATCGCGGAAAGCGTTGCCTTCTGGGCGCCGCATATCGACACCGGTGTGCAGGACTTGCATATCTGACGCCGCCTTAACCCCAGGGCAACAGCCTTAACCCCAGGACGACAATGGCACCGCGCCGCGACATTGATCCAGAAGACAGCCTCGCGATCCGCGCGGCCTGGCTGCATTACGCAGGCGGGCTGACCCAGGCCGCGGTGGCGAAACGGCTGGGGCTCGCATCCGTCAAGACCCATCGGCTGATTGCAAGGGCGGTGCTTGAGGGCGCGGTCAAGGTCACGATTGACGGCGACATCGTCGAATGTGTGGAATTCGAAGACCAGCTGTCGCGCCGCTACGGGCTGGATTATTGCGAAGTGGCGCCGGATCTGGGCGAAGAGGGGATGCCTCTGCGCGCGCTCGGCATGGCGGGCGCCGGGTTTCTGCGGCGCGAGATCGAACGGGGCGAGACGCCGGTGATCGGTCTGGGCCATGGTCGGACCATGCAGGCGACCGTGCGACAATTGCCCAGGATCAATGCGTCCGGCGTCAGCTTTGTCTCGCTTTTGGGTGGGCTTACGCGCAATTACGCGGCCAATCCGCATGACGTGATGCACAGCCTTGCGGAAAAAACCGGCGCAATGGCCTTTGTGCTGCCGGTGCCGTTCTTTGCCCGCTCGGTCACGGATCGTGAGGTTCTGCTGTCGCAGCCCGGCGTGCGCGAGATCTTTGATCTTTCCGCCGGGGCCGGGCTGAAACTGGTGGGGATCGGCACGGCGGATGCCGGGGCGGGGCTGGTGGCCTCGGGCATGATCGAGCCGCGCGAGATTGAAGAGATCACCGCCACCGGCGGCGCGGGCGAGATGCTTGGCCATTTCTTTGACGCGCTCGGGCGCGAGGTGGAAACCGGCCTGACCGCCCGCACGCTTTCGGTCGGGTTCCGGCCCGGGGGGGACCGCATCGTCGCCATCGCTGGCGGTGCCGACAAACACCACGCCATCCGGGCCGTGCTGGCCAGCGGCCGGCTGAGCGGGCTGATCACAGATGAGCCGACAGCGCGCGCGCTGCTGGACTGAAGAGGAAAGAGAATGGCACAAGAGACCTGGACCGGGAAAACCTGGATCGGCACCAACTGGAAGATGCATAAGGACTGGGCCGCCGCAAAGCGCTTTGCCGAGGGCCTGATCGCATCAGACAAAGATCGCGACCCGCGCATCCAGCGTTTCATCATCCCGCCTTATCTTTATGTGCGTGAAATCAAAGCGATGCTGAAGGACACGTCGGTCAGGGTCGGCGCGCAGAATATGCATTGGGAAAGCGAGGGCGCCTTCACCGGCGAGATTTCCCCGATGATGCTGAAAGATGCGGGTCTCGATATGGTCGAACTCGGCCATTCCGAACGCCGCGAGATGTTTGGTGAAACCGATGAAGGCGTCGGGCTGAAGACCGAATCCGCGATCCGCCATGGCCTTTTGCCGCTCATTTGCATCGGCGAGACACTGGAGGACCGCAATTCGGGCCGCGCGTCCGAGGTGCTGGCGAAACAGACCCGTTCTGCGCTGGAGCGCCTTTCCCCTGAACAGAAACAGGCCGAAATCCTGTTGGCCTATGAGCCGGTCTGGGCGATCGGCGTCAATGGCATCCCGGCGAAAGCCGATTACGCCGATGCGCGTCAGGCTGAAATCATCGCCGTCGCCACCGAGGTTCTGGGCCGCCGCGTGGCCTGTCTTTATGGCGGCTCGGTCAATCCCGGCAATTGCGAGGAACTGATCCAGTGCCCGCATATTGACGGTCTTTTCGTCGGTCGCTCGGCCTGGGAGGTCGAGGGCTATCTGGGTATCATGGCGCAAGTCAGCGCCAAACTGTGAGGGAAGACAGATGAAACTTGCAATCGCAGGCGACAGCGCCGGTGAAGGTCTCGCCAAAATCCTGGCCGACCACCTGAAAGGCAAATTCGAGGTCTCGGAAATCTCGCGCACCGATGCCGGCCCGGATGCGTTTTACGCCAACCTCTCGGACCGCGTCGGCTCCGAGGTCATGGCGGGCAAATATGACCGCGCGATCCTCGTTTGCGGCACCGGCATCGGCGTCTGCATCGCGGCGAATAAAGTGCCGGGGATCCGCGCGGCGCTGACCCATGACACCTATTCCGCGACCCGTGCGGCCCTGTCGAACAATGCCCAGATCATCACCATGGGCGCCCGCGTCATCGGGCCGGAACTGGCGAAAGCCATTGCCGATGCCTGGCTCTCGGAAACCGAAAACTTCGACGCCGCCGGCAAATCCGCCAGCAATGTCGATGCCATCGATGCGGTCGGCGCGAAATATAACGCGAAGCTTTCGGGCGGCTGATCCCTATTGAACAACAAGCCCCCGGGGTCTATCCCCGACGGGGCTTGTCGGGGCGCGACCTCCTCCTCCTCTCGCGCCCCACCTTATTTGCGGAGTTGCTGATGCTGACCCTGCCCGCTGATCACGCGCCTGACGGCATGCGTCTTGAAGATCACCTGACCGGCAAATCCGGCCCGGTTTCCGTGATCCGGGCCTTTGCAGAGGCGCTTCCCGGGATTGCGGCGCGGCTGGCGGCGGGGCGGCTTTATTCCGATCCGGCGGCGGTGATCGGCATCAATGAAAGCGGCGATAAGCAAAAGGCGATGGATGACGCGGCGCATCACTATGTGCTGCCTTACTTGCGCGATGCGGGCGTCCGGCTGGTGCTGTCTGAAGAGGCCGAGGATATCGTCACCCTGAACCCGGACGGGCTCTGGGATGTGGCGATGGACCCGATTGACGGGTCGAACTCCATCGGGATCGGCGCGCCTTTGGGCATGTTCTTCGCGGTCTTCCCGGCCAAAGGCGCGGATTTCCTGCGCCCGGGCAGCGAGATCGTGGCGGCGGGCTATGCGTCGATCGGCCATTCGCTGGATTACGGCTTCACGCTGGGCGAGGGCGTTCAGATCTTTGGCTACGACCCCCAGGGACGCGATTTCCGCCAGACCCATGCCAATGTGCAGTTGAAGCCGAAAGCCTCGACCATTGCCTATAACGCCTCGAACCAGCGGCATTGGGCGCAAGGTTTGCAGGACTGGGTCTGCGATATGGAACTTGGCCGCGACGGCCCGCGCGGGCGCGATTTCAATATGCGCTGGCTCGCGGCGGCGGCGGGGGAACTCCACCGCATCCTGATCGAGGGCGGCGCGTTTCTGTATCCTGCCGACAGCCGCAAAGGTTATGAGAACGGGCGCTTGCGCACGCTTTATGAGGCCTTTCCCATTGCCTTCCTGATCGAACAGGCGGGCGGCAAGGCGACGGATGGCGTCAACACGATCCTGACCCGCCTGCCCGAGGCGCATCACGAACACATTCCGCTGGTCTTTGGCGCGGCGGAAGAGGTCGATATCATCCGCGATTATCTGACACGCTGAACAGAAGCCGGGGCCTCAGAACACGGACCAGCCCATCCGCTGCGACAGCATCTCAAGCGCTTCCGCGCCCAGGAGCGAATTGCCATTCGCGTTCAGCCCCGGCGACCAGACAGCAATCGAGGCCACCCCTGGCACCACCGCGAGGATCCCGCCTCCGACCCCGCTTTTCCCGGGCAGGCCAACGCGGTAAGCGAAATCGCCCGATCCGTCATAATGGCCGCAGGTCAGCATCAGCGCATTGATCCGCCGCGCCCTGACGCCTGAAATGACCGAGCGCCCGGTCACCGGGTTCTTGCCGCCATTGGCCAGATAGCCCCCGGCGCGGGCCAGTTGCGCGCAGCTCATGGTGACGGCGCAATGGTGGAAATAGACGCCCAGCACATGGTCGGGCGGGTTGGTCAGATTGCCCCAGGAATGCAGGTAATTCGCGAGCGCCGCATTGCGAAAACCGGTCGCCTTTTCGGCGCGCGCCACCGCCGGATCGGCGCTGATCGTGTCATCATCCGAGATGAAGCGCAAAAACCGCAGGATTTCGCCGATCGTTTCGCGCGGCGCCCGGGCATGTGCCAGCAGCGCATCCGCCACCACCAGCGCGCCCGGATTGATGAACGGGTTGCGCGGGATGCCCTTTTCCTGTTCCAGCAGCACGATGGAGTTGAAGGCGCTTCCCGAAGGTTCGCGCCCGACGCGGCGCCAGAGCGCATCGCCATACATCCCAAGCGCCAGCGTCAGGGTGAAAACCTTGGAAATCGACTGGATGGAGAAAGGCAGATCCGCCTCGCCGGCGGTGAAAAGCCCGCCCTCATTCAGCGCGACCGCGATGCCGAAATGCTTCGGGCTGACATGGGCCAGCGGCGGGATGTAATCGGCGGGATGCCCGCGCTCTTCGCGGCTCGCGAGCGTGGCGGTGATCTCGTTCAGGATATCTTGCAGTTTGTCCATCACGCCAGCCTGCCCGCCACGCCCCCGCGCTGGCAAGTCCCTTTCAGACTGACCGCATTCAGGCTGCCCCTGTCAGCGCCGCACCAGCACGCGCCGCCGCTTGGCGCCCGGATCGGCGGCCAGATCGGCGGGCAATCCAGTGCGGAACGCCATCACCGGCGGGGCGCAGCCAAGGCCAGCGGCCAGGCGGGTGAGCGAATGCTCCATCGCCGGGATGGCGATTTCCCCGACTGTCGTGTCGAGCCAGACCGTCAGCCGCCCCGCCTCTTCAATCACCCGGTAATCCCTCACCGGCACCGGCAGGGTCGCCACCGCCTGGCGGATCGCGTCCGAGGGCACCATGCGCGGCCTGCCATCCGCGCCGGCCCACCAGAGGATATCATCAGCGCGCCCTTCAATCCGGTTCAGCCGCTGGCTCGCACAGCCGCAGGGGCAGGGCTCCGGATCGGGGATCAGCACATCATCGAGCCGGTAGCGCAGGATCGGCAGGCTCTGCCGGGTGAAATCGGTGATCACCGGGCAAAAGGCGCCGGTCGCTTCGTCGATCACATCGCGGTCGAAATGGATATAGCGCTCGTTCAGATGCAGCGATCCATGGCGACAGGTATAGCCCAGAACACCTTCGGTGCATTGGTACGCCTGATCCGGACGCAGGCCGAAAACAGTCTCTATTACCGCGCAATCTTCGGGAGAGAGCACTTCGGCGACCGAGATGATCCGCTTTGGATGAATGCGGATCTGCCCCATCGCCTGCGCCTTTGCGATCAGGCCGAGGATCTGCGCCGGGGCGATCAGAACGGTCGGCTTCTGCTGGTTCAGCACGGGCAGATGCGCCGCGAACTCAGACAGAAGATCGTAGAAACGAAACTGCATCAGCGGGTTCGAGAGGCTTTCATAGAGTGCGTTATTCGCACGCAGGAAAAACGCGATCCGCTGGCGCGACAAAAGCGGCGCGGGCCAGAACCGGCCGCACATCACCGCAGCCCAGAGCGCGCGCTCGCGTCTGTCGCTCAGAAACAGCCCGCGCTGCCCCGAGGTGCCGGTGGAAAGCCCCACTGCAACCTCGCCGATCATTGGGGAAAAATCGCGGCTCTCTTCGGATTTCAGCGCTATATCCAGGGCCTGATCGCGATGAATGCCACAGGTGTTGATGCCAGTAAAATGCTCCATCAGCCGGGCCTTGTTCATCATCGGCCATTCCGCAATGCGCCTTGCAGCATAGGGCGCGTGAAAGGGCGAGCGCGGCATGATCTGCTCGCGCAGGCGGCGCAGCCCGGCGGCCTGCCAGGCGATGATTTCGGCGCGCGAGCGAAAGCCGCGGCCATAACGTGCGGCCAGAAAGGCAGTGAGGGGCGAGGGGGTCACGCAAAGGCCTCCGGGCAATGGGACGGCCAGAAGGTGATGTCGGGCCGGATCCGGGCGAGATCGGCCAGCGCCGAGAAGGTGGCGAGATAGGCCGCCGCATCGCCCAGGCGGCGCAGGGTGTAATCGGGCGGCGGGCAGCCATCGCGCAGCGCCTGGCGGCTCCAGGCCGCATCGGCAATCAGGAAGGCCGGTCCGCTGATGGTCTGGGGCAGGTAAAGGCCGAACTGGCCATGACCATGGCCGGGCAGGGCCACTGCAAGCAGGCTGCCAGTGCCGGAAATGTCGTGAAACGAACCCAGGGCGCTGCCGCCATCCGGGGGTGCGGCCTGTGGGAAATCTTCGAAAAACTGCGGTGTCAGAGCCTGAATCCGCCGCCTGAGCCCCTCGGGGCAGCCCGCTTTCAGCGTGGCGATGCGGCTGCCCTGGTGCAGATGATCCCAGGCTTTGCGCGAGGTGAGGACGGGCGGGACCGGATTGATCCCGAACAGCCCCGCGACATGATCGGCATGGAGATGCGAGAGCACCACCTGCCGGATCTGCGCGCCGTGGCGGTCGAGTTGCACGGGCAGGCGCTGGTCTGCATCCAGATGCGCCGGCGTGAGCCAGCGGTAAAACCGTTCCGGAAAGGGGCGGGTTGCCTCGAAAAAGGCAGGTCCGTAGCCGGTATCGAAGAGGATATCGCCGAAGCCGGGATGGCGGATCAGCATGACGCCGGCAGGAAAGCGGATCGGCCACCAGCCCGCATCCCGGCGCGACAGCCGTGCGGGCGCGCTGCAATATCCGACGCGAAACGGGATGATTTCAGGCAGCATAGTCACGGATCCCTTCGGCAAGGGTCACTTGCGGGCAATATCCCAGATCGGCCCGCGCGGCAGAGATGTCGAGCGTCAGGCTGCGGCCCAGCGAGACCACGGCCTGGCGGGTCAGCACCGGCTCGACATCGGGGCGAAACAGGTGATGCAGGGTCTCGAACCCGCTTGCGAGCGCCATGGCGACCCCATAGGGCAGGTGCCTGCGGCGTGGGGCGAGACCAAAGAGAGCCGCCGCCGCATCGGCAAGCTGCGCGAACCGCCAGCTCTCGCCCGAGGTGATGTTGAAGACGCGCCCGCCGACATCGTGAGCGTGATCTGCGGCCAGAACCATCGCGCGCGCCGCATCCGAGACATGGGTGACATCAATCAGCGCTGCACCGCCCGAGATCAGGGGCAGCGTCCCGCGCCGCATCGCCGCCAGGAGACGCGGCATCAGCGCCCGGTCGCCGCGCCCATAGATCGCGCGGGGCCGCAGGGCCACCACCCGCATCGCGCCGGGCTGGTCATAAGACAGTGCCAATGCCTCGGATTCCGCCTTGGTGCGGGCGTAATGGGTGGCAAAGCGCGCGGGAAGGGGCGCGTCCTCGGTCAGATCCAGCCGGTCGGTGCCATTGGCATAGATGCTGGGGGAAGAGGCGAAGATGAACCGCTTCACCCCGCTGTCGCGCGCCGCGTCCAATAATCTGCGGGTTGCATCCACATTCAGCGCCTGGAAATCGCGGGCGCCCCCCCAGGCCGAAGACAGGGCGGCACAGTGAAAAACAGTCTCTGTGCCGGCTAAAACCGGCGCCAGCGGCGCCGGATCGCAAAGATCAAGCGGCAGAAATTCTGCGCCCAGTTGCTCCAGCTCTGCCCCGGCCCTCAGGTCGCGGCCCTGCGCGGTTACCCTGGTGCCTGCCGCCAGCAACTGGCGCGCGATACCGCCGCCAAGGCACCCGGTCGCCCCTGTGATCAGAACCGCCATCAGTAGCGCACCACCATGCCACCGAGCGACAGCCCCGCCGAGGTGCCGATCAGCATGGCAAGCCCGCCGCGCTGCAGGCGCCCCGATGTGATCGCGTGATGCAGGGCATTCGGGATCGAGGCCGCGATCTGATTGCCCAGCTGACCGAAGGTCCGGACCACCTTTTCGGGCGGTATCCCCAGCCGCGCCAGCCCGTGATCCAGCGCCGGGCCAGAGGCCTGATGCGGCACGATACAGGCCAGATCGTCGTAGCTGACACCCGCCTCGTCCATGAGCGCCCGGAGGAAACGCGGCAGATAGCGCGCCGAGATGCGGAAGGCGGTCTGCCCATCCATATGAAACACATTGGTGCGGTCGAGCAGCTCCGGATCGCGGGCACCGCCGTAACGGGTGCCGCCGCCCTCGAGAACACAGGCGGCCTGGCCTTCGGAATAGGTTTCAAACCGGCTTGCCAGCACGCCCTCGCCCGCATCTGCGCCCAGAACCACCGCCGCCGCGCCATCGCCAAAGATCGCCGCCGTATCGGGTTCGGACCAGTCCAGCCCGACCGAGGCGATATCGGCGGAAAACACCAGCACCCGGCGCGCGCGCCCGGCGGCAATCTGCATCGCGGCCAGATCCAGCGCCTGGACAAAACTCAGACAGGTCGCATTCACGTCATAAGAAGGAATGCCCGATTTCCCCAGCCCCAGCCGGGCCTGCACCAGCGTCGCGGTCGACGGGATCGCCTGTTCCATCACCCCGCAGGCGCCAAGGATCAGATCGAGATCGCCCGCGCGGATCCCGGCCACTTCAATCGCCTGGCGCGCCGCTTCGGTCGCCATCATCGATGTGCTTTCCTCTGGCCCGGCAATATGGCGGGCGGCAAGCCCATAGCGGTGTTCGGTGGTGCCCGCAGCCCAGCCGAATCGCTGATCTATCCCGGATGAGGCAAGGCGCTGTTTCGGCAGATATATACCCGTTCCGAGAATCCGCATCGCAGGCGGGCTGTTCCGATGGGATGTACTCTGCATGATGCACCTTATTGAACGTTGTTCACTAACCCTTGACCTGGGCCGGGCTTTGCGTCAAGAATTTTTTGAACGACGTTCATTATGCAAAACCTTACGGAGGCGAATATGAGCCGACCCCAGCGTGTGCCACGGGCAGAGCTGCGCCAGGCCATCCTTGATTCTGCGCGCGGAATCCTGGATCGCGAAGGTGCCCCGGGTCTCTCGGCCCGCGCGATTGCGCGTGAGGTCGGGTATACCGCGGCCTCGATCTACAATGTCTTCGGCTCGATGTCGGATATCCTGATGGAGGTGAACCGCGAGACCTTCGCCCGGCTCGAACAGCTGTTCGACTCGCTCCCCGAAGCCGGAACCCCTGCCGCGCGGCTGCATCTGATCTGCCAGAGCTATATCTCTTTCATGCGCCGCAACCCGGCTTTGTGGAGCGCGCTCTTCGGCGGCATGCGCCAGCGCGAGACTTTCCCCGCCTGGTATGGCGAGGCGGTCCGGGGCCTGATGGGGCGTCTGACAGAGTTGCTCCGTGAACATGCGCCCGATCTGGATGGCAATCGCGCCATGCGGCTGACCGAACAGCTTTATGTCGCGGTGCATGGCGCGGTGGCGCTGGAGGTGGACCGCCGGCTCGACATCCTGACCACACAAAGTGCCGGCGAAATCGCGGCCTCGGTGCTGGATGCGATGCTCAGCCGGCTGAAGCCGAAGGGCTGAAAGATGGCGGGGGCGTTCATTCTTGGATCGGCGCGCTGCGGATCGACGCTGGTCTCAGATCTGATCCGGCTGCATCCCGAACTGCTCAGCCTCTCTGAGGTGTTTTCCACGGCCGGCGCGCGGGCCTTCCCGCCCGGTCAGCTTTCGGCGCGGGACTTCTGGCGCGGCCTCGCGGAGCCGACCCGGATCGGGTCGCTGGCCGGCAATCCGCTGCGGGCGCCGCGCGAGTTTCTCTATGGGCGCCAGGAGGGCAACCGCCATGACCCGTTTCGCTGCCCGCCGCTCCTCCAGGTGGCGCTGCCGCATCTGACTGACGCGCCCGACGACCTCTTCGACCGGCTGGCGGCGGAGGTTGCGGCTCATCCCCGGCAAGGCGTTGCGGATCACTATCGCCAGCTGTTTGGCGCAATGGCCATGGCCCGCAATCGCCGGCTGTGGGTTGAACGCTCGGGCGGCTCGCTGGTGGCGACGCGGACGCTGGCACGCCTGTTTCCCGAGGCGCGCCTTGTCCTGCTGACGCGGAGCGGCCCGGAAACCGTGCTCTCGATGAGCGACTATCCCGCCACCAGGCTGGCCGCGCGGATGTGGCAGCGGATGCGGGGCTTTGGCATCGACCTGCTTGACCCCGACAGCCATTACGGGCGCGGGCGGATCTGGCGGGCCCTGCAGGCGCTGAGCATTGCGATGCCGGTTGCGCCTATGCTGGATCGGCCCGCCGATCCGCTGCTGCTGGCGCGGTTCTGGTCGGCCATGATGATCCGGGGCGCGCGCGCGCTTGCGACCCTGCCACGGGCGCGCTGGCATCACCTTTCCTATGAGGCGCTGATCGCGGCGCCAGAGCCCGAACTGGCGGCGCTGGCCTTGTATCTGGGCGTGTCGGCCCCGGCCGGCTGGCTGCGCGAGGCGGGGGCCCGGCCGGCGCAACGCCCGTCTCGCGCGGACCGGCTTGCCCCCGCTGAGAGGGCGCGTCTTATCGCGGCCTGCGCCCCGGGCGAGGCCGCGCTGGCCGCCCTGATCCGAGGCTGACCGGGCGGCTGCTCGGGCGGCAGTTCCGGGCGCGTTTCCCGCGCGGGATCTGGCACCTCCGGGGAGGTAAGAGCTAATTTTAATGTTTCGAATGCCCCCGGCCCCCGCTGGGAAAACCTTGTCTTAAGCACGCCTCTGCTTTGCTCCTCTTCGCGACGGGTGAGGGTTGGACGATCAGATGATCCCGCCGCCAAGGTGGAAAGGGGTTCGTCATGAAACATGTCTCGGCCCGGATGCGGGTGGGCTTTGCAGTCCTGTGCTTTTCAATCGCCAGCGGAGCAATGCCGCCGCTCAGTCCGGGAAAGGCCGTGGCGCAGATGCGGCCGGCCCATATCGGCACGATCAAGGTGGTGCGGGCCGACCCCGGCGGTCTGCTCGCGGTCAGGGAACGCGAGGTCCGGCGCCTGCGGGTCAGCGGCGACCGCGTCGAGCTGCGCGGCACCTGCAATTCGGCCTGCACGATGTATCTCGGGCTCGACAATATCTGCGTCCACCGCCGCGCGAGCTTTGGCTTTCATGGCCCGAGCTTTTACGGCAAGCCGCTGCCAAAGCCGGAATTTGACCACTGGTCGCAGATCATGGCGCAGAATTACCGCGAGCCGCTTCGCAGCTGGTTCCTGGAAACGGCGCGCTACACGATCGACAGCCCTCTCCGGGTGAGCGGGGCAGAGCTGATCCGCCTCGGCTATCCGGAATGCTGATCGGGGGGACCCGGCAGATCAGCTGATATCCACCGCCCGGCGATAGGCGCGCTGGCCGTAAAGCAGGGTCGCGGGGTCTTCCGACAGGGTCACACCGGTGACATGGCCGACAAAGATATGATGGGTTTCCCAGTAAAGCGCGGTGGCAAGGCGGCATTCAAACACCGCCGTCGCCCCCGCGATTTTCGGCTGGCCAAGACTTCCGGGCTGCCAGGGCATCTGGGCAAAGCGCGCGTCATGATCGGCCATGCCGCTGCGGCCGGCAAAGATATTGGCGATCCCGTGCTGGCCCTCATGCAGCAGATTGGCGCAAAAGGCGCGGTTCTTCAGGATCGCCGTCGCGGTCGAGCTGCGGTGATGGATACAGGCCAGCAGCGAGGGATGGTCGCCATCCGCTGAAACCGAGGTCAGCGAGGAAATCGTCACGCCAAAGCGCCCGCCTTCGCCATCCGTGGTGGCGACGGCGACAAAGGTCGCAGCCCGGCTCATGCCTTCGACAAAACATCTGCGCAGTTCCGGGTCCATGGAAGGGCCTCCTGTACATTAGTACAAATTTATTGCATTGAGCGGGCAGGAAATGCCAGCGAAAAACGTGCTTCAGCCCGGGTCTTTGGCAATGCGGTCCTGCCAGAACGGGCGCTCCAGCCGGAACACATCGCGCGTGCGCACATAATCCGCGCCAAAAGACCGCCCGACGAGGTCAAGCCCGGGCGTATCGACATGGCCGCGCGCCTCATCCAGCACGAAACGATCCTCGATATGGATCGACAGCACCTCGCCGACGATCAGCATCTGCCGGGGCCCGGTCGCCACCCGCTGCAGGAGGCGGCATTCCAGGGCCACGGGGCTCGCGGCTATCCGGGGCGGCGCGATTTTGACCGAAGGCGTCAGCTCGAGCCCGGCCAGTTCCGCCTCGCTCACGCCTTCGGGTGCGTCGATCGAGGTCAGGTTCATTGCCCCGGCCAGCGCGAAAGGCACCAGGTTCACGACGAACTCGCCGCTGTCGAGGATGTTCTGTGCGGAATGTTTCAGCCCGCCATCGCGGCCGGGGCTGATCCCCAGTACGACGGTGGGCGGCTCATCCCCCATCACGTTGAAAAAGCTGAATGGCGCGGTATTCACCACGCCGGCGGCGGATTTCGTCACCACCCAGGCGATGGGGCGCGGCATGACCGTCGCGACGAGCAGCTTATAGGCGATCGCTGCCGCGCTACTTTCCAGATCGAAATGCAAATCTCAGTCCTCTTCCTTGCGCTGATGTGCCAGCGCAGCGATCAGATCGGTGCGGGTGACGATGCCCAGGATACGCGTGCCTTCGAGCACCGGCACCGCATCATTCGGCCCCTCGGCCAGCAACGGCAGCAGATCATGGACCGGCGTGCCGGGGCTGCGGGTCGGCACATGGGGGTCCATCACCTCCCGCGCCCGAACGGTACGCCCGCCCGCGGCGCCCAGCAATCGCGCAAGGTTTGCGGTGAAACGGGTGCCGCTCAGCCGCGCGTCCTCGGCGCCGCGCCGGATCAGATGGATCTGAAAGATCACGCCCAGATAGCCGCCATCCGCCGCCACCACCGGCAGCGAGGTAAAGCCCCGGTCGCGAAAGATCGCGCCAACCTCGGTCAGGGGCGTCTCGGGGCCAACGGTCACCAGGTTGCGCGACATGATCTCGCCGCAGGTAATGCCCTCGGTCTGATGCCGCGCGGCCAGGAGTTCGGCGGCCGAAATCAGCCGGGCGAGGTCTTCGACGCCGATATTGGCGCTTTGGTGAAATTCCTGCAGCAGCCCGGCCAGTTCCGCGCGCGAGACGCCGAGCCGGTCAAGCGGGCGCGGATCGGGCTCGCCGGGCGCGGCGGTGGCAGGCTGGCGGAACGGATAGCGCCGCCCGGTCAGTGCCGCCACCAGTGCGGCCACCGGCACCAGCGCCAGCGTGCCAAGCGCGACCGGCACCAGCACGTAGAGAAAGCCGAGCTCCGCCGCCGCATGCGGGGCAAGCACCGTCGCCAGCGCAACCGCTCCTCCCGGCGGATGCAGGGCGCGGCTCAGATGCATCGCCAGCACGGCAAGCGCCGGGGCCAGCACGATCCGCAGCTCCGGTGCCTCGATGGTCAGAACCAGCGCCACGCCGACAAGGGCCGAGACCGCATTGCCCACCACAGCCGACCAGGGCTGCGCCAGCGGGCTGTTTGGCACAGCGAATAAAAGCACCGCGCTGGCGCCAAAGGGCGCGATGACGAAGAGCCCCCAGGCCGAGGCGCCCGGGTCGGGGCTGAGAAACAGGATCAGCGCCGCCATGCCGACAAACATGCCCGCCGTGGCGCGCAGGGTTTCGGTCCAGCCGGTAAAGCCCATCGCGGGGCCGGCATGGCGCAGTGTCCGGCGCAGATATTGTCCCATGGCGGCCTCCTGTTGCGGCGTGTCACTCTGCCCGATCAGCGGGCGAGCGCAAGCAGCCCGTCACAATCGAGATGGGTTTCCATATGATCGGCAAGGCGGTCAAGGATGCGCTCCACTTCGGCGCCGTATCGGGTTGCGCCGGCGGTGATGCCGAAATCCTTCAGCCAGGCGGCGCGGAAGGTGTCACTGGTGAAAAGCCCGTGGAGATAGCTGCCCTCGACCCTGCCATCGGGCGAACGCGCGCCTTCCGGCTGGTCGCCGAGATACGCAAAGGGACGGGCGCGGTCAGGGCCTTCGGTCCGTCCGATATGGATCTCATAGCCGGTCACATCGAGGCTGGTGGCAGCATGGCGGGCCGTGACCCGCGCCAGCCGTTTGTCACCCGACATCACCGTTTCCACATCCAGCAGACCTAGCCCCGGCGTCACCCCGGGCGCGCCTTCGATACCGTCGGGATCGGCGACCGAGCGGCCCAGCATCTGATAGCCGCCGCAGAGCCCGAGGATCCGCCCGCCGCGCCGGTGATGCGCGAGAATGTCGATATCCCAGCCCTGTTCGCGCAGAAACGCCAGATCTCCGCGCGTCGATTTCGACCCGGGGATCACCACAAGATCACTATCGCCGGGGATCGCCTGACCGGGGAGGATCATCGAAACCGTCAGGTCCGGCTCCAGTTTCAGCGGGTCGAGATCGTCGAAATTCGCGATCCGGCTGAGCGCAAGACAGGCCACCTTCACCCGGCCGGTGCCCGATGGCGCCAGGTCGAGCGCATCTTCCGCCGGCAAAAGCCGGGCATCGCGGAACCAGGGCAACACGCCGAAACCGCGCCAGCCGGTACGGGTCCCGATCAGCCGGTAGCCATCATCGAACAATGAGGGATCACCGCGAAAGCGATTGATCAGAAAGCCCGCGATCTGCGCGTTGTCGCCTGCGTCCAGCACGGCCTGGGTGCCGACGATCTGCGCGATCACGCCGCCCCGGTCGATATCACCCGCCAGCACCACCGGCACATCGGCCGCCAGGGCAAAGCCCATATTGGCGATGTCATTCCGCCTCAGATTGACCTCGGCCGGGCTGCCGGCGCCTTCGACAATCACGAGATCCGCCTGGGCTTTCAGGCGCTGAAAGCTCTCCTGCACTGCCTCGGCGATCTTCGGTTTCAGGCCCGCGTAATCCTTTGCGCGCACCGAGGTCAGCCGACGCCCCTGCACCACCACTTGCGCGCCGGTATCGGTTTCAGGCTTCAGCAGGACCGGGTTCATATCGCTATGCGGCTCCACCCCGCAGGCCAGCGCCTGCAGCGCCTGGGCCCGCCCGATCTCGCCCCCGTCCACCGTCACAGCGGCATTGTTCGACATGTTTTGCGGCTTGAACGGCAGGACCGAAAGCCCCCGCCGCCGCGCCACCCGGCAAAGCCCCGCGACCAGCAGCGACTTGCCGACATTCGAGCCGGTGCCCTGGATCATCAGCGCGCGGCCAGGGGTCTGGCCAGACATCAGAACTCCACCCCGGCCTGGGCCTTAACCCCGGCGCGGAACGGATGTTTCACCATCGCCATTTCCGTCACCAGATCGGCCATTTCCACCAGGTCCGGCTTTGCATTGCGCCCGGTCAGCACGACATGGGTCATCGGGGGTTTCTCATCGCGCAGAAACGCAAGCACCTCTGCCAGATCAAGGTAGTCATAGCGCAGCGCGATATTGATCTCGTCCAGCAGCACCATGCGGTTCCTCTCGTCCCGGATCAGCTCTTTCGCCTTTTCCCAGGCCCGCGCGGCGGCGGCGCGGTCCCGCTCCAGATCCTGGGTCTCCCAGGTAAAGCCCTCGCCCATCGTGTGGAACTGGCAGAGACCTCCGAAATTCCGCAAGATCAGATCGCGCTCGCCGGTCGACATCGCGCCTTTGATGAACTGCACCACGCCGCAGGGCATCTCATGCGCGATACAGCGCAGGATCATCCCGAAGGCAGACGAGCTTTTGCCCTTCCCTGGCCCGGTATGGACGATGATCAGCCCCTTCTCGCCGGTCTTTTCCGCCATCATCCGGTCGCGCGCGGCTTTGATCTTCGCCTTTTTCGCGGCGTGGCGGACGGCATCTTCCGCAGGATCTGCGGCGGGATCGGGAGCATCGGTCATTCCTGGCCTCGCTTGACATTCGGTGGGTCTGGTGGCTTGGCTGTGGCCATCGCTGGTTCCTGCCATACAGCAGGCGAAGAGGGAATGCGACAGGCCGCAAGGCCCAGGCGCAGCCGCCCCCGCGACCGTGACCGGAAAGGTCGCCCAACTGCCACTGGCCACCCGGCCGGGAAGGCAGGGCGCCCGCAGGGGGATCCCCCGAAATCCGCAAGCCGGGAGACCTGCCAGCGCCGGTGCGGCCCTTCGGGGCGCGCATCATTCGTAACGGGCGGCCGGGGTGAGCCGCGGGTCTGGCGGTGCATTTGCCCGCCACCTGTTCCCCGCGCAGCCACAGCCATGCCGGAGGGGCAAATGGCCGGAGAAACCGAGCTTGTGGTCTGTACCACATGCAGATTGCCGGGCAGCAGCCCCGAGGCCATACGCGATGGCGCGCGGCTTTCTGAGGCGCTGACCGCCAAAGGTGTGGCGCATCGCCGTCAGGAATGCCTGTCCGCCTGTTCCAATGGCTGCGCCGTGGTGTTTCGCGGCCCGGGCCGCTGGACCTATGTGCAGGGCCATCTCGACCCCGATCTGCATCTGAACGACCTCGTCACCATGTATCACGCCTTTGCAGCGACGCCCGATGGCATCGTCCCCTGGCGTGCGCGGCCCGAGGTCATCCGCAAGAACACAATCGCCCGTATCCCTCCGATGGAGCTTTGACATGTCCGCAGACAAATCCCTGGAAAAAACCCCCGTCACCGTGATCACCGGCTTTCTTGGCGCCGGGAAAACCACGCTGATCCGGCACCTGCTGCAAAACCCGGGCGGGCGGCGCCTCGCGGTGCTGGTCAATGAATTTGGCGATGTCGGCGTCGATGGCGACCTGATCCGCGACTGCGCCGATGCCAATTGCCCGGAAAGCTCGATTGTCGAGCTCACCAATGGCTGCATCTGCTGCACCGTCGCCGATGAGTTCATCCCCTCGATCGAGAAACTGATGGCGATGGAGCCGCGCCCCGATCATATCGTGATCGAAACCTCGGGTCTTGCGCTGCCGAAACCGCTGCTGAAGGCGTTCGACTGGCCGGCTTTGCGCTCGAAAATCACCATCGACGGCGTGGTGGCAGTGGCTGATGCCGAAGCGGTCGCCGCCGGCCTTTTCGCGCCGAATCCGGCACAGCCCGGCGCGGCAGAGGCCGATCACGAGACGCCGCTTTCCGAGGTCTTCGAAGATCAGATCGCCTGCGCCGATATCGTGCTTTTGTCCAAGGCCGATCTCGCGGGGGATGCCGGTATCGCAAAGGCGAAAGCCGTGATCGAGGCCGAGGCGCCGCGCCCGCTGCCGATGCTGCCTTTGACCGAAGGCGTGATCGATGCGCGTGTCGTGCTGGGGATCGGCGCGGCTGCCGAAGACAGCCTGAATGAGCGCCCCTCGCATCACGATGGCCACGATGATCACGATCATGACGATTTCGACACGATCGTGGTCGATCTGCCCGAGATCACCGACCCGGAGGCGCTGGCGGCAAAAGTCTCGGCCCTGGCAGCCGCGCAGAACATCCTGCGCGTCAAAGGCCATGTGGCGGTCGAAGGCAAGCCGATGCGCCTTCTGATCCAGGCCGTCGGCCCGCGTGTGCGTCATCAGTTCGACCGGCCCTGGGGCAACCAGCCCCGCCGCTCGCAGCTTGTCGTGATCGCGGAACATGGCAATATCGACGCGGCCGCCGTTCGGGCCGCTCTGGGGGCATAAGGGGCCTGATGCACGTCCTCTTTCGCGAAAGCCACGGTCTGGAAGAGACCGACATGCCGCAGGATCTCGGGCAGACGCCCGGGGATCTTGTGGTGCTGTCGTTTTCCGACAGCGACCTCGGGGCTTTCGCGGCAGGGTGGAAGCGGGGGCGCGAGACGCTGCCCTCCCTCAGGCTGGCAAACCTGTCGCGGCTGACGCATCCGCTTTCGGTCGATACCTGGATCGGGCAGACGCTGACCGGGGCGAAAGGCGTGCTGATCCGGCTGATCGGCGGGGTGAATTACTGGGCCTACGGCGTCGAACAGGTCTCTAACATCGCCAGATCACGCGGGATTGCGCTGGCGCTCCTGCCGGCGGATGGTCGCCCCGACCCTGCGCTGGATGCCGCCTCGACCCTGCCGGTGGCCACGCTGCGGCGCCTGTCCACGCTGTGCGATACCGGCGGTGCGGTCGCAGCCCAGGGCGCGCTGGCGCAGCTCGCGCTTGCGGCGGGTCTCTATGCCGGGCCGGTGCCCGGGGCAAAATCGCTGCCGGGCTTTGGCTTTTGGCACCCGTCAGGCGGCGTGATCCGTGACCTGCCACATGGCGAGACGCCGCTTGTCCTGATCCCCTTCTACCGTGCCTGGGCCGCCGCCGGCGACACCGCCGCCATCGACGCCCTGATCCTGGCGTTCGAAGCCGCAGGCTTTCGGGCATATGGCGCTTTCCTTCCCAGCCTCAAGGACGAGGCCGCTGCCCGCTGGCTGCGCGAGACCCTCCCGGCGCCTGGACTGAAAGCGGTGGTCAATGCCACCGCCTTTTCCGCCCGCGCTGCCAGTGGCTCACCGCTGGAGGCCGCCGCTGTGCCGGTCTTCCAGGTGATCCACGCCACCTCCACCCGCGCCGCCTGGGAAGGGGCCGGGCGCGGCCTCTCCCCCGCCGATCTGGCGATGCATGTGGCGCTTCCCGAGGTCGATGGCCGCATCACCGCCGGCGTGATTTCATTCAAGGACGAGGCGCCGCGCGACCCGGATCTGCAATTTTCCCGCACCAGCCACGCGCCTGACCCCGAGCGTATCGGGGCCGTGGTTGCGAAGGTCAAAGCCTGGACCCGCCTCGCGGCTGAGCCCCCGGCCAGCCGCCGCATCGCGATGGTCCTCTCGACCTATCCGGGCAAATCCTGGCGTATGGCCCATGCCGTGGGCCTTGACGTTCTGGCCTCGGCCGAGGCGATGGCCGAGGACCTCAGCGCCGCCGGTTTCAACATTCAACCCGGCGCCCCGCTTGACCTGGCGCTGCAATCCGAGACCATCGCCTGGCCGCTTTCGGCCTATCGCGAGG
Organism: Paracoccus sp. IB05; assembly: GCF_016405985.1. Lineage (GTDB taxonomy): Bacteria > Pseudomonadota > Alphaproteobacteria > Rhodobacterales > Rhodobacteraceae > Pseudogemmobacter. The sequence continues at coordinate 223,769 of NZ_JAEFCF010000002.1, forward strand.
CGCTCGCCCGACTGCCGGAACCCCTGAAAACCGCCATAACAGAGACGCATGGCCGCCCCGAAGACGATCCGGCGATCCGGGCCGGCGCCTTCCATTTCCAGGCGACGCGGCGCGGCAATCTTCTGATCGCCCTGCAGCCCGAACGCAGCCGCTGCCCGGATCGTGACGGCGAATATCACGATACCGGTCGCATCCCCGGCCACGCCTATACCGCCTTCTATCTCTGGCTGCGGCAGGGCACAGACGCGCTTCTCCATATCGGCGCCCATGGCACGCTCGAATGGCTGCCCGGGAAGGCGGTAGCCCTCTCAGCCGCCTGCTGGCCCGAGGCACTGGTCGCGCCGCTTCCCGTGATCTACCCGTTCATCGTCAATGACCCGGGCGAGGCCGCCCAGGCCCGCCGCCGCATTGGTGCCGTCACGCTTGGCCATCTGACCCCGCCGCTGGCGGATGCCGCAATGCCCCCGGCGCTGGCCCGGCTCGAGCGCCTGCTTGACGAGTATTCCACCGCAGACGGCCTTGATCCTGCCCGCCGTGACCGGCTGATCGCCGCGATCCGGGACGAGGCGCGTCTTGCCCATGTCGAACAGGATCTCGACATCCCGGAAGAGGCCTCCCCCGCCGAGGCGATCCCGAGGATCGACCGTTTCGTCTGTGACCTGAAGGAAAGCCAGTTCGGAGAAGGCCTCCACATCTGGGCGCGCGGCACCCCTCATTTTCTGTCTGAAAATATCCTCGGGAGCCACCCTTCCGGGCCCGGGGGGGCAGAAGGCCCCCGGCCAGGGGCCACAGGCGATCCCGCCTCCCTGGCCTCCGAACGCGATAACCTCATCGCCGCGCTGAACGGCCAGCCTGTCCCCCCCGGCCCCTCCGGTTCCCCCTGGCGGGGACGGGCCGATGTGCTGCCGACCGGGCGCAATCTCTTCGGCACCGACCCGCGCGCCGTGCCGTCGCGCGCGGCCCATGCCCAGGGCATCAGACTGGCCGAAGAACTGGTGCGCCGCCACCTCCAGGATCATGGCGATTACCCGCGCGGCCTTGTCCTCAACCTCTGGGGTTCGGCCACGATGCGCACGGCGGGCGAGGAATTCGCCATGGCGCTGCATCTGGCCGGGCTGGAGCCGATCTGGGACGAAGGCTCCGACCGCGTCACCGGTTTTGGCATCCTGCCGCTGACCCTGATGGACCGCCCCCGGATCGAGGTCTCGATCCGCGCATCCGGCCTGTTCAGAGACGTCTTTCCCGATCTCGCCCGGCTTTTCGACGCCGGCTGCGAGGCGCTGGCCGAGCGTGATGAAGCCGCCGATATGAACCCCTATACCGCCGCGCCGCGCGGGGCGCGGGTCTTCGCGCCGGCGCCTGGAAGCTATGGGCTCGGGATCCGCGAGGGGGATTATTCCGACGGCGCCCGCAAGGCGGCAGGCGAGGCCTGGCTTGCGGCTTCGGACCATACGGCCCAGGGCGCTCCTGCGCGCGATCTGCTTGAAACGCGGCTTCGGGCGGCGGACGCCTTCCTCCATACCCAGGATATGCCGGAAACCGATCTTTTGCTCGCGATGGATTACGCCAGCCATGAAGGCGGTTTCGCCGCCGCGATGGAGCGGCTTGGGGCTGAAAAGCCCGCGCTCTACCATCTCGACGCCACCCGCCCCGACCAGCCCCGCGCCCGGGCGCTGACCGAGGAAATCGCCCGCGTCACCCGCGCGCGCGCCGCCAATCCGGTCTGGCTTGCCTCGATGACACGGCATGGGTTCCGGGGCGCCGCCGAGATTGCCGCGACACTGGAACATCTCGCGGCTTTCGCCCATCTCGCCCGTGTTGTGCCGTCGCATCTCTTTGACCTTTACCGCGAGGCAACGCTCGGTGACCCGGCGATCCGGGCTTTTCTCGAGACCGCCAACCCCGATGCCCTTGCTGCGATGGAGGACTGTTTCCGCGCCCTGGAAGCGGCGGGGCTTTGGCTAAGCCGCTCCAATTCCCGCGCTGCAAGGATGTCGTCGGAGGGGGTGGCATGAGCGGGCAGGTTCAGGGCCAGATCCGGGGCTGGTGTCCGGGTGCGCTGCGGCCGATGATGTCCGGCGACGGCCTGGTGCTGCGCATCCGCCCCCATGCCGGGCGGTTGCTGCCGGAACAGGTGCTGGCGCTGGCGGATCTCGCGGAAACCCATGGCAATGGTCTGATCGACCTCGGCTCACGCGCGCATCTGCAATTGCGCGGCGTCACCGAGGCCGCGCTGCCGGCGCTGCATCAGGCTCTGATCTCGCTTGATCTCCTTGATTTCAGCGCCGAGGCCGAGGCGCGGCGCAATATCCTCACAACACCCTTGCACCGCGCGGGCGATGAGACGCTGACGCTGGTCGAAGGCCTGGAAGAGGCACTGCGCGATGCGCCGGTCCTTCCCGCAAAATTCGGCTTTGCCGTGGATACCGGGGCCGCGGCAATCCTTGGGGGCGCTTCGGCGGATCTGAGGATCGAACGCGCGGCTCAGGGCCTGATCCTGCGCGCCGAGGGGATGGACCGGGGCGAGCCAGTGACCCAGGACACTGCCATTCCCCGCCTGATCGAGGTGCTGCACTGGTTCCTCGCGCAAGGAGCTGCAACCCGGATGGCACGGCTTGCGGCCCGCCCGCCGCTGAACGCGACCGAACTGCCGATGACCGGCCCGGCGCTGGTCCCGGGCAGGACTGCGGCGGGGCTCTGCCTCGCGCTGCCCTTTGGTCAGATCGGGGCGGCGAAGCTCAGGGCGCTGGCGGTTGCACCGCTGCGGCTGACGCCCTGGCGGTCGGTGATCGTTGAGGGCATCACCCGCGCGCCGGTCACCGGCCTGATCGAAGACCCCCATGATCCGCTTTTGCGCGTGGCGGCCTGCACCGGCGCGCCCGGTTGCCTGTCTGCTGAGGCGCCGGTGCGGGGCCTTGCCCGCAGCCTGGCGCCTTTGGTGCCGGCGGGCGCCTTGCTGCATGTTTCGGGCTGTGGCAAGGGCTGCGCCCATCCAAGGCCCGCCCGCCTGACCCTTACTGCAAGACAAGGCCGCTTCGATCTGATTGAAGACGGCACTGCCAGTGCCAGTCCCGCCCTGCGCGGGCTTTCCCCCGATGACCTTCCTGCGATTTTGCGAGGCCGCCTTGACCCATCTTTATGAAACCGACGGCGCGAAGATCTATCTCGCAAGCTTTGCCACCATCCGCGCCGAGGCCGATCTGGCGCGCTTTACCCCCGAGGAAGAGGTGGTCGCGGTGCGCATGATCCATGCCAGCGGCATGGTCGAACTCGCGCCTTATATCCGCTTTGCGCCGGGCTTCGCGATCGAGGCCCGCGCGGCGCTGGAGGCGGGGGCACCGATCCTGTGCGATGCAAAAATGGTCAGCGAGGGCATCACCCGTGCCCGTCTTCCGGCCGGGAATGAGGTGATCTGCACGCTCCAGGACCCGTCTGTGCCGGAACTGGCGGCGCGGATCGGCAATACGCGTTCGGCCGCGGCGGTGGAGCTCTGGCGCCCCTATCTTGCGGGCGCCGTGGTGGCGATCGGCAATGCGCCGACTGCGTTGTTCCATCTGCTGAACCTGCTGCAGGACCCGGATTTCCCGCGCCCGGCGGCGATCATCGGCTGCCCGGTCGGCTTTATCGGCGCGGCGGAATCGAAAGTGGCGCTGGCAGAGGACAATCCTTTGCCCTGGTGTGTGGTGGATGGCCGCCTCGGCGGCTCGGCGATCACGGTGGCGGCGGTCAACGCGCTTGCCAGCCGTAAGGAGTGAGCATGGCCAAGGTTACCTGTATCGGCCTCGGACCGGGCGATCCGGATCTGATGAGCGTCAGGGCGCATCGGCTGCTGACCTCGGCGCGGATCGTCGCCTATTTCCGCAAGCCCGGTCGCGAAGGCCAGGCGCGGCGGATGGTCGAGGGGCTGATCCCGGCAGGGGCCGAGGAATGGCCGATGGAATATCCGGTCACGACCGAGATCCCGGTGCAGGATCCGGGCTATAATGCCGCTTTGGCGCCGTTTTACGACCATTGGGCCGCGCGGCTTCGGTCGGCGGATGCGGATGTTGTGGTGCTGTGTGAAGGGGATCCCTTTCTCTACGGCTCGTTCATGCATCTGCAATCGCGGCTGCCTGCGGGGATGGTCGGGGTGGTGCCGGGAATCCCCGGCATGGTCGGCTGCTGGCATGCGACAGGCCAGCCGGTGACCTGGGGGGATGATGTGCTGACGGTGTTGCCGGCGACCCTGCCCGAGGCGGAGCTTGCGCGGCGGGTGGCGGATACCGATGCGCTGGTGGTGATGAAGATCGGGCGCAACCTCGCGAAGCTCAGGCGTGTGCTGGCGGCGGCGGGGCGCTTGCCCGAGGCCTGGCTGGTGGAACATGGCACCATGCCCGCCGAGCGGGTGCGGCTGCTGGCGGAGGTGGGCGAGGAAGCGCCTTATTTCTCGATTGCCATTATTCATGGGAAAGGGCGGCGGCCGTGACGGATGCAGAGGTGGGGGCCCTGCCCCCACACCCCCGGAGTATTTCGGTCAAGAGGAAGGGATGGGTCGTCGTGGCGGGTCTCGGGCCTGGCGCGGAGGCGATGGTGACGCCGGAGGTGGCGATTGCGCTGGCTGAGGCGACTGATGTGATTGGCTATATCCCCTATGTCGCCCGGGTGGCGGATCGCGATGGGCTGGTGAAACATCCCAGTGACAACCGGGTGGAACTGGACCGCGCGCGCCATGCCTTTGAGCTGGCGGCGGCGGGGCGGCAGGTCGTGGTGGTGTCTTCGGGCGATCCCGGGGTCTTTGCCATGGCTTCGGCCCTGTTCGAGGCGATGGAGACGGGGCCGGAGGCCTGGCGGGAGCTGGATCTGCGGGTTCTGCCGGGGATCACCGCCATGCTGGCGGCGGCGGCGGCGGCGGGGGCGCCTTTGGGACATGATTTCTGCGCGATCAATCTGTCGGACAATCTGAAACCCTTTGACCTGGTCGAGAAACGCCTGCGTCTGGCGATCGAAGGGGATTTCGCGATGGGGTTTTACAACCCGCGTTCGAAATCGCGGCCGGGGCGGTTCGAACGGGTGATCGAAGTGCTGCGCGAGGGCTGCGAGCCATCGCGGCTGGTGGTGCTGGCCCGTGCGGTCTCGACCCCCGATGAAGAGCTGCTTGTGGTTGAGTTGCGGGATCTGCAACCGGAGATGGTCGATATGCGGACCATGGTTCTCGTGGGGTCGTCACTGACGCGCCGGGTCGGGCGGTTCGTCTATACGCCGAGGTCGGCATGAAGCCGGGCGAGGATTTCCGCAGGATCAGAGACGGTTTCTGCGGGTGGCAGCAGGGGGCGGTCGATCAGCCAGACCGGCAGGTCGAGCGTGCGCGCGGCCTCGAGTTTCGCATCCGCGCCCTGGCCGCCGGAGTTCTTGGCGATGATCAGATCGCTGCCATGCCGCCGCAAAAGCGCGAGGTCGCTGGCGAGATCAAAGGGGCCGCGTGCGATCTCAACCGTGACGCGGGGCAAGGGCAGCGGCGCCTCGGGCGGATCGACAAGGCGCAGAAGATAGTCATGCTGCGGCTGGCCGGAGAAGACCGCCAGATGCAGCCGTCCGATGGCGAGAAACACCCGGCGCGGTGCCGCCCCGAGCCGCAGGGCGGCGGATTCGAGATCGGGGAGGCGTGTCCAGTCATCACCGGGCGCGGGCGTCCAGGCCGGGCGCATCAGCCGGATCAGGGGCGTGCCGGTCAGGGCCGCCGCCATATGGGCGTTATGGCTCATCTGCGCGGCAAAAGGATGCGTGGCGTCGATCAGATGGGTGACCTGATGCTGGCGTATCCAGGCGGCAAGCCCCTCAGCGCCGCCGAAACCGCCGGTTCTGACCGCGACGGGCTGGGCGCGCGGCGTCTCTGTCCGGCCAGCATAGGACAGTATGGCCCTGATCCCGCGTTCCGCGACCAGGCGGGCGAGCTGGCTCGCCTCGGTGGTGCCGCCAAGAATGAGAAGGTTCGGGGTCATGGCTGAATGGCTTTCCATCATCGGTATTGGTGAAGATGGCGCGTCTGGCCTGCCGGATGCAAGCCGTCAGGCGCTGGCGGCGGCGGATGTCGTGTTCGGGGGGCCGCGTCATCTGGCGATGATCGACCATTCCGACAAGCGGCCCTGGCCCGTGCCTTTCGCGCTGGCACCGGTTCTGGCTTTGCGCGGGCAGCGGGTCGCAGTTCTGGCCTCGGGCGATCCGTTCTGGTTCGGTGCGGGCGGCAGTCTTTCGCGCGCGCTTGAGCCGGGTGAATGGCGCGCCTTTGCCGCGCCTTCGGTCTTTTCGCGGGTTGCGGCCCGCAAGGGCTGGCGGCTGGAGGAAGTCAGTTGCCACGGGCTTCACGCAGCGCCGCTGTCGCGGCTGCGCCCAGGCCTCGCGCCAGGGGCGCGGCTGATCGTGACCTTGCGCGATGGCAAGGCCCCGGCGGCGCTGACGGCTTACCTCGTGGAAACCGGTTTTTCTGCAAGCCTGGTGACGTTTTTCACCCATCTCGGCGGGCCGGAAGAGCGCGTGATCGCCACCACCGCCGGTGAGTTCGACGGGGCGGTGACGGAGGATCTTGTCGTCGCCGCGCTGGAGATCCGGGGCGCGGGCCGGGCGGCGACACTTGCCACCGGGCGCGCGGATGAGCTTTTCGAACATGACGGCCAGATCACCAAGCGCCCGGTCCGGGCGCTGGCTTTGTCAGCGCTCGCGCCGCGCGCGGGCGAGATGCTCTGGGATATCGGCACCGGGTCGGGGTCAGTCGCGATCGAATGGCTGCTGTCGCATCCCGCCATGCGGGCGATCGGCGTCGAGGCGGATGCCACCCGCGCTGGCCGCGCGCGTGGCAATGCCGCCCGGCTTGGTGTCGACCGGCTTGAGATCCGCGAGGGGCGGGCGCTGGATGTGCTGCCCGCATTGCCGCGCCCGGATGCGGTGTTCATCGGCGGTGGTGCCGATGACAACCTCCTGAACGCGCTCTGGGCCTGCCTGCCGCAGGGCGTGCGGGTTGTGGCGCATGGCGTGACGCTTGAAACCGAGGCGTTGCTCGCGGCCTGGCATGGCGCCAAAGGCGGCCAGCTTTTGCGTATTGAGCTGGCCGAGGCGGCGCCATTAGGGCGCAAGCGGGGGTGGAAATCCAGTTTTCCGGTGGTGCAATGGAGTGTGACGCGATGATTCCGCCCCATATCAATCCGTCGCGCATTGCCGGCATCGGCTTTCGCGAGACTGCCCAGGTCGACTCGATCCTTGACGCGCTGGAGCGCGCCGGCGCCGCTGACCTGCGCCATATCGCGCTGCCGGCAGTCAAGGCGCGCCACCATGCCGCGCAGCAGCTGGCGCGGCTGGGCTATCACCTGCATCCGGTCACCGCCGCTGCGCTGACGGCACCGGCGACCCTGACCGACAGCGCCGCCTCGCGCAAGGCGCATGGTACGGGGTCGGTGTCAGAGGCCTGCGCGCTGGCCGCCTTTGGCCCCGGCGCCCGCCTCATCGCGCCGCGTGTGATTTCCGCGGATGGCAAGGCCACTGCCGCCATCGCCATCGCCCAAAAAGACCTGCCGCAAGGAGCCGCCCCATGACCGTTCATTTCATCGGCGCCGGCCCCGGTGCGCCCGACCTGCTGACGCTGCGCGGGCGCGACCTGATCGCGGCCTCGCCTGTCTGCCTTTATGCCGGCTCGCTGATCCCCGAGGCGGTGCTGGCCCATTGCCCGCCCGACGCAAAGATCGTCAACACCGCGCCGCTGGATCTGGACGCGATCATCGCCGAGATCCGTGCCGCGCATGCGGCGGGCCTTGATGTCGCGCGGCTCCATTCCGGCGATTTGTCGGTCTGGTCGGCTATGGGCGAGCAGATCCGCCGGTTGAAGGCTGAAGGCATCCCCTATGATGTGACGCCGGGTGTGCCCTCTTTCGCCGCTGCCGCCGCGACTTTGGGGATGGAACTGACGCTGCCCGGCCTTGCGCAGAGCCTTGTCCTGACCCGCACCCCTGGCCGCGCCTCGGCGATGCCGGAACGCGAAAAGCTGGAGGCCTTTGCGGCCACGGGGGCGACTTTGGCCATCCACCTCTCGATCCACCGGCTGGACGAAACGGCCGCCGAACTCACGCCGCATTACGGGGCTGACTGCCCGGTGGCAGTGGTCTGGCGCGCCTCCTGGCCGGATGAGCGGGTGGTGCGCGGCACGCTGGCGACCATCGCCGGGCTGATCGGCGATACGATGGAGCGGACCGCGCTGATCCTGGTCGGCCCGTCCCTGGGGCAGCACTCGGAGGGGCAGGAGGGGTTCATCGAATCGAGCCTTTATTCCACCGATTATGACCGCCGTTTCCGTGCGGGTCGGGCTGATGCGGTGAAGCTGTGACCAAAGGGCTGATCATATCCGCGCCGCGCTCCGGCGCGGGCAAGACGACGGTGATGCTGGGGCTGTTGCGCGCATTGCGGGATGACGGCGTGGCGGTGCAGCCCTATAAATGCGGCCCCGATTACATCGACCCGGCCTTTCACCTCGCGGCTTCAGGGCGGTCGAGTTTCAACCTCGACAGCTGGGCGATGGCGCCCGGGCTGATCGGGGCGCAGCTGGCGCGGGGCGGCGAGATGGCGCTGGCCGAGGGCTCGATGGGGCTGTTTGACGGCGTGGCATTCCCGGGCGAGACCGGAACCGGCGCCAGCGCCGATATTGCGGCGCTGACCGGCTGGCCGGTCGTGGTGGTGCTGGATGTCTCGGGCGCGGCGCAGACGGTGGCGGCTATGGCGGCGGGGATGGCGGCCTATCGCAAGGATGTGAAAATCGCGGGCGTGATCCTGAACCGCGTCGCCTCGCCCAGGCATGAACGACTCTGCCGGCTGGGGATGGAGGCGGTCGGGCTGCCGGTTTTCGGCGCCTTGCCCCGGCGCGGCGATCTGACCCTGCCAGAGCGGCATCTGGGCCTGGTTCAGGCGGTTGAACATCCCGATCTGGAACGCGCCATCAGTGACTATGCCGGTTTTCTGCGCGACCATACCGATCTTGCTTCTCTGCGCGTGGCAGCGGCGGGCGCTGTGAGCACCCCGGCGGGAAAGTTGCCGAAACCGCCCGGCCAGCGCATTGCGCTGGCGCGGGACGAGGCGTTTTCCTTCACCTATCCGCATCTGCTGGATGCCTGGCACGCGCAGGGCGCCGAGATCCTGCCATTCTCGCCCCTGGCCGATGAAGCGCCGCCCGAGGCCGATCTCTGCTGGCTGCCCGGCGGCTATCCCGAGCTGCATGCGGGCCGGATCGCGGCGTCATCAGGTTTTCTTGCCGGTCTCAGGAGTTTCGCGGCGGTAAAGCCGGTTCATGGCGAATGCGGCGGCTATATGGTTCTGGGCGAGGCGCTGGTCGATGCATCCGGCACCCGGCATCAGATGGCCGGGTTGCTGGGCCTCGTGACCTCATATGAGAAACGCAGGATGCATCTGGGCTACCGTCTGGCCGCGCTTTCCGCGCCGATCCCGGGCCATGCGGCGGGCGCGAGGCTGCGCGGGCATGAGTTCCATTATTCGACTATCGTCGCCCAGCCCGATGCGCCGCTTGCCAGCGTGACTGATGCCGAAAGCGCGCCGGTCCCCGAAACCGGATCGCGCAAAGGCCTCGTCACCGGCACATTCTTCCACCTGATCGGAGCCGCCACATGAGCGAGATCGTCAGCTTTGTCTCCTCCGGCCCGGGCGATCCCGATCTGCTGACCATGCGGGCCATCAAACGGCTGCAGGCGGCGGAGGTGGTGCTGTATGACGACCTTTCCGCCGGGCCGATCCTCGATCTGGCGGCGCCGGAGGCCGATCTGATCTCGGTCGGCAAGCGGGCGGGGCGCGCCTCGCCGCGCCAGGACCATGTCAGCCGGCTGCTGGTCGATCATGCGCGGTCGGGCCTGAAGGTGGTGCGGCTGAAATCCGGCGATTCCGGCATGTTCGGCAGGCTTGAGGAAGAGATCACAGCTTTGCGCGAGGCCGGGATCGGCTACGAGATCGTGCCCGGCGTCACCGCGCCCTCGGCGGCGGCGGCGGCGGCGGGGATCCCGCTGACGCGGCGGGTCAATGCGCGCCGGGTGCAATTCGTGACCGGCCATGACGTCACCGGGGCGCTGCCCGAAAGCCTGAACTTGGCGGCTCTGGCCGATCCGCAGGCTGTCACCTCGGTCTTCATGGCGCGGGCGACATTTCCGCAGCTCGCGGCAAAACTGATCGCGGCCGGTTTACCGCCCGGGACACCCGCTTTGATGGCGCAAGGCGTCTCGACCCCGGCGCAGGCTTTCCGCCGTGATACGGTCGCGGGTCTGGCCGCACATCTGGAAGGTGCCGCCCCCGACCCGGCACCGACCCTCATCCTTTTTGGTGCGCTGGCGACCTGACTGGCGTGTCCTGACCGGGTGTGACTTGACCGGGCGTCACGCGCCTGTCACTCTCGATATCGTGAAGGTGCCGGGCGACCGGCATGGGAACAGGGCGGGGGAGACCCCGACCCGACCGCCCCCGCGACTGTGCGCAGCGAGCCGACCCCGTTAACCACTGTGGAGCAATCCATGGGAAGGAGGGCAGAGGCTGTGACCTGCAAGTCAGGAGACCGACCTTCGCATTTGATGGAACCGCCGTCGGGGATGACGGCAAGGAGTAATTCATATGTCCACCATTGCCCGCTCTGGCGAAAAGGCCGATGTCAAACTGGCGAATATCCTCGTCGTGGCGCTTTTGGGTGCTGCGCTGATCTTCGTCGCCGGCCTCGCCCAGTCGGAAACCCTGCATGACGCCGCCCATGATGTGCGTCACGCGGTCGGATTCCCCTGCCACTGATATGTTGCAAAGACTGCTGACCAGCGCGTTGATCGCTGGCGCTGCTGCGGGGCTGATTGCCGCCCTGCTGCAGCTTGTTTTCGTGCAGCCCGTGCTGCTTCATGCCGAGCTTTATGAGGGCGGAGAGCGCACCCATTTCGCGGCGGCCTCCGACCATCATCACGGTGAAGAACCAGCGCCGGAAGCCGTAGAGCCCCAGACAGCGCCGACGACAGAACCTGCCGCCGAAGCGGGCCATGACCATGGGCCTGAGGCTGCGCATGACCATGGCGAGGCGGCAGAGATCCCGGGTATCGGCTTTGACGCAGGCCGTGACGGGCTGTCGATCCTGTTCTCGATCATGGTCTATGCCGGCTACGGGCTGCTGCTGGTCGCGGCGATGGCCCTGTCCGAGAATAATGGCAACCGGGTCACCGCGCGCCAGGGCCTGCTCTGGGGGATCGCGGGCTTTGTCGCAGTGCAGATGGCGCCGGCCTTCGGCCTCTCGCCCGAGCTTCCGGGCATGGCGGCGGCAGATGTGAATGCCCGCGCGATCTGGTGGGTGGCGACAGTGATTGCGACCGGCATCGGTCTCTGGCTGATCGCATTCGGCAAAAACTGGGCGGTCTGGGCGGCGGCAATCCTGCTGATCCTTGCGCCCCATATCGTCGGCGCGCCGCATCCGCATGAGTTCACCGGCCCGACGCCGCCCGAACTGGCCGCGCAATTCGCCGGCCGCGCCATCGGGGTCGGTCTTGCGGTCTGGACACTGCTCGGCCTTTTCGCAGCCGCGCTCTGGAGCCGTGGCCGCGAGGCATAAACCAGCTTCCCGGCGGCTTATGCCGCCGGGGATGTCCGGTCCAGAATATAGATATCCATGAGCCAGCCATGCTCTGCGCGTGCCGCCTCGCGCCGCGCGAGGATACGCGGCCCCGCCTCGGCCAGCGGGCCGGCTTCGGTGATCTCATTCGCCATGCCGACAAAGGCGCCCCACCAGATCGACAGGCCTTCGGGCGCCAGATCCTGAAAGGCACAGCCGCCATCCAGCATCACCACCAGCCGGTCGACGCCTTCGGGCCAGCCCTCGTCGCGCAGCCGCCGCCCCGTCGTCACCAGAAACGGCGCGCCAAGCCCGTTCAGCGGAATGCGATGCGCGGCGGCCAGCACCTGCGGCGACATGATCCCAGGCACCACCGAGACCGAGACTTCGCGCAGCCTGCCCAGCCGTGCGGCAATCCGCAGGGTACTGTCGTAAAGCGATGGATCACCCCAGACCATCAGCGCCACCCGCTTTGCGCCGGGATGCGCGTCAATCGCCGCCGCCCATGCCCCGGCAATCGCATCATGCCAGTCATTCACCCGCGCGAGGTAAGAGGGGTTGGCCGGATCCCGCACCGGCATGGCAAAGCCCGCCAGGATCACCCCGGGCCGGGTCACGAGATCCTCGCAGATCGTCCGGCGCAGATCGGCAAGATCGGCTTTGTCCTCACCCTTCTCCGGGATCAGGATCAGATCGGCCGCATTCAGCGCCTTCACCGCCTGCAAGGTGAGATGGTCCGGATTGCCGGTGCCAATACCGACCAGAATAAGTTCCAAAGCAGCCCCCGCATCCATTCCCGCGCCAGAAACCAGCTTCGGCCCGGAATGAAAAGCCTGCCTGCCCGCTTCCTCCTGACCAAAATACTCCCGCCGGAGGCATACGCCGCCCGCCAGAGCCGCCTGCCAGAGCCACCGGCTTCAGCCCTTCAGCTCCGATGTCACCCGGACCGGCCCCACCGTCCCGCGCAGTTTCGCGCGGTAGATCACCACGCCTTCAACCACCCGCATCACATAGGTTCGGGTCTCGCCGATCGGAATCATCTCGACCCAGTCGACCACATCCACCTCCGGCAGGCGCGGGTCTCCAAGCTCGCCGATCCAGCGGCGCGGCCGCCCGGGCCCGGCATTATAGCCCGAGGCGATCAGCGCAATCGAAGGCCCGAATTCCTCGACCATCTTCGCCAGATAGGCCGAACCGACCTGGGTGTTGAACCCCGGATCGTAAAGCTTCGACAGCGAATATTCCAGGCCCAGCCCCTTAGCCATCCGCGCGGCGGTCTCGGGCAGAACCTGCATCAGCCCGCGCGCATCCGCTCCCGAACGCGCCATCGGCTCGAATTCACTTTCGCGCCGCGCAATGGCAAGCGCCAGCGCGCGGCTGACATGCAGCCCGTCCGGCACGAGGTCCGGCACCGGGTAATAGGTGCGGGGCAGGATCGCGCCCCGCTCTGCCGCCTGTTTCGCCAGCACCAGCGCGATATGCGGCTGACCCATTTCCAGCGCCATCTCGGCAAGCTGGGCGACGCCCCTTGCGTCCTGCCCCTCGGCGAGATGCAGGAGGAACCGCTTGCCCTCGACCCGGTTCCCGGCCGAGAGCATAAGCCGCCCCATCGCCAGAACCGAAGACCCGGCGAAAGACGATTGCCGCCAGCCCGAGGCAGGCGCATCGTTCAAAAGCTGAGGATCCAGCGACAGCCCGAGTTTTTCTGCCGATAAAAGCCCGTAATAGGCGGTCTGATGTTGCGCCGCGCGCTGGAAATGAGCCTTTGCGCTCTCGGCCCGGCCGGCGGCCTCGTCGGCGCGGCCCTGCCAGTAATCGGCACGCGAGACTGAGATCGCGGTCGAAACCCCGGCCCGCAGATGTGCGAAATGTTTCAGCGCGGTCTCGGGATCGTTCAGCTTCCTCAGCGCGATAAAACCCGCCAGAAATTCCAGATCGGCGTAAGCGCCGCCCGATGTCATCCCGTGCCGCGCCGCCACGCGATAGGCATCCTGCGCGCGCCCCTGGCGCATCAGCCAGCGCGCCAGCAGCGCGCGCCGCGGCGCCCATTCCTCGGGGCGGCCAAGATTTTCCGGCGCGACCGACAGGATCAGCTCTGCCGCTTCCGCATAGAGATCCCGCTTCATCCGCCACAAGAACCGCTCATAGCTGAGGCCCGGGTCAGATTTCAGCGCATCGGGCACCGCCTGAACCAGCCCGTCGACCCCTGCCTGACCGGCGCGCAAGGCAAGCCGCGCCTCGGCGAGTTTGCGCTTTGCCTCCGGCACCCGGGGCAGCATCCGGAGCGCCTCGGCACGCCGCCCCTCCCAGAGCAGGTTTTCCAGCCGCAGATCATTCACCATCGCCACCGCGTCGGGCATCAGGACCTGCAGCTCGGCCTCCTGATCGGCGGTGAGCGAAAGCTCCGCCCAGGCCCGCATCGCTTCGGTTTCGGCCATGCCGATCTGGCCAAGCGCCTTATAGGCCCGCACCAGGGCCACGGCGCCGGTGCCACTGCGCGGTGGCGAGGCGCGGAAATACCCGGCCACCCGCGACGGCGTCTCAGACCTGGCCACCGCCTCCTCGCCCTTTTGCCGCAAGAGGGCAAGACCCGGCCAGTCGCCCCGCCGCGCGAGGAAGGCTTCGTAATCGCCTAAGCGGCCATCGCCGTCCCGCAGCTGGCTCCAGAGGACAAAATCCCGCACCAGACCGTCCTGAGAGGCTGCAAGCGCCCCAGGCCAGTCTTTCTTGCGCACCAGGTCAAGCGCGCTGCGCATCTCCTGCACCTGATCGGCGCGGGCCGCGGTCGGGAGGATCAGGGTTGCGAAGATCAGAACCGGCGAAAGCAGAGCCGGGAGAACCAGGGTCAGGATACGGAGGCGGCGGATGAGAAAGGTCATGGGGCGGAGTCTGCCAAAGAGGCCGGATCGCCACAAGCCACGTTCCTGTCAGCAGCGGCCCGACACCGGCGGCCCGGCACCGGGGGCGCATGTCAGAGCCCGCCTGCCAGAAAGGGCGCCGTCCTGGCCCCGGATCTGTCCCCGAGCCTCTCCTGCCGGCGCCCTCATGCAGTGCTTGGCAAGGCGCAATTGCAAGGGTAAGGAAAGTCCGTTGCAGCCAGGGGCGAAAAGGGCCCCCAGATGAGGAGACGCGTGCCATGATCCAGGGGTCGATTCCCGCTTTGGTTACGCCGTTCAAGGACGGCGCCGTGGATATGGACATGCTCAAGAAACTTGTCGACTGGCAGATTGCCGAGGGTTCGACCGGGCTTGTCCCCGTTGGCACCACCGGCGAAAGCCCGACGCTGAGCCATGAAGAGCACGAGGCCGTGGTCGAGGCCGTGGTGACATTCGCGGCCGGCCGGGTGCCGGTGATCGCGGGCGCCGGCTCGAACAGCACGGTCGAGGGCATCCGGCTGATCCGCCATGCCGAGCGCGTCGGCGCCGATGCCGCTCTGGTCGTGACCCCTTATTACAACAAGCCGAACCAGGCCGGGCTGATCGCGCATTACAAAGCCCTGCATGAGGCCAGCAATCTGCCGATCATCATCTATAATATTCCGGGTCGTTCGGTGATCGACATGTCGCCGGCGACGATGGGCGAGCTGGCAAAGCTGCCGCGAATCGTCGGCGTGAAAGACGCGACCGGCAATATCGGCAAGGTCAGCCAGCAGCGCGAGACCTGTGGCGCAGATTTCATCCAGCTGTCCGGCAATGACGATACAGCGCTGGCGTTCAACGCCCATGGCGGCTGCGGCGCGATTTCGGTTACGGCCAATGTGGCGCCGAAGCTCTGTGCCGAATTCCAGGCGGCCACGCTGCGCGGTGACTTCCGCACGGCGCTGGACTACCAGGACCGGCTCTTCCCGCTGCATGAAGCGCTGTTCATCGAGCCTGGCCTTGTCGGCGCGAAATATGCGCTCTCGCTGCTGGGGCGGTGCAGCGAAGAGGTCCGGCTGCCGCTGGTCGGTCTGAGCGATGACACGAAAGCAAAGATCCGCGCGGCCATGACCCATGCCGGTCTGCTCAACTAGCGCCCGGTTCCTGCACAGGAACCGGCCCGGAGTTTTTATAAAACTCCGGAGTCGCGCGGGATGACCGAGGGCATTACGCCAAATCTGCGGGGCGCGGCCCTGATGACGCTGGCCATGGCGGGCTTTGCGGTTGAGGATCTCTTTATCCGCAAGGCCTCTGCCCATGTGCCGGTCGGCCAGGTCATGGCGATCATGGGCTTTGGCGGCGCCATGGTCTTCGCGCTCATGGCGCGCGCCGCGCGCGAATCCGTCTTTCCGCGGGTTTTTCTGTCTTCCGCTATGCTTGTGCGGTCAGGATTCGAGATCGCGGGGCGGCTTTTCTACAGTCTCGCCATCGCGCTGACCTCCATGCCCACCACGGTTGCCATTCTTCAGGCGACGCCGCTGGTGGTGCTTGCCGGTGCGGCGCTTATCTTTGGCGAAAAGGTTGGCTGGCGGCGCTGGTCGGCGGTTGCGGTTGGGTTTCTTGGCGTGATGATCGTGCTCAGGCCCGGGCTCGACGGCTTCTCGCCGATGTCGCTCCTCGCGGTGGCGGGCATGGCGGGCTTTGCCGGGCGCGATCTCGCCACCCGCGCCGCGCCGAAGACCATGTCGAACCGGCAGCTCGGGATCCTTGGCTTCTCGATGCTCGGGATTGCCGGGCTGATCGTCCTGTCTTTCACCGGCGGCGCCCATTGGCCCGACCCGACCGGAGCCGGTCTGATCCTCGGCGCCACGCTTTTCGGACTTCTGGGCTATAATGCGCTGACCGCCGCCATGCGCACGGGCGAGGTCTCGGCCGTAACCCCCTTCCGCTATACCCGCCTCGTCTTTGCGATGATCCTTGCGGTGATCTTCCTTGCCGAGCGGCCCGATCACCTGACCCTGCTTGGCAGTGCCATTATCGTCGCGAGCGGGCTTTATACCCTGATCCGCGCGCGCAAAGGTGCCACAGCGGCATGAAAGCGCGCGCCGGAGAGGGGCGCGCTTCTTTACTCAGCGCCCGCCATCCCCTATCTCTGCCCGACCATGCAGAAGAAACACGATCCCAATTCCAAACTCATCGCTGACAACCGCCGGGCGCGGTTCGAGTATCATATCGAAAGTGACCTCGAAGCCGGGATCATCCTCCAGGGCTCCGAAGTCAAAAGCCTGCGGATCGGTGGATCGAACATTGCCGACAGCTATGCCTCGGTCGAAGGCGGCGAGCTCTGGCTGATCAACGGCTATATTGCGCCTTACAAACAGTCGAATGCCTGGGACAGCCATGACGAGCGTCGCCGCCGCAAGCTGCTGGTGTCAAAGAAAGAACTGTCGCGGCTCTGGAATGCGACCAGGCGCGAGGGGATGACCATCGTGCCGCTCCGGATGTATTTCAACGAGCGTGGCATGGTGAAGATCGCGCTCGGTGTGGCCAAGGGCAAGAACAATGCCGACAAGCGCGATACCAGCGCCAAACGCGACTGGGACCGCCAGAAGGCGCGGATCATGAAACAGGGTCACCAGCTCTGATCCGCCAGAAGGGGCGATCTTGTAGCCAGCGGCCCCTTTCATACAACATTTGCCAGGATGGGAAGGATCAGGCAGTATTCCCCCTGCCCGGTAAGCAAGTCTACGCCATTTTCCGGGTGTGAGGCCGGATCACACCGGCCCTTTGTAGGGATAGTCATCATGGATATGTCACTTATCATCCAGCTCGTCGCCGGCCTTATCGGCGGCAATGCGGCCGGATCTGCGTTGAAGAACCTCAACATGGGTCCGATCCTCAATTCGGTGGTCGGTCTTCTCGGCGGCGTCGGCGGCGGGCAGATCCTGTCCATGCTGGGCCTCGGCGGTGCAGGTGAGGCCGCGGCGGCTGCGACGTCTTCCGGGCTCGACATCTCGTCCATCCTCCAGAGCGTGGTCGGCGGTGGCGCCGGCGGCGGCATCCTCGTGGCCATTGTCGGCGCGATCAAGAAAGCGCTGGTGAAGTAAGCCGGAGGCGGGCGCAAGGCAGATTTTGCCTGACCGCCAGCCTTTCCGGGGTCGTGATCCTGAAACCATCCCGCCCGGATCGCCTCCGGGCGGGATTTCTTATTCCCGGGAAATGTCCGGTGCGAAGCCCGGGGGAAAAATCTGCCGGTCCAGGTTTGCCGGTTCAGGTCTGTCCGCCCAGGTTTGCGGCCAGAAATTCCCGGCAAAGATCACCCGCTCTGGCCTGAGCCGGGCAGAGCGGGGTTGCACGCGCATACAGGCGGGCTATAGGAAACTGACCGCTTTTGGTCCGCCTGTTGATCCGCCCCCTTTGACCTGAGGCCGCCATGTCGCTGACCCCCGCCCCGAAGGATGACCCACATACCCTGGTCTCGACAGACTGGCTTGCCAGCCATCTGAAGGACCCCGATCTGCGTTTGCTTGATGCCAGCTGGTTCCTGCCCCCGTCTGAGCGCAATGCGCGCGCGGAATATGAGGCGGCCCATATCCCGGGCGCACGGTTCTTCGACCTTGAGGAAATTTCGGATCACCGCTCGAACCTGCCGCATATGGTGCCGCCGGTCGAGAAATTCATGTCACGGATGCGGGCGATGGGAGTCGGCGACGGGCATCAGGTGGTGGTCTACGATTCGACCGGTATCTTTTCGGCGCCGCGGATCTGGTGGACCTTCCGTCTGATGGGCAAGAATGATGTCGCCGTGCTGGATGGTGGCCTGCCGAAATGGCAGGCGGAAGGGCGCGAGACCGAAGACCTGCCGCCGGTGATCCGCGATCGCCATATGACCACGCAGCGCCAGAACCACCTGGTGAAAGACGTGACCCAGGTGGCCCATGCCGCGAAGCTGAAACAGGCAGTGGTGGTTGATGCCCGTGCGCCCGCGCGCTTTGCCGGCGAGGCGCCGGAGCCGCGCCCCGGTCTGCGCGCAGGACACATTCCCGGGTCGCGCAACCTGCCCTGGGGCAATCTGCTGAACCAGGATGGCACCATGAAAGACCCCGCCGTCCTGCGGATGATTTTCCAGGAGGCGGGGATCGACCTTGCGCAGCCGGTGATCACCAGCTGCGGCTCGGGCGTATCGGCGGCGATCCTCGCGCTCTCGCTGGAGCGGATCGGGCATCGCAACTGGTCGCTCTATGACGGCTCCTGGGCCGAATGGGGCATGTATGAGGATTTGCCGGTCGAGACGGGCCCAGCTGCATAAGGCAAGGCCGCCGGAACGGGCGCAATGGGGCCGGGGACCGGCCCGCTGATGTGAGGAAGACATGCTTGAGGCTTTGACCCAGCAGCCGCAGGACAAGATCCTGCAACTGATCGCGATGTTTCGCGAGGACAAGCGGGACGGCAAGATTGATCTTGGCGTTGGTGTTTACAAGGACGCGACCGGGCTCACCCCGGTGATGCGCGCGGTCAGAGCCGCCGAAAAGAAGATCTGGGAAGCCGAGACCACCAAGACCTATACCGCGCTGGCCGGTGAGCCCGCCTATAACGCGGCAATCACCGCGCTGATCCTTGGCGATGGGTTCGGGGATCGTGCTGCCTCGATCTCGACCCCCGGCGGCACCGGCGCGCTGCGTCAGGCGTTCGAGCTGGTCAAGCTTGCGCGGCCCGGGG
>NZ_JAEFCF010000030.1 GCF_016405985.1 Paracoccus sp. IB05
GGGTGGGGTCAATATTGCGCGCCGATAGGGGGTCAGCTTTCCACGCCGATTGACACCAGAATCCCTGATCTCCGTGGGATCTGCATTGCTCTCGGGATCCCGAAAGATTTTCCAATGTGCAGATCCGGATCTGGTGGCGCCAGCAGATGGACGGGCGGGTCGGCACCTGCCTGTCCAGAACTCGGGCGGCGACAGGCACTGGGCACAGCTTCGAGGTGGAGTACAGATATGAGCCTGTTCCGACCGACCCGGCCGAACGAGGGACGGGTTATCCTGATCTGCCAAGCGCTCTATATCTGTGCACAAGCCGGTTCGTTTGCCCTGGCGCGGGTGTTATGGGCCGCAGATATGGCGAGCTTTCTCAGGGCGCATCTGCTGGCCCTTGGCATGCTGCTCGCTGTGCTGGGCCTGCTCTCCGGCAAGAAAACACATATTCTGGCGTCACTGGCAACGATTGCCTGTGCCGTGCTGCCCTATCTTTCCCTGCCAGTCCAGGCCTCTGCATCCCGTGGTGCGCATGTCAATGTCTCGATCGTGACCGCTAATGTGCTCGGCACGAATCGCGATGCGGTCCGCTTTTTTAATTTGCCCGAAGTGAAGGCCGCGGATCTCGTGGTGCTGCAAGAGGTGCCCTCAACCTGGCAGGAGGCTCTGGTGACGGCCAGAGACACCTGGCCATGGCAGAGTGAGGCGACCGTGAAGATCTCGAGCCATCTGCGCATACTCAGCCGCTTTCCGATTACCAGCGAGCAGGTGATTACCCCGCCGACCCCAGGGAGCACCGGCGGCCGCAATGCCGTCCGCGTCGCACTGATGGTCGGAAGCCACCCTGTCATCGTCTATGCGGTGCATGCACAGACGCCACGCAGCCCGCAGATGTGGCGTCAAAGAAATACCTATCTCGAAAATCTCGCCTCCGTCCTGGAACAGGAAAAGCCGGATGCCAGCGTTATCGTGGCCGGGGACTGGAACACGCCGCCCTGGTCTCCCTTTCTGAACGATTTTCTGGAGCGGACAGGCTATCAGAACACCGAGCCATTCATGCCGGTTGCCACGCGATTCGTTACCGGCCTCGAGACCATGCCCTGGCTTGGAACCCCCATCGATAGAATTGCCCTCTCGCCTGACCTTGGCCTTAAGGCCATAGGCACTGCCGGACCGTTCGGCTCGGATCATCTGCCCGTCAGTGCCGTGATCTCTGTTCCTCAGTGATCAGCAGACAGGGGCCTGGGCCTTTGGTTTAAAACGAACGGCGTCCGGCGGAACTTTCAGCGCAGAGGTCGGCATATGAGTCAGGAAAGCGATCCCCCCGGAGCGTTTTCTGCTCCTCATTCCCAAGCGACCCGGCGACGATCACTTGCGCAGGCAACAGCCCTGTGGATGAGGCGTGCCGCCCGATCACATAAGGGCGGTTATCTTTCGTTGGGAGATGACCAGGCCCGCCTAAGCTTTACGACCAGGCAGATACAGACCACTGCGAGACAGGTTTCTACGGCCAGCCGCGAGGCCGCAACACCGATGCCGCCCAGGGGCGTTGCAGTAAACGGAAGCGATATAAGCCCTATGACGCCGGTCAAAAGCGTGATGTTCTTGTATTTGTGCTCCTGATTCAAAGGCAGCAATGCGAGCATGCCGCAGCATCTGGAACATACAGCCAAGGGAATAATGCACAGCTGAAGCATTATGATCGAAGTCGCTCCTGTCATTTCTGCGCCGAACAGCGCTGGAACAAGCACTGGAGCAATCAAAACGGTCAAAACACTTGCCACTGTGAACACGATCGTTACGGAGATAGATGATCTCAAAAACAGACGTCTCGCCGCATGTGGATCATCCCGCAGCAAGTTCGTGATCCGCGGGATCAGGATGCGAACCAATGGCAGGCTGGCATTGATCACTGCAGAAATGATCCTGTCTCCTGCAGCATAGTAAGCGACTTGTGCCGGAGACGAAAAAACTCCGAGCGCGATGATACTGAGCCGATTAATAACCGGGCCTGTTGCGGTGAGAACAAAGAAATGGCCCGACTTAATCAAAGATGAGAAAAACAGCGAGATGGGAGGCACGCTGAAGCCAAGATGGGAAATAGCCCTGACGTGTCCGTAAGCCGAGAGAACCCACAACGGCCCCGCAAAAAGACAGATCGCCAGAACAGCGTCGCCCGTAACCCGCACGAAGAGCAGTATCAGCAGCAAAGTGCAAACTGCACCCACCACCTCCTGGGCCGCCAAGGAAATCGCACGCTCGACACTGATAAAATACCATGACGAGGAGAAGCCATAAGCCCCCGCCAGAAGAACGGTCGCAAATATCGCGGAGGGAGATTTCAGCTCAGATATCGGAATGAACTGCAGGACGCCCAAATAGAGCGCCACAGTCACCAAGCAGGTGAGCAGTCTTCCCAACAGCACGATGCCACAGGCTGACGGCGTATCATCTGCACCCTGTGATATATTCCGCACACTCATAAGCCCGAATCCGTACTCAATAAACTGAGACAGGATGAGCGCGGCAGCCATTATCAGTGAGAACTGCGAGAACCCCTCGGTGCCAAGGACACGGGTTAGAAATGGGTAGGCAACCAATGGGGCGCCAAATCGCAGCAAGTGTGAAAACATCGCTGCCAGCAAGTTCGTTCGAAGCTTACGTGCCAAGTCAGGACTCCAGCTTATCGCTTCGGCAGTTTCTTTGAGAGATCTTCATACAGCTCGAGAATGCGCTGACACATAACCTCAACTCTCCAATTGTCGAGATCAGTTTCGCGTGCGCCTTGGGCAAGACGCATTCGATGATCATCATTGAGCAGAAGGCCAGAAATCATGTCCGCAGCGCCATTTATATCATTCTGAGGCAGCACGATCGCGTTGACATCATCCGTCAGAACTTCGCCGAGCCCAGGAAGGAAGGTAGCAACCGTTGGCTTGCCTGCCGCCGCATACTGCATAATGACGCGAGGCAGTCCTTCTCGTTCAGAAACCAGGCAACAAACATCTGCCAAGGCAATGACACGCTCTGGATCTGTGCGATATCCCAGCAGATGAACAGATTGCGAAAGGCCTTTCTCGGATATCGCGGACCGGATCGACTTCTCCTCGGGGCCCCCACCAAGCAGCAACACTTGCGCATCCGGGACAGCGGATAGAATTTTGGGAACGGCATCCAGAAACTGCAAATGCCTCTTTCTGGCTTCAAGGGCAGCCACCATTACCACGACAGGTGGCCGTGCTTCGAATCGCTCAAGCGAAGGAATAGCGCGCCAGTCGAGCGGGATAGCCGTCCTGAACCTGTCCAGATTAAATCCGGAGTGAATGATACGATGCTTGCCCGGCGTTCCAATGCCAGCATTCAGGTATTCTTCCTTGACCCCGCCGCTTACATCAATATGAAAATCTGTCACGCGATCTGCGGCTCGCTCCAGGCTTTTATAGAGAAGCCTCTTACCTCCCCCCACACTGGCAAAAGGAACGATGTGAACACCGTTGATGATAACGCGTACCTTCGCAGCGTGAGCGGCAAATCTGCCAACAATTCCCGCTTTGCTCTGATGTGTATGCACGATATCCGGGTTGATCTGTCTGAAAATACGTTTGACCTCGATATAGGCCTTCCAGTCTTTAAATGGCGATATCGGATGACTGAGGTGAGTAGCTTTGATAAACCTTATAAGTGGATACTGACCATAATAACTGGCGTCATAATCGCGACCATGAACAACGAATACCTCGTGTCCCGCATTTACCTGCGAAACACACGAAAGAATAGTGTTCTCCTCAGACCCTGCGCGCAGAAGCCTGGTGATAATATGGACGATCTTCATGAGTTTTCCTGCAGTCCTGCTTCAGACATCGCCAATAGCGACTATGACACTAGGAACACACTAACGGCAGATGGTGATGGCTCGACAGCGCGCCTCACGGGCCTCCCCTGCCATTAACTTAGATGTAGTGTAAAGACCAGTAACGGCTGAAAGAAAGGCCGACGTGCGCAAAAATTGTGCACCCCTGTGCGTCGAAGCAACCTTCGTCGTTGACCTCCACGCGCATTAGAGGGATAGAGGGCACGTCCGGCACATCAAGGGACATACTGCGGGTGATCCACCGATGTGGCCCTGCTTTTGGTTCAAACAGTGCAAGTCCACGTATCCAGTCACTTTGTGTATGTAGAAATCGATGCATGTGTGGTGCGATCGAACGAATCGGCGCTTCGGCATTTATAGCTGAGATGTCGCAACCGAGGGCAGGCATTGCGAACTTATGCAGTCTGAATAGAGATGGCACAAAACTGTCACATTAAAACATGCCGGGGTGACCGGCAGCGGCGTTGGTTGAAAATGCCAAAAGGGGCACGCTTCGCCGCAATGCGCGAGTTACCCGGGTTTCTGCGTGGCCGTGACAACACTAAGCCTTACGGAGGGGACCTTGAGATCCAAACTTAATTCCATTCAGGTCCTGCGCGCTTACGCGGCCCTTTCCGTTATGGTGGGGCACGCGATACTTGAAGCGATGACCAATCATGGGGTAGATCCAGAACGCTTTAATGAGTTTCCGTTCATCGCGGGCGTCGATATATTTTTTGTCATAAGCGGATTCATAATGTATCACACTTCCGCCAGTGATTTCGGCGAACCTGGTGGTGCACATAAGTTCCTGTGGCGCAGGTTTATCAGAGTAGTCCCGCTCTACTGGGCCTTCACATCGCTGATGGTGGTTACGCTTGTATTCCTTTCGGGATCCGTCCGCTCGACCGAGCTGGAGTGGTGGAATGTCATCTCCTCATATCTGTTCATTCCGAGTGCGCGAGAAAGTGGGAAGGTAGTTCCCATCCTCTCCTTGGGATGGACACTGAACTATGAAATCTTCTTCTATGTACTGTTTGCGGCTGCGATGGCCTTCAACAGGAAGGTCGGTGTGGTCGTCCTGCTTGCTTTTGTCGCCGCGTTTTCGATCATTGGCGCAGTGTTCCAGCCATCCTGGGCGCCAATGGCGTTCTGGACAAATTCGATCATTCTGGAGTTCGGATTTGGCGTTATACTGGCCGTATATTTTGACCATATTCGCAGATATGCTGGTATATTATGCTGTTATATACTGTTTATCGTAGGATTCGTCCTACTTGTATTCTTATCGGACACCGCTCCGGATTTGCCTCGCTTTATAAAGGGCGGCATACCCGCTGCAATAATTCTCTGCGGCTGCCTGACTGTTCCAAATACGGCGGACGCCCGGATTCCGAAATTTCTGCTCCTGCTCGGTGATAGCTCTTTCGCCCTCTATCTGTGCCATCGGTTCGTCATGCGACCTCTGACAATTTTCATGGGTGATGCTGGCGGAGAGAACTTCCTGATCAGCATAGCCATCTACGTCATCGCGACGACAACTATTTCATCGATTGTCGCTATCGTCGTGTTTAAGTACTTTGAAACGCCGCTTATAAAATTCCTTCGGAGCCGCTCACTCGGAATAAAAGAGATCAAACCAACATGAAAGCCGCCTTCTTCGTTGATCACATCTTCCGGGAAAAGGAAGACGGAACCGTCTTCACGATGGGTGGAAAATTTCCGACAATTGGCTGGCGCAGCTATCTTCAGGAATTTTCGGAGATGGCTGTCGTCAGTCGTGTCTTGCCATTGCCTTCAGACAGTAAAGAGCGTTTAGGAATTTCTTCAGCGCCAGGAATAAAATTTATCGGCACGTCTCCGCGAAGAGGATGGCGGCGGCTCCTTGATCACAACGCAAGTGAAGCCATCGTTCGGCGTCAGGTCGAAAATGCAGATGTTGTCATCGTTCGGCTTCCTAGCCAACTCGGGTTAACGGCAAGCAAAATTGCACGGCGAATGAACAAGCCGCTGCTGGTAGAGTTAGTGGCCTGTCCGTGGGATTCTCTATATTTTCATGGATCAATCTTGGCGCGAGCCTATGCGCCCGTCCTCGCTTTGCGCACAAGGGTAGCGACACGCAATGCACCTGTCGTGAGATATGTAACTCGGCAATTCCTTCAGGGCCGTTACCCGACCTCTGGTAAAGAATTCGTGGCCTCTAACGTTGAGCTTCATGACAGTGCCGCTATCAATACTCGACGAGATCTCTCTAAGCGAAAGATTGTTTTTGGCACAATTGGATCCTTGAATACACGCCTTAAGGGAATTCATATTGCGATCGAGGCGCTTTCACAGTTGAAAACTCTTCGGCCAGAACTGAGCTTCGAATACCGGATTCTGGGTGAGGGAGATCGCGCGCAGTTCAATGGATCAGCAATCGCAGATTATCTGAAATTTGATGGTGTGCTGCCAGGCGGAAAGCCGGTACTCGATTGGCTGGATCATGTAGACATCTACCTTCAGCCTTCGTTTCAAGAGGGTCTGCCGCGTGCATTGATTGAGGCGATTAGTCGTGGGTGCTTGTGCCTGGGTTCGACAGCGGGAGGTATTCCTGAGCTTCTGGCAGCCGAGCGCCTCCACAAGCCTGGAGATGTAAAGCAGTTGCTGGCCAGCTTACAGAGCCTGCTAAGCCTTTCGATCGAGGAACAAATAGCAGAATCTCGGGCAAATATCATGAAGAGCAAAGATTACCACTCTGATCGCCTTCTGGCGATAAGAAGGAGCTCGATAAGAGAAATTGCACTCCTTGGCAACCTCAACGACAGATAACCAGGAGGCATTCGTGCTGGCTTTGTTCACATCACTTCCTAAACGTGCCACTCGGCATTGCTATCGTGTGCTGACATGGAGAAAGCGTCTCGGATTTTTAGGAAAGGCCGTTTCGAGGATTTATAGAAACAGCTTAGCAATTCGCTATGGGATATACCTTTCGCCTTTGGCTGTACTTGGCCGTTCATTAAACCTGCCGCACCCAACCGGAATTGTTATTGGCGATGGAGTTGTAATAGGTGATCGTGTGACCATATATCAGAACGTCACCCTGGGTCGAAAATACGCAGGCACGCCTTCTTATCCGGTAGTCGGAAACGACGTGGTTATTTACGCCGGCGTCGTTATTATCGGGCCTGTTTCAATAGGTGATGGCGCAGTTATCGCCGCAAACTCTGTCGTAACGAAGACTGTGCCGCCTGGAGCGGTATTTGCCGGCGTGCCGGCTCGCAGAATTTCATAGGCGTATCATGCGAGGTGCTGATGACCGTATCGGCGGGATGAACGAGTCCCGGTCGCTATACTATCTTGTAGAGGGCGGGATGTCCGCAAGCGTTCGCTTGCTGATCGCGACCTACATTCTAATCTACAGAGTCCTTACGCCACCAATTGTTGCCTCGGCATCTATGGATGTGTCTCTTCCATTTCTGCTTAGAGCTGTCGCAAATGGATTGATGGAATTCGTTCTGATCATTCCGATACTTTTTATCCGCAAGGTTGGGTATTTTCACCCACTCGTCTTTCCCGTTCTCTACAGTATAGCTTTCGCAGTAGCGTTTCAGCCCATTCATTTGCTCTTTCCGTTTGTCCTCGCATCTCAGCCATGGTTCGATATTAGCCCGAGTTACTCAGCCACACTTCAGCGGCTAGATGCTAATAGCTATATTTTTATATACACCTACTATTACCTCGTTTCAGCTCTGTTCTGGATATGCACTTACTGCGGGTTCTACGCGGTAAAATTTAAGACGATGCCCGCAAACAAGGTGTCCGGCTCCTCTAGTGTAGTCTTTGGCGCACAAGTATACTTGGTGATAGCCATACTATTGGGCTGGGCATTCATTATGTCGCGGGGCGGGATATCGGCGCAAATTCTATCATTCTACAGCGGCAGATATCAGAGCATGTCCGGGTCTGGCGTGTATACTGTGGTCACGAAAGTTGCCAGTGTTGCTATTCTCATCTGGATGGTTGCCGCGCCGAAGGCCGAGCGGCAGCCTTTATTCTGGATCTTCTTCGGCGCCCTTTTGCCGATCTACTGGCTTGTTGATGGGTCTCGAAGCAGCGTCCTGCTGATGATCATGAGTGTGATTGTGGTCCTGTCCATGAAGCGTGGAAAGATCCCAGTGATGGCATGTGTGAGCACTGCTATTGCCGCTATTATTATCTTTGGGATGCTCGGAATGTTGCGGCAGAATTTCAACTCCACTCAGGTTGACTATAGCGCATTCAATGCCAATCGGATGAGCGAGTGGATCGAAGCGAGTGATCTTGAAACCAAAAAACGTGCCGCAGAAGAGGGTGATCTCTCTTCATTTGCAAATGCAGTTTCTGGTCAGTACTTGTATGGGAAGTCCTATCTTTCTGTACTAGCCTACCCCATTCCCAGGGCGCTATGGCCCGACAAGCCGAAGAATATCTTTACATACAATAACTGGGTCAGCTTCTTAGGAAACAGCCCTGATGACCCGGCACCACAGATTTGGGGAATCCCAACCAATAGCATAAGCGAGGCATTTTGGAATTTTGGCTTAATCGGTATTGTTGTTGTTGGATTAACTGTCGGGATAGGATTGAAATTTGCGACGGACCTGTTCAGGTCTCGCCCTTACGAACCCTGGATTTGCGTTCTTTTTGTCGAGTTCTTATTGTACTTCAACGGCGGGTCCCGCTGGGCTCTGTATCTCATTCAGAATCTTGCAGGACTGTTGATAATTATTATGATCGCAAAAATATCTGTGCAACTGACTCTGGCATTACGTAATGGATCCGGGTCACGCCATATGCGTCATCCGCGGATCGGGAACTAAGGCATGTCAGGCATGATGAGATCAGAGAAGTTGCTCCGTGTGCAATTGTTGCGGGGAATCGCAGCGATTGTCGTAACTTTTGGCCATGCCCAGGGCTGGGGTGTGAAGATTGATAGTGAGTTTTCGCGACTGAATTTCGAATTTGGAATCGGTGTTGATATCTTTTTCCTCATCAGTGGTTTCATTATGATTTTTACAAGTCAACATCTTTTCGGAAGCGCAGGGTCTTGCGTTCAATTCCTCAAACGCAGAATTGTGAGGATTGCGCCTCTATATTGGATATTCACTCTGCTGATGATTACAGCGCTGTTCTTCACCCCGTCGCAGGTAAGTGCTTCCGGTGTCACGATCTGGGAGGCCATCCGCTCGTTTTTGTTCATACCATATCAAGCTGCCGACAACGATATTCAACCCATATTCCAACTTGGGTGGACATTGAACTACGAGTTTTTTTTCTATGTCGTATTTGCATGTTTTCTATTTCTGCCGCAGAATCTGGCAGTTGTATCGCTGAGCGCCACGATGGTGTTTTTTGTGCTGATCGGAATGAGTTTAGACCTTTCATTCAGCGCACCACTCACTTTCTGGACAAACCCCATTATTTTGGAGTTTGTCGCGGGAGTATGGGTCGGACTTCTGTTTCTCAAGACTGGCAGAAAAGACAGCCGCATCCTATGCGCTTTCCTGATTATCATGTCTGGATTGTCGTATGCGCTTCTTCAAAGCGAAGAATACTTCAGAATTATAAAGCTCGGGATTCCGGCTTTTTTTGTGTTCATTGGCCTGGTGTTTTATCTTCCGGCGAGTATAGAGCGAAAAATATCTGGCTTTTCTTCATTGTCGGGTGACACATCGTACAGCCTGTATCTTAGCCACCCATTCACCCTCTCGATCGTTCAAATACTTTGGGATCGCTTTGGACCCGACACCGGTTATACTTGGGCGTATGTCGTGCTGGCCACCGCAATATCTTTTCTGGTTGGAGTGGCTGTTTACTTCGTCATAGAAAAACCGGTTCTGAGGGTGATACGAAATCTGAATTTTGCAGGAAAGATTACCTCTCATGCATCATAAGTGCATGAGACCATACATGTGAGTATTGAATCGGCCGAAGGTTTTCCGGTGTTGAGATCCTCGGTGCTCATCTAGGGTCAGGATCCATTGATTGTCCTTCTTTGACGTGAATCGGAGGGTCTGGGGAGATTCGAGTGAGAAAGAGCCGCTTCACGGAACCGCAGATCATGGCTGTACTTCGTCAGGCCGAGGGCGGTGTGGCCGTGCCTGAACTTTGCAGGGAGCATGGGCTCAGCACCACGAGCTTCCACAATTGGCGCTCGAAGTATGGCGGCATGGACGCGTCAATGATAGGCCAGATGAAGTCTCTTGAAGACGAGAACCGGCGGCTGAAGCGCATATTCGCCGAGCCTTCGGCATACAGGCCGAACTGCTCAAGGAAGCACGTGGAAGAAATGTATGGTCCGCCCCGCAGTTGCATGGATTTCGTGGGTGTTCTTCCGGTTGGCGTAAATATATCCGGCCTCTGATCAGTCAGCCGCTTTTGGCGACAAGGCCTTGATGAGATCCGCACCTCGGTTTCCAGATTAATGGCAGGGGATCGCGCCCCGCTTTTTTGCGCCTGGTTTAATCTGGCGACGCGTGACCTGAAGAACGGTCGCACCCGATTGGTGATCGAGAACCCCATCGGGCGCGACCCGATGTGCCATCTGTGCACCTGGCCTTGCTCAACCGGACCGACGGCGGGATGATTTCCGGACAGGTGATGAGGACCGCGCAACAGCCATCGAATTCCGCGATGAGCATCGTCCTCGGACAATATCAAAAGCGCCGCACTGAGGCGATCAGGATCTTCATCGCTTTGCCAGAGCGCAATCGTCACGTTCGGCCCACCGCCGAAAGGAACCATCCAGCCAGCATTTACCGGCAAACCGCAGGGGGCGGAACAGATTGCGTGACCGGGACAGGCTTTCATTCCCCGGCCGTCGGCCTTACTGCGCTGGAAGCTCTGCTTTCGGAAAACCCAGCGGGAGGACGCGGGCAAGACATATGCCAAGCTGTTGAAATATTTTTAGAAAGCACCATATACTGGCAATGGCCCGCAAGGCTGCGCGGCCGGCTGAGACCTTAACCATGAACGGGACATGTACCATGCCAGTGATCATGCGCGCCGAACAGGCGCATGCCTTGCCCCGGCTCTGTTAGCCTCTGCTTTTTGGCGGGCGACCGGGACCGGGGAGGATGCTCTGTTCCGATGCCCTGTCAAAAAGGATAGTCCCTTGTATCGCAATCTTTTGCCCGCCAATTGCCATTCCTGTGGTACGGACGTGCCGCGCGCCGCCGCCCATCGCTGTCCTGTCTGCCTGATCCCGTTCTCGCGCATGCAGCCGGGCCAGACGCAGACCCGTATGGCGCCGGAGGCGCGCCTGCTGCAGACCCGGCGAGGCGACGAATGATCAAAACAGACGCCCCTTCGGTCCAGACCGGCGGATTGCTGATCCTGCTGGTGCTGTTTGCCCTTTTCGGTGAGGCCCTGCCCGGCAGGTTCGGGGGGGGACAGACGTGGTGGGAACCGTTGCGCAACACCGCACTCTCGGGCGCAATGTTCCTTGGCGCGCATCTCGTGCATGCTATATGCTTTGCGCGTCTGACCCGCCGCCGCAAGGGCCGGCGCCCGGTTCCGAAAGTGGCGCTGGACTTGCTTCGCGTGGCCCTGTTCGCCGTCGCGACACTGGCCAGTCTGTCGCTGTTCTTCCGGCAGGATCTTTCGGGGATCCTGACGGGGTCCGGTCTTGTGCTGGCAGTTCTGGGTTTCGCCATCCGCAATGTGGTCGCTGACACCTTTTCGGGCCTCGCACTCGGGCTCGAGGCGCCATTCCGGATCGGCGACTGGGTTGCCATCGACGGTCTGGCCCAGGGGCGTGTGCAGGAGATCGGGTGGCGCAGCACCCGGCTGATCACGCGTGACAGCACCCATGTCATCCTGCCCAACAGCCAGATTTCCCGCCAGAGGATCACCAATTACAGCGCGCCCCGACCTGAATACCGGGATCACGCCGAGTTGACCCTGCCGGCCACGCTTCCGGTTGCGCAGGCGAAGGCGCTGATCACACAGGCGCTGGCAGGGGCGGAGACCATTGCCTCAGGCAAGCGGCCTGAGGTCCAGGTCGCACAGTTCGCGCCACATGGCATCACCTATCGGGTGAAATACTGGGTGCCGCAGCATGATCGTGAGATGGCCTGCCGCAACGAAGTGTTCAGCCGGATCGATGCCGCCTTGCGCGAGAACGGCGTCAGCCTGAAGCCATTGGCGGATGTTCCGGTGTAAGGTCCTGCACGCCCCCCACCATCCGACCAGAACGGAGACCAACACGATGGCGAAAGCCGTAACAGTCCGGATCGACAAATTGCTGTCCTCGATGGGCTATGGATCGCGCAGCGAGATCGGCCGGCTGGCGCGCGCCGGGCGGATCACCCTGGATGGGGCAAAACCCGTCGATGTCACAAGCCGTATCACGGTTGACGCGGATCTGCCTGCACGCCTGATCGTCGATGACGCGCCGCTCGATCCCGTGGCGGGGATGGTGATCCTGATGAACAAGCCCGCCGGTGTGACCTGCTCGCACAGCGAAGCAGGGCCCCTGGTCTACGGCCTGCTGCCGCCGCGCTGGCGGCAGCGTGATCCGGTTCTCTCGACGGTCGGCCGGCTTGACAAAGAGACCTCGGGCCTCCTGCTCCTGACCGACGATGGCGATCTTTTGCACCGGATCATCAGCCCCAGACGTAAGGTCAGCAAGACCTATCGCGCCACCCTCGCCCGTCCGCTGAACGGCGACGAGGCGGCGCTGTTTGCCTCCGGCGACCTGATGCTGAAAGGTGAGACAAAACCGCTCGATCCCGCTGTTCTGGAAATCCTGTCGCCGACCGAAGCCCTGCTGACGATCACCGAGGGGCGATACCATCAGGTGCGCCGCATGTTCGCGGCCTGCGGCAATCATGTCGAGGTGCTGCATCGTGAGAGCCTGGGGCAGCTGCGCCTGCCCGGGGATCTGGCGGCCGGCGCCTGGAGGCTGCTCGGGGCGGAGGATCAGCAGCGGGTCTTTCTGTAGGATGTTCCCGTCTGGAACCGGGTCGCACAGGTTTCGACCCGAACGGTGCTTTGGCGGCCGGGCGTATTCCCATAATCTGAAGATCAGCCCATTTCTGTGCCTGACTGTGGCGCACCGGCCTGCGCCACGGTCAGACCGATCACAGGGTGGGCACTCGATCCCTGATCAAGGCAATTCCAGGCAACCGGAACCGGAAATACGCGGTGGAGCTTTGCCCCAAAGGATTTCGCGCTTACCCAGCGGCTCCAAAGGCACTATGCACCCTCATCTTACACATCCAGGGTCCGGCCATGGCGCAGAATGCCACCATTTACAAAGTCGAGCTGTCCGTGGCCGATATGGATCGCCACTATTACGAAACCCACAAGCTGACCGTCGCCAGACATCCCTCAGAGACGGATGAGCGGCTGATGGTGCGACTTCTTGCCTTCGCCCTCAATGCCGAAGCCGAGCTGGAGATGACCAGGGGCCTCTCAACGGATGACGAACCGGACATCTGGCAGAAAAGCCTGAGCGGCGATCTTGAACTATGGGTCGCACTCGGCCTGCCCAGCGAGAAGGTCATTCGCCAGTCCTGCAGCAAGTCCAAAAAGGTCACCGTCTACGCCTATGGCGGCAGGCAGGCCGAGATCTGGTGGGATAAAATCAAGGGCAGCTCTGCCCGCTTTGACAATCTGCAGGTGATCAACCTGACACAGGAAGACACAGCCGGGCTGGCGAAAGAGGCAAATCGCTCGATGAAGCTGCAGGTGAATATCCAGGATGGCGATGTGATGGTCAGCGTCGATGGCAGCGTGCTTTACGTCAGCCCGACGAAATGGAAGGCTGCGGCATAGCTCGGATCTGATCGCGATGTGACGGCCGGTAGCGACCCCATCGCTGATCCGCGAACCCTGCACGCGCCTTTTAGGCCAGGCAGACAGGCGCTGATCCGAGAGGCTGCAGAACAAGGCGCCGAAAATGGCGTCCGCTGTTGCAGGTGGTCGCATTTTGATCGGTCAGTCCCTCTGTGATGCCCAAAAAAGGAGGAACCCATACCTGTGGCCTGGCTGAGGCAGGACACCGGCCCATGTACCCGACACTCCGTCACGGACACAGGCGGCAGACAGTCCACGGGGGAGGCAGCAAGGCAATTAATTCTCTGGGGGGAGCATGGCTTCACAAACTGAAACGGGCGGGCCTGGCCTGATACGGCTGGATGAGGCGCCCATGCGGCCCGTCCATATCCTCGCGGCGGCGGCGGTTCTTGGGGGCGCCGCGCTTGACGGCTATGTGCTGGGGATTGTCGGACCGGCCCTGGCACTTGCGAAACAGGAGATGGAGCTTTCCGCCCTGGGTCAGGGGCTGATCGCGGCAAGTGCCCTGATCGGCGTCTTTATCGGCGGGCTGTTCTTTGGCAACCTGGCCGACCGCTTTGGCCGCAGGCCGGTGTTTTCCTGGAATCTGCTGGCTTTCGTTCTGCTCTCGGTCTTGCAGCTTTTCGTGCAGGAGGTCTGGCAGCTGGTGCTCTTGCGCCTTGCGCTTGGTCTGGCGGTCGGGGTGGAATATGCGGTCGGCACCTCGGTTCTTGCCGAATTCTCGCGCCGCAAAGGGCGGGGCGTGTTGCTGGGCAGCTTTGCCGTGGGCTGGCAGGTCGGGTTCACCATCGCCTTTGTCTATGGCAACCTGATCTATTCCGGCGACAACTGGCGGCTCTTGCTGGCAACCAGCGCGATTCCGGCCCTTCTGGTGTTTTTGCTGCGCATAGGCCTGCCGGAAACGCCGATGTGGCTGAAGGCGCGCGGCCGCGACGCCGAGGCGCAGGCTGTGGTCGAACGCCATTTCGGCAAGGGCTTTGCAATCCCCGATGTGGAGCTGAAGCTCAACCAGCCTTCAGCGCGTGAATTGCTGAAAGGGCCGAATGTCCGCCAGCATCTCTATTCCGGGCTGTTCTGGTTCTGCCAGGTGGGGCCGTTCTTCGCGATCTTCACCTTTATCGGGCCGGTATTCGACTCGCTCGGGATCGAGGATCAGACCACGGTTGATATCTGGCTGAACCTCGTGCAGATCCTCGGGGCAGTTTTCGGCCTTTTCCTGATCGCCTGGCTCAGCCGCCGCCATTTCGTCATTTCCACCTTCGCGGTGATGTTCGTGACGCTGCTGGCGATCGGTCTGTTCCCCCAGGCGCCGATCTGGGTGATTGTCGGCCTTTTCGCGGTCTATATGTTTGTCGCGCCTGCGGCCAATAACATCCAGTATGTCTATCCCGCCGAGATTTTCGACACGCATCTGCGCTCGACCGGGGTTGGGTTCTCGGCGGCCTTCTCGCGGATCTCGGCGGCAGCGGCGGTTTATCTCCTGCCCTATGCGCTTGAGACCCTTGGCGCATCGGCGGCGCTGCTGATCATGGCGGGCCTCCCTTTGCTGGGGCTGGTGATGTCCATCCTTTGGGCCCCCGAGACCAAAAGCAAAGCCCTGCTCTGAGCGCGGCATTCCTTGCGGCCCGGGCAATCCTGTCCGGGCCGGAAACCCGAAAACCGGAAGGCCGAACTCCCGGCTGCCGGTGCAGATCGGGTCATGCGGCGAGATCGCCAGCGCAAAAGCCGGCGACTTTTGCGTCATGCCGCCCGGATCGCGGCAGACCCGAACCGGGCTTTCCCTGACAAGGAACGGCACTCAGCGCGCGGCCCTGTCGCGGAATCACCACGTGAACAGGCCCCAGGCGCGTTCACGGCGAACGCCATGCACATCCGCGAAATCCAAAATGCCATCAGTATCCTTGCGCCCCGGGCTGGCTTTTCAAGGCATTTCGGCTTACTCCCATAGCGTGATCGTCTGTTATTATGAACCCGCTAAGGAATAGTCATGTAACTATGGCGCTGCCGGACCAGGTTGCGGGGAGAGACCAGGATGAAGACTGACAGCAAAGAGTATCTCAACGTTTCAGGCCTGGTCGTCATTGTGGCGATTATGCTGATCAGCTTCATCGCTGATCTGAATATCCCGCTGGGCCATGCGGTCTGGCTGGGCTATCTGCTGGCGCTCGCGATCAGCTTCTCGCTGCGGTACCTCTGGCTGCCCTCAGCGATTGCGGTGGTGGGCATAGTGATGCTGATCCTCGGCTATGTGCTGGATGAGCGCGAGAACGACGTTGCAATCGCGCTGTCGAACCGCAGTCTCGCCTCGGCATCGCTGATATTTCTGGCCGTGGCCGGGACATTCATGGTGCGAAACCGCCTGCGCATCGCGGCCGAGGACTGGCGCAAGAGCATCGAGATGGCGCTGGCAAAAGCTCTCGAGGGCGATCTGAGCCGGGTGCAGATCGGCGAGAACACGCTGCGGCTGGTCGCCGGGGCGCTTGGGGCGCGGGCGGCGGTCCTGTGGGAAAAGCAGCAGGACAGCCTGATCCCCGTCGCGTCCTGGGGAACCGCCAACACGGCCGAGGCTCTGCATGAGGGGCAGCCTGGCCGCCAGGCCGGTCATCTGCGCCGGGCATTGCAGGGCAATGAAACCGTGGTGCTGATGGCGCCGGGTGAGGCGGCGCTTGACTGGGGGTCGGGGCTGATGCGGGGTCGGGCCGCCTGTTCGGTGATCGTGCCCACCCGCGAGAATGGCGTGGTCAATGGGGTGATCGAGATCGGCCTTGACCGCGAGCCGACCGACGCGGAGCGGGAATTGATCGAAAGCCTCGGCGACAAGGCAGGGGTCGAGTTGCGCTCGGCTTTGTACCGCGAGGAAGTGCAGCAGCTGCTGGATGAGACCCGCCAGCAATCCGAGGAATTGCGCAGCCATTCCGAGCGGCTGGCCGACACCAATGCCGAACTGGAGGAACAGACCGAGGCGCTCAAGCGCAGCGAAGGGCTGCTGCGGGATCAGCAGGCGGCGCTGGAAGAACAGAACGCCCAGCTTGAGCAACAGACTGCCGAGATGGAAGAGCAGCGCGACACCCTGGCGGCCACCGGGCGCAAGCTGGCCGAACAGGCCGAGGAGCTGGCCCGTGAAAGCCGCTACAAATCCGAATTCGTCGCCAATATGTCGCATGAGCTGCGCACGCCGCTGAATGCGCTTTTGATCATGGCGCGGCTGCTCAGCGAAAACCGTGGTGGCAATCTGACGGGCGAACAGGTCCGCTGGGCCGAAACGGTGGAAAGCTCGGGCAAAGATCTGCTGCGGCTGATCAATGACATCCTGGATCTGGCCCGGATCGAGGCCGGTAAGGTTGAAATCTCGCCCGAGCCCAGCGATCCGCGCGACATTGTGCAGCGCATCGCGCGCGCTTTCACCTTCGCGGCGTCGGAAAAGGGCCTGAAGTTTGAGACCGAGATTGCCGGAGATATTCCGGGCATCATCACCGACCCCTCGCGGGTCGAGCAGATCCTGCGCAATTTCGTCGGCAATGCGCTGAAATTCACCGATCATGGCGCGGTCACGCTGTCGCTGACGCGCGAGGGCGAGGGCGTGCGCTTCCGGGTGAAGGATACCGGCATCGGCATCGATCCCGAGCAGCACAAGGCCGTGTTCGAAGCGTTCCGCCAGGCGGATGGCTCGATCTCGCGCCGCTTTGGCGGCACCGGTCTTGGCCTTGCGATCTCGCGCGATCTCGCCGATCTGCTGGAAGGGCAGATCACACTGGAAAGCGCGCCCGGCAAGGGGAGCGTCTTCTCGCTCTTGCTGCCGAAAACGCTGAAAGACCTTGATGAACGCCCGCCGGCAGAGCTGCGGCCCGGGCTGAAGCCCGCCGCCCCGCGCGCAGAAGAGCCGCGGCCCATACCGGAGCGCGGCATGGGCCAGATCATTGATCTGAGTGACGATCGCAGCGAGCTGGGCGAGGATGACCGCAGCCTGCTGATCGTCGAGGATGATCCGGCCTTTGCCCGCATCCTGCTTGATCTTGCGCATGAGCGCGGCTTCCGCGCGATTGTGGTCAGCAGCGCCGATGATGCGGTCCGGGCTGCGCAGACCTATCTGCCGGTGGGCGTGATCCTGGATATGGGCCTGCCCGATCATTCCGGCCTGACGGTGCTGGACCGCCTGAAGCGCGCGCCCGCGACCCGGCATATTCCGGTCCATGTCGTCTCAGCCGCAGATCACACCCGTGATGCCATGGCGAAGGGCGCGGTGAATTACCTGATGAAGCCGGTGGCGCGCGAATCCCTGATCGAGGCGCTCGACAGTATCGAATTCCAGGCCAACAGCCGGATCCGCCGCCTGCTGGTGGTCGAGGATGATCCGGCGCAGCTGTCGGGGATCAAGGCGCTTCTCGGCTCGGACGCGGTCGAGGTCACCGGTGCCGCGACAACAGCTGCCGCGCTGACCGCCTGCCGCAACAAGACTTTCGACTGTATCGTGCTGGATATGAACCTGCCCGACGGGACGGGGTTCGACCTTCTCGAACAGCTCAGCCAGGATGAGACCGCCTCTTTCCCGCCGGTGATCGTCTATACGGCCCGCGCGCTCTCCGAAGCCGAGGAGCAGCGCCTGCGCCGCCATTCGCAATCGATCATCGTCAAAGGTGCGAAATCACCCGAGCGGCTGATTGATGAGGTGACGCTGTTCCTGCATCAGGTGGTCTCGGATCTGCCACAGCGTCAGCGCGATATGCTGGCGGCCTCGCTGAACCGCGATTCGGAACTGGACGGGCGCCGCATCCTTGTGGTCGAGGATGATGTGCGCAATATCTACGCCCTGACCGGGGTGCTGGAGCCGCATGGCGTCGATATCCGCATCGCCCGCAATGGCCGCGAGGCGCTGGATATGCTGGGCCGGGTGACGGACGGTGCCGAGCCTCCGGTCGATCTGGTGCTGATGGATGTGATGATGCCTGAAATGGACGGGCTGACCGCGACCAAAGAGATCCGGCGCATTTCGAAATGGCGGACCTTGCCGATCATCATGCTGACGGCGAAAGCCATGGCCGATGATCAGGCCAAATGCCTCGCCGCCGGGGCGAATGACTACCTCGCCAAACCGCTTGATGTTGACAAACTTCTGTCGCTGATAAGGGTCTGGATGCCGAAATGACGACCCCGGTTTCAGGCAGTGACAAGATCAGCGATATTGAAACGGATCTGTTTCTGGAGGCGCTCCGGCGGCGCTATCATTATGATTTCAGCGCTTACGCCCGTTCGTCGCTTGTGCGGCGGGTGGAGGTGGCGCGGACCCGTCTCGGCTGTGACAGCATTTCGGCGATGCAAGCGCGGGTGCTGCGCGAGCCGGAGCTTTTGCATGACGTGATTGACGCCATGACGGTCCAGGTCAGCGATCTGTTCCGCGATCCGGGCTATTACCTGGCCCTGCGCCAGAAGGTTATCCCGCATCTGCAGACTTTCCCTTCGCTGAAGGTCTGGGTGCCGGGCTGCGCCAATGGCGAGGAGCTCTATTCGCTGGCCATTCTCTTCGCCGAAGAGGGCCTGCTGGATCGCACCATGTTCTATGCGACCGAAATCAACCGCCGCGCGCTCAGCAAAGCCTCGGCGGGGATCTATGAAACCGGGCGCATTCCAAAGTTCAGCGAGAATTATCGCGCGGCCGGCGGCAAGACGACGCTGTCAGATTATTACACCGCGGCCTATCGCGGTGCCGCATTCCACCGCCATCTGCGGCAGCGCACGCTGTTCTCCGAACATGACCTCGCGACCGATCAGGTATTTTCCGAAATGCATCTGATCTCGTGCCGCAACGTGCTGATCTATTTCGATGAAACCCTCCAGAACCGCGTTCTGGGGCTTTTCGCTGACTCGCTGGTGCGCGGTGGCTTCCTTGGCCTTGGCTCGCATGAGACACTGCGGTTCTCAAAGATTAAACCGGCCTTCAGCGCCCATGATGAGGGTGAGCGCATCTGGCGCCGCACGAAT
This sequence comes from Paracoccus sp. IB05, assembly GCF_016405985.1. GTDB lineage: Bacteria > Pseudomonadota > Alphaproteobacteria > Rhodobacterales > Rhodobacteraceae > Pseudogemmobacter. The sequence goes on from NZ_JAEFCF010000030.1 coordinate 19,634, forward strand.
ATCGAAAAGTTTGAAAATGCCCAATAAAGCCATCCGTTTCCTGCTGGTTGACGATCTCCCCGAGAATCTGCTCGCGCTGGAGACGTTGCTGCGCCGCGACGGGCTGGAGCTCCATAAGGCGCGTTCGGCAACCGAAGCGCTGGAGCTGATGCTGCGCTATGACTTCCGTCTGGCCTTTGTCGATGTCCAGATGCCCGGCACCAATGGCTATGAACTGGCCGAACTGATGCGCGGCAGCGCGCGGACCCGCGAGATCCCGATCATCTTCGTCACGGCCGCCGATCACAATGAGATCCGTCATTTCCAGGGCTATGAGGCCGGCGGAATTGACTATATTTACAAGCCGATTGACCCGATCATCCTGCGCTCGAAAGCCGAGGTTTTCTACCGGCTGGCCCAACAGACCATCAACCTCGAGCATCAGCGCGACGAGCTGCGCGAAAGCGCCCAGGCGCGCGATCTCGCGATTGCCACGCTGCGGGCCCATGCCGACAACTCGCCGCTTGGGGTGATCGAATGCGATGCCAGCCTGAACCTGCTTGGCTGGTCGGGCGGTGCCGAGCGGATTTTCGGCATCGGTGCGGGCCGGCTTCTGGGCGGCGATCTGGGCGAGGCCGGCTGTTTCCGGCCCGAGACCCTGGCGCAGTTCAGAGACTGGATCGCCGGCGCCGGGACGGTTGCCCGACACAGTGCCGAGGCCGTCGCCACCGGCGCGAAGGGCGAGATCAATTGCGAAATCTATGGTTCGGTGGTGATCGACCCGGCAACTGGCAGCCCTTCGCTTTCCCTGCAGGTGCTCGAGACAACCGAGCGTCATCAGGCCGAAAAGGTCCGCGCCCTTCTGGTCGGCGAACTGAACCACCGGATCAAGAACACGCTGGCCAATGTGCAGGCAATCATGCGGCAGACGCTGCGCACCTCAACCACCCTGCCAGAGTTCAATCTGCGGTTTTCAGGCCGGCTCCAGGCGCTGGCGCGCGCGCATTCCATCCTCTCGGATGTCACCTGGTCCAAGGCGTCTCTGGGGCAACTGGTCACGGATCAGATCGAAGCCGGCACGCTCGACCGCGATTTCATTGACGTCAGCGGGCCCGATGTGGCCCTGTCGCCGGAAGTGACGCTGCGCCTTGCGCTGATCTTGCATGAGCTGGGGACCAATGCGGCAAAATATGGTGCCCTGTCGCAGGCTTCGGGTCGGGCCCTGGGGCGAGTGAGCCTGTCCTGGACCATTGGCCCCGAAGGGCTGAGCCTGACCTGGCAGGAAACCGGCGGCCCCCCGGTTACCGCGCCGACACGGCGTGGCTTTGGCTCCGATCTGATCCAGAACGGGGTCGGCGATGGCCGGGTCGAGGTTGACTGGAACAAGGCCGGGGTGATCTGGCGGATCATGATCCATTCCGGCTTTGGCCCGGACGGCGCGCAGCGCAGCGCTGAGACCAGGATCGATCGCCCGGGCCTGCCGCAGCGCGATGGCATCAAGGACAGCCGGGTCTTGCTGGTCGAGGATGAGCCGCTGATCTCGATGGAGCTTTCCGACGTGCTCGAGGATGCCGGCGCCCGGGTGGTGAAGATCGCGGCCAGTCTTGACGAGGCGATGGTCGCGGCGCGCACGCTGGATTTCGACTTCGCGCTGCTGGATGGCAATCTGCGCGGCGCGCCGGTGGATGTGGTTGCCCATACATTGCGGCTGCGCGGCGTGCCGTTCTGTTTCATCAGCGGCTACAGCCGGGATCAGCTGCCGCGTGACTTTCAGGACGCCCCCTTGCTGACCAAACCGGTGGATCAGGACAAGCTGCTGGAGATCGTGCTTAAATTGCAGACCGGCGAAAGAAGGCGTGCGACAGGCTGACAGCAACGGCCGCGCCTGGCGACACCCGCATCCGGTCGAAACGCACCGCCGCCGGGGGGCCTGAGCGATGATGGAGCGCGCCTTCACCGCCTGACCATCCTTGACGGGTTCACCCGGGCGAGGTTCTTGTCGGACCCGGTCCTTCGGTAAGGCGCATGAAGACGCAGGGCAAACCGGAACAGGGGCGCCAGGGAAACCGACAGGTAACGGTACTTTTGCGGCTCGCAGTGGCAGGAGACGCACCATTTTGCGGATCGTGGCCCTGTTTTCCGGCATCGGCCACAAGGCCTCCGGGGTCCTTGCCGCGAACGCGTCGCGACTGTCCATCGGCACAGCGGTTCCATATTGCTTCATCGGTGCGACCACGCCAGTTTCAGCGACCGCCTGCGTTCTCAGCCCGGTCAGTCATTCGGTGACTGCGCTGATCTTTTGCCTTGCCACACTGCAAGCCGCCGGTGACTATCGGCGCGAACCGTGCAGGACTGACGCAGCCCCGCGCCATGAGGCACAGTTTGTTGTGACGGCGCATTTCGACACGCCCGAAAGCGAGAATGGCAGGTCAAAAGGTCCGGACCTGTCGTGATTTATGTGACGCATGGTAATGTTGGCGCAGGTGACAAATGTCGGAAACACCTTCTCTGATTGAAAGCGCCTCATCTTCGGTCGGAAGGATCACCCTTCCCCGGATGGCGACCATCGTCGCGGTCGCCGCCGTCCTTTATGTTGCGCAGGATGTCTTCCTGCCCATCGCCATCGCGATGCTGATCGCCTTCGCGCTGTCACCGCTGGTTTCGGGGGCGCGCAGGATGGGCCTGCCGATGCTGACCTCTGTCCTGCTGGCCACGGCACTTGCCTTCAGCGTGATCGGCCTGCTCAGCCTGATTGTCTTTTATCAGCTGGCAGACCTCGCGGTGAAACTGCCCAGCTTCCAGGCAAATATCATCAGCAAGCTTGATGCGATCCAGAGCGCTTCGGGCGAGGCCAGCCTGATGTCGCGCCTGATGGAGATGGCGGCCTCGATCAATTCTGAAATAAGTGGCGTCCTGCCGGGAGAAGGCACGGCAGCGGCCCAGCCCATGCCGGTGCAGGTGGTGCAGCCCAGCAACCCGCTTGAAATCCTGCAAAGCCTGGTGGTCCCGCTCGTCAGCCCCATCGCGACCACCGGTCTTGTGATCGTGCTGGTGATCTTCATGTTGCTGGAGCGCGACAGGCTGCGTGACAGGTTCATCCGCCTGGTGGGCACCGCCGATCTGCACCGGACCACCCAGGTTCTCGAGGAAGCGGGCGGCAGAGTTGGCAGCTATCTTCTGATGCAGTTGCTGGTCAATGCCATCTATGCGCTGCCGATCGGGATCGGTCTTTGGCTGATCGGGGTGCCGAATGCCGCACTTTGGGGATTGCTGACGCTGGTGCTGCGCTTCGTCCCTTATATAGGCTCGGTTCTTGCAGCAGCCTTCCCGCTGTTCCTCGCCTTCGCGGTTTCCTCTGACTGGTCTGCGGTTCTCTACACCGCCGCGCTTTTTGCCGTCGTCGAACTCATCACCTCCAATATCATCGAACCCTGGCTTTATGGCGCAAATACCGGCGTGAGCTCGCTGGCGATCATCGTCTCTGCGATCTTCTGGACCTTTCTCTGGGGGCCGCTTGGCCTTGTCCTTTCAACCCCGCTGACCGTGTGTCTTGTCGTCCTTGGCCGTCACATCCCACAATTTGAACTGTTCGATATCCTGTTCGGGGATGAGCCGGTCCTGGCAAGTCACCAGAGGTTTTATCAGCGCTTGCTGTCAGGCGACCGGATCGAGGCGGCCTCGCGTGCGGAAGAGTTGCTTGAGGATATGAGTGCGGCCGAATTCCACCGTGATGTAGCACTTCCGGCCCTGTTGATGGCCCAGGATGATCGCGACCGCGGTGTGCTCTCGCCCGGACAGGAGAGCAGGCTTGCCGGGGTCGGGATGGCAGTTGTGTCGGATATCGGGGCGCTGATGGCCGAAGACGCCGGCGAAGCGCAGGCTGCGCCGCAGCTGCGCATCACCTGTTTCGGCGGGCGCTGGCCCATAGATGATGTCTCGGCGGCGATCCTTGCCCAATCCCTGCAGGAGGAAGGCGCCGAGGTCCTCCACAGATCCTATATGGATCTTACGCCCGGCGGGCTTGCGGCTCTTAACCTTGCGGAAACCGATTGTGTGATCCTGTGTTTCCTGGATTCAACGCCCACACGGGCCTCACTGCTGCATATCAGGCGGATCAAACGGCTGCGCGCGGGGCTGCGTCTTGGCATCGTGATCTGGCAGATGCCGAAAGATCTGATCCTTGAAGGGTCTGCGGGTCCGGCGCCGGTTGATCCCGCAAAGCTGGCCGAAGCCCGTTCCCTGGGCGCGGATTTTGTTGAGACATCCCTGGAAGGTGCCGTGGAAGCAGCCTTGCAGGATGTGCCCGCACTGCCGCTTCCCGATGCGCAGCCCCGCAAACGCGCGAGGCGGCCCCGGTCTGCGGCCTGAGGAACCGGCCCCGCGCATTCCCCGTCACGCCGTCACACCCGGAACCTGCCTCCAGATCTGCCGCGTTGGGTCACACCCTGCGTGCTGCAATGCTGTGGCGGCGGGCAGCGCGCTCGGATAGGCAATGGCAGCGGTCAGTCGTCTGAAAGAAACGGGGCGCTCTGGCAGGAAATTGGGGCAAAGCCGGTGAGAGGTGCAGAGATGGATCTGAGCGGGAAAACAGTGGTCATCACCGGTGCCGGGCGGGGGCTTGGCGCGGCTTTTGCCCTGTCACTGGCCCCATTGGGATGCAATCTCATCCTGTGTGGACGGCGCGAGGCTGATCTCGCAGCCGTCGCCAGGTCCGTGCTTAACCACGGAGGCAATCCTGCGCAAACCGTGGCGCTGGATCTTGCCGATACGGCAAGCGTCACGGAGGCCGTGGCGCGGATCGCAACATTTCAGACCCCGGTCGATATCCTGATCAACAATGGCGCGATGTGGCTTGAAGCCAGCCAGGCCCCCTATGCCGAAGCCGAGGTGATGGCGGTCGTCAATGCCGCGATTACGGGGACATTCCTGCTGGTGCAGGGGCTGCGGCCTTTGATGCAGCTGTCCGACGCGCCCGATATTCTGACCATTGGCTCGATCAGCGGCCTGCCGAATGCGGCGCTGCAGACGGTTTCTGTGCCGTTTTATGCCGCCAAACGTGGCCAGGTGGCGCTTGCCGAAGGGCTGAGGCAAGAGTTCAGAGGCGGGAAGTTCCGCTCGATCCTGGTGAACCCGCCTTATCTCGACGAGGCGGTGCCTGGCGAGCAGAGCTGGGCCGCAAGCGGCACCCGGCTGAAAAGCATGCGGGCGACGAGCCGGGATGTGGTGGAGGCGTCGATTTTCGCGCTGACGCGCCCGCGCCATATCTCCCTGACCATCGAACTTGGCGCAGATGAGGGCGGCCTGTTCCCCTCCTGATAGGGCGGGCCGGGCGGGCTGTCACTTATGCCGCGCGATCATCTCGGCGATCTTCGTGAACCCACGCGCCTGCGCATGTTCCAGCGCGGTGATGCCGTCGCGGTCGGGGATCGCCGGATCGGCCCCCGCCGCCAGCAGCTGCGCGATGATCTCCTGATGGACCGGGCCGCCATCGGTCAGGACCACAGCCTCCATCAGCGCGGTCCAGCCGAGCCGGTTGACATGGTTCACATCGACCCCGGCCCGGATCAGTTGCGCCACCGCGTCGGGATGACCTTTCTCGGCGGCGGGGATCAGGGCGGTGCCGCCAAAGCGGTTGGTGCTGCGCAGATCGGCGCCATGCCGCAGGATCATCGCGAGGATCTCGCTGCGGCCCTCGGCACCGGCCACGAGATAGGGGCTGTCCTGCTGGTTGTCTTTCGCGTTCACATCTGCGCCGGCGGCCAGCAAAAGCCGGGCCGCAGGGATGTCGTTCTTCCAGACCGCCACCAGAAGCGCGGTCTGGCCGGAGGCATTCTGCAGGTCGACAGTCTCGCCGGCGGCAATCGCCCGTTCCAGCGCGACGATATCTCCCGCGCTGACGGCTGCCAGAATATCCGCCTGTGCCATAGGCCCGCTCATGATCAGAACTCCCGCAAGTATCATCATCCGCATCGCATTGCCCCGCTTTTCGCTGTGGCGGCCTGCGGGGGCGCAGCGTTACGCCCCCGCAGGCCCTGGTATCATTTCAGCCGGTCGGCGAACTGATCAAGCGCCTTGTTGGCGCAGGCCTCATCAAGATGACCACCCGGTGCCCCACCGACCCCGACCGCGCCGATGACCTGATCGCCTGCCCGCACCGGCACACCACCCGCCAGCACGAGGAAACCCGGGATATCGGCCAGACCGGCGACGCCCGGGTTCTCGGCGGCCGTTTTGGCCATGCCGCTGGTCGGGCTGCGCGACGCGGCCGATGTATAGGCCTTGGCGGTGGCGGCAGTCGCGGTGTGATTGCCCGCAGCCTCGGCCCGCACAAGCGCCAGCAGGATGCCCGCGCGGTCGGTCACTGCCGCCGCGACATTATGGCCGTCTGCGGCACAGGCCGCGACCGTGGCGGTGGCAATCTCGACCGCCAGACCGGTGCCGAGGCTGCGGAGTTCGACAATGTCCTGCGCCATGACCGGCAGGGCAAAACAGGCGATGGCTGCGGCGCTGATGATCGTTTTCATATTATCCCCTCATAATGCTGATGCCCCCACCCTAACCGGGGCAGGCTTTGCGCCATATTCGCCGGATAACGGGGAGGGATCGGTAGGATTACGGATGCAGCGAGATCCAGGCGCGGGTCTGTTCCGCCACGGCTGCGGTGCCGGGCTTTGCCGCAATCGCCGCGCGGTGGCTGTCAACCGTGCGCACCGAGAGGTGCAGGGCGGTGGCGATATCCTTGCTGCCAAGCCCGCGCGCGACCATTTCCAGCACCTCGGCCTCGCGCTGCGTCAGCAGTGACAACAGCTGCCGCGTCTCGTCGCGCTGCAAATCGGCGGCCAGTTGCGCCTCGCTACGGCTGCCGGGCGCATGGCGGACGATGTGCGTCATGAGATACGGCTTGCCGACATCCGCGCAATCGACGGCATGAAGAACCACGACCGCCAAAGCCTAACGCCGCTGTTTGAGGAGTTGCGGGCGGTGGTGATCCGTGAAGGCGATCCAATCGACGACAACCAGCGCGTCGTGATCGGTGGGCTTCTCGATCATGCCGTTTTGAACCGGAAAGACCCGCTCAGCGGCGACACGCCGCTGTCGTGGTATTTCGGGCGGATGTTTCGTGATATGGCCGAGGCGTCCAATCACTGGGCCATCCCTGACCGCCAACCGTGTTCCACCTTGGCAGCAAGTATTCTGTACTGCTGTTCCAGCATATCGCCAGCCTGGTGAACCTCGACCGGATCAATGCCAGGACTTTCACTGTGCCGGAGTTACGGGCGCTTTTGGGGGTGCCGGAAGGCAAGCTGGAACGCTTCTCGAACCTGACCCAGAAGGCGCTCAAACCCGCGATTGACGAGATCAACCAGCTTTCGCGGATGACCCTCACGGCCACACCTAACAAGATTGGGCGCACCGTGGCGCGCATCACAATCGGCTGGCAGGTCAAGGACGATCCCGGTGCGGCCAAGCGCGAACTGGCAGGCTCCAAGCTGGGGCGCGAAGTTCGTCGCAGCGGTGCGGCCGAAACGCCCGTGCTCGCCTTCCCCGAAACCGGCGGCATCACCTACAGTCCGCGCTGGATCGAATTGAAAAGGGCGGCGGGTTGCAACAAGGTCAACGAGCTGATCGCGTCTGACTTCCGGCGTTTCTGCCGGGACCGCTCCATCAGGCTGGACGCTGTGAACATCGAAAAGGTGTTTTCGGACTTCTGCGTAAAGGTTGGTCAGGTATGAATGAAGCCGGGCGCGACCTCACCACTGCCACCCCGAAGATACAATCCTACGGGGTTGCGTCGAACCCGATGAAACAGGTGCAATGACGCGATGCGCAACCCCATGAGATACACTCTGGGAACGGCTGCAAAAGCCACCGGAAAAGCAAAATCTACCATCCTGAGGACGATCAGATCAGGAACGATAACAGCGATCAAGACTGGCAGCGGCAGTTATGAGATAGAGCCATCCGAATTGCACAGGGTGTTTCCGTCGACCGTTGCTCAGACCATGCCGTCGCACGATACGCAACCCGCCGAAGAACACCATGCAACCCTCAGATTGCAGTTGGAAATTCTGGAACGGGAACGGTTGCGGGAACGCGATCAGATGCAGGCGACAATTGATGATCTGCGCGGCAGGCCCGACCGTGCCGAAGAGCGCGCCACAGGCCTTTTGGCAGCGCCTCAGAAGCGGCGCAGCTGGTGGCCGTGGTAAGGGTCAAAACTTGGGAAAAACAGCAACCACCGCGCCCGCATCTTGCTGCCAGCGCAGGGCATAGACAAACCCGGCCCTGCCATAGACCATCTGCGTCACCATGATGAAACGCGTCTCCCCGGCTGCGGCCATCAGGTCAAAATGCAGGGCTTCCTCGGGAGGATTGTGGCCGTCAGGACGCTCCAATCTGCATCCAGAGGATGCCTCGCAAAGCAGCGTCCCCTTTGGAATGACCATCAAAGTCTTCGCCCATTCCTCGTTTTCGAGCGAAAGGCGTTCAGCCCAGGCCATAACCTCCCACACGATGTCGGGTGGAATTCCATCCTGCGGCCCGGCGGCCACCACAGATGCGCCTGGGTCAAGCTGCAAAACCGCCCAGCACTCAGCGCGCAGGGTTGCGGCCGCGACAGAAGTGGTGCGCAATCCATCCCGCAGCCGAACAGCTTTAGCGCCCAAAACATCTTCGCACCCGTCAGCGTCCTGAAAAACCGCTCGAATATCTTCTGCGAGGACTGGGAAGACGCCAGAAACCAAACTGTTTTCTGGCACATCCGGGAACTTTCCGAACAGCACGGTGTCGGCTGAAACTTGCTGTGAAAAATAAACTCCGAACCAGAGCAAAAGACCGAATTTAAGGATCGTTACCCGCGTCCATGAAGAGATCGAAAACAGAGGTGTTTCGTTCATCGCTTGGTCCATTTCTGTGCGACTGCGCCGCCGCCGCAGGCCAATCTTCATCCAAAATAGCCTGTCGCAACATACGAAACTGCCTCAACCCTGCGGGACCAAGATTGTAGATCATTTCCCACAGGGCAATCTGAGCTGACAGAGGCAAGTTTCCAAAGCCGGGATAGAGACGCAGCATCGCCTCGAAATCTCCCCGCACATGCTCAGACACCAACAGGTCTATTACCTCCTGAGACAGGTAAAGATCTGTTAAATCATCATAAAATGCGGCCCCTCTCGCCTGCAACGGCGTCATTCCATGTATCAGCTCAAACTCTGCTCGAATTTCCTCATCCGCAGCCAGCTCCCCCGTCGCACGAACCCGAAATGGTAATGAGACCGCGCTGTCCGCATTCGGTATCATTTTCCCCTTTCCAACCGTCACAAAGCCTCTTGTATCAAGATACATTTAGTCAACATTACCCTCCCACAGCTCGAGATCGGCGATAAAAGCATCAACAGAGGGTTCGACCCTCAGCCAGCACCCCCCGATCCCAAGCGGGCGCGCATAGCACCGGCATCTGAAATCTTCGGACGGGTGCCCGCCGTCAGGTGGTGTATCCCATCGGAAAATCCTGTCGTCTCGCTCGGCATGTCCTTCTCGTACGCGGCTATCCTGCTGGGTTGTCTGGCGGCGCAAACCGAAGGGAAAGGTGCTGATCCACTCCGATCAGGGCAGCCAGTTCGACCTGCATGGATTGGGCTGCGTTGCCTCACGCGCCCACAATCTTGAGCATTCGATGAGCCGCCGCGGCAACTGCCACGACAACGCGGTCGCCGAGAGTTTCTTCAACCTCCTCAAGCGCGAGCGGATCAGGCGCAGGACCTACCGGACCCGCGAAGACGCAAGGCAGGACGTGTTCGATTACATCGAGATGTTCTAAAATCCAAAGCGCAAGCATGCGAGGAACGGGATGCTGTCGCCCGCCGAGTTCGAACGGCAGCAGAAGATGAGATGCGAAGGCGTCTAAGAAACTCGGGGCTATTCAGAATGACCGATCGGGGCTACGATGCCGATTGGTTCAGAGATGCGTTGAAAGACAAGGGCATAAGCGCCTGTATCCCGGGCCGGAAAACCCGCAAGAAGACAGTTCGATACGACAAGCGCCGCTACAAACGTCGAAACCGCATCGAGATCATGTTCGGAAGGCTCAAGGACTGGAGACGCGTGGCAACACGCTACGACAGATGCCCCATCGTCTTCCTCTCAGCAATAGCCCTCGCCGCGACAGTCCTATTCTGGATTTGATGGTTAATGAGTCTGGAGCCTAGGCCATGGACCTGCTGCGTCAGGCTCAAGATTGCCTCCGTCTCTCGCGGTTCCGCCTGAAACACGTCAACGGACCGCAACAGCACTGCGCGGGCAAGGTCTGCCCGTGACACACCGTGCTTCTCGGCCAGAGCATCGAGGGCCGCCAGATCGGGCTTGTTCAGCCTAACCGTGAGAACCGCAGTCCGTGACTGCAACTCCACTTCCTCGGCGCGGGCCTTGTAGTTGTAGACCGTCCGGCGGCTGACACCGAACGCCTCGGCAATCGCCGTGACGCCTCTCTCCGGCCCTGATTGCCGCAATCATCCTGTCGCGCTGAATCCTGTCCAGCTTTGAGAAACGAAGCCGCCCCATGATTGAAGTATCCGAATGCGAACGAATGTGACCGGTCACCATGATCGCGGGCCAGCGAATGCCGCGCTGCCCCAGCTGATCAATCAGTTGCAGCCGGCTGATCACCGGCATGCGCAGATCCAGCAGCAGCACACCGGGCCGGGCGGTGTCGAGATGGGCCAGAAGATGCGGGCCATCGGGAAAGCCCGCGACCTCTTTGTGATAGGTGCGCAGCAAAAGCGTCATCGCCTGGCGGACGGCGGCATCGTCATCAACGAGATAGATCATCACGCCCCTCTTCCGGCAGCAAAAGGGTGAAAACCGCGCCGCCGGTTGCGGGGTCGTTGCCGGCGGTAAGACGGCCCGTTATCGGCCACAGGCAGGGCGACCATGCCCGCGCCCGCCGCGCCTGTGGTGATGGAAATCACCGGCGCAGCGGTTTGCGCCATCGCCTCGGCGGCATTCATCAGCAGATTGTGCAGCACCTGCTGGAACACCACATGGTCGACGCGGATGGTGGCCTCACCGCTCAGATCCACCCGCAGCGCGATCCCGCGCCGGTCCAGCTCGGGGCGGATCAGTTGCAGCGCATCCTCCAGCGCCTTGCGCAGGGGCCAGGCCCGGGGCGCGACCGGCGTGCCGCCGATATAGGCGCGCATCCGGCCCAGAATATCACCCGCGCGCCGGGCCTCGCGGATATTGGCGTCGATGGCTTCGGCAAGGATCTCGGGCATGTCCAGCGCCAGGGCCCGTTTCGCCGCCTGGCTTTGCCCCGAAAGCGCCGCCACCGGCTGCGACAGCTCATGCGCGATCCCCGAGGCCATTTCCCCCAAAAGCCCGATCCGTGCGGCATGGGCCATGCGCGCCTCCTGCTCCGGCAGGGCAAGCTTCTGGTCTTGCAGGCGCGCATTCCGGCGGGCATCGATTCTGCGCCAGCTCAGCCACAGGAGCACCGCAGCAAACGCCAGGAGCGGCGCCAGGACAGGCAAAGGCAGGATCTGCGCAAGGCCGGGCGACAGCACAAGATCCAGCCGCAGCGGCTGGGTGGGATTGGCGATCTGGCGGCTTAGTGACAGGCGGAACGGCGCGGATGTGACGCTCTCGCGCGGCGTCAGAATGGTCTCGCGAAGGGAAAGGGATGCGTTCAGCCCAGAGGGGATTGCGGCTTCGTCCAGCATCCGGCGGGCATCAATCTCCAGCCGGACCACAAGGCCGGGACGGACCAGCTTGCAGATAAGATAGGTTCCGGCCCGGGGGCCTGCCGCCGTCTGTGTGGCGCCGGGATGGGCAAGGGGGGGTGGCGCGGGTTCATCGGGCATCGGGGCCGGCCCGGCCGGAGTTCCAAAGCCGATCACCTGGCTGCCATCATCCGCCGAGACGCTGACACCGATGATGCGCGGGTAGAATTCCAGGATCGCCACCGCAAGCCCTTGCACAGCCTGGGCGTTCTCACCGGTGAGGCCGGATCCCTGTTCGACCGCCGTGCGGATCACGGCGGAAAGCGCCGTCAGATGCGCCTCATGCTGCGCGAGCTTTTCCGCGAGTCCGATCTCGAGATGCAGCGCTCCGGCGTTCAGCTCCCGCGCCGCCATCCGCCAGGAAAAGACCCCGACAGCTGCGACCACCAGCAGCGCTGTGATCACCGCGAAAGAAGCCCTTCTGAAGCGCAGCTCTATCCCCCACCTCCCTGAACCTGCCTTTGTGCGTGGGACATTATAGGCGCCGCTTGCCTCACAGAACAGGACCCGCCGCCGTCGCAGCGATCCGGTGGGGCCGGTCCCGGTATCAGAACACAGTATCGCTGGGCCATCGCGCCTCGGTGCCACCGCGCCCGATCAGCGCCTGACCAGATCCTCATGGCGCGGTTTGCATCAGGCGCCGACCAGGCGTGGGCACAGGCCGCGACCTGTCTTTTCAACGGAAACTTTCGCGCAGACGCATCGCGTAAGAGCCGCAGACAGGCATCTTTGGTTAGAGTATCATATAATTATACTGTGATATGTCAGATGGTTACGTCGAATTTCCAGAGATCTGAAAAATTGCCTCTTTACTGGTGTCCAAAATGTATACTTAATCCAGCCCGAAGCCTCCTCCTCCTCTGGGGGCCCAGATACGATGGACACGAGCTATGCCGAACTGGATTGTGGGATGTGATGTCGGGGGGACGTTCACCGATTTTTGCGCCAAGGAGGTCTCGACCGGTCGCGGTGTGGTCCATAAGCGGCCCTCGACGCCGGACGACCCTTCCCGCGCGATTCTGTCGGGCCTGCGAGAACTGACCGAGCTGCATGGGATCTCGCCGTCGGATATCAGCCGCTTTGCCCATGGCACCACAGTCGCGACCAATGCGCTGCTGCAGCGCAAAGGCGCGCGGGTGGCGGTTGTGACCACCAAAGGCTTCCGCGACCTGCTTGAAATCGGCCGCCAGACCCGCCCGCTGATCTATGACCTGCAGGCGGATGCGCCGCCGACCCTGGCCGGGCGCAGCCTGCGTTTTGAAATCGCCGAACGGATCGGGCCGGAAGGCCAGGTCATCACCGATCTCACCGAAGCCGCAATCGCCGGGCTGATCGCGGAAATCGGCGCGGCGGAAGGGATCGAGGCGATTGCCGTCTGCCTGATCTTCTCTTTCCTCAACCCTGCCCATGAAGAGCGGATCGCCGCCGCCCTGCGCGAGGCCTTCCCGGGCATCTTCGTGACGGTCTCTTCCGAAGTGCAGCCCGAATTCCGCGAATATGAGCGGTTCTCGACCACACTGATCAACGCTTTCCTGCAGCCCGAAGTCACGCGCTATATGAACCGCCTGCAAGCCGAAGTGCGCAGCGTCGCGCCCGAGGCCGATTTCGGGATCTTCCAGTCGAGCGGCGGGCTGATGAAGGTGGAACGCGCCTCGCAGCTGCCGGTGCGGACCGCGCTTTCCGGCCCTGCGGCGGGGGCCGTGGGCGCTTCGGGGGCCGGGGCGCTGTCGAATATGGGCGACGTGATCACGCTCGATATCGGCGGCACCTCGACCGATGTCTGCCTGATCCGCGACGGCAAGACCGCGCTGGCCAGCACCCGCGACATTTCCGGCTTCCGCATCCGTCTGCCAATGGTCGATATCCATACTGTCGGGGCCGGTGGGGGCTCGATTGCGCAGATCGGCACTGACGGGCTGATGAAAGTGGGGCCGGAAAGCGCCGGGGCGGTGCCGGGGCCGGCCTGCTACGGGCGCGGTGGCACGCTGCCCACCGTCTCGGATGCCAATGTGCTGCTGGGCCGTCTGCCGCGGGAACTGGCCGGGGGCGGCATGACCATCGACCGCGGCCGCGCCATTGCGGCGATCCGCCCGCTGGCCGAGACGCTGGGCGTCAGCCTTGAACGCGCCGCTCTGGGGATCATCGGCATCGTGACCGCCAATATGACCCGGGCGATCCGTGTCGTCTCGATTGAAAAGGGCTATGATCCGCGCCGCTTTGCACTGATGCCCTTTGGCGGGGCCGGGGGCCTCCATGCCGCAGATGTCGCGCTGGCGCTTGGGATGAAGCGGATCATCGTGCCGCGCGCGCCGGGGATCCTTTGCGCCGAGGGTCTGATCCTTGCCGATCTGCAGGAGGATTTCGTCGCAAATTGCCGCACCGCGATCGCAGGTGACCTCTCGGTGGTGCAGACAGAGCTGGACGCGCTGGATGCGCGGGCCGCCGAATGGTTCGCGACCGAGGCCGGGGCTGCGACCGACCGCCAGATGATCCTCAGCTTCGACATGCGCTATATGGGCCAGAATTACGAGCTTTCGGTCGAAGTCTGGACCGGTGCCAGCGCCCCGGCCTGCCCCGATGTGGATGCTTTGCGCGCGGCCTTCCTGGCCGAATACAGCCGCAGCTATGGCCATGCCGATCCGGATGCCCCGGTCGAGATGGTGAATATCCGCCTGCGGGCAACCGCACGCCTCGCCCAGGCCGAGACCAGCAACACCCATGCCGAGCCGGATACCCTGCCCTTCCAGGAGGTGGATGTCTGGTTCACCGACCAGGGTGCCCAATCAACGCCGATGTATCGCCGGGCGGGTCTGCCTGCCGGGACGGTGATCGCCGGCCCCGCCATCATCACCCAGCTTGACAGCACGACCGTCGTGCCGCCCGGCGCCGAAATCCGGGTCGACGAGGCGCTGAACATGATCATGGAGCTCTCCAATGTCTGAGACCGAAGTCGATCCGATCACGCTCGAAATCACCTGGAACGGGCTGAAATCCATCGCGGATGAGTGTTTCATCACCATCATGCGCAGCGCCTTTTCCTCGAATGTGAAAGAGCGCCACGACCATTCGACCGCGATTGCCGATGCCACGGGCCGGCTGATCGTCCAGGCCGAGATGTCGCTGCCGGTTCACCTCGCCTCGATGGGCGGCATGATGACAGAGCTGATCGCGCAATATGGCGATGATATCGGCCCGGGCGATCTGTTCATTGCCAATGACCCCCATGTCGCGGGCGGCACCCATCTGCCCGATATCAACATGGCGGTGCCGGTTTTCGATGGCGACCGTCTGCTGGGCTTTGTTGCCAATATCATCCACCACGCCGATGTGGGCGGCGCGGCGGTCGGCTCGATGTCGGGCGGGCTTGACGAGATCTACAAAGAAGGTCTGCGCATCCCGGTCGTGCGGCTTTACCGGCGCGGCACCCGCAGCGACGAGATCATGCGCCTTCTTTTGCTGAACATGCGCCTGCCTGACGAGCGTCGCGGCGATCTCAATGCCCAGATCGCCGCCTGCCGCCTTGGCGAGTCGCGCCTGCTGGACATCCTCTCGGATCACGGTGGCAACCGGCTGCGCGCCATCTTCGAGGCGATCATCTCGCGCACCGAATTGCGCATGCGAAATGCGATTGCCGGCCTGCCTGACGGCAGCTGGAGCTTCACCGATTATATGGATGATGACGGAATCAGCACCGATAGCATCCGCATCCACCTGACCGTGGTCAAACAGGGCGAGACCATCCGCTTTGACTTCACCGGCACCGATCCGCAGGTGAAGGGCAATTTCAACCTGACCTATAACGCGACCCAATCGGCGATCTGCTATTCGCTCAAGGCGCTGCTCGACAGCGAAGTGCCGACCAACCAGGGCATTTTCGATGCAATCGAGATTGTCGCGCCGCCCGGCAGCTTTGTGAATTGCGTGGCGCCGGCGGCGGTGGCGATGCGGGCCAACTCGTGCCAGCGCGTGGTCGATTGCGTGCTGGGGGCGCTGGCCCCGGTGGTGCCCGAAAAGGTGATCGGCGCCGCGAATGGCGCGAATACATCGGCGGTGTTCACCGGCACCGATCCCCGCACCGGCCAGATGTATGTCTATCTTGAAACGCTGGGCGGCGGCATGGGCGCGCGGGCGCGGCATGACGGCAAGGACGGGGTGCAGGTCCATATCACCAATACCTCGAATCTTCCTGTCGAAGCGATCGAGCTGGAATACCCGCTGCGCGTCGAGGAATATGCGCTGATCCCCGACACCGGCGGCGCCGGGCGGCATCGGGGCGGCATGGGCATCCGCCGGGTCATCACCCCGGTCGGCCATGACTGCGAATTCAACGGCGTGGGCGAGCGGTTCCGGCACCGTCCCTGGGGGGTCTTTGGCGGCCATGACGGCGCGGCGGGCTCCTTCCATGTGGTCGATGCCAATGGCACGCAGGAACGGCTGAGCTCCAAGGCCAGCAAGGTCTTCCTGCCCTCGTCGTCGCAAGCGGTGATTGAAACCCCCGGCGCAGGTGGCTACGGCGCACCGGCAGAACGTGCGGTCGCCGAAATCCGCGCCGATCTGCAGGCCGGCAAGATCAGTGCCGAGGCCGCTGCGCGGGATTATCCGCAGCTGGACCGCCAATAAGGAGAGCAAAGGATGGGTTTTCATCATTCCCGACTTGAGGGCATCGTGTCCGCAACGCCAACGCCGCTGCGCTCCGATGGTGCGCTGGATCATGCGATGGTGGCAAAGCTGGCCGGGCATGTGGTCAAAGGCGGCGCCAGTGCGATTGCACCCAATGGCGGCACCGGCGAATATACCGCGCTGACGCCCGCGCAGCGCCGCGAGATGCTGGAGGCGACAGTCGAGGCCGTTGCCGGGCGCATCCCGGTGATCGCAGGCGTGCTGTCGCCCGGTATCGGCGAGGCGATTGCCGCAACCCGTGACGCGACTGCGGCGGGGGCGGATATGATCATGCTCGTCACACCCTATTATGCCCGTCCGGGCGGGGATGGCGTGGTGGATTACTTCAAAGCGGTGGCGGATGTGACCGATCTGCCGGTCATGCTTTATGAGATCCCCTATCGCACCGGGATCCAGCTTGAGGCCGAAACCGTGGCGCGGCTGGTTGACGAGGCGGGTGTCGTTGCGATGAAGACCTGCAGCCATGATCTCGGCTATCAGATGCGGGTGATGGAGGCGATCGGCGACCGGGCCACCATCCTGACCGGCGAAGAGAATGTCTTCCCCGCCCATGTCGCCATCGGTGCGAAAGGCGGCTTCCTCGCCTCTTCGCTTTTGTTCCCAAAGGCCTGGCAATACCTTTACCATCTCTGTGCAAACGGAGAGATGGCGGCGGCGGCGGCGTTCCACCGCCGGCTGATGCCCTTTGTGGGGATGATCTACCGCGAGCATAACCCCACTGCTTTGCGGGCGGCCCTGGCGCTTTGCGACATGCCGCATGGCGATTGCCTGCCGCCGCTGCGCCCCGCAAGTGCCGAGACCGTGGCCATGCTGACCGCCGGTCTGCCAGCGGCGCTGCAGCTTGAGGCCGAGGCTGCGCATCTGCTTGCAGCAGCTCTGGCCCCGAAGGCGTGAGCGTATTTTCCGGAATATGGGGGCAGGAACGACCCCGGGCCAATCACCACAGGGAGACTAAGATGACTGAAGCAAATCGCCTGACCCGACGTAATTTCATGGCCAGCGGCGCAAGCCTTCTGGCGGCGCCCGCGATCCTCGGCGCAGGCCGCGCCTTGGCCTCGACCAACAAGCTGACCTTTGTTACCTGGGGCGGCACCTACCGCGATTCCGTCTATGAGGGCGGCATCAGATCCTTCACCGAAAAGACCGGGATCGAGGTCACGATCATCGACACGCCGGACCTTGCCAAGGTCAAGGCGCAGGTCATGACCGGCAATGTCGAATGGGATGTGTTCGATGCCCCCGGCGCCATGGGAGCCTCCGGGTCGAAAGAAGGCTATTGGGAAGCCTTTGACGAAGGCCTCTTCGATCTTGATGATCTTGCGATTGCACCCACCGCCGATCTGGCACCTTTCTACACCTGGGCCGGCGGCATCGCCTATGACCCGTCGAAAAAGGGTGAAGGCGAATACCCGCGCAACTTTGCCGAATATTTCGACCTTGAGAAATTCCCCGGCCGCCGCACGTTCCGCGACCGCCCGAGCGAAACGCTCGAAGCGGCGCTGCTGGCCGATGGTGTCGCTCCGGCTGATCTCTACCCGCTGGATGTTGACCGGGCTTTCGCCGCGCTGGACCGGATCAAGCCGTCCGTCGCCTCCTGGGTGGCGGCCACGCCCCAGACCATCACCCTGCTGCAAACCGGCGAGGTTGATTTCAGCTATTCCTATTCGAGCCGCGTGCGCACCACGGGCGAGGCCGGGGCGGGCATGGCGTTTTCCTTCGACCAGACCCTGAACGGGCTGGAATATCTGGCCGTGGTCAAGGGCGCGCCCAACCGCGAGAATGCGATGAAATTCGTGGCGCATATGCTCTCGCCCGAGGTGCAGGCAGCTACGATGGAGCTGCTGGCCAATGCGCCGGTGTCAAAGGGCGCGGTGCCGCTTTTGTCCGAGGAATCGCGCAAGTGGTTGCCGGATATGGAGAATGCCAACAACGCTTTGATGAATGACGCCTGGTGGGCAGACAATTTCGAAACCGTCTCGCGCCGTTTCAAGGAATGGATGCTGCTCTGAACCCGGCGCCCTGTCCACGACCCCGCCACTTACGGGCGGGGTCGCCTTTTCCTGTCTATGGCCTGTGAAACGGAGACGAGCATGAACCGAGCCGCAGAACTGCGTGGCGCCGTCGCATTCGTGACGCCGGCCACGCTGATCACCCTGTCGATCCTGGCAGCGCCGCTGCTTTATATCTTTTACACCAGCTTTGGCGGGCCGGATTTCAGTTTCCGCGCCTATTCAGACCTGTTGGGTTCGGCCCTGTTCCGCCGCACGCTCTCGACCACGCTGATCATCGCGCTTTCGGCCTCGGCGCTCAGCCTGGTGCTCGGCTATGTCATCGCGCTGCATCTGGCGCGCCAGACGCCCCGCCGCCGCAGCCTTTACATGGTGCTGGTGCTTTTGCCGTTCTGGACCTCGGTTCTGGTCAAATGCTACGCCTTTACGGTGATCCTCGGCCGGTCGGGGATGGTCAATGAATTCCTGACCTGGGTCAGTGGCAGCCAGGTGCAGCTGGCCCTGATCCTGAACCGGATCGGCGTTCTGATCGGCATGACCAATTATCTGACGCCCTTCGTGGTCTTTCCGGTGCTGGCGAGCCTGATGGCGATTGACGATTCCGTTTACCGCGCGGCCTCGGTGATGGGCGCGAAACCGGTGCGGATCTTTCGCACCGTGACGCTGCCGCTCAGCCTGCCGGGGATCATTGCGGGGCTCTCCTCGGTCCTCGTCATGGCGCTTGGCTTCTTTATCGTACCGGCGCTGCTGGGCGGGCCACGCGACGCCATGCTGTCCAATCTCGTCGATTTCTACACCCGCGAAACCCTGGACTGGAGCATGGCCGCAGCCGTTGGCGTGCTGCTTCTGGGGATGGTGGTGCTGGCCATTGCACCACTGTCGGTCCTGCGCCGCAAACAGAGCTGAGAGGAAGCGAGAGATGTCCGACCGTTCCATCCGTGACCCGCAATCGCGCCGCCTGCAAGCCATGGGCAGCCTGCTGGCCTGGGCCGTCTATATCTTCCTGCTGGCCCCGATTGTGGTGGTGGTGCCGATGGCTTTCGGCTCGCCCAATGAGCTGAGCTTCCCGCCCTCGACCTATTCGCTGGATCTGTTCCGCCAGTTTCTGTCCTCGCCCGCCTGGACCGGCCCCTTGCTGCAAAGCGCGAAGGTCGCCAGCATCTCGACTGTGGTCGTGCTGCTGGTGGGGGTGCCTGCGGCCTATGGCATCGCGCGCTTCCGGTTTCCCGGGCGCGGGCTGATCATGGGGGCGATGATGTCGCCGCTGGTGATCCCCTCGATCGTGACCGCGCTTGGGTTCTACCTGTATTTCTCATATCTGCGGATCAACGGCACCACGCTGGCGCTGGTGCTGGGCCATGTCATGCACACGCTGCCCTATGTGCTGGTGATGATCGTGGCCGGCATCCAGAAGCTGGACCGCAATCTGGAATTCGGCGCCCAGCTGATGGGGGCGGGGCGGTTCCGCATGTTCCGCACCGTGGTTTTACCGCAGCTGGTGCCGTCCCTGATCGGGGCCGGTCTCTTCGCCTTCCTCATCTCATTCGATGAGGTGGTGATCTCCTGGTTCCTCTCGGGACCGACCACCGCCACGCTGCCGGTCAAGATGTACAGCGCCATCCGCTGGGAGATTTCCCCGATCATCGCCGCCGTCTCGACGCTCCTGACCGGGATCTCGCTGGTGGTCTGCCTGATCATGGTCGCATTGAAAAAAAGCACCCCCTCGGCGGGCTGATAAACAAAACAGGAAGGGTTCCCGATGACAAAAGACATGGTTACCGAAACGCTTGAGGATCTGCGCGCCCGCACCGGGCTGGCCAGCAAATTCGCCTGGCTGATGGTCTCGGGCATGACGGCGATGTGCTACCGCGAAAAGGGCGAGGCAACCCTGGTCGAGATCTGGCGCCGTCTGCTGACCGGCGAACAGAAAGACCGCTTTCTGGCCGCGCTCGACAAGCTGGAGATCCGCGACAATCCCCCGGCAGTGACGGCGGCGCTGTATCACTATTTCTCAAATTCGATCGGCGGGCTGAATATGCAGGTCGTGGTGGAAAGCCCGCGCAAGGCCTGGATCCGCTATATGGCGCCCTGGGGATCCTATCCCGGGATCGCCGCGCTGGCGGTGCCCCATGCCGTGCGGCGCACGATCCTTTCGACCTGGCATCCGCGCAATGGCGAGCTGCTGGGCTGTCCGCGCCTCGGCTGGGTGGCGACGAAATTCGTCTCCGAGGGCCATCCCTATGACGAAGGTTATTTCTACGAATATGACCACGACCTCTCGCCGACCGAGCGGTTCCGGGTCGAACATGTCGAAAAAACACCCGAATTCCTGCCCGAGGCGGCGCCGAAACTGAATCCGGAAACCTGGCCCGAGGCGCGGATCCTGAAAGGCGGCTATAATTACGGCGTGGATTATGTGCGCCATGTCATTGCGATCCTTTACGAATTGCTGGGCGTGAATGCCGCGACCGATATCATCCGCGCCGCGATGCGGCTGCTGGCGGCGCAATTCACCAAAGATCTCGCGGCAACCACCGGCCATCGCGGCACCGATGCGCTTTCCGTCCTGCAGATGTTTGCCGCCCTTTTTGCCGCCTTCCGCAATGACGTCACCGTCGAAGGCGACAGCAGGCATGCGGTCTTGCGGCTGCAAGGGTTCAACCCCTTCACCGATGCGGCCGCGCCGGAATTGCGGGCGGCGGTCTATGAGTTCTTCGCCATGGCCGTGCGCCAGCAAAACGGCCATCTGCGGCTGGAACGCGCCCCGCTGACCGCCGATGGCAGTGAGGTCTGGACCCTGAGCGATGCGGGGGAATGGCTGTGGTAAAGCTGTCTCGCGACAGTGGCGCCCCGTTCTTTCGCGAGGATGAGACGGTGCCGGGTCTGCTCGCCCGTGCCGCCGCCGCGCGCCCGGATCATGTCTATCTGCGCCATGACGGCCATGACCTGACCTGCGCCGGTCTGGCGCAGGCGGTCGGGCAGCTGGCAGCGGGGCTGTCTGCGCAAGGCATCCGCCAGGGCGACCGGGTGGCGGTCATGCTGGGCCATCACCTCGATCATGTGCTGGTCTTTTTCGCCATTCAACTGCTGGGCGCGGTTCTGGTGCCGGTGAATACGGCGCTGAAAGGCCCGTCACTGGAGTATCAGATCACGCATTCTGCCCCGGCAATGGTGATCGCGGATATCGAATTTTCCCAGGTGCTGGACGGCGCGATCCGTGCAGCCCGCGCAGAGGGGGCCTGTGCGGCAGCGGTCTGGCGGTGCCCCCCCGGTGCGGCTCTGTCTGCCGGGGGAATGGCTCTGTCCGGGCTGATGGCGGGGGGCGAAACCCCTCCTGCGGTCCCTCATGACCGGCGCGATCTCAGGATCATCCTTTATACCTCGGGCACCACCGGTGCGCCCAAGGGCGTACAGATGTCCGACCGGATGGTGCAGGCGACCGCGCTTGGCTCGATCTGGCTCTCGGATATGCAGCCGGGATCGGTGTTGCATTTCTGGGACCCGATCTATCACGTCTTCGGGGCCGAGGTGCTGGTCCTCGCGCTGATGGTGCCGGTCACCCTTCATATGGTGCCGCGTTTTTCGGCCAGCCGGTTCTGGACCGAGGTCCGTGACGCCGGCGCGAGCCATATCCATTTCGTCGGTGGCGTGCTGCAGCTTTTGCTGAAGCAACCGCCCTCGGCTCTGGACCGCAGCCATGGCGCACGCATCGCCTGGGGCGGCGGTTGCCCGCGCGATGTCTGGGCCGCATTTGAGGCGCGCTTCGGGATCGAAATCCGCGAAGGCTATGGCATGACCGAGACCTCCAGCTTTTCGACCATCAACCCCGGCGGCAGCCGGGCGGGCAAGCTCGGATCAATCGGCACGGCAGTCGATTACTTCCGCGTCGAGGTGGTCGATGATCAGGGTCAGCCCTGCGCCCCGGGCCAGCCCGGCGAGATCCGCGTGGCCGAGACCGAGCCCGGCGTTCTGACCACGGGCTATTATGCCAATCCCGAGGCGACCGCCGGTGCATTGCGCGACGGCTGGCTTTATACCGGCGATATCGCCGAGATGGATGCCGATGGCTTCATCACCTATCACGGCCGCAAAAAGGACAGCCTGCGCCGCCGGGGCGAGAATATCTCGGCCTGGGAGGTCGAACGCGTGGTCAATGACCATCCCGAAATCGCCGAATCCGCCCTGATCGGGGTCAAGAACGAGATCGGGGACGAGGATCTGAAACTCTTCGTGCGCCGGATCGGGGGCAGCACTCTGGACGGGGCAACCCTGCTGTCCTGGTGCGCCGATCGCATGGCCCGTTTCCAGGTGCCGCGCCTTGTCCGGTTTGTTGACGACTTTCGCAAGACGCCGACCCAGCGGATCCAGAAACAGTTCCTCTCCGCCGCCATGGACGATTGCGACCATGATGCCGAAGCGGTCAGGACCAGAAGCCAGAAGGACTGAACCATGCAGCTGAAAGACAGGGTTGCCATTATCACCGGGGCCTCGCAGGGCATCGGTGAGGGCATCGCGCGCGAATATATCGCCGAAGGGGCGAAGGTGATCCTCGCGGATATCCAGGATGACAAGGGCCAGGCCCTGGCGGCAGAGCTGGGCGGAAACTGCCGCTTCGTCCATTGTGATGTCTCGCAAAGCGCCGATGCGGCGGCGGTGGTCGAGGCGGCTTTGGCCGCTTTCGGGCGTCTCGATATCGTGGTCTGCAACAGCGGCATCAACCTGACCGGCACCATCCTTGACCTCTCGGAGGCGGATTTCGACAAGGTGCTGTCGGTCAATCTCAAGGGCGCTTTCCTGGTGGGTCAGGCCGGTGCACGCTGGATGGCCGCGCATGGCGTTCAGGGTTCGATCATCAATATGAGCTCGATCAATGCCATCGTCGCCAGCCCGCATATCCTGGCCTATGCGGTGTCGAAGGGCGGCATCAACCAGCTGACCTCGGCCATGGCGCTTGGGCTGGCGCCGCATGGCATCCGTGTCAACGGCGTCGGCCCCGGTTCGATTGCGACCGAACTGCTGGACAAGATCTTCGAGAATGATCCCGCCGTGCAAAAGGGCATGCTGGCCCGCACGCCGATGGGCCGCCTTGGCACCGTGCGCGAAATCGGCCGGATCTGCGTTTTCCTCGGCTCGGAGGATTCGTCCTACATGACCGGCGAGACGATCTATGCCGACGGAGGCAGGCTGCGGCTGGCCTATACCGTCCCCGTGAAGGAGTGACCCGCATGAGCCCATCCCAGAGCCATACCCAGCATGCGATCACGCTTCAGGGCGTCTCGATGAGCTTCGGCTCGGCGCTGGCGCTGCGCCCGACCGATCTGACGGTGCATCGCGGTGAATTCCTGACGCTGCTCGGCCCGTCGGGATCGGGCAAGAGCACGCTTCTGAACCTGATCGCCGGGGCGATTGCCCCGACCGCAGGGCGCATCCTGCTGGATGACCGCGACATTACTTTCACGCCGCCGCGTGACCGGGGCATCGGTATGGTGTTCCAGAATTATGCGCTGATGCCGCATATGACGGTGTTCGAGAATGTCGCCTATCCGCTGCGGGTGCGAGGCTGCTCTGCCGACGAGATCCGCCGCAAGGTGCATGAGGCGCTGGAGCGCGTCGGCCTGAAAGGCTTTGAGGAGCGCAAGCCGCGCCAGATGTCGGGCGGCCAGCAACAGCGCGTCGGAATCGCCCGCTGCATCGTCTATTCGCCCGCGATCATCATGATGGATGAACCGCTTGGCGCGCTGGACAAGAACCTGCGCGAACAGATGCAGGATGAGATCAAGCGCCTGCATACCGATCTGGGCACCACCTTCATCTATGTGACGCATGATCAGGAAGAGGCCCTGAACATGTCGGATCGCATCTGCCTGATGAGCGTCGGCGAGATCGCCCAGCTTGGCACCCCGGATGAGCTGTATTTCGCGCCGCAAAGCCGCTTTGTGGCGGAATTCATCGGGGAATCGAACCTGATCGAGGGCAGTATCTCGGGGCCGGGCCGCATGGCCGCCGCGGCAGGCGGCGAATTTGTGCTGCGCGATACGACCCGGGCCAAAGGGGCTGCCGTCACGCTGATGATCCGTCCCGAGCGGCTGCACCTGCTGGCAGAGGGCGAGACCGCGCCTGCCGGAGCCAATCTGATCGAGGGCCGGGTTGCAGGGACCTCTTTCATCGGCGGTATGACCCGGATCCAGGCAGAGGCCGGCAACGGTCTCGTCCTGACCACCAAGGCGATTTCCGAACATGTCAGCCGCCGCGCCCGGCCAGGAACGCCGGTGCGGCTGTGCTGGAACCCCGAAGACGGCGTATTGCTGGACCGCTGAAGCCATCCCCTCCCCGGAGCCCGATCTTGTCTGATATCCTCTCGCGCCTTCGCGCCATTCCCGGCCTCGCCATCGTCACCGATGCCGATGACATGGCACCGCATCTGGTGGACTGGCGGCGCCGGCATTCCGGCGCGGCACTGGCGCTGGTGCTGCCCTCTGATACGGCCGCGGTTTCGGCGGTGCTGCGCGCCTGTTTCGAGACCGGAACGCCGGTCTTTCCCCAGGGCGGCAATACCAGCGTCTGTGGCGGCTCGGTTCCCGATGAAAGCGGGGCGGGGATCATCCTCAACCTCGCGCGGATGAATGCCATTCGCAAAATCGACGCCGATGACGACAGCATCATCGTCGAGGCAGGCTGTATCCTGCAAAAGGTGCAGGAGGCGGCGGCCTCGGCTGACCGGCTGTTCCCGATGAGCCTTGGCGCCGAAGGCTCCTGCCAGATCGGCGGTAATATCGCCACCAATGCGGGCGGAACCGGCGTGTTGCGCTATGGCAATATGCGCGATCTGGTGCTGGGGCTTGAGGTGGTTCTGGCCGATGGCACGGTGTGGGAGGGGCTGCGCACCCTGCGTAAGAACAATTCCGGCTATGATCTGCGCAATCTCTTCGCCGGGTCAGAGGGGACGCTGGGCGTGATCACCGCCGCCGCGCTGCGGCTGTTCCCGCGCCCGCCGCATACGCTGACCGCGATGCTGGCCGCCAGGGGCAATGATGCGGTGCTCGCGCTGGCGCGCCAGCTGCGCTCGGCCTTCCCGGGCGAGGTTTCGGCGCTTGAGATCCTGTCGCAAAGCCAGATGGCCATCGTCTTGCGCCATGTGCCGGGGGCGAAGCTTGCACTGCCGGAGGATGCCGACTGGTATCTGCTGGCAGAAGTCTCGGGCTCAACCGCACCCGAAGCGCTGGAGGAGCGGCTGACCGATGCGCTGGCTCCCGCCTTTGAGGCAGGCGCGGTGCTGGATGCGGTGCTCGCGACCAGCGAACGCCAGCGCGGCGAGCTATGGGGGCTGCGCCATCACGTCACCGAGGGCAATGTCAAAGAGGGCATGGGCCTGACCCATGATATCGCGGTGCCGCTGGCGCAGATCGGCCCCTTTATCGCCGCCGCCGGGGCCTGGCTGGCGCGTGAACTGCCGCAGGCGGTTCCGGTGGTGGTCGGGCATCTGGGCGACGGAAACCTGCATTACATCGCCATGTTCAGCCATGCTGACTGGGCCGCGGTTAGCGACAAACCCGGTCTGACCGCGCATCTGAACCATGCGCTTTACGACATCGCCGCGGCGATGGGCGGAACCTTCAGCGCCGAACATGGGGTCGGGTCGATCCATATTGCTGATATGGCCCGCTACAAACCCGAAGCCGAACTCAGGATGATGCGCGCGATCAGGCAGTTGCTTGATCCAAAAGGCCTGATGAACCCCGGGCGTGTGCTGCCGTAATCCGCCTGGCACCTGCCTCAGGGATCGCTTGCAAGTGACTGAAGAGACGATGAATATATCTCAGGGAAAAGGTCTCGGGGGGATCACCATGACCGAACAGACTTCGGGCCGCGACGGCGACAAGGTGCTGCGTGTCCTGCGGGACGGCATCCTTCGGCTTGACCTGCGGCCCGGCGCCGTGATCGACGAAGCCGGGATCGCCGCACAGCTTTCAGTCTCGCGCACCCCGATCCGTGAGGCGATCATCCAGCTGATCGCCGATGGGCTGGTGATCCGCGATGGCCGCACCGCGCGGGTCGCGCCGCTGGATTTCGACGAGGTGCCAAAGCTTTACGAGGCCCTGCTGATTTCAAGCCGGATGATCCACCGGCTTGCGGCAGAAAACCGGACCGAAGCCGACCTTACCGCGATACGTCAGGCGATGCTCGATTTCGAGGCCCTCACCAGCAGCGGTGACGGGCTGGAACGGCAGGATGCGAATGTGACCTTTCACACCCGGATCGCGGCGGCGGCAAAGAACCGTTACTTCCTCGATTTCTATGAGCGGACGCTGATCGCGTCCAGCCGTCTGGCGCGGGCCTGTTTCTCGAATACCGACCGCGCCAGCATCTCGGATGCCGAACCCGATGACGAACTGGTGCTGCATGTGCGTGAAACGGCGCGGCAACACCGGCTGATGGTCGAGGCGATTGCCGATCGCGATATCGCCGCCTCGGACCGGCTGGCGACCGAACACCAGGATCTGTCTCTCAACCGCCTGAAGCGGGCGATCTTCACCGGGGCGGTTGCGATCAGCTCAACCCCCGATCTCTCGCTCCCAACCGGGCGGTTCACCCTCGCCTCCTGACCAGGACCCTCTATGCCGCCCGCCGCCCTGATGGATTTTGCTGAAATGCGGCAGGCGGCCCGGCGCCGGCTGCCGCGCGCCATTTTCGATTATATCGATCGCGGCACCGAGGCCGAGACGGCCATACCTGCCCTGCGCCATGGGTTTGACAGCCGCCGGATCGTGCAAAGGGCGCTTTGCGATGCCACCACGCCCGATATGTCGGCCGAAGTGCTGGGGCGCAGACATCCTCATCCGATCATCATTGCGCCCACGGCCCTTGCGGGCCTGATCCGCTACAATGGCGAGATCGGGATGGCCAGGGCAGCGGGCCGCGCCGGGCTGCCCTATTGCGCGGCAACCCAGGCCTCGACCCGGATCGAAGAGATCCGCGAGGGCGCCCCCCAGGCCGCGCTCTGGTTCCAGCTCTATCCCTGGCGCGACCGGGAAGAGACCTTCCGCCTGATGGACAGGGTGCGCGACCTGGGCATTGATACGCTTCTGGTGACGGTCGATACCCCGGGGTCACCCAAGAAGGTCCATAATTTGCGCAATGGGTTTTCGATTCCGCTGCGACCGAACCTGAAACTGGGCCTCGATCTGCTGCGCCACCCCGGCTGGACCCTGGGGGTTATGGGCCGGTACTGGATGACGCGCGGATTGCCCTCTTTCGACAATTATCCCGGCGAGGTGCGGACGGCGATCACCCGATCCGTCAGCGACCCCCGTTTCGCCCTTGAAACGGATTTCCGGGCAGATCTTATGAAAGCGATCCGCAATCGCTGGCCGGGGCGGATGATCATCAAGGGAATCCAGCATCCCGGGGATGCCGAAACAGCGCTGCGCCTTGGTGCCGACGGGGTCGTGATCTCGTCACATGGCGGGCGCAACCTCGACAGCCTGGCCATGCCGCTGTCGGTTTTGCCAGAGATCCGTGCGGCCGTGGGCGGCAGGCTCCTGATCCTCGCAGACAGCGGCGTGCGGCGGGGCAGTGATATCGCCAAGCTGATCGGAGCCGGCGCAGACGCCGTTCTGGCGGGACGGGCTTTCCTTTGGGCGCTGGCTGCGGGCGGCGAGCAGGGCGTGGTCCGCATGGCGGAACTGCTGCAAGATGAACTGCGGGGCTTTATGGCCTTCAGCGGCATGGCGAGCCTCGCGGATCTGCGGCGCGCCCGGTGGATTGATGAACTGCCCCTGTGGCAAAGCTCGCCCCGGGGCTGATCGCAGCGGCCCCGGATTAAAACGGCCCTGCCCGCCCCGGACGAAATCAGAGACCCTGTTTCCCGCAGGTCAGGGCCAGCATCCGCCGCGACCACATACTCTGGTGCAACAGGGTTCAGAGCCGGAAGAGGCAGGCGGCGGCAGGAGCGGCCGGGACAGGACCATGCACCGGCCTCAAGGTGACAGGAGACTCCGGGCCGTTCACGATACGAGTCCCGACCAGAACCCATCGCCCGGCATCCACTGACGCCGAAAAGGTCAGCCCGAAAAGTCCGGGCACGGCTTCGACGCGGAGACTGCGGTCCGAAGGCGCGCTGCGTGGCACAGGGTTATCGTGACATCGGTTTAAGCCAGTGATGAGTGCTGTCTGATGCGCCCCATAGGCGCTCAGCCAGCTCCTGACTTCCGGTTTCGCGCCGGTGACGTCTTCAGCGCCCTGTCAGGCAAAAGACGAGGGAGGGCTGTGGCGCAGAGCGTCGACGATCACCCGGAACGCGGGCAGGTTCTGGCGGCGGCTTGGGTAATAGATGAAATAGCCCGCAAATGGCTGTGACCAGTCGTCCAGCACCACGTTAAGCGCGCCCGAGGCAACCTGCCGGGCCACGAGATCTTCGGGCACATAGGCGATGCCGTAGCCGCGCATCGCGGCATCGACCATCTCATAGGATCCGTTGAAGGTCAGCTGCCCCTCGACGCGCACGCGCAGGTCTTCACCGCCCTTCTCGAACTCCCAGGCATAGAGGCCGCCCGCCGCGATCTGCCGGATGTTGATGCAGGTATGGGTGATCAGCTCTTTTGGGTGCATGGGCGTGCCGCGTGCTGCGAGGTAGCCGGGCGAGGCTACCGCCACCAGCCGCCAGTCCGGCCCGATCCGCACCGCAATCATGTCCTGCTCGACGCTTTCACCAAGGCGGATACCGGCATCGAAGCCGCTGTCGACGATGTTGCGAAAGGCGCTGTCGACGCTGAACTCGACCCGGATATCGGGATAACCGATCAGAACCTCGCGCAGTTTTGGCCAGACGATGGTGTGCAGCGCATGGTCTGACAGCGTGATCCGCACCCTTCCCGCAGGCCGGTCGCGCCAGGACATGATCGTGGCCATCTCAGACTCGATCTCGGCGATGCGCGGGGAAAGCGACAGCTGCAACCGCTCGCCTGCCCCGGTCGGGGCGACATTGCGGGTGGTGCGGTTCAGAAGCAGCACGCCCATCCGCGTCTCGAGCCGCCTGATCGTATGGCTGAGCGTGGACTGCGAGATGCCTAGCCGGGCGGCCGCGCGGGTGAAGCTGCGCTCTTCGGCCACGGCGAGGAACCACAGAAGGTCGTTGAACTGTTCGCGTGCCATCCGGGGCCTCCATCCCGTCAGATTTATGGCTCCGGTCGATGAGTGCAAGTGGATTGCGATGGGTAATCCTCGCGATCTGTCCTTGCTATTTACAGCCCATCGAATGGATCAGCGAAAGCACGACCGGCCATGGACATGACAGCCCCCCGATGGCGAACCCGTCGCGCATGGCACAGGCGACAGTGCTGTCGGGGGGGGGCGCCGGCTTCACCGTGCCACAACTGTCGCTGACCCTGTTGCTGTCACAGATGCCGGTCACAGATGCTGGTCGCGATGGCTCTGCTGCGGTTTCCAGGTGCATCATTGCTGGCGCATCCTGCATGGGGAAATCCGGAGGCTGCGCCATGAACCCGTCGAACCCCCGCCTGTTCATCGCCAGTGCCGCCGCAGCGCTGCTGCCCGCAAAGGCCCGAACACAGACAGGACCCGCCATGCGCCTGCGTTGCCGTTGTGCCGATCAGGAATTCAGCTATCTGTTGCGGGACAATGCGAAGCGCGCCCATCTGCCCCGCCGTCTGGATGAGACCGGAGGTCAACCGATCCGTGATGAGGCGCCGGGCGATCTGTGTTACTTTCGCGGCTGGGGCAATCTGGCCTTCTTTCACAGCGGCTATCCCTGTCGAGACGATCTGAACCTTCCGGGCCGGATCGAGGGCGGGGTGGCGCCGCTGCGGGTCAGGGGCATGCATCCGCTGCGCCCTGATCATATGTCTTAAGGAGAAAACCGATGGAAATATTCCGCGCCGGACAGGTGCCTTCGCGCAAAGGCCCCGCCGACTGGTTCACCGGACAGGTCCGTATTGACACCCTGTTCAACCCCGCCGCGCCCGACCGTGTGCAAGGCGCGAGTGTGACCTTCGAGCCGGGCGCCCGCACCGCCTGGCACACCCACCCGCTGGGTCAGACGCTGATCGTCACGGCTGGCCTCGGCCGGGTGCAGCGGGATGGCGGCCCGGTCGAGGAAATCCGCCCCGGTGATGTCGTGTGGTTTGCCCCGGGCGAACGCCACTGGCACGGTGCCGGCCCCGCCACCACCATGACCCATATTGCGCTTCAGGAGGTAAAGGACGGCAAAGTCGTCGACTGGCTGGAACATGTAAGCGACGCCGATTACGGCGTCTGACATCGCTGAAACCCGTATAATCTGCACCCAGGGTCAGCCCCGGCGGGTCAGGAATCGCCCTGACCACAGCGCAAAACCGGCCGGACCCACCACAAAAGGAGACCTGAAATGGTTGTGAAAGCCTATGGCACCCCGGCAGGTGATGCGCCGCTGGCCCCCCTGAACATCACCCGCCGCATCCCCGGCGCCCATGATGTGCAGATCGGGATCCTGTTCTGTGGCATCTGCCATTCCGACCTGCATCAGGCCCGGGGCGAATGGGCCGGAACCCTGTACCCCTGTGTTCCGGGTCACGAAATCGTCGGCCGCGTCGCCTCGGTCGGCGCGCATGTCACGAGCCACAGGCCCGGTGATCTGGTCGGCGTCGGCTGTATCGTCGACAGCTGCCAGCATTGCGCCGAATGCAATGACGGGCTGGAGAATTACTGCGACGGCATGATCGGCACCTATAATGGGCCGACGCCGGATGCGCCCGGCCACACCCTTGGCGGCTATTCGCAAGAGGTGGTGGTACATGAGCGCTATGTGCTGAAGATCACCCATCCCGAGGATCAGCTGGCCGCCGTGGCCCCTCTTCTCTGCGCCGGGATCACCACCTGGTCGCCGCTGCGCCATTGGGGGACGGGCCCGGGCAAGAAGGTTGGCGTCGTCGGGATCGGCGGGCTTGGCCATATGGGCATCAAACTGGCCCATGCCATGGGCGCGCATGTTGTGGCCTTTACCACCTCGGAGTCAAAGCGGGCCGATGCGCTGAAGCTCGGCGCGGATGAGGTGGTGGTGTCGCGCAACGCGGCCGAGATGGCCGCCCATGCCAAAAGCTTCGATCTGATCCTGAACACGGTGGCCGCGCCCCATGATCTGGACGCGTTCCTCGTGCTGTTGAAGCGCGACGGAACGTTGACGCTGGTCGGCGCACCCGCCACGCCGCACCCGATGCCCAATGTGTTCAACCTGATCATGCGCCGCCGCAGCCTTGCCGGGTCGATGATCGGCGGCATCCCCGAGACGCAGGAGATGCTGGATTTCTGCGCGAAACACGGCATCACCTCGGATATCGAGATGATCCGTGCCGACGAAATCGAGACCGCTTACGAACGGATGCTGAAAGGCGACGTGAAATACCGCTTCGTCATGGATATCGCCACGATGTGATCCAGGGCGGGCGCTCCGGCATGGCCGGGGCGCCTTTCTGGCAGTCGGGTGGCGGGCTCCGGCAGCTCCCATGATCTGACACATCTAAGGCGTGGCAAAGGCCGAGGGACCCTATTGGCGATTCTGGTCTTCCGGAAGCGGTCAGTGACCGGCCCTATTGGGGTTTGCACCGCTTCAGGGTTTCGCATGCCGCATTTGTCATTCCGCCAGGAGAAAGCTGCCGGCGACAAGAAAGCCGATCACGGCGCGGATCCGTCTGCGCGGGTCAGGATCATCAGCAGCCGCCAGCTGGCGATGACAAAATGGTAGCCAATCCGGTCCTCCAGAGGCCGCAGCGCCCTGCTGGCCGAGGGCTGCCCCGGGCCGAGGTGCCGCGCAGCCCCGGTGATACCATCTTCCGCCGCGATCGCATTCCGCCCTGAGCGGGCCGAAAACCACACTGTCCATGCCGATACTTTCTTTCTGGGAAAGAACAACTTCGCGACTGATACGCGCTGCCTCAGATCGCGACACCTGCGGGCTGGACCCGCAGCAACCGCTCTGGTCAACCGGCGTGATGCATATCCCTGGCGTGAGCCGCGATGAGGAGGGCATGAAACCCTGCCGCGAGCGCATCGGCGCAACACCGGCGCCATTCGCGCCGCAATCCCTGGTGCATGGTGACCGGGTTGAGTGGCTGGAAGTCACGGTGCCATGGGGAAGGGGCGCGTGATGCGCTTCGCCGGCATGGAGGACGCGCGCGCCTGGTGCGGCTCGCCGGCCTGTCAGGATATTCCCGGGCATCGCCTCTCAGCCGCGGAGAACCGCGCTTAACTCGTCAAAGGGCCGGACGCCTGCGCCTCCAGCCCGTTTTCCAAAGAGGGCAGGAAAAAACCCACACCACCCAGCACAAAACCCTTCTGATCACCGGCGCCTCTTCGGGCATCGGCGAGGCCACCGCAAAGCTCCTCGCCGCCAGAGGCGCGCAGGTGATTCCGGATGCGCGCCGCGAAGACCGGCTGAAAAAGATCGCCCGGGCGGATCACCGAGGCGGGCGGCCAGGCGATCAGGCAGGAGATGGACCTTATCGACGCGGAGGGCAGCCTTGCCTTCATTGCCCGTACCCGTATCCGTGCCTCTGCAGAATTCGGCAGCATCGACGCGATTTTCCCCAACTCCGGCCCAGGGCCGGGGGCGCCGGTCCCGGCTCTCAGGACCACGGAATGGACGCGTATGATTGATATGACCATCAATGGCGTCCCTAACGGGTCGCCGCCGGTATGGGCGCATGCCTCGGGCAGAAGTCGGGTCATATCCTGGCAACCTCTGCGGTGGCGGGTCTGACGGCCTGTCCGAATGCGGCCGTATACGGCAGCGGCACATGGTTTGTACGCTCTTTCATGGAGGTTTTGCGGATGGTATCCGCGATGCAAGGCGGCAAAATCCGTATTGCGGCCATCTGCCCGAGCGGATCGCCAGCGTTGCGGCCTATGCGGGCGACACCCTGCCCGCGTACCGGCGTCCGGGTCGCTGCGGCGTGCAGACCGCTATCCGATGTCAGGAGACATCAGGCTGACGCCGGGTTGCTGCGCATACCATCTCCGCAGCGCCGGCCGATGCCCGGCGCGGTTCCCGGATGTATGCAACCGTTTCTCCAGGCCAGATCAATGCGCAAGACATGCCTGGCGGCTCGGTTCCTGCCTTCGTCGCAGGCCCGCCGGAGGCTCTGTTGCACCAATCCTGTGAAGGGTTCATCTGCTTAGCCCCGGGGAGCAGCAGGATGGTCCGTATCCATGCCTTGCGTGATCAGATCGGCCCTGTCCCGCATATCGGAAAAGACGGGATACCGCGCGATATGTCAGCCCGGACCCAAATCTGTCCGGCGCGCCGACCCCTCATTGGCTATTGCGGTTAAAGGCCTCCAGTGCCGAAAGCGCGCGTTTGCGGCCCTGATCCAGAAGCGCGGCGCTGTCCGGCAAAGCCCGGTGCTCAGGCGGGTTCCAGGAGGCCGGCACCGTTTCGCGCCAGGCTTTCGCCCCCTCGCCCGTAAGCCAGTGATCGCGGTAAAGGCTCTTTGGGTCAAAACTTGCCGCCTGCTTTTCCGGGTTGAAGATGCGGAAGAAGGGCGAGGCATCGGGCCCGCAGCCTGCAACCCATTGCCAGTTCATCGCATTCGCGGCCGGATCCCAGTCGGTCAGGCTGTCTTCGAAATGCGCCAGACCGATGCGCCAGTCGGTCAGCAGATGTTTCGTAAGCCAGCTGGCCACCACCATGCGGACCCGGTTGTGCATCCGCCCGGTCACCCGCATTTCGCGCAGGCCTGCATCAACCAGCGCGATGCCGGTTTCGGCGCGGCTCCAGGCCAGGGCAGCGGGATTGGCACCAAGCCAGGGAAAGCGCGCCCAGTCCGCGCGCCAGGGCGTCTCGGCCATCTGCGGGAAGGCCAGCAGCAGATGCCAGGCAAATTCGCGCCAGAGAATTTCCGAAAGGAACTTCTCAACCCCGGAGGCGAGCGCGGGATCGATCCCGGCGCGCAGTGACGCCATGGCCCAGATGCGGCGCGGACTGATCTCGCCCAAAGCCAGATGCTCTGACATACCCGAAGTGGCGTCGATATCCGGGCGGTCGCGATGGGCGGGGTAATCCGGCACATGGGCGATAAAATCCGCGAGCCGGGCAAAAGCCGCCGCCTCGCCCGCAGGCAAGGCCTGTTTCGCCAGAACCGCCGCCCCGCGATACATATCCGGAGCAAAGGTCAGTTCCCCGGCCCGCCGCGCGCCGATCGCCGGCAGCGCGGAAATGATGGCGGGAGGGGGCAGGGGCCGATCTGGCCCCGCCACCCGCACGGCCCGCGCGAAGGGCGTATAGACGCGAAAGCTGCCCCCCGCGCCGGTTTTCACCCGCGCGGGATGGATCAGCAGATGGCCTTCATGCAGATGCAGCCTGACAGGGCCTGGCCCGAGCGCCCGGCGCAGGGCGTCCTGCGCGGCTTTGGTGGCGGTTGTGGGCCAGTCGTTCTGATGGATGGCACTGGCCCCGATCCGGGCGGCAAGCCCGGGGAGAAGGTCGGCCGCCTCGCCCTCCAGCACGGTGATATTTTCGCCCGTCCGCACCTGCCATGCCGCATCGAAACACTCCAGCGCGCGCCCGAGCCGCCAGCGACTGGCCGCGCCTTGCGCGCGTGTGGCGGCATCCATGACAAAGACCGGCAGAACGGGTCCGTCCCTGACTGCCGCCGTCAGCGCGGCATTGTCGTCAAAGCGGAAATCGCGACACAGCCAGAGGATTGATGTCATCTTATGCCGCCTGTGCCATTTGGCCGACATGGCCGAATTCGACCTGTACCACATCAGAGCGCCCGGTCGCAAAGGTCGCGGCGCAGCTCTCCGGATAATAGTGCCAGCCGCGCAGGCAGGGCTCGTCATAGCCAAAACGGCGGATGCGTGGGGCGGCGGCCCCGGTCATGCGCGCGGCCCAGACCCGGCAGGTGCGGGCGTAATCCTGCCCGAAGGTGAAGCTCGCGCGCAGTTCCAGCCCGGCATTCGCGCCCTGATGGCGCGGGATCGCCGGGCTGGGCAGCATGCCGCCGGGAAGAATATGCTGGCGGATGAAATCCGAGCGTTTGCGATAGACCGAGAATTCGGCATCCGGCACGGTGATCGCCTGCAAGACCGCCCGTCAAGCCGCGCGTCGGCATAGCCCTTTTGCGCGGGCGACAGCGTCAGCCCGGTGACATGACGGCCGGTCTCAGCGGCGCGTTCGGCAAATCCGCCCCAGCCGCAGCCGATCTCGAGAATGCGCGCGCCCAGGGCCAGCCGCGACAGGATACGATCATTCTTGCGCGCCTGAGCGGTTTCCAGATCATCGGTGTCGTCGGACAGAGCCGAGGAATAGCTCATGCCCGGATCAGGTCAGAGCTGGTAGAATTCATTCCCGACATCGCCGCGCGTCGCCAGCGCGGCAAGCAGCGCCCGGTCGGTGATCCGGATCATGGATTCCGGGCCATCTGATCCGAACTGGTGACGATGGCCTTCGGGGGTGGTCAGGCTGAGCCGCCCGTGCCGGATACCCTCAGGCGAGACGAGAAAGCGGGTCTTTGGCAGGCTCATCGGCTGATTTCCTCAGGGGGCGCAGGGGGCAG
This sequence comes from Paracoccus sp. IB05, assembly GCF_016405985.1. Classification (GTDB taxonomy): domain Bacteria; phylum Pseudomonadota; class Alphaproteobacteria; order Rhodobacterales; family Rhodobacteraceae; genus Pseudogemmobacter. The sequence continues at coordinate 55,625 of NZ_JAEFCF010000030.1, forward strand.
GCGGCGGTAAGCGGCGTCTTTGAGGCGCAGGCGCAGCGCCTGCCAGTAGATCAGAGCGAGGATCCGCAGCGGCGCCACCGGGTCGGCGGAAGGCGGCTTCCAGCAGGCCAGACTGGCGCAGGGACCTGGGGGTGGCTTCCATCCCGGCAAACAGACCTTCAGCGCCGTTACTATAGCTGATCATGACGCAGATATGGTCGCGGGTCACATCAAAGCGGAACTCATACTGTCCCGCCACGTCCTGAAAGGGCGAGACGTGAAAGACCTTCACGGCCCGCGTGCGGTCCTCCCGGTCAATGGGCATAAATCCGGGCCGGTGACACAGATAGGAATGCCGCTGGCCGAAGGTGTTGTTGACCCCGGCGATCACGGCCAACAGATCATCGCCGCGCAGGACCAGCCAGAAGCTGACCGGGTTGAACCAGAAACCAAGGAACCTTGGCAGCGCCATCAGCGCCAGGGTCATCGCACCCTCGCGGCGCAGACCCGCCTGCCCCAGCACCTCCCAGGCCCATGCAGCGCCTTTGCCATTCCCCCGGGGGCCGCGCCGGGTGCCTGTCTGGGCGGAAACCTGTGACAGATGCCAGGCGCCGCGCACGAAAACCGGATCCTGGCGGGGAACTTGGGCGGCTGGCCTCAGATCTGAACGGATTGCGGCTCTGCCGCGTCGATTTCGGCAAGATGCGCCAGAAGGACCGGCAGAGCGGTGGTCTTCCAGGCCAGCCAGGCCTCTTCCAGTTCCACCGCGCTGCGGGTCTTTTTCAAGGTCGCCAGACCGCGCAGGAAAATCGCAAAAGTCCCGTCGAGGAGGAGCAGGATACGCTTGTCCTGCAAGGCCGCCGCGCCGAAGGCCAGTTCATACATCCGCTTTTGCAAAGCGCGCTGCGAGATTGCGTAGTGATGCATCCGCGTGCCGAGCTCGGGATTGGTGCGCGCAGCCAGCAGCAATTCCCCCACCACTTCGAAAATGCGCCCCATGGCGACGAGGCGCAGCTGCTCCAGCGCGGCATCGGCGCGGGCGGGCATATCGCGCGGCAGTTCCGCCATGCGCACCTCATATTCCGCGACACTGCGCTGGAACAGGGCATCAACCGACGCGGCCAGCAGATCCTCACGCGTGCCGAAATGATGCAGATGCGCCCCATGGGTCACGCCGGCCCGGGCCGAGATCGCGGCAATGGTGACTTTCTGATAGCCACTTTCCCAAAGCTGCTCGATGGCGGCATCGATCAGCTTTTGCCGGGTCATCAGGCTGCGCAACTGGGGCGGACGGGCCTTTTCGGTCTTTCGCGGTGCCATACTCACTTCCGGGTGTCAGGTCAGACAGGACTTTTGTGCCCCTGAAAGGGCCGATGAAACACCTTTGCGCGGATCGACCTGCACCAGAACCGACAGACCCGAGGCGACCAGAAGGTCATCTTCGAAGATCTCATGCGACATGTCAAAAGAGCTGTTGCCGATCCGGCTGACAACGGAACGGGTGACAAGGCAGCGTGCTGCGACCGGCTGGGCGTGAAAATCGACGCGCAAAGAGACCAGGCGCCATTCGACATCCGGGGCCTGCGGAATGCCGGCCAGAAAATCCAGCCGTGCATCCTCGATCAGTTCCGCCAGTTTCAGGCTGTTGACATGACCCATCGCATCGCGGTCGGCAAAGCGCAGCAGCGCTTCGCGGCTGTGGCGGGGGGCGCTCATGCCGCGACGCCGATCCGGGGCCGCATATTGAACGCCGCGCGCACATCCGCCGGGCTTGCCAGTTTGATGTTCAGCTTGTCGAGGATCTCGCCGATCAGATTGACCTGTTCGGCATTGGATTTCGCGAGCTCGCCCTTGCGGATATAAAGCGCATCCTCCAGCCCGACCCGGACGCCGCCGCCGCGACAGGCCGAGGCGGTGCCAAAGGCCATCTGCTGACGGCCTGCGGCCAGCACCGACATATAGTAATCATCCCCGAACAGCCGTTCTGCCGTTTCATAGAAATGCTCGAGATGGCTCGGATGGACGCCGACGCCGCCAAGAAAGCCGAAGATGAACTGCACCATCATCGGGCCGCGGATAATGCCCTGATCGCGCAGGTATTTCAGGTTGTAGAGATGCCCGACATCATAGCATTCACATTCAAAGACCACGCCCTCGGCCCCGAGTTCAGTCACGATATCTTCCAGCACCTGGAAGGAGTTGACCGAATATTTCGACTTGGACTCGAGCAGGAACCGCTCTTCCCAGTCATATTGCCAGTCCTTTTTCTTGCCCGCCATCAGATGGAAGCCGAAATTGATCGATCCCATATTAAGCGAGACCATGTCAGGCGACATGGCCCGCGCGGCGGCGAGCCTTTCGTCCATGGTCATGCCGGGTGCGCCGCCGGTGGTGATATTGACCACCGCATCGCAGCGCGCCCGGATCCCCGGCACGAACTGGCCATAGACCGCCGGATCGGCGGTGGGACGGCCATCATCCAGACGGGCGTGAAGATGCACGACGGCGGCGCCGGCAGCATGGGCCTCGACGGCGGAATCCTCGATCTGTTTCGGGGTGATCGGCAGATAGGGCGACATGCTCGGGGTGTGGACACCCCCCGTCACCGCGCAGCTGATGATGGTCTTGTTGAACTTGAACATTCGGCATTCCTTGTTGCGGCGAAGCGCGGGATCAGACGTTTTGCCGCTCAGGTGCGGGCGAAGGGGGCGACCATTTCACTGGAATAGCCCTCGAAATTACCACAGACGGCCAGTTTCTGGCCGCTGACATGACGCGCCTCATCCGAGAGCAGGAAGCGCACGCTTTTCGCGATATCCTCGCCGCTGACCATGGTTTTCAGCGAGGTGCGCGCGGTGAATTCCGCAATGGCCTCGTCAAAGCTGATGCCACGCGTCTCGGCCTGCGCCTGAGCCACGGCTTCGATTCTGACGCCCTCGACGATACCGGGCACCACGACATTCGAGCGGATGCCCCAGGGGCCAAGTTCCATCGCCATGGTCTCGGACAACATTTCCAGCGCGGCTTTCGACACGACATAGGGCGCGCGCTGCGGAAAACCGTTGCGGGTACAGGCCGAGGAAATCGACACGATCGCTCCGCGCCTTTGCTTTTTCATTACGGGTGAAACGTTCTTGATCAGAATCGCGGCGGAAATCACATTGATCCCCAGCACGCGCTGCCAGTCTTCGGCAGAGATGGAATCGATCAGACCGGTTGGCCCTGCGATCCCGGCACAATTCACCAGCCCCTCAATCGGCAATGGGCCTGCGGCAAGCTCGGCGACAAGCGCCTCGACCTGCGCAGAATCACCCACATCGCAAGGGTAATGCAGAATCCCCGCCCCCGGTTCTGCCGGCGCATTGAATGGGTCCAGCGCCACGGCTGTGCCACCCTGAGCCGCGATTTCACGACAGATCGCAAGACCGATCCCTGCGCCCCCTGCCGAGACGATGTAGTAGCCCTGACGAAGCATCTTCCCGTCCTAAAAAATTATTCTTGTAATGTTTTGCTTGACTAGATCGGGCGCGTCAACAATTCTGTTTCAAAAAATGAACCAGGAGGTGACGGTGGAATTTGGTGTGGTCCTCGACCATTTGCCGCTGCTTGTCGGCGGGGCGCTGCGCGGCGTGCTATACGCGGTGGGGGGCTTTGTCATCGGCATCGCCTGTGCGGCGCTGATCATCCTTGGCCGTATGGCCTGGGGTCGTTGGGTGACCATCCCCAGCCAGATCTTTGTCGAGATCGTCCGCAACACGCCCTTTCTGTTACAGGCCTTCTTCCTTTACTTCGGCCTCGCGAAACTCGGGGTGATGATGCCGGGCTATGTCGCCGCGATCATCATCGTGACCTTCAATTCCGCCGCCTATGCGACCGAGATCCTGCGCTCGGGCATGCTCGGTATTCCGAAAGGACTGCTTGAAGCCGGCGACTCGCTTGGCTTCACCGCCCTGCAGCAATTCCGCTATGTCGTGGCGCGGCCGATGCTGCGTGCGGCACTGCCGGCGCTGAGCGGCCAGTTCATCATCATCATGCTGAACACCTCGCTTCTGTCGGCCATCGCCATTCCCGAGCTGAATTACGAAGCCTCGAACCTCGCCTCGACCAGCTTTCGCCCCTTCGAGGTCTATGTCGTCGTGGCTGTGATCTATCTGACGCTCTCATCGGTCTTTGCCGGGCTCTTCGCGCTGATCAGAAGGCGTGTCAGCGGCAGCTGGGGCAGCGAGCGCCGCATGCAGGATATCGTCTGATGCGTGAATTCAGCCAGAATCATATGATCCTGATCCTTCAGGGCCTGGGCTGGACTATGGCCCTGACCCTCGCTGCGATGATCTTTGGCGGCATTCTGGGCCTGCTGGTCGCGGTCCTGCGCAGCTCGCCCAATCGCTGGGTCTCGCTGCCCTCGGCTGTCCTGATCCGGCTTTTCCAGGGCATCCCGCTGGTGGTCGTGATCTTCATGATCTACTTCGGCATCGCCCGGACCGGCTATAATGTCTCGCCCTTTGTCGCCTGTGCCGTGGGGCTGTCACTGTTCGCGGCGGCCTTTCTGGGAGAGATCTGGCGCGGGGCGCTGCTTGCCATTCCGCGGGCCCAGTGGGAATCCGCTGACAGCCTCGGCATGACCAGCTTTCAGATGCTGCGCATCGCCATCCTGCCGCAGGCGCTCAGGCTTTCGGCCCCGGCGACGGTGGGTTTTCTGGTGCAGCTGGTAAAGGCCACCTCGGTCTGTTCGATGGTCGGCTTTGTCGAGCTGATGCGGGCCGGCCAGATGGTCAATGGCACTACCTTTGACAGTTTCCGCGTCTTCGGCATCGTCGCGGCGCTCTATCTGCTGATCAACCTGCCCATGTCCTTCGCGGCGAAGCGCCTCGAAAAGCTGAAGCTCTGAGAGAGGGCCCATGTCACTCATCGAACTGAACGCCGTCACGAAATCCTACGGCTCCCATCAGGTGATCTATGATGCCACGCTGTCCATTGCTGCGGGCGAGGTGATTGCGCTGATCGGAAAAAGCGGCTCCGGCAAGAGCACACTCCTGCGCTGTCTGAACGGGCTGGAGCAGATTTCGGGCGGCAGCCTGAGGATTGCCGGCACACCGATCAGCTATGAAAAGGCGAAGCTGCGCGCCTTGCGCCGCAAGGTCGCGATCGTTTTTCAGGGCTATAATCTCTTTCCGCATCTGACGGTCGAGGACAATGTCGCGCTTGCGCCGCGCGTCACCGGCAAGGCGAGCGGCACCGAGGCGCTGAAGCTGGCACATCGCTATCTCGAACGCGTCGGGCTGGCCGACAAATTCCGCGCCCATCCGCGCGATCTGTCGGGCGGTCAGCAGCAACGCGTGGCCATTGCGCGCGCCCTTGCCGTGCAGCCCGAGATCCTGCTGCTTGATGAGGTGACGGCGGCGCTTGATCCCGAACTGGTGGGCGAGGTGCTCACGGTGCTGGGCGAACTGGCGGAACAGGGCCTGACCATGGTTCTTGTGACCCATGAGATCGCCTTTGCCCGCAGGGCTGCCAACCGCATTGCCTTCATGCATCAGGGGCGGTTGCACGAGGTCGGCCCGGCAGAGGCAACGATCAGTCAGCCACGGACCGCCGAGCTGCAGAAGTTTCTTTCGGCTGTCCGCTGACAACCAATAACAGGGAAGATGGAGATTAAGATGATCAGACAATTCAGCAGGGTCGCAGCCGGTGCCATGATCGGTCTGGGCCTGGTCCTCGGGGCGGGAATGGCCGCGGCAGAGGATCTGCCGGCCATTCTGGAAAAGAAAAAGATCGTGATCGGGGTGCAGAATGACCTGCCGCCCTATAGCCTGATCGGCGATGCGAACCAGCCGGTCGGCCTTGATATCGACGTGGCCGAGGAAATCGGCAAACGTCTCGGGGTCGACGTCGAGCTGGTGGTGCTGACCGGGGCCAACCGTGTGCCCTATCTGATCTCGAACCGGGTTGATGCAGTGGTCGCGACCATTGGCATCACGCCCGAACGCCGCGAGGCTATTGGCTTCACCCGCCCCTATCTGGTGTTCCGCACCGTCATGGTGGCGCCGAAGGATCTTGATGTGACCAGCAATGAAACCATCGGCGACAGGGTTGTGGGCGTGACCCGCGGCACCATGATGGATCCGCTGATCACCAATGGTGCGCCCGCAGGCACCAATATCCAGCGCTTTGACGATGATGCGACGACCTCGGTCGCGCTTGTCACCGGTCAGGTCGACATGATCCCGACCGGCGAGGCGATCGTCATGGAAGTGATCCGCCAGAACCCCGCGCGCAATCTGGAGATCAAATATGTCATGGCCAGCACCTATGCCGGCATCGGCGTGAACAAGGACAATACCGCGCTGGTGGAAAAGCTGGACGAGGTGGTCACCGCGATGGAGGCCGATGGCAGCCTTGGCGCGATCTATCTGAAATGGATCGGCAATGAGATGCCCGACCTGCCCAAATCGCTGGATGAGCTGAACTAAGCCGGAAACGGCCGCTTGCGGCGCGCCTGCGCGCCCTCGCCCCATCGCAGTTGCACCCTCGCATTTGCCCTGTCGCAGTTGCGGTGCCGCAACTCTGGCGGGGCATTTGTTTTCCTGCCGGAGACCTCACTGATGACCACTGCCTTGCCGGACCTCCTTGCCGATGGCGCTGCCGAAATGCGCAGCTGGCTGCGCGCGCTGCATCAGATGCCGGAACTCGGCTATGAGGAGCATAAAAGCGCGGCCTTCGTGGCGGCGCGGCTTGGCGAGATGGGGCTTGAGCCGGTGACCGGCATCGGCGGCACCGGCGTAGTCGCGGTGCTGAAGGGCCAGGGGCTGGCGCCCCCGATCGGATTGCGGGCCGATATGGATGCGTTGCCAATTGAGGAAGCCAGCGGCCTTGACTGGGCCTCGCGCGTGCCCGGCGTCATGCATGCCTGCGGCCATGACGGCCATATGGCAATGCTGCTGGGCGCGGCCCGTTATCTGACCGACCGGCAGCTGACCAAGGCCCCGCCGCCCGGCGATGTCGTCTTCCTCTTTCAGCCCGCCGAGGAAACCGGCGCCGGCGCGGCCGCAATGATCCGCGACGGGCTGTTTGACCGCTTTGATATCCCGGCGATTTACGGGCTGCACAACTGGCCGGGGCTGGAGTTTGGCCGCTTTCTTGCCTGTGACGGGGCGCAGATGGCCGCCGTCGATCGTTTTGACATCACCCTGACCGGCACGGGGTGCCATGCCGCCATGCCGCATCTGGGGCGCGATGCCCTGCTGGGGGCAAGCCAGCTGCATCAGCTCTTGCAGGGGATCGTGGCGCGCAATGCTGATCCGCTTGACAGCGCGGTGGTCTCGGTCACCCAGATCCATGGCGGCGAAGCCTATAATGTGCTGCCGGAAACCGTGGTGATGCGTGGCTGCACCCGCAGTCTCAGCGCCGAAATGCGCGATCTGATCGAGGCGAGGATGCGGGGCATCAGCGCCGGGCTGGCCGCGAGCCTCGATCTGAAAATCACGCTCGACTATCACCGCGGCTATCCGGTCACCCAAAACAGCGCGCAGGAAGCCGGTCTGGCGCGCGAGACCGCGCGCCGCGTGCTTGGGCCCGCTTCTGTCGATCCTGCGCCGAAACCCTCGCTGGCCTCTGAGGATTTCGCTTATTTCCTGGAGAACCGCCCGGGCTGCTACGGCTTTCTCGGGGCAGGCCCCGGGGCAGCACTGCACAGCCCGCGCTACCGTTTCAACGAAGACCTTCTGCCGGTCGGCGCGGCCTGGTGGGTGGGTCTGGCACAGCGGGTGGCGCTGGTCTGACCCCCCGGTCGCGATTTCTACGCCGGGGGGCCGTTTCAGCTGGTCGGGCAGAACTTGGGGCGCGTTTCAGAGCGGTGTTACACGCTCTCCTTGCGGCGATACTGCGGATCATCCAGCCTGATCACCGTGATGAACCCCGGCAGGGCCCGGATCGCCGGATATGGCTCCAGCGGGATATCCCCCATAGGGGCCAGCGCGCCGGCGAGGATCACGACAAGGATGATGAGGATTGGCGCAGTGATCCCGAAATTCACCACCCTGGACAGGACGGCCGCCATCAGCAGGATGATCGAGCCGACCGAGAGGTCGATGCTGCCCATCAGGATGACCAGCGTCGCGCCAAGCGCCACCAGCAAAAGGATCCCGACCGGGCTGAGACAGGATTTCGCCCGCAGCGCGAAAAACAGGATCAGTGCCGCCCTCAGCGCGATGGGCAAAAGATTTCCCGGCCGCAGCTGCCAGAGCCAGGGGCGGGCATGCCGCAAGGTAAGACTATGATCAGACATGGATATTTCCTGGCAGACTGGCCAGCGGCGCTGACGCGATCGCTGACGGAATTGCGGTTGGTGACAGACCCGCCGGGATCATATCGGAAACGATCTCGGCCTCTGCTGGCTCTGCCGGCGGCGGAGCGGCGATGTCGCGGGTGATCCTGCCTTTGACCATGACGAGGATATGGTCCGAGAGGCCGATCAGCTCGGGCAGGTCATCCCTGACGATCAATACAGCGATGCCGCCCTGGGCACCGTTTTGCAGATCGCCAAGGTGGAAATTCGCGCCGCGCTCGCGTCCGACAATCAGCCGGTGCAGGTCAGGCTCTGTCAGGCCCTGAACCGGCTGATCCGTCACCAGATCGCCGTCTTTCAGCACCACGACCCGGTCGCAGCTGCGCAGCACCTCGCCCAGGCTGTGCAAGACGAAGACCACCCCTGCCCCGCCGCGCAGCCGCTCCAGCAGATGCAGGAAATTCTCTTCTTGGCTCTGGTCCGGCGCGGTGGTCGGCTCGTCGAAGAGAATCACCGGATCTGGAATATCCAGCCGGTCCGCCAGCGCCACGGCCCGCGCGATGTCGAGGCTCTGGCGCAGGCCGGGGGCCAGATCACCCACCCGTTTCGTCACCGGGATCGTGGCCAGATTGCCGCTGGCCAGCACCTCGCGCAGGCCTCCTCCATAGAGCGCCTGTCGAGAAGGCCCGCCGCATTGCGAAACAGGCTTTCCCAGCCGAACCAGAGGTTCTGCGCCACCGTCAGAGTGCCGATCAGTGCCGGATCCTGGAAGACACGGAAGATCCCGCGTTGATTGGCCTCACGGTAACTGCGCGGTGTGATCAACGCGCCATTCCTGCGGATCTCCCCGGCGTCTTTGGTCACGACGCCGGAGAGGATATTGAGAAGCGTGCTTTTCCCCGCACCATTCTCGCCCGGAAGGCCGATGATCTCACCGCGCCTGAGGGAAAATGACACATCGGTCAAAACCCTGTGGCCACCATAGCTTTTGGCGATGCCGGTCAGCTCCGGCAAAGGGGATGCGGGTGCCATCGGCTCAGCCCGCCAGCGGAGATTTGTCGAGCAGCTTGATCTTAGAGTGAGCCTTGAACTGCTGGACGATCCGCTCGTAAGAGCCGTCTTCACGGCCTTTCACATATTCCTCGGGATAGGTGTAGCCCTCGGGCTTTGGCTGATTGATCCATTGCTCGTCGATATCGCTCGGGATCAGTTCATATTGCGGGTCCCAGTCCTCGGGCCTTTTCACCCGCGAGATTTTGGTCGCATCGAAATGGGTCTCGACCGGCGCGTCGATGTAACGCTCGATATAGGCAACGATATTGTCTTTGGTCAGGATCTCGGCGCGGATTGCCGCAATCGCGCCGGTCGCGGTATCGTCATTCTGCACGATGATGCCATGGGTATCGGGGAAGCGCGACAGCAGTGCAGCCGCCGCCTTCTGCGATTGCTCGGGCGTCCAGTCGCCGGGCAGTTCACCGGCAAAGGTGATGCCGGGATATTCTGCGATGACCTTATCGGCGCCTGTACTGCGCATCATATCCGAACTGTCATTCAGCAACCCGCCGGCACGCATAATGGTGCCTTCGCCGCCAGGCGCCTCTGTCAGAACACGGGTCACCTTCGATGCCAAGCTGTTTTGCGGCGGCGTTGAAGGCCTCGGCGATCTGCCGCGAAAGCGTTGCGGCATAGCTGAAAGGGGTGAATCCGATGCGCTGCGCCGTCTGGGCGCGCAACGGGCGGGCACCAAGGGTTGGCAGCAGGGCCGCAGCAGCCCCTGCCTGCAAAAGCGCACGTCTGGAGGGCCCACCGGCAGTGGGACGAGTAACTCTGGTCATCATTCTGCCTTTGGTTTGATGGTTATCGGGAAAGGGGCGTCAGGAATGGGCCCCCTGTCTGGGTTCCGGCCCGGGCCCAGGCGCCGGTCTCAAGCGGCAGATCAGGATCCGCCGTCCATTCGGTCAGCGATCCGTCATGGACCGCCACATCGTCCCGCCCGAGCGTGGCCAGGGCCAGGGCTTCGACCGAAGCTGCAATGCCACTGCCGCAATAGGTGATGGTGCGCCTTGACGGATCCAGCGCGCCGACCCGGCTGAAATGCGCCCTGAGCGCGTCGGGCGATTTCAGCTTGCCGGGCGGCGGCGGGCGGTGAACTGTACGGGCGGAAAATGGGTTTCACCCGCTTCAACCGGCCGCCCCTCGCGCCGCCATTGCGCAAGGCCGCCATCAAGCACCGCCACATTGTGAAAGCCTTCGATCGAACTGGCCGCCCATGGCGAGGAGCCGCTGAAATGCGAAACCATCGCCCGGGCCAAGGCGATGCCGCTGAACTTTCTCGTCAATATCCGCAATGAGCTGAAGCGGGCCGGGCTGAAGCACAGCCAGCGCGGTACTGAATAGCCCCATGTTTCGTGGACGCCTTCTTCGCTAACTTTGAGGCAAGGAGG
>NZ_JAEFCF010000031.1 GCF_016405985.1 Paracoccus sp. IB05
GGCACCGGCGCGCTGCGTCAGGCGTTCGAGCTGGTCAAGCTTGCGCGGCCCGGGGCGAAGGTCTGGCTTTCGGCACCGACCTGGCCGAACCATCCGTCTATGGTGAAATTCCTTGGCCTGCCGATGGCGGAATACCGCTATTTCGACGTGAAGACCTCGGGGCTGGATTTCGCCGGTCTGATCGAGGATCTGGGCCAGGTGGCAGAGGGCGATGTCGTGCTGCTGCATGGCTGCTGCCATAACCCGACCGGGGCGAACCTGTCGCAGGCTGAGTGGGATGAGGTGATAGCGGTTCTGAAGAACCGCAAGGCGCTGCCGCTGGTCGATCTGGCCTATCAGGGCTTTGGCGACGGGCTGGATGCGGATGCCGAGGCCACCCGCAAAGTCGCGGCGGCGTTTGATGAAGTTCTGATCGCGGCCTCGTGCTCGAAGAATTTCGGCATCTACCGCGAGCGGACCGGCGTGCTGATCGCGCTGACATCAGCGGATCGCAAAGCAGTGGTGCAGGGCAATCTGAACTTCCTCAACCGCCAGAATTTCAGCTTCCCGCCGGATCATGGCGCGCGGATCGTGACCACGATCCTGGAAGACGCGGCCCTGACTGCCGACTGGAAGGCCGAGCTGGAGGAAGTGCGGCTGAACATGCTGGGCCTGCGCGAGCAGCTGGCATCCGAGCTGCGCAAGGCCACCAATTCCGACCGGTTTGATTTTGTCGCGGATCATCGGGGCATGTTCTCGCGTCTCGGGCTGTCCGAGGCGCAGGTGGTGAAGCTGCGCGAAGAATTCGGCGTCTATATGGTCGGCGATTCGCGGATCAATATCGCCGGGCTGAACAAGGGGACCGTGCCGGTGCTGGCGAAGGCGATTGCCTCGGTTCTCTGAGCGGTCTGACAGATCTGGAAAGGGCGGGACATTGTCCCGCCCTTTTGCATTTGGCCGGGGCCGCGGTGGGGGTTTCACACCCCCACACCCCCGTGGAGTATTTCCGTCAGGAGGAAGACCGGGGCTCAGTTCATTCCCATGGCGTCACGAACGGCGCGGTCGATATCGTCCTGGTTTTGCGAGGCGGGGGCGCCTTGCTGGTTCGAGCCGCCCTGGTAGACGGGCGCGTTGGAGCCGTCGAAATAGGGCACTTCCTCGGGCAGGACCGGGCGGTCGACCCCGCCGATATCGGGGGAGGGGTCGAAGGCGCCGCCCGCCGCGACGGTGTTTGGCGGGATCTCTTTCGGAAGCGGCATCGGGGGGACGCCTTCATTGATCCGGATCATCACCTCACGCCAGATATCTGCGGGCAGGCCGCCGCCGGTCACGCCGGTCAGCGGGCGGTTATCGTCATAGCCGAGCCAGACGCCAACCACGTAATCCGAGGTGAAGCCCACGAACCAGGCATCGCGCGCCGAATTGGTGGTACCGGTTTTGCCGGCGGCCTCGCGGCCTGGGAGGCGGGCGCGGGCACCGGTGCCGGAATTGATCACCTCGGTCATCATATAGATCAGCGCATGGGCGGCCGTTTCCGAGATCACCCTTTCGCCGATGCCACCGCCGCTGCCGAAGAGTTCGTCATTTTCACCCCGGAGCTTCAGCGCGCGCAGACCATAAGGCGTCACCGAAGAGCCGCCGTTCAGGATCCCGGCATAGGCGCCGGTCATTTCGATCAGCGTCGATTCCGAGGCACCGAGCGCCAGCGCCGGGCCATCGGCCATTTTGGAGGCGACGCCGAATTCGGTCGCGACATTCTTCACGAGGTCACGCCCGACCATTTCCGAGATTTTGACCGCCGGGATATTGCGGCTTTCCTTCAGAGCCTGGACCAGTGTGATCATTCCCTTGAATTTATTGTCGTAATTCTTGGGACTATAGGGGCCGGAGCCGGGGACATTGATCGTATAGGGACTGTCATCGACGTAATCGAGCGGGCTGTAGCCCAGATCGAGCGCCACCGCATAGACGAAGGGTTTGAACGCCGACCCGGTCTGCCGCAGCGCCTGGGTCGCGCGGTTGAAATCGCCGGCGCGCGGGATCGAGCGCCCGCCAACCATCGCGCGCACCGCACCGTCCGAGCTCATCACCACAATCGCGGCCTGGGCGGTCGAGCCGTCTTTCACCTTAGTGTCAAAGACATATTTCAGCGCCTCTTCGGATTTCCGCTGCAGATCCTGATCCAGCGTCGTCTCGATCACCACATCTTCGGTCGTGTCACGGGCGAGGTAATCCGGCGTGGTCTCCATCACCCAATCGGCGAAATAGCCGCCCGAGCGCTGCCGCGCGGCCTCGGTCGGGGTGGCGGGATGGGCACGGGCCTCATCGGCCTCGGCTTTGGTCAGGTAACCCTGTTCCTGCATCAGCCCGATCACCACATTGGCGCGGTTTTGCGAGCGTTCGAGGTTGGAAGTGGGCGCCAGTGCCGAAGGGGCCTGCAGCAGGCCCGCAAGCATCGCGGCCTCGGCCGGTGTCACGGTCGCTGCGGATTTGCCGAAATAGCGCTGTGCGGCGGCTTCGAACCCGCGCGCGCCGGCCCCCAGATAGGCGCGGTTCATATAGATGCCGAGGATGTCCTTCTTGGAGTATTTCAGCTCCATCGCGATGGCATAGGGCACTTCCTTGACCTTGCGCTTGATGCCGCCACCCCGGCAATCCGCCTCATATTCGGCCTCGGATTTCCATTCCGCCGGGTTGAAGGGCACGCCCAGACACAGGAGTTTTGCCACCTGTTGCGTGATGGTCGAGCCGCCATTGCCCTGGAACGCACTGCGCCCTTCGGCAAGGTTGATCCGGATCGCACTGGCGATACCGCGGGGCGAGACGCCAAGGTGCCAGTAGAAGCGCTTGTCCTCGGTTGCGACGATGGCATTGAGGAGATGCGGCGAGACCGTATCAGCGGTGATCTGGCCGCCATAGGTCTCACCGCGCCAGGCAAATGTCTTGCCGTCACGGTCAAGCATGGTGACCGAGCCGCGTGCCCGCCCGTCCAGCAGCGCCTCAAGCGGCGGCAGCTGGCTGTAGAAATACGCGACCACCGCGCCGACAACCAATGCGCCGACGGCGGTGACACGCCACAACACGCCCCAGATCATCCGCCAGAAGAACAGGATGGTCCCGAGGATGAAACCATGTTTGCGCCGGGCGCGGGCCGCTTTGCGGGGCTGTTTTGGCGCCTGTTTGCGCGGTGCCGGTTTTTGTGGCGGTCTGCCTCCGCCGCCACCACCCCCGCCGCTGCCGCCACGCCCCGGGCTTCCGCCCTGGCCTCTGCCGGAATTGCCACCGGACCCGCCGGAGCCACCCGCAGAAGAACGGGGAGGATATCGTCTGTCTGCCACCAGAGGGCTTTTGCCCCCGCCACTCGTCGCCATATGCCTGCTGCCCGCCTCGAAGCGTGTTCTTTCAGAATCCGGCAGAGAATAGCGGGTTCGCCCGGCTTTGCGAAGGGCAGGAGGAAACGATTCGAATCTATCCGCTGATGAAAAAATAATCACATGCCCTGATTAGTGCAAAAATTTTGCAACTGCACCGCAAAGCACCGGTTCAGAACACGCCGTTTTCTTGTGCTGCATCGGCAAAACCCCGCCTTCTTTTGCCCAGACGCCCGCTCGCCCCGGGCTCGCTCTCAGGAAGGGGACAGATGTGAAACTCATCATTGCGGCACTGAAACCGTTCAAGCTTGACGAAGTTCGCGAAGCGCTGACCACGATCGGCGTGCGCGGAATGATGGTGACAGAAATCAAGGGCTTCGGCCTGCAGTCCGGTCATACCGAAATCTATCGCGGCGCCGAATATGCGGTGAATTTCGTGCCGAAGGTCCGGCTGGAAATCGTCGTGGCCGATGCGCTGGCCGAGCAGGTGGTCGAAACCATCGCGAAGACCGCGAAGACCGACAAGATCGGTGACGGCAAAATCTTTGTGCTCGATGTCGAACAGGCCGTGCGGGTGCGCACCGGCGAAACCGGCGACGACGCGATCTGAACAGCGACCCGAGGGAATAGGGGAAAACAGCCAAAATGAACAAACTTGTCAAATATTCCGGTCTCGCGGCGGCGATGTCGCTTCTCGCCGGACTGCCCGCCCTGGCGCAGGACGCCACGGAGGCAGCTGTCGACGTGGTCGCGGCCGCTCCGGTGCTGGATACCGGCGATACCGCCTGGATGATGATTTCGACCGTCATCGTGCTCTTCATGATCTTCCCGGGCATCGCGCTGTTCTATGGCGGGCTGGTGCGCAGCAAGAACATGCTTTCCGTGCTGATGCAGACCACCGCTATCGCCGCGCTGATGATGGTCGCTTATGTGGTTTACGGCTATTCCTTTGCTTTTGGCGGCGCGACCGGCCCGTATTTCGGTGGTTTCGGTAAGCTGTTCCTCTCGGGCGTGACGATCGACAGCCTGTCCGGCACCATTCCGGAATATGTCTTCATCGCCTTCCAGATGACCTTCGCCTCGATCACGCCGGTGCTGATCATCGGCGCCTTCGCCGAGCGGATCAAATTCTCGGCGGCGCTTCTCTTCTCGCTGCTTTGGGTCACCACGGTCTATTACCCGGTCGCACATATGGCATGGGATGCGAATGGCCTCTTCTTCGGCTGGGAAGTGTTTGACTTTGCAGGCGGCACGGTTGTGCATATCAATGCCGGGATCGCGGCTCTGGTTGGCGCCATCTGCGTCGGCAAGCGCATCGGTTACGGCAAAGAGAACATGGCGCCGCATTCGCTGACCCTGACCATGGTCGGCGCCTCGATCCTCTTCGTTGGCTGGTTCGGCTTCAATGTCGGCTCGGCTCTGGGCGCAGGTTCGCTGGCGGGCCTCGTGATGATCAATACCTTCACCGCAACCGCCGGCGGCATCCTGGGCTGGATCATCGTCGAAGGGCTCTTGCGTGGCAAAGCCTCAATGCTGGGCGGTGTCTCGGGCATGATCGCAGGTCTTGTCGCCATCACCCCGGCGGCGGGCGTGGTCGGCCCGGTCGGCGCCATCTTCCTTGGCGCAATTGCTTCGGTGGCCTGCTACTACTTCGTTGCCGTCGTGAAGGTGAAGCTGGGCTATGATGACAGCCTCGACGTCTTTGGCATCCACGGGATCGGCGGCATCGTCGGCGCGGTTGGCGCGGGCATTTTCTGCGCGCCCTCGCTGGGTGGCCAGGGCTTTGCCGGCGAACGCGGTATGGGCGAGCAACTGTTCTACCAGATCTCGGCTGTCGGCATCACCATTGTCTATTGCGGGGTGATCTCGTTCATCCTCTACAAGGTGGTCGGAGCCCTGACCGGCGGCCTGCGCGTCAGGGAAGAAGCCGAGCGCGAAGGCCTCGACCTCACCTCGCATGGCGAGCGCGCCTATCACTCCTGATCGGCCAGGGCGCGGGGCCGCGCGGCCCCGCCTCCGACAAAAATCAAAGCCCGCCGGTTGTTCCGGCGGGCTTTTCGCATGTTCAGCTCGCAAACGCAGCGTGGTGACCGCCGCAGCCCCTGAACGCTCCGCGGGGAGTATTTTGGTCAAGAGGAAGCCGGCATTTCCTCTTGATCAAAATACTCCCGCCGGAGGCTTCCCCGGCGGTCCGGAGGCGCAGGTTCAGGCCTTTTGCAGATCCTGGATCAGCGCATCAATATCGCCCCTGCGCTTGTCGAGCATCGCGCCGATTTCGGTGCGCTCCGAGGCGAGCATGTTCACGCCTTCGATGATAATGTTGAAGAAAAGATCCCGCCCGCTTTTGTTCGAGACCTGCCAGCGCACCTCGAAGGGGCTCTCGCCTTTCAGATATGCGGTTGAGATCACTTCGTAATAGCTTTTCACCGGACGCGCGCCGGTGACTTCGATACGGCCCCCGATGAACTCGCGGAAGCGGCGGCCATATTTGCGGCTGACATAGCCCTGATAGGCTTTGGTGAATGCCTGCAACTGTGCCTTCGAGGCGGATTTCGCCGCCGGGCCAAGTGCCGAACGCGCGATCTGCGGCACATCGGCATAGGTTGCGAAGAGCTTCTCGAATTGCGGATACATCTGGGCTTCGGAGCGGCCCGAGTTGATGATCGCATTGATATCCGCGACCGCCTTGTCGATCAGGGCCTTGGCCTCGGCATCCGAGAAGGCGAGGGCGGGCATGGCCCCAAGCGCGGCCGCTGCCGCAAGCCCGGTGCCGAGAAAGTGGCGGCGCGAAAGGCCGGAAACCAGATGAACAGACATGTCAGTCCTCGCAACGTCAATCCGCATAGGGATCAATGAAATCGTCTTCATAGGGGTCGATGAAATCGCCATCATCCCCATCCGCTGCGCCCTTTGCCTTCGCAATCTCATGGCGCCGGTTCTGCAGATACAGAAGCCGGAGCTGGGCATAGCTGTCAGCGCTGTCATATAGGATCGAATCCACCGTATCGGAATAGCGGTAGCGATCATTTAGGCGTGAAAGCCCTTCAATGGCGAGCGTCGCATCGGCATCATTGCCGTCAAACACATTGTTCAGCGGGTTCATCGCGAAATCGACCACGATCCCGACCGTATCGCGTGCAGTGGACGGCCCTTCGATGGGCAATTCGACATAGGGCCCTTCGCCGACACCCCAGACGGCGAGCGTCTGGCCGAAATCGGCTTCGGTTTTCGGCATCCCCAGCACCGAGGCCACGTCGAACAGCCCGCCGATCCCGGCGGTCGCGTTCACCGCAAAGCGCAGCGCATTTGTCGTCGCCTCGCCGATCCGGGCCTGAAGCACCTGGTTCACCACCACGCCCGGCAGATCCAGCGTATCGGCGACATTCGAGACCCCCTGGCGCAGCGGCCCCGGCACCACGGTGCCATAGGCTTTCGACACCGGCCGAACGATCGCCGTGTCCAGCCCTTTATTCACTGCATGGACGCCGCGATTCATCGGCTCGATCGGGTCATAGATGCCATCCGCGCGCGGGGTCTGGGCACAGGCCGCAAGCGCGCTCAGCCCGAGGACCAGCAGGAAAGGGCGGAGAGAGAGGATTTCGGTCTGGCTGGTCACGGTCATTAACGGAATCTCAGGGCGTCACGAGACACTGAACAAAGAGAAGGATGCAGAGATATTGCGTGAGAGGCTTACGGTGTGGCAATGCTCAAGACAACGGACATTTCTGCAGCGGCCCCCGGGGCGGCAGGCTTCGGCCAAAATCAGGTCCTTTACTGAGCGATTTATGTGACATCCGGAGAAATGCATTGGTCAAAGACATTTCGCAATCCGGGCTGAGCGAGCTTTCCTCGGTCCGGTCCCTCTCAAAGGGGGCGTTGCTGGCGGCATTTCTCTTCTCGGTCTTCGCCAATCTCCTGATGCTGACCTCACCGCTTTACATGCTGCAGATCTATGACCGCGTGCTGCTGTCGAGATCCGAGCCGACGCTGATCGCGCTCACGGTGCTGATGGTGTTCCTGTTCGCGGTGATGGGGCTTCTGGATCATGCGCGGTCGCGCATTCTGGCCCGGATCGGGGCGCGGTTCCAGGAGGCGCTGGACAAGAGGGTGCTGGCGGCCTCGTTTCGCAGGCTCTCGGTTGCGCCGATGGATACCGAGGCCCGCGCCGCCCAGTCGGATCTGGAGGCGATTGCGCGCTTCTGGGCCTCGCCGCTGCTCCAGGGGCTGCTGGATCTGCCCTGGACCCCGATCTTCATCGCGGCCCTGTTCATCTTCCATCCGGTGCTGGGCTGGTTTGCGGTTGGTGCGGCGATCCTGTTGCTTTTGCTGGCCTGGGCCAATCAGCGCGCCACCGATACGATCACCCAACAGGCCACGCTGGCCAGTTTCGCCGCCGACCGCCAGGCCGAGAACCTGAAATCCGAATCCGAACTGGTGCGGTCCCTGGGCATGAGCGGCAATGCCTTTACCCGCTGGTATCATCTGCGCAGCCGCGCGCTGATCCGGGGGATGGAGCTGGCGGATCGCTCGGGCGGCTATTCGGTCCTGACCAAGACGCTGCGGCTGTTCCTGCAATCGGCGATCCTTGGCCTTGGCGCCTGGCTCGTGCTGGAAAACGCGCTGTCGCCGGGGGCGATGATTGCGGGCTCGATCCTTTTGGGGCGGGCTTTGCAGCCGATCGAGCAGACCATCGGGCAATGGCCGATGCTGGCCAGAACGCGGGCGGCGCGCGACCGTCTGGGCAAGCTTTTATCCGAAGTGCCGCGCGAGGGGAACCGCACCGCCTTGCCGCGCCCGACCGGGCGGATCGAGGTTTCGGGTCTTGCGGTTCTGCCCCCTGGTGATCCGCGTCCGGTTCTGCGGGGCGTGTCTTTCCGGGTCGATCCCGGTCAGGCCATCGGGGTGATCGGCCTATCGGGCTCGGGGAAATCCTCGCTGGCGCGGGCACTTTGCGGTGTCTGGCCGCCTGCGGCGGGGACGGTCAGGCTCGATGGGGCGACCCTGGATCAGTATGATCCCGATGTGCTGGGAAGCTATATCGGCTATCTGCCGCAGCGGGTGACGCTGTTTGACGGCACCATTGCCGAGAATATCTCGCGGCTCGATGAGAATGCCGATCCCGCGCAGATCGTGGATGCAGCGAAGAAGGCGGCGGTGCATGATCTGATCCTGCATCTGCCCAGAGGCTATGACACCCAGGTGACCAGCATGGGCGGCCAGCTCTCCGGCGGCCAGATCCAGCGCATCGGCCTCGCGCGGGCCTTTTACGGCAATCCGGTGATGCTGGTGCTGGATGAGCCGAATTCCAACCTCGACAATGACGGCTCACTGGCGCTGAATCAGGCGATCCGGCAGGCGAAATCTGATGGCTGCGCGGTGTTCATCATGGCGCACCGTCCGGCGGCAATCCAGGAATGTGACCTGCTGATGCTGATGAAAGACGGGATGGTGCAGAATTTCGGTCCGCGCGACCAGGTGCTGCGTGAGGCGGTGAAAAATGCCGGCGATATCGCCCGCCCTGCGCAGGGGGCCCAGACCCCCGCCAGTCAGGGAGGTGTGCAATGAGCCGCTCTGATCCCAACAGCGGCCCCGGCCTGGGGCAATGGCCCATGCACCGCCCGCTGATCATCGGTTTCGCAGCCCTCATAGCCCTGATCGGCGGTTTCGGCCTCTGGGGCGCTATGGCAAGCCTTTCGGGCGCCATCGTCGCCGGGGGCCAGATCGAGGTGGAGCAGAACCGTCAGGTGATCCAGCATCCTGATGGCGGGGTTGTGGCCTCGATCGAGGTCACTGAGGGCAAGCGGGTCGAGGCCGGCGATATACTGATCCGGCTGGACGGAACGCTTTTGCACAGTGAACTGGCGATCGTTGAAGGCCAGCTTTCCGAGGTGATCTCACAGCGGGTGCGGCTGGAAGCCGAGCGCGACAATATCCCGGTGCTGGACTTCCCCGAGTCGCTGCGGGAAGAGGCGAAGAGCCACCCCGAGATACAGGGTCAGATCGACGGTCAGATCAGCCTCTTTGAGGCGCGCCTTGCGACTTCGGCGAAAGAGGCAGAGCAGCTGGGGCGCCAGATCGGCCAGATCCAGGCGCGGATCACCGGGATCGACGCGCAATCCGAGGCGATCCGGATCCAGCTTGACCTGATCCGCCAGGAGCTGACCAGCCAGAAGAGCCTGCTGGATCGCGGACTGACCCAGATGGCTTCGGTGCTGGCGCTGCAACGCGAAGAGGCGCGGCTGCTGGGCCAGACCGGGGATCTGATCTCGACCCGCGCCCAGGCCGAGGAACGTATCACCGAAATCAATGTGGTGATCGGCAGTATCGATATCCGCCGCCGGGAAGAGGCGACCGACCGGCTGCGCGAGATCGCTCCGATGGAGCTGGAACTGGCCGAACGCAGG
The DNA here is from genome assembly GCF_016405985.1 of Paracoccus sp. IB05. Lineage (GTDB taxonomy): Bacteria > Pseudomonadota > Alphaproteobacteria > Rhodobacterales > Rhodobacteraceae > Pseudogemmobacter. The sequence continues at coordinate 9,755 of NZ_JAEFCF010000031.1, forward strand.
CGTGCGCTGCGCGAACAGGTGGCGCGGCTCGATATCCGCACGCCGGTTTCCGGGATCGTGCTGGGGCTTGGCGTGACCACGCCGCGGGCGGTGATCCGGGCGGCAGATCCCCTGCTCTATATCGTGCCGCAGGATCGCCCGCTGGTGATCGCGGCTCAGGTCTCGCCCATTGATATCGACCAGATCCATCTCGGCCAGCCGGTGGAGCTGGTCTTTTCGGCCTTCTCGTCGCGCACAACGCCGCATCTGCTGGGCAAGGTGACGGTGGTATCGGCCGATGCTTTCAGCGACCAGACGACCCATGCCAGTTTCTACCGGGTCGAAATCGTGCTTGATATCGGGGAAATCGACAAACTGGGAGATCTGCAGCTGATGCCCGGGATGCCGGTCGAAGCTTTTATCCAGACCGATCCCCGCACCCCGATCGGCTATCTGGTCAAACCCTTTATGGACTATTTCAATCGCGCATTCCGCGAGAGCTGAGCCGGAGTTTTAACAAAACTCCGGACCGGAGCCTGCACAGGCTCCGGCACGATTTCTTGTAAGAAATCGTTTCCGACGCGCCCGGCTTGTCGCCCGGGCGGCCTGCGGATAGGCTCGGTCGCGACATTGATCAGCGGAGAATCCCATGTCCATTGAAGCCCGCCTGAAAGAGCTTGGCGTCACCCTTCCTGACGCGCCTGCCCCGGTCGCGAATTACGTGGGCTTCGTCCGGACCGGAAATCTCGTCCATATTTCGGGCCAGATCAGCGCCGATGAAAACGGTCCGATCAAAGGCAAGCTGGGCAGTGACCTCTCGGTCGAACAGGGTGCGGCTGCTGCGCGGCGCTGCGCGATTTCGCTCCTGTCGCAGGTCAAAGCGGCCTGTGCTGGCGATCTGAGCCGTATCATCCGGCTGGTGAAACTGACCGGATTCGTCAATTCCACCGCCGATTTCACCGATCAGCCAAAGGTGATCAACGGCGCCTCGGATTTCATGGTTGATGTGCTGGGTGACAAAGGGCGCCATGCCCGGGCTGCGGTCTCTGCAAACTCGCTGCCGCTTGGCGTGGCGGTCGAGATCGACGCGATTTTCGAGATCGCCTGATCATGACCCGGGTCCCTCTGCCGCCGTCAATGCTTTGCCTGCCGGTCGCGCATCGTGCCTTGCATGACCGCAGCGGGGGGATCATCGAGAATTCTCCCGCCGCCATAAGGGCGGCCATCCGCGCCGGCTATGCGATCGAGATCGACCTGCAACTGTCACAGGACGGCGTGGCGATGGTGTTCCATGATGAGGACCTCGACCGTCTGACGCATGAGACCGGGCCGCTGAATGCACGCAACGCGGCTGATCTGTCCCGGATCACGCTGAAAGACAGCGAGGACAGGATCCCGACCTTTGCTGAAGTGCTTGATCTTGTCGCGGGACAGGTGCCGCTCCTGATCGAGATCAAGGACCAGACCCTGACCATGTCTGACACCGACGGGCGGCTGGAGGCCGAGACGGCGCGGTTGCTGGCGGATTACCAGGGCGATGTGGCGGTGATGTCCTTCAACCCGCATTCCATCGCCCATATGGCGCGGCTGGCGCCGGGGATCGCGCGGGGGATCACCACTTCGGCCTATGATGCTGAGGACTGGGCGCCGCTGGACCCTGCCATTTGCGACCATCTGCGCGAGATCCCGGATTTCACCCGCACCGGTGCGTCCTTCATCAGCCATGAGGCCAACGATCTGTCGCGCCCGCGCGTGGCAGAGCTGACGGCCCAGGGCGCGGCGATCCTGTGCTGGACCATCCGGTCACCCGTGGCCGAGGCAAAGGCCCGTGAAATCGCGCAGAATATCACCTTCGAAGGGTATTCCGCGCCGCTTCCGGCTTGATCTGCCCCCTGGGTGACCCATTTAAACCAGACACCTGCTCCCCGCGCCGCAAACAGGATCGCGATGGCCGATATTACCCTCGCCGAAAGCCTGACCGAGCTTCCCGCTGCCACCTGGGATGCGATTGCTGCGCCGGAACAGGCTGATGGCCGCCCCATTGACCCTTTCACCACGCATCGCTTTCTGATGGCGCTGGAGGCTTCGGGTTCGACCGGGGGTAAGACCGGCTGGCTGCCGAAACCTTTGATCCTGTCTGATGCCGGGCGCCCGGCTGCACTTATGCCGCTCTGGCTCAAGACCCACAGCCAGGGGGAATATATCTTCGATCATGGCTGGGCCGAGGCCTATGAGCGCGCGGGCGGCCGCTATTACCCCAAGCTCCAGGCGGCGGTGCCCTTCACCCCGGTCAGCGGCCGCCGGTTTCTCGGCCCCGACCCTTACCGCGAGGCGCTGGCCGAAGCCGCCATTTCGATCACCGCCGGCAATCAGATTTCTTCGCTGCATGTCACCTTCTGCACGCCTGAAGAGGCGCTGGCCCTGGCCGGATTCCAGGGCCTCATCCCCCGCAAGAGCCAGCAATTCCATTGGTTTAACCGAGGCTACGCCACATTTGACGACTTCCTTGCCGATCTGTCCTCGCGCAAGCGCAAGATGATCCGCAAGGAACGCGAGGCGGCGCGCGCCCATGGCCTCAGCATTCTTGCGCTCAGCGGCGACCAGATCCTGCCCGAACACTGGAGCGCTTTCTGGGCCTTTTACCAGGACACCGGCGCGCGCAAATGGGGCCGCCCCTATCTGACCCGCGCCGCCTTTACTGCCTTTCACGACACGATGCGCGACGATATGTTGCTGGTCCTTGCCTTCGATGGCGCGACAGCAGTGGCCGGCGCGCTGAATTTCATCGGGCGCGACGCGCTGTTCGGGCGCTATTGGGGGGCGCTCGCAGAGTATCCGGCGCTGCATTTCGAGCTCTGTTACTATCAGGCCATCGATTATGCCATTGCGCAGGGGCTGCAACGGGTCGAGGCCGGTGCCCAGGGCGAACACAAGCTTGCGCGGGGCTATCTGCCCCAGGAAACCTGGTCACTGCACTGGATCACCGATCCGGGCTTTCGCCGGGCGGTCGCCGATTTCACCAGCCGCGAATCGCTTGCACTGGAGGAGGAAATCGAAATCCTTACCCAGTACGGCCCCTTCCGCCGCGGCGGAGAGGCCGACTGATCAAAAGGAGGGCACCATGGCCACGTCACTGACCAAAGCCGAACGCAAAGAACAGCTCCCCGCGCTGGAAGCCACGGGCTGGCGCGCGGTCTCCGGGCAGGATGCCATCCGCAAGATCTGGAAATTCCGCAGCTTTTCCGAGGCCTGGGGCTTCATGTCTCGCGCGGCCCTCGCGGCAGAGCGCGCAAATCACCATCCGGAATGGTCAAACCGCTACAATATCGTCGATGTCACGCTGACCACGCATGACACGGATGGTCTGACCGCTCTCGATACCGATCTGGCCTGCAAACTTGACCGTTTCGCGCCCGAGGCCACGGTGATCACCGATCATGGGGAGCCTGTTTTGTGCCTGTGCGAGGAAAGGGCGCAATCCCGCCCCTGACCCCATTTTCTGTCTGAAAATATCCTCGGGGGGTGTGGGGGGCAGACAGCCCCCCGCAAACGCCAGCCGAAAAGATCAGACCTCGGCCAGCAGCGCTTCACCGCCCGAGATCTCGCACTGCCCCGGCGAGGCCTCAAGATGCAGCACCTTCACCACGCCATCTTCGGCCAGCAGCGCGTAGCGTTTGGAACGCCCCAGCAGACCGGCGGGCGGCGCGTCGAATTCCAGACCGATCGCTTTGGTGAATGACCCATCCGCATCACCAAGGAAGCTCAGCCCCGCCTTGTCTGCTCCGGTCGATTTCGCCCAGGCATCCATCACGAAAGGATCATTGACCGAGACGCAGATGATCTCTGCCACGCCTTTGGCGGCGAATTTTTCGGCGGTGCGGATAAAGCTTGGCACATGCGCGGTGGTGCAGGTGCCGGTATAGGCGCCGGGCAGACCGAAAATCACCACTTTGCGGCCCTTGAGCTTCTCGCCCAGATCCACCGCTTCCGGCCCGTTCGCACCCAGTTTCAAGAGCTTCGCTTCGGGCAGTTTCGCCCCGACAGTGATTTGCGACATTACGTGTCTCCTCGCGCGTTGCGCCTGTTGCCCGGGAAGTTATAGGCTGTGTCGCGTAACATTCCAGAGGGGGCGGAAGATGCGGGTGGTGATAGTGGGCGCCGGTCAGGCCGGAGCGGCGCTGGCGGCAAAATTGCGCAGCCTTGGCGCCGATGGTCCGATCACCATGATCGGCGATGAAGCCGCGCCGCCCTATCAGCGCCCGCCGCTGTCGAAAGCCTATCTGATGGGCGAGATGGAGCAGGAACGCCTCTGGCTGCGCGGCCCGGAATTCTGGCAGGAAAACAACATCACCCTGCGTCTGGGTGCGCCCGTGACCGCCATCGACCGCGCCGCGAAAACCGTGACGGTCGGGGCCGAGACCATCCCCTATGACCAGCTGGCGCTGACCACTGGCTCCAGCCCGCGCCGCCTGCCCGCTGCCATCGGCGGGGATCTGGACGGCGTCTTCACCTTGCGCAATCTGCGCGATGTCGACCGGATGCGCGCGGAATTCACCGCAGGCCGCAGCCTCGTCGTGATCGGCGGCGGCTATATCGGGCTCGAAGCGGCGGCGGTGGCCAGAAAACTCGGCCTCACCGTCACCCTGATCGAGGCAGCCCCCCGCATCCTGGGCCGTGTCGCCGCCGCCGAGACCGCCGATTTTGTCCGCAAGACCCATAGCGAACAAGGCGTTGCGATCCTCGAAGAAGCCGGGCTGGACCGCATCCTTGGTGACACATCCGTCACCGGCGTCCGGCTGAAAGACGGGCGCGAGATCGCGGCCGATTTCGTCGTGGTGGGTGTGGGCGTCTCGCCCGGGGCCGAGCTGGCCGAAGCCAGCGGCATCGCGCTCGATAACGGCATCGCAACGGATGAACATGGCCGCACTTCTGACCCGGCGATCTGGGCGGCGGGTGATTGCGCCTCCTTTCCCTGGAGAGGCGGCAGGATCCGGCTGGAATCGGTCGGGAATGCCATTGATCAGGGCGAGATCGTCGCGGAAAACATGCTCGGCGCCGCAAAGGCCTATCAGGCGAAACCCTGGTTCTGGTCGGATCAATATGATCTGAAACTGCAGATTGCCGGGCTGAATATCGGCTATGACCGGGTGATCACCCGCGAGATCGGCGGCATCTCGCATTGGTATTACCGCGGCGATGACCTGCTCGCGGTCGATGCCATGAGCGATGCGCGCGCCTATATGGTAGGCAAACGGCTGATCGAATCGGGCAAATCGCCGGCGCCGGAGGTGATCATCGCCGCACCCGATCTGAAGGCCTTGCTGAAATAATGCGCATCATCGGAGGCGCGCGGCGCGGGTTGCAACTCACGGATGTCGGGCAGGGGGATGTCGAGGCGCATCTGCGCCCCACCTCCGACCGCGTCCGCGAGGCGATCTTCAACCTGCTGCTGAATGGCGGCTACGGCAATCCGGTCCAGGGCGCGCGGGTTCTTGACCTTTTCGCGGGCACCGGCGCGCTCGGGCTTGAGGCATTGTCACGCGGCGCGGCGCAGGTCGCCTTTGTCGATGACGGCGCGGCGTCGCGCGCGCTTTTGCGCAAGAATATCGAAAAGATGCAGGCGATGGGCGTCACCGATGTCTGGCGCCGCGATGCGACAAAGCTCGGCGCCAATCGCGGCCCCGGCTATGGTCTCGTCTTCCTCGATCCGCCCTATGGCAAAGCGCTTGGCGAGGCCGCGCTCGCTTCGGCGCTCGAGGGCGCGTGGCTGACCCCGGGCGCGATCATCGTCTGGGAGGAAGGCACCGCCCCCGCCCCGCCCGGGGCATTCGGGCTCCTAGACCAGCGCCGCTATGGCGAGACCTGGATTACACTGCTGCGTGCCCCCGGCGCGGCCTGAGCGTTACCGCTATCACACAATCAGGATCTGATGCCGCCCGGGCGCTGTTCGCCCGGGGCCATGGGTGATAGCGCCGGGCAGAGATTGCCGCCCCCGCCAGAACCGGAGCACGACATGACCCCTCCCGCTGCTGTACTCTTCGATTGTGACGGCGTGATCGTTGACAGCGAAGGCCCGACATTCCAGATCATGCTGGCCGAGTTTGCCAGCTGCGGCTTTCATCTGACACTGGAAGAGCTCGAGCGCGATTATATCGGCGGCACTGTCGAGGATGTCGCTGCCCGCGCCCGTGCCAATGGCGCCGTTCTGCCCGACAGCTGGGTCGATGATCTCTATGCCAATATGTATGCCATGCTCGAAGCCGGGGTGCCGCTGATCCCGGATATTATCCAGGTCTTCGACCGGCTGGATGCGGCGGGCATTCCCTATGCGGTCGGCTCCAATGGATCACCCGAAAAGATGCAGATCACCCTGGGCGCGCGAGGTCTGATCCCACGGTTCCGCACCGTGCTGTCGGGCCAGGCCATCGGCAAACCAAAACCGCTGCCCGATCTCTACCTCGCCTGTGCAAAAGCCTGCGGCGCCGTGCCCAAAGACTGTGTGGTGATCGAAGACAGCCCCGCCGGCGCCCGCGCCGCCATTGCTGCGGGCATCCCCTGCCTCGGCTTTGCCGCCCATGGCGAAGACACGCCGCCCGCCAAAGGGCTCAAAGCCCTGAACGTGCCGCTCTTCCACTCCATGAAAGACCTGCCCGCTTTGCTCGGTCTGTGAGCATTTTCTGTCCTTAAATATCCCGGGGGAGTCTCTGAAAGAGACGGGGGCAGGGCCCCCAACCCGTCACGCCAACCCTCACTCCGCGCGCAGATCGCGCAAGACATCCGGGCTGGCATAGCCATCCGCCACCAGCCCGCGCGCCTTTTGCCAGGCCTTGACCGCGGCCACCGTCTTCGGCCCGATCCGTCCGTCAACACCGCCCGCGTCAAAGCCGGCGGCAGTCAGACGCTGCTGGACCTCCTTGCGCTCGTCAAGCGTCAGCGCCTTCCACTGCCGTGGCCAGCTGGCCGCAATGGTCGCGCCGCCCGCGATCCGGTCCGCCAGATGGCCAATCGCGATCACATAGGCATCGGCAGGGTTATAGCTCTCGATCGCCTGGAAATTCGGCCAGATTGCGAAGGCCGCACCCCTGGCCCCGGCAGGCACCAGGATCGACACCCGCGCGCCCTCTGGCCAGTCCCCCGCCACCGGCTTCACGCCAAGCGCCGCCCAGTCCGAAACCGGTTTCACCACCTGTTCAGAGGTCAGATCATAGTCGAATCCCTCGGGCAGCTGCACCTCCATCCCCCAGGGGACGCCTGTCGCCCAGCCATGCTTCGCCAGGTAATGCGCCGCCGAGGCCAGCGCGTCGGCTGGATCGTCGGACCACAGGTTTCGCCGCCCGTCGCCATCGAAATCCACCGCATAATCGCGCCAGGAGGTCGGCATGAACTGGGTATGCCCCATCGCGCCGGCCCAGCTGCCCTGCATCTGTGCGCGCGAAATTTCGCCGGCTTCGATGATCTTCAGCGCCTCGATCAGCTGCGCGCCGAAAAACGCCTCGCGCCGCCCGTCATAGGTCAGCGTCGCCAGCGCCGAGATCGTGTCGGTCGTGCCGCGAAAGCTGCCGTAAGAGGTCTCAAGCCCCCAGACCGCCAGCACAATTTCCTTCCGCACTCCGAATTTCGCCTCGATCCGGGCCAGCAGATCCGCATGTTTCTCAGCCGCCGCGCGGCCCATCGCCACCCGCTCATCCGAGACGGCAATGTCGAGATAATCCCAGATCGTGCGGGTAAACTCATTCTGGTTGCGGTCGCCGCGCAGGACATCGGGCAGGAACTCCGCCGCGCGCATTTCGCGGTCCCAGACCGGCGCCGGAACACCTGCCTCCAGCGCTTTGCCGCGATAGGCGCCAATCCAGGCGCGGAACCCCGCTGCACTTTCGCTTTCGCGCCCCACGGTTAGACTGCCCTCCGTGTCTTCGATGGTCTGGGCGTGAACCGCCGGCCCCATGGCGGGAGACGCCAGCATCAGCGCCGCCGCAAGGGCGAGCGGTTTCATTTCCGCCGCCTCACCACCCGGCGCTTCGCCGCCTCTGCCGCCCGCGCCTTGCCAAGCGCGCGTTTCGGCGCGCGGCCCCGGCCCTTCGCGGCACGCCCCGAAGGCAAAGCGCGGTCTTCCAGTTCGACAAGCTCAAGGATCAGCCCGCCGGTCACCGGCACGGCTTCGGCCAGGCGCACTTTGACCTTCTGGCCGATGCCGATGGTCAGGCCGGTATCGGCCCCCATCAGGGTCTGGCTTTCGGGGGCGAAATGGAAGAATTCGCGCCCGACCTCGCGGATCGGCACCAGCCCGTCGGCACCGGTCTCGTCAAGCTTCACGAAAAGCCCGAAGCGCTGCACCCCGGCGACGCGGCCGGTAAAGACTGCGCCGACCCGGTCCGAGAGATAGGCAGCCAGATAGCGGTCGACCGTGTCCCGCTCGGCTGCCATCGAGCGGCGCTCGGCATCCGAGATCAGCTTGCCGGTCTCGCCGAGGTTCTCCATGTCGAAATCCGACAGGCCATCCGGCGTGTTCTTTGGTCCGAGGCCCAGCCCCCGGATCAGCGCGCGATGCACGATCAGGTCGGCATAGCGGCGGATGGGAGAGGTGAAATGCGCGTAATTCTTCAGCGCCAGCCCGAAATGGCCGAAATTCTCGGGCGCGTAATAGGCCTGGGTCATCGAGCGCAGGGTCGAGATATTGATCAGCTCGTCAAATTCCGAGCCTTCGGCCTGTTTCAGCAGCTGGTTCAGATGCGAGGTTTTCAGCACCTGCCCCTTGGCCAGCGTAAAGCCGGAGCTTTCCGCCACTTCGCGAAGGCTTTCCAGCTTGTCGGGCGAGGGTTCTTCATGAACGCGGTATAGCAAAGGCTGCTTCACCCGCTGCAATTCTTCGGCGGCGGCGACATTCGCCATCACCATGCATTCCTCGATCAGCTTATGCGCGTCGAGCCGGTCCTTGAAATCGACCGCCAGAACCTTGCCCTCGTCTGACAGAACGATCTGGCGTTCGGGCAGATCCAGATCCAGCGGCTGACGCAAGGCCCGCCCGCGTTTCAGCGCGTCATAGCAGGCGTAAAGCACTTTGAGCTGCGGCAAAAGCGCCCCGGTCGCGGCATCGGGCTGGCCGTCAATCGCGCGCTGAACCTGGCCATATTCAAGGCTGCCCTTTGACCGCATCACGCCCCGCGTAAAGCGATGCGCGATCTTTTGCCCCGAGGAATTGACCCGCATTCTGACCGCCATACAGGGCCGGTCGACATGTTCGTGCAACGAACACAGATCGCCCGACAGCGTATCGGGCAGCATGGGCACCACTCGGTCGGGGAAATAGGTCGAATTGCCCCTGCGCCGCGCCTCACGGTCGAGGGCCGAGCCCGGGCGGACATAATTCGCCACATCGGCAATCGCGACCCAAAGGACAAAGCCGTCCGGATTGCCCGGCTCGTCATCAACCAGCGCCAGCACCGCATCATCACGGTCGCGCGCGTCCTGGGGGTCGATGGTGACAAGGTCGAGGCCCCGCAGATCTTCGCGATGTGCCATGGTAAAGGGCGGCGCGTTATCGGCCTCCTCCACCGCCTTGTCGGGGAACTGATCGGGGATGCCGTGCTGATGGATCGCGATCAGCGAGACCGCGCGCGGCCCCGCCGGATCGCCCAGCCGCGCCAGGATCTTCGCCTGCGGCAGGCCCATGCGGCGTGGGCCTGTGGCCTCGCCCTCGACCAGCTCGCCGTCTTTCGCGCCCATATCGCCATCGGGCAAGACCCGCCATTCCTTGTCCTGGCCCTTGTCGATCGGCACGATCCGCCCGCCATCGGATCCTTTGCGGAACACGCCCAGCACCTTCAGCGGGTTCGACCCGATCCGCCGGATCAGCCGCGCTTCCCAGACGTAATCGTCAAGATAGACCCGCGCGAGCCGCGCCAGAATCCGGTCGCCGGCCCCCAGGGTCGGGTCACCCTTTTTCGCGATGATCAGGATACGGCCGGTATCGGGATCAATGCCTTCCTCCATCGCTTCGGCGAAAAGATCGCCCGCCGCATCGGGCGGCAACACCTTCAGCAGCGCGACCGGCGGCAGCTCGCCTTTCGGCAGGAAGCGGCGCGCGCGTTTCGCGAGATCCCCCTCGGCCTCCATCTCGCGCAACAGGCGTTTCAGCGCGTTGCGCTCATCGGCCTTCACGCCGAAGGCTTTCGCGATGTCGCGTTTCGACGACAGGCCGGGATTATCGGTGATCCATTGACGGATCTGCTCTTTGGACGGGATCTGGCTCATGTCTCAGACCTAGCACGCGCCTTGCCAGCCGGGAAGCGGATGCTTGACAGGCTGCGCTTTCACGCGCTTATGCGGGCCAGTCCGCAGCCCCCCGCTGCTGCAGCCCCCGCCGCAGGAGGTCGATATGGCGCCGAAAAAGCCGCAGGAAAAGACACCGGAAGAGCTGTTTCTGCAGCCGCTGGCGCGTCTTGCGGGTGAGGATCCGGAGATAGAGGCGCTGGTCTTCTGGGGCGATGCCGATGGCTGGCCGGCGCTGCCCTCCGAGGCGCTGGAAAGCGAAGAGATCATCTTCTGGGCCGAAGGGCTGATCCCCGAGGGCTTCCACCTTGAATGGCGGGTGATTGCCGGGCCGGATGGCACCAGCCCGGATCACATCCGCCTTTACGCCTGGGAAACAGGCGCAGCCCCGCCCGAAGGCGACGCGGCGGTTCTTGCCCAGGCGCGCTGGCCTGACTGAGGTTCAGCCGCCGCGCGGACGACCCCCGACAAAGACGTAATAGGCCTTGCCCTGCGCTATGGTGATTTCAAACCCCATCTCGGTGATCTGGGGGTTGAGCAGATTGGCCAGATGCTGAGACGAACCCTGCCAGAGCCGTGCCGCCGTTCCCGAACTGGGCGCCGCAGTGCTGGTCGCCACGTTCTCCGTCGCGGTCTTGAGCCCGTAGCCCACCTTTTTCAGCCGCGACTTCAGCGTCGATCCGTTCGAGCCCTTATGGCCCATGAACGCATTTTTCGACATGTCACAGGCGTGACTCGTGGCGGCACTGTCAAGTTTTCCGTTCATTTGCAGAGGGCCAAGCCCGCGATCCGCGCGTAACCCATTGACCCATTTCGTGAATTCCTGACGAATTTGCTGCCGATCCCCCGCGGCTGTACAGGCGAGGGCAGGAACAGACATCGCGAAAAAGGCGACCGTCAGGGACGGCAACAGTGAGAATCTCATGCCAATATCATCCACGCTGAAAAGAAAAATCGGACAGAATCAGCCCCGCTGATCCTTTTTGATTATAAATGACCAAACCGGTTCAACTAAGACGTGTCAAAATAAAACCGGGCAGAATGCCCGGTTCTCGCCTATTTCACGACAAATGCCGCACAGAGGGTGTCTCTGTCTGGCTCAGTCCGGCTTAGTGACGGCCAGGCTCGTCGTCTTCGTCATCATCCTGACCGCCCGAAGGCATCGTGAAGAAGCTGTCGGCATCCGAGAAATCCTTCTCTTCCGCCTCTTCCTCTTCGACGGGCTGCTCCTCGCCAAAGACCTCAAGCCCGGTGAGAGCGGTCTCGACACGCGCGACGGGCTCCATGCCGAGGCTCTGCTCGGTCGAAACCAGTTTGCGACGCTCGTCATCCGACATCACACCGCCTTCGGCTGCCTTGCGGCGGACGGCCTGCTGCACCGCGGCGTCCAGCTCGGACTGGCGGCACAGGCCAAGCGCGACCGGGTCAACCGGGGTGATATGCTGGATGTTCCAATGGGTGCGTTCGCGGATCGACTGGATCGTCGGCTTGGTGGTGCCAACGAGCTTGCCAATGGCGCCATCCGAGAGTTCTGGGTGGAACTTGACCAGCCAGAGGATCGCCGCCGGACGGTCCTGGCGTTTCGAGAGCGGGGTATAGCGCGGGCCACGGCGCTTTTCCTCGCCCAGAGCGGCGGCGTTGAATTTGAGCTTGAGCCTGTAGAGCGGGTCTTTCTCGCCACGGTCGATCTCGACCTGTTCAAGCTGGTTATTGGCGATCGGGTCGAACCCTTTGACGCCACCCCCGACATCACCATCGGCAATGCCCTGAACCTCAAGCTCATGCATGCCGCAGAAATCGGCGATCTGTCTGAAGGTCAGGGTCGTGTTGTCCACCAGCCAGACGGCGGTCGCGCGGGCCATAATCGGCTTCGACATAGGACTTCCTTTCAGCTGCTGCCCTGATTGCAGGGCTGGCCTTTACAAATCTCTCCCGCGCCGGGAAAACGGCTGTGAACCTTTGGCTCACGTTCTCCGATGTCGGGGAATTACCCTGCCATATAGTGCGATTCCTGCGAGAGGGAAAGTAAAATTGCTGCGGATCCTGTCGCTCGTCACCCTGTGCCTGCTGATTGTCTCTCCGGCGAAAGCCGAGGGCGAGAGGGCGGGCGATTTCGACTATTACGTCATGGCGCTGTCCTGGTCCTCGGGCTGGTGCGAGGCCGAAGGCGATGCGCGCCGCGATCCGCAATGCGATATCGGGCGCGGGCTGACCTTCGTGCTGCACGGGCTCTGGCCGCAAAAGGAACAGGGCTGGCCGTCTTATTGCCGCACGGTGGAGCGCGATCCGACCCGGGCAGAATCTGCGGCTATGGCGGATGTGATGGGCGGCGCCGGTTATGCCTTCTACCAGTGGAAAAAGCACGGGCGCTGTTCGGGTCTCGCGCCGCGTGACTATTACGCAAAGGCCCGGGATGCCTATGAAAGCGTCAAAATCCCGCCGGTCTTTGCGCGCATGTCAAAGACGCTGAAAGTGCCGGCCGAGGTGATCGAGGGCGCCTTTCTCGACTCAAATCCGGCGCTGAAACCCGATCAGGTCACCGTCATCTGCCAGGACGGAGCCATCCGCGAAGTGCGAATCTGCCTGACCAAAGACCTCGCGCCGCGCCGCTGTGGCGAGGGCGCGATCCGGGATTGCCGGCTGAAAGACGCAGTGCTCGACGCGGTGCGCTGAAAGGCACAATCCGGAAGCCTCCGGCGGGAGTATTTAAGTCAAGAGGAAATCGCATTCCCCTGACCCAAATACTCCCGCCGGAGGCGCAGGGTTCAGCCCGCGCTCAGATCAGGAATTCTCGACCTTCATCACGATCTTCCCGATATGGCCGGGGGATTCGATCCGCTCATGCGCCTTCGCGGCGTCGCGAAGCGTGAATTCGCTGTCGAGCACCACTTTCAGCGCCCCCCGTGCGATCATCGGCCAGACCTCGCGTTCCAGATCGCGCGCGATCCGGGCCTTGGCGATGTCGCTTTGCGGGCGAAGGGTCGAGCCGGTGATGGTCAGGCGGCGCATCATCACCTCGGCGAAATTCACCTCGGCTTTGGCGCCTTGCAGGAAGGCGATCTGCACGATGCGGCCATCATCGGCAAGGGCTTTGATATTCCTCGGGATATAGCTGCCGCCGACCATATCGAGGATCACATCGGCCCCGCCGATCCTGCGCATTTCCGTCACAAAATCGCGGGTGCGGTAGTTGAAGGCAGCCTCGGCGCCGAGATCGAGGCAGACCTGGGCTTTCTCATCGCTGCCCGCGGTTGCGAAGACCCGCGCTCCTAGCGCTCCGGCAATCTGGATCGCGGTGGTGCCAATCCCCGAAGTGCCGCCATGGACAAGGAATTTCTCGCCCGGCCTGAGCCCACCACGCATCACGATATTCGACCAGACGGTGAAGCAGGTCTCGGGCAGGCAGGCGGCCATTTTCAGCGACATGCCCTGCGGCACCGGCAGCGCATGGGTCTCGTGGCACAGCGCATATTCCGCGTAACCACCGCCCGGGAGCAGCGCGCAGACCGTCTCGCCTATCTTCCAGCGCGAGACGCCCGGGCCGGTTTCAACCACCGTGCCCGAACATTCCAGCCCGGGCAGCGGCGAGGCATTCGCGGGCGGCGCATAGGCGCCGGCGCGTTGCAGCGCATCGGGGCGGTTCACCCCGGCATAGGCCACCCGGATCACGATCTGGCCATGGCCCGGCACCGGCACCGGCAGAGTACAGGGTTGCAGCACATCCGGGCCGCCGGGGGCGACGATCTCGATGGCCTGCATGGAATCAGAGAGTTTGTCGGAAAGGGGCATGGGCTTGCTTTGTCTTTGCGGGCAGGGATGCGGGGGACGGGGCAGTGACGCGGACAGGGGCGGCGGGCGGATCAGAACGGGCGGGGGCCTTTGCCGCCCTTTGCCTCCTGGCCCGGCAGATCATCGGGCAGGACGGGCGGGCGGATCCGGCCGAGAAATTTCAGCGGTCCCCCCATCAGTGCCTTGCTGATCGGGTTGCTGGCAAGGGCTGCTTTGGCTTTCTCGAACTGCATGACATTTTCGATGCGGCGGTCGAGGAAATCGCGCGTGGCCTGAAGGCCGGTGCTGTCATCGCCCAGCCAGAACAGAACCGTCGCCGCATAGACCGCCGAGAGGCTGAGGCGTTTCGTGTACCAGTTCAGATCATCCGATGTATCGCCAAGCGCGGTCCAGATTGCATCCGCCGTGCCCCAGATCGCGCGGCTTCCCTCGGCACTGTATTGGGGCAGCGCGAAAAGCGTGGTGCCCCGCCGGACCGCCTCGCGATCCGCGATCTCCAGCCGCAGGAGCACCGCCCGCGCCACCCGGTCGCGAAACCTCAGCGCGGCCAGATCCTCTTCGGCAAGGATCCGCGCCATCTCACGGTCGCCCCGCATATGCCAGGCCAGTGCCAGATCGACCCCACCGCGCGGGAAGAGCGCAGCTGCAAGGCCCGGCGCCACCCCCGAATCAGCCGCCGCCGCCTTCAGCGTGGTCTCGGACCAGCCATCGAACGCCACATGCGCCAGGGCCGCATCCAGCAGTTTTTCCCTTGCAATCGCCGCTTCCATCATCGTCTCCGCAGGTCGAAAGGTGGACAGGAGCCCCTGCATCTGTTATGCGCGCCGGGCCTGCACAAATATGTGCAACTCTAGCTTAGGAAGGTGGTGACAACCACATGCAGGTCAGCGTCCGCGACAATAACGTCGAACAGGCACTCCGTGCTCTGAAAAAGAAGCTGCAGCGCGAAGGCGTTTTCCGTGAAATGAAGCTTAAGCAACATTTCGAGAAACCGTCGGTTAAGAAAGCTCGCGAGCAAGCCGAAGCGATCCGCCGTGCGCGTAAACTCGCGCGCAAGAAAGCGCAACGCGAAGGCGCACTCTGAGTTTTACCGCGAGGTAGCTTTGAGGCGTTTCCCGATCTGGTCCTTCCGGTTTTCCAGAGGATCAGACAGGGACGTGAACACTGGGGCCGTTCGGTCCTTACAAGGTCAACCCCCGCCCTCATGGTTGGGGGTTTTCCTTTTTCGGGTCTCTGAAAGGCCAGGTCCCAGAGCTGTTGTCCTCCAGGGGATCACGAAACCCGCCGCCGAAACACAGAGGAAACCCTTGTTTCCGGAGACGTTCAGCAAATCCATGATCGTGTCGCCGCCCTCGTCGGGCAGGACAGAAACCTTTTCGCCTGGCTGACGTGCAAAAGCCGCGGGTCACAACCGCCCCGCGCCATCGAAAACGGCCCGCGAGAGGCGGGCCGTTCTGTCAGATCAGGCTTTCGATTTCAGCTCGACCAGGATCGCCTGCAGCAGCTCTGCCTCGGTGGGCGCGGCTGGCGCATCCGGGGCCGCTTCTTCTTTCTTCTTGCCCATTTGCGAGACGCGGTTGATCCCTTTGACCAGCAGGAAGACCACCCAGGCGATGATCAGGAACTTGATGACGGCATTGATGAAGCTGCCGATCTTGAATTGCGCTTCGCCGAGCCCGAAGCTCAAATTCGAGAAATCGATGCCGCCGACGATCAGACCGATCAGCGGATTGACGAGGTCATCGACCAGCGAGGTGACGATGGCGGTGAAGGCTGCGCCGATGATGATACCGACGGCCATGTCGATGACATTGCCGCGCGAGATAAAGGCCTTGAACTCATTGAGCATCTGAATGTCCCTTGTTTCCTCCGGCTCCTGCGCCGGTCCGCTTCTCTGCGCTTCACGCACAGTTACGACAGGAATATCGCACATAAATTGGGGCTTACCCACTGGGAAAAAATGCCTATCTCTTAGCAAAACAGCCGCAGGAGGCCACATTGTCCACACTATCAGCTTTTCCGGTGACGGCGCGCTGGCCCGCCCACAACCCCGAGGTGATCCAGCTTTATTCGCTGCCCACACCCAACGGGATCAAGGTGTCCCTGATGCTTGAGGAGACCGGCCTGCCCTATGAGGCGCATCTGGTTGATTTCGGGAAAAATGACCAGCTCAGCCCAGAATTCCTGTCGCTGAACCCGAACAACAAGATCCCGGCGATGATCGACCCGCATGGGCCGGGGGATAAACCGCTGCCCTTGTTCGAGAGCGGTGCGATCCTGCTCTATCTGGCAGAGAAAAGCGGGAAATTCCTGCCCGAGGCCAAACGCTGGCAGGTGATCCAGTGGCTGATGTTCCAGATGGGCGGACTTGGGCCGATGTTCGGCCAGCTGGGCTATTTCCACCATTTCGCGGGCAAGGAGATTGAGGATCCGCGCCCGAAGGAACGCTACCGTGCCGAGGCGGAGCGGCTTTTAAAGGTGCTCGACCAGGCGCTTGAGGGGCAGGACTGGCTGGTTGGCGACTATAGCATCGCCGATATGGCAATCGGGCCCTGGCTCAATACGCTGAAGGGGTTTTACAAAGCCGCAGAGATCGCAGGCTGGGCGGATCTGAAAAACGTGCCGGCCTATCTGGACCGGATCCTTGCGCGCCCGGCCATGCAGCGCGCCATGAATATCCCGGCCCGCGGGTAAGGGACTGCGGGCGGGGGGTTCCCCCCGCCCCTGCGTTCAGCAGGGCTTTTTCCAGCCGTCGATCACCGAAATCGCCTCTTCTGCGGTCTCGACCATGCGGAAGAGGTCGAGATCTTCCGGAGAGATCACCCCCGCCTCCGCCAGCTGGGTCCAGTTGACCACGCTTTCCCACCAGCTCTTGCCAAAGAGCAGGAAGGGCACGGGCTTCATGCGATGGGTCTGGATCAGGGTCAGCGCCTCGAACATCTCATCAAGCGTGCCAAAGCCGCCGGGGAAGACCACGATCGCCTCGGCCCGCATCAGGAAATGCATCTTGCGGATCGCGAAATAGTGGAAGTTGAAGCACAGATCCGGTGAGACATAAGCGTTCGGCGCCTGTTCATGCGGCAAGACGATATTGAGGCCGATGGAATGGCCCCCGGCATCCGCGGCGCCGCGATTTCCCGCCTCCATCACACCCGGACCGCCGCCGGTCACGATGACCCCCTTGCGCCCGTAAGTGCCAAGGCTGCGCTCGGTCATGATCTTGGCGAAACGGCGCGCCTCATCGTAATAGGGCGAGAGATCAGCCAGCGCCTTGGTCTTTGCCTGATCGCGATGTTCCGGCGCGGGAATGCGGGCCCCGCCGAACAGGACGATGGTGGTCTCGATCCCGCGTTCATCCATGATCAGCTGCGGCTTCAGCAATTCCAGCTGCAGCCGGATCGGGCGCAGATCCTCACGCGTGAGGAAATCCTGGTCGGCAAAGGCCAGCCGGTAAGCCGGGGCACGGGTCTGCAGCGTATCGGGGCATTGATCTGCGGCAGCCAGATCCTGGCCACTGTCCCGGAACGGATGATTGCGCGACTCGTCGTTCATGATACCTCCCACCAGTCACCGGGCCGATTGCGTGACCCGGATACAAGCCTTATAGCCCCATGGACCTGAACAAAACCCTGTCACGAACGAAGCCTGCCAGAACAAAACTGTCCGAACAAATCTGCCCGAGGAGATCCACATGTCGAACGCCGCGCTGGAAACCGCAATCGAGGCCGCCTGGGAGGCGCGCGATACCATCACCCCGGCCACGAAAGGCGAGGCGCGTGATGCGATCGAGGCGACGCTGGAATCGCTCGACAAAGGCCAGCTGCGGGTGGCCGAGCGCCAGGCGGATGGGGTCTGGCATGTGAATCAATGGGCGAAAAAGGCGGTCCTGCTGGGGTTCCGGCTGAAAGATATGGAGATCCATGAGGGCGGCTCGCAGGGCGGCACCTGGTGGGACAAGGTCGACAGCAAGTTCAACGGCTGGGGTGAGGCGGAATGGAAAACCGCCGGCTTCCGCGCAGTGCCGAACTGCATCGTCCGCCGTTCGGCCTATATCGCGAAAGGCGTGGTGCTGATGCCGTCTTTCGTCAATCTCGGCGCGCATGTCGATGAGGGCACCATGGTCGATACCTGGGCGACCGTTGGCTCCTGCGCCCAGATCGGCAAGAATGTGCATCTTTCCGGCGGCGTTGGCATCGGCGGCGTGCTGGAGCCGATGCAGGCCGGCCCGACCATCATCGAGGATAACTGCTTTATCGGTGCGCGGTCCGAGGTTGTTGAGGGCTGCATCGTGCGCGAGGGTGCGGTCCTCGGCATGGGCGTCTTCATCGGGAAATCGACCAAGATCGTCGACCGTGAGACCGGCGAAGTGATGTATGGCGAAGTGCCGGCAGGATCGGTCGTGGTCGCGGGCTCGCTTCCGTCGAAGAACGGGGTGAACCTTTACTGCGCGGTGATTGTGAAACGGGTCGATGCGCAGACGCGGTCCAAGACCTCGATCAATGAGCTGCTGCGCGACTGAGCCGCAGGTGAACAGGGGCGCGGGTCGGTTTCTGATCAGAAACCGGCCCAAATCCTTTGAAGGATTTGGGGGCGCGACATGGATGATGTTGAGAAGCCGGTAAAAGAAAAGCGTCCGCAGCAGGTCTATTCTCTGGTGGTCGAGGTTGGTCGCAAGGCCGGCGATGGTCTCCCGGAGAAAGCGACCGGTGCGGCATTGCTGTGCTATGCCTCGGGCGTGGATGAGGCAGAGGCGGTGCGCGAGACGGTGGCGATCCTGAAGGATGCCGATCTCTCGCCGCTGGAAGTCCAGGGGCTTGGCACGCTCGAAGAGCGCCGGGCCGCCGGGGATGAGATCGGCGAAGACGAGGTCGTGCTGATGGAGCGCGCTCTGGCCGAGAATTCGGTGATCGTGGCGCAGATGACGCCGTTCTTCGACTGACCTTATGCGCCCTGTGAAGACCCCGCGGGCCGCGCAGAGCACTTGATTCGGGCGATGTGGGGCCGACGGTGCCGCGCGAGACGGCGCGTGGCCCCTGCAAATCTCAGGATCTGCTCAAGCCACGGGCCTCTCTCCGCCGCTCCGAGATCTGCAACTTGCGAAGATCCTGCAGATCGCGAAACCTGACGGTCCGTCCTGTGTCGCCAGGGTATAAGGGCTCAGCGCAAGGCGCGGCCTTTGATAATGGCGTCTTTGCCGAAACGGGCGCGGATCGCATCGGCCGCATGTTCCGCCTTTGCGCGCCGGGCGGCAGTCGGGTCGAGAAGATCGGGGCTGCGGTCGGCCTCTGTGCCGGGGCAGAGATCGGTGAGGCCGGTGCCGATCAGGCGGAAGGGGCCCCTGACGCCCGCGCGGTCGAGCAGATCGCGCGCGGTGCGATAGATGCGGTCGGCAAGCTGGGTCGGATCTGACAGCGCCTGGCGGCGGGTGACAATCTGGAAGTCACCCTTTCTCAGCTTGAGCGTGACGGTGCGGCCGGCGAGGTCTTTGGCTTTCGCGCGGTCGGAGACCTGTTCGGCAAGCCGCCAGAGATGGCCGTCAAGCAGATCGGCATCGGTGGTGTCCTCGAAGAAGGTGGTTTCCTTTGAGATGGATTTCAGACCGGTGTCGCGGCTGACGCGGCGGTGGTCTTCGCCGCGCGCCAGGTGCCAGAGGCGTTCGCCCATCTGGCCGAAGCGCAATGTCAGATCGCGACGGTCCCAGCGGAGGAGATCGGCGATGGTTCTGACCCCTGCGGCCTCAAGCGCGCTCCGGCTCGCTGCGCCGACACCCCAGATGATGCCAACCGGCTTTGGCATCAGGAAAGCCTGGGTCTCGACCCGCCCGATCACCGAAAAGCCGCGCGGCTTGTCGAGATCCGAGGCAATCTTGGCCAGAAATTTGTTATGCGACAGGCCGATCGAGCCAGAAACGCCGATCTCGTCCTCCATCCGCTTTGTCAGCCGCGCGAGCAGCACGGCGGGCGGCGCGCCATGCAGCCGCGCGGTGCCGGAGAGATCGAGAAAGGCCTCATCCAGCGACAGGGGTTCAATGTCGGGGGTCAGCTCTTCCATCATGGCGCGGATCTGCCGCGACGCTTCGGCGTAATGCGCGATGCGGGGGGGCACCACCACGGCCTCGGGGCAGAGCTTCAGCGCCTGGAACATCGGCATGGCCGAGCGCACCCCTTTGATCCGGGCAAGATAGCAACAGGTCGAAACCACGCCGCGCCTTCCGCCGCCGACGATCAGCGGCTGGTCTCGCAGCGCCGGATTGTCGCGTTTTTCAACGCTGGCGTAAAAGGCGTCGCAATCCATATGGGCAATGGAAAGGTGATCAAGCTCGGCATGGGCGATCACCCGGGGCGACCGGCAGGAGGGGCAGCGGCGGCCACGCCCCACCAGGCCCGGTTGGTCGATACCTGGCTGTCCTGGTTCGAATCGGGTCAGGCAATCGCGGCAGAGGGCTGGCATAATGGCGGGGATCATACCCGGAACATCGGCCTTGGAACAGGGGCGGCGGGCCCGGTTCGGCCTTGGCGGGCAGGGGGATTTGCTGTCTGGAGCCTGATGGGCGGTGATTTATGGACAGTGGCGGGAAAACCCTGTATGGCGCCCCCAGGCCTGTCTGCTCCGGGCCGCGACCGGGAGGGTTGCGGCGGTGCTCTGGGCCTTCTTTCTGGCTCATATGCGGGGGCGACTGGCCCCCTGACAGGACAAATAATGACGATTGATTCTATCGCAGGCCCGCTTAAGGCGGCGCTGGCAGCCAAGGGCTATTCCGCGCTGACCCCGGTGCAGGAGGCCGTGCTGGCCCCCGAACTGATCGGGCGCGATCTGCTGGTTTCGGCGCAGACCGGGTCGGGCAAGACGGTGGCCTTCGGCCTGGCCATCGCGCCCGAGGTTCTGGGCGGCATCGACCGGCTTTTGCCGCCGGAAAAGCCGCTGGCCCTGGTCATCGCGCCGACCCGCGAACTGGCGCTTCAGGTGCAGCGCGAACTGGTCTGGCTGTATGAGGGGGCTGTCGTGGCCTCTTGCGTGGGCGGGATGGATTATCGCACCGAACGCCGCGCACTTTCCCAGGGCGCCCATATCGTGGTCGGCACTCCGGGCCGGTTGCGCGACCATGTCGAGCGCAAATCGCTTGATCTGTCGGAACTGGCGGCGGTCGTCCTCGATGAGGCCGATGAGATGCTGGATATGGGCTTTGCCGAGGATCTGGAATTCCTGCTGGGCGGTGCCCCGGAAGAAAAGCGTGTGCTGATGTTCTCGGCCACGGTGCCGAAAGAGATCGCCTCGCTTGCCGCGACCTATCAGCGCGAGGCGCGCCGGGTCGAGGTGAAATCTTCGGCCAGCCAGCATGCCGATATCGAATATCGCGCGATCTCGGTGTCGAACCGTGACAAGGAACCGGCGATTTTCAATCTTCTGCGCTGGTATGATGCGCAGGTGGCGATTGTCTTCGCCAAGACCCGGGCCAATGTGAACCACCTGCATGCGCGGATGGTGAACCGGGGCTTCCCGGTGGTGGCGCTTTCGGGCGAGCTGTCGCAAAGCGAGCGGCTGCATGCGCTCCAGGCGCTGCGTGACGGGCGCGCCCGCGTCTGTATCGCGACCGATGTGGCGGCACGCGGCATCGACTTGCCGGGGCTGGATCTGGTGATCCATGCCGATCTGCCGACCAATCCGGAAACATTGTTGCACCGTTCGGGCCGGACGGGCCGCGCCGGGCGCAAGGGGACCTCGGTCCTTGTGGTGCCGCAGGCCGAATTCCGCAAAGCAAACCGTATCCTGCAAGGCGCCAAGCTGGTCGCCGAATGGGGTAAGGCGCCGGGCGCTGATGAGGTGCAGTCGCGCGAGGATGAGCGTCTGATCTCGGACCCGGCTCTGACCGAGGCGCCGGGCGAAGAGGCCGGGATCGCGGCTGATCTGCTTGAGGCACATGGCGGCGAGGCGATCGCTGCGGCTTTTGTGCGGCTGTGGCGCGCCAAGCGTTCGGCCCCGGAAGAGCTGGTCGAAGACCTGCCGCCCCCCGCCGCTTTGCCGCCGCGTGAGCGGGGCGAGTTCGGGCCGTCGGTCTGGTACAAGCTTTCGGTCGGGCATGAGGGCCGGGCCGAAGCGCGCTGGCTCCTGCCGAAAATCTGCGATGCCGGCGGCATTTCTAAAGACGGGATCGGCGCGATCCGGGTGCAGCAGGATGTAACCTATGTGCAGATCGCCGAGCAGCTGGCCGGGCGGTTCAAAGAGACGACCGAAATCGAGCCGGGTCTTACGATGGAGCGTGTCGCTGAGGCACCGGAATTCGGGCCGAAGGGCCGGGTGACCGGCGGCCGGCCCGAACGCGCCCCACGTGAGGGCAAACCGGCCTGGTCGCCGCGCCCGTCGCGTGGCGAGGGCGAAGAAGAGGCACCGCGTCGTCCGCGCGCCCCGCGTGAGGCAGCTGAAAGCGGCGAAGCACGCAAGCCCTATGCGCGCCGTGAGGATGGCGATGCGCCCCGTAAGCCCTATGCGCGCCGTGAGGACAGCGATGCGCCGCGCAAACCCTATACGCGCCGTGAAGATGGGGATGCGCCGGCCAAACCGCGCTGGACGCCGACCGAGGGCGAGCGCCCGATGCGCGATGACCGGCCGTCAAAGCCCGCACCGCGCTCGACCGGGTTCAAATCGCATGGTGGCAGCCCGGATCGCCCGGCGCGCTCTACCGGATTCAAGAGCCATGCCGGCGCGCCGAAGGGCCGCGACTCTTATGCGGGCCGCGATGAGGCGCCGCGCAAACCGCGCGCCGAAGGGGGCGCCGAGGGCCGGCCTTTTGAGAAACGGGAGGGCAGCAAGCCCTATGCCGGGAAGTCCGCAGCGGCAAAATCAGGTGATGCGAAACCGGCCTATAGCAAAGGCGCACCGCGCGCGGCCGGCAGCAAAACATTTGGTGCGAAACCCGAGGCAGGCAAAGGCTTTGCACCGCGCAAACCTGCCGCGCGGCCGGCAGATGCCACCGATACCTCAAAGCGTTTCACCCCGCCGAAACGTCCGCGCAGCTGAGCGCAGCGCTGACCACTGCCCCGGCACGGCAACATGATATGACGGCCCCTCGCTTTCTCAGCCAGGGGCCGTTTGTTTTTCACCCCCCCCCGCAAACCGGCTGCTGGTGACGCTGGGCTGATTGCCGTTCGCCCGGATCTGCGACACAGAATTTACGTCACCCGCTCATCCGGGTGCCGCGGTATGCGTCTTCGGCAGGAAACCACTCTTCTGCCAGGCCGAGCAGCTGGGAGTAGCTCAGAGGTTTTTCCAGCGCGAGGGTGACACCTGCGGCCTCGAGGTCCCGACATTCGGACCCCAGCGTCGAGGCGGTGATCCCGATGATCGGAACATTTTTGTCAGTCTTGCGGATTTCGCGTACGATTTCGCAACCGGTACTGCCCGGCAACAGCTGGTCGACGAGGATCAGATCGTAATTCCCGCGCTCCCACATATCCAGACCGGCTGGTCCGGTCTCGGCCCTGTCGACCAGGCGAAACAGCCGTCGCAGCCTCGTACGGGTGATCTCGCCGACAAGGCGGTTGTCCTCGATCAGCAACACCTGCCGGGCAAACCAGCGCGGTGCGACGGCAGGATCGGCCGGGTCTTCTTCGCGAAGTGGCTCTGGCACCGGGGGCGGGGTCGTGATGCTGCGGACCGGGTGGCTCAGCACGAAATGCGCCCCCCTGGGGGTTTCAAGCAGGTTCAGCTCACCTCCGAGCAGAGTGATGGCCTTGCGTGCGGTATAAAGGCCAAGCCCGGCGCCGCCGCGCCCCGGGCGCTGTTCGGGTGGCGCGCTGAAGGGTTCGTACATCCGCGCGCGTTCTGCAGCTGGGATGCCGATGCCATTATCGGCGACCTGCCAGGTGAGCATGACCTCGGCACCAGCCCCGCGACTTGCAATCACGCTGAGCCGGATTGCTGAGCCTTGCGAATGCAGGATCGCGTTGTGAAGCAGTTTTGAGAGCGCGATGAAAACCCGCGCGAAATCGCCGCGCAACGGCAGATCAGCGCTGTCCGTCCGGCTGGCCTCAATGGTAATGCCATGGGTGGTGGCGACCGGCGAGAAAATCTCAAGCAGTTGGGATATCAGGTCGATGGGCGTAAAGCTCTGCCCGACGGGAAGGGCAGAGGCGCCAGAATCCGCCATGAGATCTTCGATGATCGAGCTGATCCGGTCCATCGTTTGTTCAAACCCTTCGCGAACATCTTCCCAGAGCGCGCCGTTGCGCAGCTCTTCGGCGAGCATCGAGAGGATGGCGATGGGGGTGCGCAATTCATGTGCGGCAAAGGAGAGCAGCCTTTCCTCACGCAGGACGGCATCTGCCAGCAGCCTTTCTGCGCGTTCTGCACGTTCGGCCAGCTCTTTTTCATGCGAGAGGCTGAAGAGCGCGAGCCAGGCGGTGGGATGGGTCTTCTTCAGCACCCGCGCTTCGAAAAGCTGCGGCCCGCTGACCTCGCGGCGCGTTTCACCAGCGGGTTTCATCTGCAGGCGGATTCTGACCGGCGCGGTCTGCTCTCCCTCTGGTTTTTGCAGCTCGCGCAGCAAATCGAGCAGCCCGCTCGAGGCGCTTTCCTGGAAGATGCGACTGAAGCTGACCGGCGGCCCGCGCTCTGCCGAAAAGGCGGAGCCGAAGGGGAAATGCACCGTCTGCTTTTCCAGGTCGAGCAGAACGAGCCAGCTGGTCGAATTGCGGCTGAAGGCTGAGATCACCGCAGGCGGAGGGTCGCCGGCGCGGCGCACGAGAGTGCCGCCGCTGCGTCGGCTGGTGCGCATGATGCTGAAAGGAAGCGCCAGCAAAAGCGCAAGGAGGCCCGGGTCACCTGTCGGATCGCTGAGCAACCAGCCGCAAAGGAGCGGCGCCGCCAGGCAGAGCAGCATTCCCATGAGGGTCAGCACCCAGAAGCGCCGCATCAGGAACACCGTCAGCAGCGCGGGCACCAGCAACAGGGTGAGGAAGCCGGAGGGGGATTGGGCAGTGATGCGGTTGCCGGCAATCATCCCATAGCCCAGCATGGCGGCGATGGCGAGCAGAGCCGGCGTCAGATCAGATGGCGCCATTTCCTTACGGTCACTGGCGATGGTTACGGCAAGCCCGAAGAGGAGCGTGACCCCGGGTGTGAAGGCGGCGAGCGCTGCGGCCAGCAGGGCGCGCTCGACCGAGAACGGGGAGCTGAGGCCCGGCAGCACCAGGGTTGCGATAAGCCAGAACCCGGTCGCATAGACCGAACAGGCGAAAATCAGATGAATAGGGTGGATCAGTACTTTTGAAGTCGCGACGGCCTGCCAGCTGAGCACCTGCCGCGAGGCGCGGGCCAGCAAGGCGAGCAGGGCGCCGCCCCCCCAGCAGAGTGACGTCATGACACCGGGTTCGCCGAGACCGGTGCCAGCGGGCAGAAAGAGACTGCTGACTCCGAATGCAGGTTGCAAGAGCAGCGCAGCAAGGAGGACGAGCACCAGGGTGATCCGTCTGCCAAACCTGTCCATCGGCAGGAGGGTCGTGAGGATCCCTGTCAGGACAGCGGCATAAACTGCGGTTGCGAGTGGCTGCACGGTCGGTTGCGTGGCGAGCGGGGTCAGGATCTGACCCGCCGCCGGCATGAGGGTCAGGCAAAAGACCGTGGCCGGGCGCCAGCCCCCTTCTCCCTCATTGTGTTTCCGGTTCTGTTCCATTGCGGGGGCCTCGCCGTCAGCTGGTGGTGATCAGACGGTAGATCGCGGGCGCGAGCAGCAGGATCAGCAGCGGCGGCACAGTGAAGATCATTGTCCCGAGCGTCATCTTGGTCGGCAGCACATTTGCGCGCTCTTCGATCTGACGCACCCGGCGGTCGCGCAGATCGGCGCTGAACACCCGCAATGTATGGGCGACCGGCGTGCCCATCGTGCCGGATTGCACGATGATGGTGGCCAGCTGCCGCAGATCATCATTGCCGGTCTCCAGGGCGAGCCGGCTCCAGGCATCCTGTCTCTCAGCCCCGGCGGTCAGCGCCTCGGTCAGCGCCTGGAGACGGGCGGCAAGATCGGGATGTACCGGTTCCAGTTCTTCGGCCACGCGCAGCAATGCGAGATCGGTGGTCTGCCCGGCCTCGACGCAGACAAGCATGAAATCCAGCGCATCCGGCAGCGCGATGGCGATCCGTTTTTTCCAGGCCTTGCGCCTTTTGTCAACGATCAGGGTGGGCAGAAAATAGCCCGTCAGAAAGGCACCCACCAAGGCGATCGCCTTTTTCACCGGGGTGAGTTCGCTGAGGGGGGCGATAAGGACCAGAGCCGCCGCAACCAGGGCGACCAGCAAGACCGTCAGCCCGATTTTGACCATGGTGAAATAGCGCGCGGCCTCGGGATGGGTGAAGCCGGCCTGGAAGAGCTGACGGCGCAGCTCGGCCGCATTGCCGGAGAGCGGCGCGGGGGCGGCCGGATCGCCCGCGGTCCCGGCGAGGAAGGCGCTTTCGGGCAGGCGACTGACCACCAGCATGGCCATTGAGAAAAGCGCTGCGCCGAGCGTGAAGGCGCCGAGGAAAAACAGGGATGAGGTCATTGCCGGTATCCGCCTGCCAGATTTCTGAACCGCCATGTCATTCCACTTTGACCAGCCAGCGCATGAAGAGAATGTTGAGAAAGAGCAAAGCCCCTACCAGGCCCAGCATTGGCAAAAAGAAAGGCTTGTCAGATATTTCCGAAAAATAATCTGGGTTTACCATTAGAAGCATCCCTGTTGCGCCCAAGGGGAAGAAAGACAGAAACCGCCCGGACCATTTCGCTTCCGAGGTGATGGAGCGCACCTTCCGGTGCAATTGCTGTCGCCCGCGCGCGATGGCGGCGAGCCGGTCCAGTACTTCGGCGAGATTGCCGCCGGTGTTGGACTGGATCGCCACTGCCGCCGCGAAAAAGCGCAGGCCCTGGCTGTCCGTTCGGTTTGCCATGTCGCGCAATGCGCTGACCGGCTCCTGGCCATAGCTGATCCGCGCCGAGGTTTCAGAGAACTCTTCCGCAATCGGGCCGCTGAGCTCTTTCCCGGCGGTCTGAACGGCCGGACCCACCGGCAGGCCCACCTTGAGCGAACGCACGATCAGATCCATAGCTTCGGGAAGGGCTTCCTCGATGGCCAGGGCGCGACGGCGGATCAGACGCCGGACCTGCAGGATCCAGATGGTCAGGGCAAGGATCAGGCCACAGGCAATCCCGATCGCGAGCCAGAGGCCAAGAATGACATGCGCCAGCACTGTCACAACCGTGGTAACCGTGAGGACGAGGATCAGGGCGAGATGGCGGGGCAGCACATCTGCCCGCCCGCCGCCCGCCGCACCAGACAGGCTCAGCCAGCTTTTGTGCACCCCGTCCCGGCGGAGTGCGATGGCATCGGCCGTTTCCAGCAGCGGGTCCTCGCTGCGCACCTGCCCCGAGAAACGCCGGATCGCCATAAGCCGCCTGCGCCGCGGCCCAAGCTCCGAAATCTGCCACAGGGCCAGCAGAAGGAGGCCGCAGCCGAGGGTCAGGATCAGGCCGAAGGTCAGGGAAAGGGACATGGTCATACCCCGTAGAGATCGGGGGGAAGGGAAATCCCCCAGCGTCGGAAGCGGTCCGACCAGGCCGAGCGCACACCTGAGGTGCCATAACCGCCCTCGACCCTGCCATCCGGGGTGATGCCGGTATGTTCAAAGAAGAACAGCTCCTGCATGGTCAGCACCTCGCCTTCGCAGCCGGTGACTTCGGTGATTGAGGTCACTTTGCGGCTGCCGTCTTGCAGCCGGTTGACCTGCACGATCAGGTTGACCGCGCTGGCGACCTGGCGCCGCAACGCGCCGAGCGGGATCTCAACGCCCGACATCGCGACCATGTTTTCCAGCCGGCTGGTGGCGTCGCGGGCAGAGTTGGCGTGGATCGTGGTCATCGAGCCGTCATGCCCGGTATTCATCGCCTGCAGCATGTCGATCACCTCATCGCCGCGGGTCTCGCCCACGATGATCCGGTCGGGGCGCATCCGCAGGGCATTTCTCAGGCAGTCGCGCTGAGTGATGGCGCCTTTGCCTTCGATATTCGCGGGCCGGCTTTCCATCCGGCCGACATGCGCCTGCTGCAATTGCAACTCGGCGGTGTCTTCGACGGTGATGATCCGCTCCCGCTTGCCGATAAAGGCCGAAAGCGCATTCATCAGCGTGGTTTTCCCCGAGCCCGTGCCGCCCGAGATCACGATATTCAGCCGGCAGGCGACGGCGGCGCGCAGATAGATCGCCATCTTCTCGCTCATGGCGCCGAGAAAGGTCAGCTGTTCGAGGCTGAGCTTGTCTTTGCGGAATTTGCGGATCGAAACCAGCGTCCCATCAAGCGCAATCGGCGCGATGACCGCATTGAGCCGCGACCCGTCAGGCAGGCGGGAATCGACATAGGGCGTCGATTCGTCGAGCCGCCGGCCCGCCATGCCGACAATCTTTTGCAGGATGCGCCGCAGATGCGCCTCATCCTGGAATTGCACATCGGTGATCTCGAGCAGACCACCTTGTTCTACGAAAACCTGTTCCGGCCCATTGATCAAAATGTCGGAAACCGTCTCATCATTGATCAGGATCTCAAGCGGGCCAAGGCCCATCACCTCATAATAGAGGTCTTCGACCAGCCCATCCCGTTCCGAGCGGCTGACGGCCACACTTTGCGATGGGATCAGCGCTTTGAGGACCGCAGCGATCTCGGCCTTAATATCGGCCTCAGAGGCCTGCACCAGCGCGGAAAGGTTCAGGATTTCCAACAGTTGCTGATGTGCCTGCTGCCGGATTTCGGCAAGCTTCCGGCGCCGTTGCCTGGCTGTGGTAACGTCAGGTGCGGGGATGGGCTCGGCTTCGGCCGTCCCTGGCAGGGGAAGATTCTGTGCGGCGACCGGCGTGGCCTCGCCGAATTTGCTCTGGCGGAATTTGTCGAACATCAGGCGGTTCCCGTTTCATTCAGATGACGCCGCCCGATCTTCGGCGCCAGGAGTTCACCGAGGCCGAGGATCCCCTTGCGCAGCGGATTGTCAGGAGCCGCCCGCCACAGGGGAGTGCCGGAATTGCAGGCCGCCTCGACCTCATGGCCGCCATCCGGCAGAAGGCGGAAGAAGCCTGCGCCTAGACCGGTTTCAAACCCGTTTCGCGAGGCGGTCCAGCCCGCATCGGGCCGGGCCGGCACCATGTTCAGCAGATGAAAGAGCCGGCCATCGGCGAGTCTTTCGGACCGCAGCAGGGCGAGCAGCCGCGCCATATTCTGGGCCGAGCGCACATCGGCCCGGCTGGTGGTGAAAATGGCATCGGCCTCGGCCCAGGCGGTTCCGCTCCAGTCGGTGATCAGATGTGGCAGATCGAGAAGGACCAGATCGGCACTGTCGCGGGCAAGCGCGAGAATGCGGCGCAGATCCCGTTCGGAAATCCCGTCGACCGGAAGAATTTCGGCAGGGGCCGTGAAGACCCGCAGATGGTCAGAGAGCCGGAGCAGACAGGACTGAAAGGAGTCGTAGTCCAGCGCCGAAAGCTGCCGATAGGCGTCGGTCACCCGCGAATTTGCCGGCAGATCAAGATAGGTGCCGACGTTTCCGAATTGCGGATTGAGGTCAATCAGGCAAATTTCCGAAGGCGGTGACAGGCGAGAGAGCTCGACCGCAAGGTTGACGACTATCGTAGTGGCACCGACGCCGCCGGCAACCGGCTGAAAGGCCAGAATCCGGCAGGGCTGCTGCGGCAGCTCGGGCGCCGTGAATGCCTTGCTCTGCGGTGCGGCATTCACCGACTGCCGGCGCAACAGACGGGTCAGCAGGGTTTTGCCGGTCTGGGGTGCAACCTGACCCGGGCGCCGCGCGGCATCTGGCGAAGCTAAGGTCGCATCGCGCGCGATACCCGGAAGGTCAGCTTCGCGGCCAGCGCCAGGATCCGGCGGGGCGAAGGGCGGACCGTAATGGATCTGCATCCCGGGGATTTGCGGCAGGGTCAGTCTCGCGCCGGGTGGCAGCAGCAGCAGGAGTTCGCAGTTGAGGCTGGCCGCAGCCTGCAAAACGCCGGTCACCAGTTTTGGCGCGGCCGATTTGCCGGTATCCGGGGCGAGGATGATCTGGTCGAAATCCTGCGCTGCTGGCTGATGCAGCATATCCAGCGCCTCGGTCAGGCTCAGATCGGAACGGATGGCATTCGCCGGCAGATGCACAAGCCAGGCCGACATCCGTAAAAGCGCATCGAACCCGTCGCAGATCGCGCAGATCCTGAGCGGCGCGTCGTTTTCAGCTGGTGGGGCTGGATCCTCAGTCAGCATGGCACATCCATCACCGACCGCGCTCCGCCGCGCACGATGGCGGTCTGGCACCTTGCGCGGGCCGAGACCTGTGCGATCCCGTCGGTCTGTTCCCCGCGCACCACCAGCGGCAAAGTTGCCAGATCGGCCGGGCCGACCACGAATTCCTCATGTTCAAGGCTCAGCTTGCGCGCTGCGGGCAGGATGCTGAACACGCCTGAAGACGATGCCTCCACCACCCGCATCGCATCCTGCGAGGCGCCTTCGAGCATCATTTTATCGGCCAGCGGCCCCTCGCTGCTGTTGCCCGGAAGCGCGAGGATCCGCAGGGCCGAGCCGATCATCCGCGTCTCGGTCGTGCCGCCACCGATATTGCGGGTCCATAACAGGTCGACGGGATCACCCGGTTTCAGCCGATCAATAAAATCCAGCAGATTTTGTGCCTTGATGGCGATGGCCCTGGCATCGCCGGAGAGAATAAACCCGTAATCAGGGCCCCCGGCAGATGTGGCAATATCGCCATTCAGGACGAGCGCCCCCTGACGCATTGCCGCCAGCGCGATAAAGCCGCCCTCACTCGGGGGAGGGAGCTTTTGCAACACATTGGCCGGAAGGAAGCTGCCCGGCATCCTGACCGGCAGGAAATCTTCCTGGCTGAGGATACTGCCCGGGGCGAGGTCGCGGGCCGGTACCGGCACCAGCACGGTTTCCCCAAAGGCGCGCAGGCTGACCCTGGCGGTGGCGAGTTCCGTTTCCAGCGCGCGCGAATACTGAAACGTCCCGAAACCCGCGGCCACAGAGAGCAGGATGCCAAACAGGACAAGCATCAGAATCCTGACTTTCACGGTATTTCCTCCCCTCCTGGCGGCAGGTCGGGCACTGGCCCTTCCTCGCGGCCGATTTCATTCACCGCATCCGAGATGACGCCGCGCAGTCCGTGCGTGACCTGATCCGCGCCGCCCGAACTCAGCCAGATGCCTATAAAGGTTGTCAGCGCCGCCGCCGCCACGCTGAGGAGCAGCCAATCGTCACGCCCGGTGCCGGTTTCGAGCCGGAGGAAGAGATGGAGCGGATACATGCCTGCCGGCCCTTGCTGAAAATCAGGGGCATTGTGCAAGCCAGAGCGTTTAGAATGGGTTTATGCGGAATCTGTTCTTTCAGCGCAGAGAAGGATCGCGCCAGACCTCCTGTCCCCGAAACAGGGTCAGAAGGACGCGGGTGGCAGAAATCTGCGCGGGGGCGCAGCTGAAAATATCCTGATCCGTCACGATCAGATCGGCAGAAAAACCGGGAGAGAGCCGGCCGCTATAGCCGTCACGCCAGGAGGCGCGGGCGGCGTTAATCGTATAGCCCGCCACAGATTCGGTCAGGCTCAGCGCCTGATCGGGCAGGAAGGGCGGGCCGGAATGATCCTGGGCGCGCGCCTGGCGGGTAATGGCGGTTTCGATGATCTCGAACGGGTTCAGGGTCGAGACCGGCCAGTCCGACGACATCGCGAAACCGGTTCCCAGCTTCACCATATCGCGAAACGCATAGGTCTGCGGCAGGCGCGCGGGCCCGATCATGTCGAACGCGATATCGGGGATCTTTGCGTCGAATCGCGCCCAGAGCGGCTGAATATTCGCCATTGCGAGCCGCGCGAGGCGGGGGAAATCGGCGGGGGCGACCAGTTGCAGATGGGTGATCTGGTGGCAGGCGGGCCAGGGGCCGTTGGCGGCCAGCGCCGCTTCCAGCCCGTCCAGCGCGCGGGCGCAGGCGGCATCGCCGATCACATGGACATGGATCTGAAAGCGCGCGGCATCCAGCGCGGTCATCAGCGCCAGGGTCTGATCATGGCGGAACATGCAGGGCGCAGTGCCGCCCGCTCCGTCGGCATAGGGGGCGAGGCAGGCGGCGGTTCGGTTCTCGAACACGCCATCCATGAAAAACTTCGCGGCATTGATATGGAAATCCGGGCCCGGATGGGCGGTGCGCAGCGCGCTCAGCCGGGCCAGTGCGGTTTCCGGAGTATCGGCCTCGGAGACATGCGCCGCCCCGGCGACGCGCAGGGTGAGGAGGTTTTCGCGCGCGGCACGGGCATAGATCCGTGCCTCGATCGCGGTGATTTTGGCGTCGATCACGCCGGTGATGCCATGGCGATTGGCATGGGCCTGGCCTGCCATCAGCCCGGCCAACAGCTGGTCATCGGTGAAACCGGGCAGGCGTGCGAGCGCCCAGGGGATCGCTTCTTCATGCAGCATGCCGGTGGCCTGGCCGGTCGCATCCCGCAGGATATGGCCATTGGGCGGATCGTTTGTGTCATCGGTGATCCCGGCCATCACCAGCGCGGCAGAGTTGAGACAGGCGGAATGGAAGCTCGAATCGTAGATCAGCGCCGGGCGGGAACCGGTCAGCGGATCAAGCCAGGTAGTGGTCAGGTTGTGATCGCCGAAAAGCCCGGGCTGCCAGCCGGCACCGACCAACAAGGGCAGGTCGGGATGAGCTGCGGCATGGCTGCGGATCAGTTGCGCCAGCGTGTCGGGGTCTTCGGCCTCGTAAAGCTGCGCGGCGGTGGCGAGATCGGTGCCGCCGGAGAGAAGATGGGTATGGGCATCCTGAAACCCGGGCAGGACGAGGCGCCCGCCAAGATCGGTGATCCGTGCTCCGGACTGGGCGAGGGCGGCGATGTCATCGCCGCCGACGGCTGCGATAATGCCATCGCGGATCAGGATCGCGCGGGCCTGCGGCAAGGCAGGGTCCATCGTATGGATGCGGCCATTGATCAGCAGGTGGTCACTCATAAAGGCTCCAGTCGCTGGCCGGCAGCACATGGGCGGGCTGGTCGACATCGCGGGTCCAGGCGAAGAGGCTGAGGAAGGGCAGGGCTCCGGTCAGGGTCGCATGCGGTTTGAGCGCCGGGTTCCAGACCGGCTGCAGCGCGGGGAGCGTGCGAAAGGGCCCATCCGGGGCAAAGCGCCAGCGATGCGGGCCGGTGAGCGGCAGGTAAAGCTCGGGCGCGGGATGGGCATGATCGCGGTAGAGAATGCCGGGCGCGACGAGGAAGAGGCCAAGGTCGAAATCGCTGGCCCTCCAGGGCGCGGTCGCGCCGATCAGCGAGCAAAAGGCATGCGAGCGCGTAAAATGAGGCCCGATCTGCGCGGGCGGATAGGCGTCATAGGTGATCCAGGTCAGATCCCCGGTCGCGGCGGCGATGGCGGCGGCCAGTGTCGGGTCGATGGTTTTCGCGGCCTCCAATGCGGTTTCCATATGGGTTTCGACCACCAGGTTTGCGCGCCCGGGGCGTGGGTCTGGCTTTTGCAGCAGGGCGGCGGCGAGGAGCGTGCGGGTCTCGGCAATCCCCGGGCCGGAGAGGGCGGCAAGGCAGCGGTCGGTCTCGGCCAGGAGATGCGCGAGGCGGGCGGCGGCATCGGGCGCGGGCGGGACGGGTGGCGTGAGCCCGCGATCCGCCATGACGCGGAACGGCTCGACGGCATCGGCGGTGGCCGCCTCGCGGTAAGCCTCAAGCTGGGCGGTGCTCAGCGCGCCTGATGCGTGGAGCGCCATTGCCGCGCCGTAGCGGCGGCGCCCGGAGCCGGGCGGGCCGGCGGGTTCGCTCAGCGCAAGCCAGAGCACGCTGGTTGCCATGTCCGTCATCCGTTGGCCCTGTATGCGAGCCGCTCTTCGGCGAGCCGGCGCCTTTCGGCCCGGCTCATCAGCCAGCCGGCAATGGCGACACAGATCCCCACAATCACGACGATCAGCGTGGCGAGCGCGTTGATATCGGGCGTGACGCCCAGCTTGACCTTGGACCAGATCAGCAAAGGCAGCGTGGTCGATCCCGGCCCCATCACGAAGGTGGTGATCACCACATCATCAAGCGAGATTGTGAAGGCCAGCAGCCAGCCCGACAGCAGCGCGGGCGAGATCACCGGCAGGGTCACGTCCTTCAACACCTGCCAGGGGCGCGAGCCGAGATCCATCGCGGCCTCTTCGATCGAGCGGTCCATCTGGATCATCCGCGAATGGACCACGGTGGTGACGAACACCATAGAGAAGGTGATATGCGCCAGCGTGATCGTGGTGAAACCGCGCTGCCCGGGCCAGCCGATCCAGTTCGCGAGCAGCGTGAAGAAGATCAGCAGCGAGATGCCGGTGATCACTTCGGGCATGATCAGGGGGGCTGTGACCATGCCGGAAAACGCGGTGCGGCCCCGGAATTTGCGAAACCGCGCCAGCGTGATCCCGGCCATGGCGCCAAGCACCGTCGCAACCGAAGCCGAGATCAGCGCGATCTGCAACGAGAGCCAGAGCGCGGCGCCGACCTGGCGGTTGGAGAAAAGCGAGACATACCATTTGGTCGAGAACCCGCCCCAGACGGTGACAAGCCGGCTTTCGTTGAAGGAATAGATGATCATCGAGAGGATCGGGATGTAGAAAAAGGCGAACCCAAAGCACATCACGGTAATCAGAAAGACGGGGCGGCGGGTCATGGGCGCTCCTCCGCCCGGCCCTCGGCTTTCTGCTGATAGCGCGAATAGAGCATGGTCGGCCCGACCATCAGGATCAACAGCGCCACGGCGACGGTCGAGGCCATGGGCCAGTCCCTGACCTGCGCGAATTCATCCGAGATGATGCGGCCGATCATCGGCGAAGAGGGATTGCCGACGAGGGCGGGGATCACCAGCTCGCCTGCCGCCGGGATGAAGACGAGCATGGCGCCCGCGATGATGCCCGGTATCGATTGCGGCAGGGTCACATCGCGGAAGACCTGGAAGGGACGCGATCCGAGATCCATCGCGGCCTCGTCCAGCACCGGATCGAGCCGTTCGAGATTGGCGTAAAGCGGCAGAATCATGAAGGGCAGGTAGCAATAGACCATGACGAGAACCACCGCGAAATTGCTGTTCATCATCGGGATCGAGGTCAGCGCGTAAGATTGCGGGGTGAGGAGATTCCAGATGTCTGTGAGCAGCCCGTTGAACCAGGAATTCCGCCCCATCATCCCCATCCAAGCGTAGACGCGCAGCAGGAACGAGGTCCAGAAGGGCAGGATCACCAGCATCAGAAGAATATTGCGCCAGGATTTCGAAACCCGGGTGAGGCCGAGCGCCATCGGATAGCCGATGATCAGGCAGATCACCGTGGCGACGGCGGCATTCATCAGCGAGGTGATAAAGGCGCGGATATAGAGGGTCTCGGTGAAAAGCCGCGCATAGCCTTCGAAATTGAGGATCGGGTTCGCGCCACCATAGCCAAAGGGCGGCGCGGTGGGGGTGCGGGTGGCGAGGCTCATCGCCACGACGATCAGGAAGGGGATCAGGAAGAAGACGATCAGCCAGAGATAGGGGATGCCGATGATCAGATCGCGCCAGCCGCGGCGATGGAACCAGGAGGCGAGGGATTTCATGGCTGGCCTCGTGCTTTGCGGCGCGCGGCGGGGGGCTGCCTGCCCCCCGCACCCCCCGGGAGTATTTGTGTCAGGAGGAAGGGGGCGGCTTTTCGCATGGCATCAATCCGTCAGGAGGATGGCTGAGGCGGGCTCGAAGGAGAGCCAGACGCGGTCGTCCCAGTCGGCGGGGCGGCCGGATTCAGAGGCGCGCCGCGCATTGACCGTATGGACCGAGATCAGATCGCCCCCCGGCAGGATCACACGGTAGAGGCTGTCCTTGCCGAAATAGGCGAGGTCTTTCACCTGACCTTCAACCACATTGACGGCATCGGGGCAGGTTTTCGAGATGGAGACTTTCTCGGGGCGCAGGGCTACGGTGACGGTCTGGCCCTCGGTCAGGCCAGGGAGGGATCGGGCCGCAAAGGTGCCGCCCATGGCGGGGATGTCGATCTCGGTCAGATCGCCGGTCAGGCGGATGACGCGGGCCGGATAGGTCGAGATCGCGCCGATAAAGCCGGCAACAAAGCGGGAATTGGGATATTCATAGATCTGGTTCGCCGGGCCGACCTGTTTGACCTCGCCCTTGTCCATCACCGCGATACGGTCGGCGAGGGTCATCGCCTCTTCCTGGTCATGGGTGACCACGACAAAAGTGACGCCGGTATTCTGCTGGATCGACATCAGTTCGAACTGGGTATGTTCGCGCAGTTTCTTGTCGAGCGCCGCGAGCGGCTCGTCGAGCAAAAGCACCTTGGGCTGCCGCGCCAGCGCGCGGGCCAGGGCCACGCGCTGGCGTTGCCCGCCGGAAATCTGATGCGGTTTCCTTTTGGCAAAAGGCGTCAGCTGTACCAGCGCCAGCATCTCTTCGACCCGGGCGGCGCGCCGGGCGGCGGTCATCTTTTCGTGCTTCAGCCCATAGGCGATGTTCTTTTCGACGCTCATATGCGGAAAGATCGCGTAGCTCTGGAACATCATATGGACCGGGCGATCCCAGGGCGGCGTATCGGCCATATCCTGGCCGTCGATAAAAATCCGTCCCGATGTCGGGGTCTCGAAGCCCGCCAGCATCCGCAAAAGCGTGGTCTTGCCGCAGCCGGAGCCGCCGAGCAGGGCGAAGATCTCGCCCTTGCCAATGGTCAGACTGACGTCACGCACCGCCTCGAACTGGCCAAAGCGTTTGGAGACGCCCTCGATACGGATGAAAGGGGCATTTTCCGGCAGGACAGGCTCTGACATGACGGGCCTCGCCTCAGCTGCCGCTCTTGATCATCTGCCAGGCGCGGTTCAGGTCGCGCTCCTGGTCTTCGGTCATCGGGCGTGTGGTGAAGAGGCGCGAGAGGGTCTCGTCATCGGGATAGATCGCCGGGTCGCTGGCGATTGCCGGATCGACCAGCGGCGTCGCCGCCTTATTGGCATTGGCATAGCCGGTGAAATTGGTGCAGGCCGCCGCCACTTCGGGCCGCAACAGATAATCGAGCAATATATAGGCATTTTCCACATTCGGCGCATCGGCCGGAATGCCCCAGAGATCGAACCAGGCCGGGGCGCCGGTTTTGGGGACGAAATAGGCCAGCTCCATCTCGATCCCGGCCTCGGCGGCGCGGGTCTTGGCGACGCCGTAATCGCCGGACCAGGAATTGATCACGCAAAGCTCGCCATTGGGGATCGCGTTGAGGTAATTCGCATTGTCAAAGGTGGTGATATATTGCCGGATCGGCGCAAACGCCTCGGCCATTTTCGCATATTCGGCGGCGCCGGCGGTATTGGGGTCAATGCCCAGATATTTCAGCATCATATAGCCGGCATCGGTCGGGCTATCGAGAACCGAGATGCCGCAATCGGCCAGTTTCGACGCATTCTCGGGCTTGAACAGAACATCAAGGCTGTTCAGATCAGCATCAGGAAGCCGTGCGCGTACCATCTGCATATTGTAGGCCATACCGACCGATCCCCACATATAGGGGACACCATGGGCCTGCCCCGGGTCGTAATCTTCGATGATCCTCAGGATATCGGGGTCGAGATTGCTCCAGCCCGGCAAT
This sequence comes from Paracoccus sp. IB05, assembly GCF_016405985.1. Lineage (GTDB taxonomy): Bacteria > Pseudomonadota > Alphaproteobacteria > Rhodobacterales > Rhodobacteraceae > Pseudogemmobacter. The sequence continues at coordinate 47,445 of NZ_JAEFCF010000031.1, forward strand.
TTGGAACGGTCGAGTTTCTGATAGACACCAGCGGCTACCATACGCGGATAGGACATGCCCGATTGCAAAACGAGGTCATATCCGGTGCCGCTGACCAGCATTTTGGCATCGACCTCTTCGGCGCTGGCATAAAGATCATAGGTGACCGAGATTCCGGTTTCGGCCTCGAAATCGGCAATTGTGGTCTCACCGATATAATCCGACCAGTTATAGACATTGACCGAGCCGGCGCTCGCGCGGGCCGGGCGGATGAAGGGCGCAGACAGCGGTCCGGCAAGAACGGCACCGGAAAGGGCGGTAAGTGCGTGGCGACGGGTCAGCTTCATCTTAGTCTCCCTGGCGTTTTATTGTCTGATTTTTAAGAAAGCCTAAGCCCGCCCTGCCTTTGCACAAAGCAAATCCTTGTTGAGGGCGCGCATTTCACCCTCTGCGGGTGCGGCGCTGCGGGACATCACCGGAAGCAGGCGGCGCAGCTGATCATGATGGCGGCGCAACCCGTATTCGAGGTCCGAGAGGTGGAAGCCTTCGAAATTTTCAGACCGCATTGATTCGTTTGACCAGATCGACAGCTGCTGATCTTCGGCAGAGGTGTCGCGGTCGATCCGCTGCGCGAGATAGCGGGCGGCGCGGGTCTGGCGGTCTTCATCGGCCAGGCGATACTGGCGGCCGGTCAGGAGTGTTCTGCCCGGTGACTGCGGCAGGTCATGGTAGAATTGTGCGCTTTCAGGCGTGAAGGCGATCACCGTATTGGGAAAGAGGCCGTAATAGGCCCAGTTCCGTTGCAGATGCGGCGGCAGATCTGCACGTTGCGGCGAATGCCTGACATAGTTCTTCACCGACCAGCTCCGGCCCGGGCGGTCGCCGTAAAAGCCGTAACTGACATGCAGGCCGCCGGGCAGGTAAAGGTCGCGGTAATCGCGGCCGTAAAGATCCTGCAAAGACGGATGGGCGAGGGCGACGTGATAGCCCTCATTGTCCACATCGCGCACCGATTTCCAGTTCACCGCAAGCTCCGCCGACCAGCCCGAGACATCGAGCGGCATCAGCCTCTCGGCCCCCCAGGCGGTGAAATCGGGCGCATAGGGGGCAAGGAGGTCACGCACCGAAGGCTGAGGTCCGGGGCGAAAGCGCAGGAAGAGGAAGCCTGCGAAAATCTCCAGCTCCAGCGGTTTCAGCCCGAAGGCGGATTTGTCCAGGCCATCGCCGAAGGTTTCGGGGCGCGAGACGCCGCGAAGCGTGCCGTCAAGGTTATAGACCCAGCCATGGAAGGGGCAGACCAGCGCGCCCCGGCATTTGCCCTGCGCACCATCCACCACCCGCGCGCCGCGATGGCGGCAGAGGTTCATGAAGGCACGGACCTCGCCATCCTGCCCGCGGATGATCACCGCGCGCTCGCCCAGAAGGTCAAAGGACAGCCAGTCGCCCGGTGCCGGGATGTCGGAGATATGGCCCGCAACCTGCCAGTGGGTCAGAAAAATCGCTTCACGTTCCAGATCGAACAGGGTCTGGGAATGATAGGTCCAGGCCGGCAGCCCGCGCCGGTCCCAGCCTGTCGGGATCGGGTCAGAACGCAGCGGAGTATCGGGAAATATGGTCATGCTGTTCCTCCCTCTGATCCGGCCGCCATCCCGGCCAGTATCCATTGGTGGAAACGGTGGATCTCATATTCTTCGGGCATCAGCGTGCCGCGCGTGAACGATGGCGAGGCAATGCCGCGCTGGTTCATCTCGGACGCGGCGCCGTCCTGCTCCATCACCAGTTTCGCGAAAGCCGCGATGGCAACGGCGTCAAAACCGGGCTGTGCCAGTGTTTCGGGCGGGAAATACCACTCCGCCACCAGCCTTGTGCGGTTGGGCGAGACCGGCTCCAGCCGCACGGCGCGGACATAATCGACATGCGCGACGATATAGGTCGAGGGCCAGAGTGTGACGAAGGTATAGCCGCGCGCGCGTTCCTCAGGTGTCAGCCCGGGAAAGACCGGCCCACAGGGCGCGCCCGAAGGTGTCCAGCTTTCGGCCCCTGCTTTGAGGTTCGGGCTGACGGGTCGATCCGGCGTCCAGTCCCGCGCCTCGTTGGCGCCCATGATGCCCTGGCGGTAGACCGGCACCATGTCGCACAGCTCGGGATGGATGCCGGGGCAGTGGAGGCATTCGGAATAATTCTCCCAGAACGCTTTCCAGTTGCAGTCGAGGTCCGAGACCCAGCGATGCCCGGTGACAAGCCCCGCCATTGGCCAGTTGTCATAGGTTTCCAGCGGCATATCGGCAGTCAGCGGGCCGGGATCACACGCAAGGTTCAGAAAGATGAACCCGTTCCAGATGCGCGAGGCGACCGGCTTCAGCGCGTGGTCGTCCTTGCGGAAATCAGCGGTTGGCACGGCATGGGCGGTCGAGACCAGCCGCCCGTCTTTGGCGGCAAAAGCCCAGGCGTGATAGGGGCAGGTGATCAGCTTGCCGAAGGACCGCTCTTCTCCCTCGGGACACAGTTCAGACCCGCGATGGCGGCAGCTGTTGTGAAAGGCCGAGACGCTGCCGTCAGTCGCCCGCACCAGCAGAACCGGGGCCTCTCCCACCCTGGTTCCGCGCAGGGTGCCGGCGGGCAGATCGGCCAGCCGCCCGACCATCACCCATTCGCGCGCGAAAATCGTCTCCATTTCCCGGGCGAACCAGTCGGGGGCGATCCAGGCCGCACGGGGAAGCGTTTCGGGGCAATGGCTGAGGCGGGGGCTGTCGGGATGGGGGCTTTGGGCGATGTCATGCGGCATCAGAACCTCCCCGGTGGGGTGGCACGGCGGCGTTCGGGGGCGAAAAACGGCCGGGCGGTTTTGGTGACAGGCAGCATAAGCTTTTGATATTGCAGCTCGCGCAGCGCGTAGATCTCGACCCAGAGATGGTCGCAACTGTCGTAGCGGGCCTCGACCTGGGCAATGGCGATGTTGCGTTTCAGTGTCGGAGACCAGCAGGCGGCGGTGATGAACCCCGCCTCGCGGCGCTTGTCGAAGTAGAGGATCGCGCCCTCGGCACTGACATTGCCGGGGATGTCGAGCCCGACCAGAGCCCATTGCGATGATTTTCCGTCGCGCTCGGCCATCAGGGCGCGGCGCCCGGTGAAATGCCCTTTATCCCAGGCGATCATCCAGTCGAGGCCGATTTCAAACGGTGACCGCGCCCGGTCTTCGCGCACCGCGTGCTGGACAGGGACGAAATCCATGCCGGTGGTGATGAACCCGGCCTCGAGCCGCGCCAGCATCACCGCCTCGGACCCGACCGGCATCAGCCCGTAAAGCGCGCCCGCCTGCATCAGGTGATCCCAGAGCGGCAGGGCAAGATCGGGGCTGATCCAGAGCTCATAACCCAGATCGCCGGTAAATCCGGTGCGCGAAATCATCACCTCGCCGGTGTCGAACGGGCAGGTCGTCATACGGAAGGGTTTCAGGGCCTGGATGTCGAACCCGGCCTGAGCCAGCACGGTCGCCGAAACCGGCCCCTGCAGCGCCAGCGCCGCGAGGTCTTCGGTCTCGTCCCGGAGCCGTATATCCAGCCCCCAGGCGCTGTCGAGCAGCCAGGGCAGGTGGCGTTCCTGACAGCACAGCCGGAAATCATCAGGCCCAAGGCGAAAGACGGTGCCATCATCCATCACCTTGCCCTGATCGTCACACCAGGCGGTGTAATGCACCTGACCCACCGCCAGCCGCCCCACATCGCGCAGCGTCAGGCGGTTGAGATAGGCCACCGCATCCGGCCCGGTGATGCGGTATTTCACCATGGGCGAGATGTCATACAGCGTCGCCGCATTGCGGATCGCCGTATGTTCCATCGTGCTGTCGCCGAAACAGGTGGCGGTCATGTAACCGGCCCAGGGGGCCCAGCCCTGCAGGCGATTCGCGGCTTCGGTGCGCGGATGGAACGGGGTCTGCGCCAGCGGGGTGGTGAAATGGGTCAGCGCCGGCGGCGCATTAAGATGGGGGGCTGCGCTCATGCTTTCGCCTCCAGCACAGCATCGGCGGCGTTCCGGCCGGCGGCGCCCGACATGCCGCCCGGATGGGTTCCGGCGCCGGTGAGCCAAAGCCCTTTCAGCGGCGTTGCATAGCGCGACAGCGGCGCGATCGGGCGGTTGAAGAGCATCTGTTCGACCGCCAGCTCGCCATGATGCCAGTTGCCACCCGCCATGCCGAACTGTCGTTCGATATCATAGGGCATCAGGATCCCGGCGCGGGTGATCAGCGCGCTGATCCCTGGCGCCGCCTCTTCCAGCCGCGCGAGGCAGGCTTTGAGCATCGCTTCTCGCGCCGCGTCTTCGCCCGCCTTCGGCGCATGGGGGGCGAATTGCACATTGGCCGACAGAAGATGCGGGCCAGTGCCGCCGGAAAACGCCGTGGGGATCACAATCTCCATCACCGGACGGTCAGGCACCTCGCCATATTTGACCGGGTTGAAGGCGGTTTCGACCTCATGTTCATCTGCGGCCAGCAGCAGGCGGGAGCGCAGATCGGCACCCCGAAAATCCGGGCGGGCGGAAAGCGCGAGATGCAGTTTTGCGGTGCCGCCCCGCGATTTCTGATGGCGCAAAGCGGTGACAAGGCCGGTGTCGAAATGCTCTGTGCCAGCGAGGGACAGGATCGTTGCCTTTGGCCCGATTGCCGAGATCACCACCGGCGCGACAAGGGTTTCGCCGCTGTGAAGGATCACGCCGGTGATGCGGTCATCGGCGATGCTGATCCGGCTGACGCGGGAATTGCTGCGCAGCGAAACACCTGCTGCAGTCGCAGCATTTGTCATGGCCTGCGCCAGCGCGGGCATCCCGCCTTTGGGCAGCCCGAGTGCTCCCTTACGTCCCGCGATTTCTCCGGCCAGCCGATCCAGGAGTAAAATCAGTGTATTGGGAGAGCGCGGTCCCGCCCAGGCGCCAAGCACGGCATCGAAACACAGGGCGGCGCGCAGCCGGGGATCTGTCAGTTCATCCTGAGCCACATCATGGGCGTTGATCAGGATCACCCGCAGCAATTCGCGAAAATCCTTCGTGCCAAGCGCGCGGATACCGATCAGGTTCTTCGCAAGCCTGGCCCAGGAATTGCCGCCCGCCTGCAGGCGTGGCGGCGCCATGCGGCGGAAGGGCTCCAGCGCGGCAGCGAAGGAGAGGAGGCGCTGGTAAAGCGCCTTCCAGGCCGCCGCGTCTGGGCCCTCGGTCAGTGGCCCCCGGATCACCAGATTGCCGTCGCGCCCGATCACCGTGGTCGGAATATCTGTGGCCTCCCATGTAAGGCCGTGGCGCGACAGATCCATCGCGGCCTCGACCCGCGGGTCGATCTGCCAGACAAGATGCGCCAGCGAAGGCGTCAGTCCGGGCGCCAGATCCGGGAGCGCACGGATGCCGCCACCGGGCGTGGCTTCGGCCTCGATCAGCGTCACTTTGCGGCCTTTGGACGCCAGGCGATGGGCGCAGGCCAGACCATTCGGCCCGGCTCCGATCACGATCACATCACGGTCAAAGGACGGGCCAGGCATCGCTCATATCCTTTGGCGAGAGTTTCGCATCACGCAGGATTTCCGACGCCGCATTGCGGCCCGGCGCGCCCATCACGCCACCGCCGGGATGGGTCGAGGAGCCGCAGATCCAGAGATCACGAACGGGGGTTCGGTAATTGGCATATCTCGGCACCGGTCGGTTGAAGAGCAGCTGGTCAAAGGTCAGCTCGCCCTGGAAGATATTGCCCTCGGTCAGCCCGACTTCGGCCTCGAGCTCGCGCGGGGTGCGGATCTCGACATGGCGGATGAGGTTTCTGAAACCGGGTGCGTAACGCTCGATCTGGTTCAGACAGGCCTCGCCGAAAGCATCGCGATCGGCATCGGTCCAGTCGCGGCCCCCCTCTGCCAGGTCTCCGATCTTTGGCGGCGCATATTGCACGAAGCACGACATGAAATGCTTGCCCGGCGGCGTCATGGTCGGGTCGATCATCGTGGGGATCATCACATCCTGGAACGGGTCGCGCGAGAAATGCCCGGCCTTCCAGTCGTCATAGGCGCGTTCCATCTTTTCGATGGAATCGGTGAAATGCAGATCCCCTTTGATCGCGGGTGACCCCTCGGGAAGCGCGGCGAATTTCGGGGCGGCGTCCAGTGCGATGTTCAGCTTGCCCGAGGAGCCGCGCGTTTTGAACTTCTTTACCGAAGCCACGTAATCGCCGGGAAGCTCGCGCTCCTCGACATGTTTCAGCATGGTGCGTTTGACATCCATGTTCGAGATCACGCGCTTTGCCCGGATCTCATCGCCGTTTTCCAGCACGACGCCGATAGACCGCCCGTTCTTCACCAGCACCCGGGCGACCGGTGCACCGGTGCGGATCTCACCGCCCGAGGCCTGCAAGGACGAAGACAGCGCTTTGGTGATCGACCCCATGCCGCCGCGCGCGAACCCCCAGGCACCGATATTGCCATCCACATCGCCCATATAGTGATGCAAGAGCACATAGGCGGACCCAGGCGACATCGGACCGAGCGCGGTGCCGATGATCGCGGAAACCGCGAGATAGGCCTTGATCACAGGGCTTTCAAAATAGTGGTCGAGGTAGTCCGAGATCGACATGGTCCAGAAGCGGACCATGTCTGCGATCTGGCGTTCCGACAGGCCCGAGACCTGTTTGCCGATGAACAGCAGCTCTCCGATGTCGCGCGGGCGGAACCGCGCCGGATCGGGCGGGGTGCGCAAGAGCATCGGGCGGATGAAACGGCAATAGCGCAGCACGTCGCGGGAATAGACGTCATAGGCCTCGGCATCGCGGGCCGAGTGGCGGGCGAATTCGCGGCGGTTCGCATCATGGTCGCGATACATGCCGAGGTAGCCGCCGCCCTCCTGGAACACCGCGCCACCCTCATAGGGCAGGATCTGCAACCCGTGGCGCGGGAGTTCAAGGTCGCGCATGATCTCGGGTCGGAAGAGGGATGCGACATAGGAGCAGTTGGAATAGGTGAAGCCGGGGGTCAGTTCCCGCGAGACGGCGGCCCCGCCAACCCAGTCGTTTTTCTCGATGACCAGCACCTTCATCCCGGCGCGGGCGAGGTAGCAGGCGGTGACCAGCCCGTTATGCCCGGCACCTAGGATCAGGGCGTCATATGTCATTCGGCGGCGTCCAGCTTGCCTTCCGCCTGGTCACGCAGCGTCAGGTCAACGGCTGTCTCTACCGCCCGGATGGTGTCGGTGTAGCAGGTCTCGTCCAGGCCATGCGCCTCACACATGAACCAGGGCTCGCGCGAGTCGGGTTCCACGATGATGTTCAGATCATGCAGGTACCAGGCCATGCGGTCGTAGAAGGAGTAATCCGAGGTCTTCCAGGCGCGGTAATTGTCCGGTGGCTCGGGCGCGAAGAAGATGCCGAACATCGCGGGATGACCCGAGAAGCTATGCGTGATGCCGCGCGCCGAGAGGATTTCGGAAATGCCGGCCTTCAGCCGGGTGCCGTAGTTCGCCAGCGTCTCAAGCGCAGGGGTCTCATCGAGGATGCGCAGCGTTTCCTCGGCGGCGGCGAGGCTGACGGAATGGGCGGTATAGGTGCCGCCATGCGACGCGCCGCCATAGCGGAAGGTGCGCATGATATCCTCGCGCCCCGCGACCAGCGAGATCGGATAGCCATTGGCGACCGCTTTCGCGAAGGTGGTGATATCGGGGGTAACGCCCAGGATGCCCTGGACACCACCCTTGCCGACGCGGAAGCCGGTTTTCACCTCGTCGATGATCAGCAACACGCCATATTGGTCGCAGAGTTTGCGGGCCAGCTGGACGTAGTCTTTCCGGGCCGAGATCCCGCAGCAATTCCCTTGAATCGGTTCGATCAGCATCGCGGCCATATCGTCGCCATGGCGGCGGAAGGTGTCTTCCAGCCGCTGCATATCGTTCATCGGCACCAGATGGGCGAGTTGTTTGACGGTGTTCGGGATGCCCTGACCATAGGGCACGATCTCGGGGTCGCTGTTCGATTTCGCGTCCCATTCATCCATATTCGCCATCCACATGGCGGCATCGAACAACCCGTGATAGCCGCCCTCGACCAGCAGATAGCTTTCGCGGCCCGTCCAGGCGCGGGCGAGACGCAGCGCGGACATCACGGCTTCGGTGCCGGAGTTCGAAAACCGCACCAGTTCTGCCGCCGGAACCATTTTCGAGATGCGTTCGGCAACGGCCAGCTCGCGCTCGGTCGAGAGGGCGAAGACGCCGCCGACCTCCATCCCCCGCTTTGCGGCGGCATCGACCCGGTCGTCTGCATAGCCGAGGATCGCCGGACCGTAGCCCAGCCGGTAATCAACGTAATTATTGCCGTCGATATCCCAGGTCCGGCCGCCCTTGCCGTGGTCGACATAGATCGTTCGCTCGTCACCCCAGTATCGGAAGGTCGAGGCCACCCCCAGCGGCAGCTTCTTCAGCGCCTTTTGGAAATGGGCATTGGACTTTTCCAGCTTGCGGTGCGGCGCGGTGGTCATGGCGTCAACCTGTTCCTGTTGCGGCTCTCCAAACTGTCGAATTATTTTGACTGAACTGTCAATCAGAATCTGAAACCGCTTTTAACGCAGCGGTTTTTCAGGCAAGACTGGCTGCGAACGGAGACGCAGATGGCAGCAATCGAGCAGACCGATACCCCAGAATCCGGGACCCCTGATTCCCAGCCCCGCAAGATGCCGCGCGATGCCCGGCGCGTGCAGCTGATCGAGGCGACGATCGAGACCATCGCACGTTTTGGCTATTCCAGGACGACGATGTCCGAGGTGGCACGGATGGCCGGCCTTTCGCATGGGCTGGTGAATTTCCACTTCCAGACCAAGGAAAACCTGCTCTCGGAAACGCTGCTCTATCTGTCCGGGGAATACCGGCAGAACTGGACCGGCGCGGTCGAGGCAGCGGGGGCAGGGGCGGCGGAACAGCTTTATGCCATGCTGGCGGCTGATTTCCGGCCCGAGATCTGCACGCCGGGGCGGCTGGCGGCCTGGTGTTCGTTCTGGGGCGAGACCTCGGGGAGGCCGCTTTACCAGGAGAAATGCGGCTCAAACGACGAGCAGTATAACCAGTATCTGGAAACGCTCTGCCGCCGGATGAATGAGGATCACGGCTATACGGTGGACCCGACCCGCACGGCGCGGGTGCTCCGGGTCACGACCGAGGGCGTCTGGCTCGATATGATGACGATGCAGTCACCTTATGATGCAAGCGAAGCGCTGGCGACGCTGATGGTCTGCGTCACCGCGTTTTTCCCGCGCCATTTCAGCGTGGAGGGTCTGGTCGCGGAAGGTCTGGTCAGGGCAGTTCCGCAATGATCGCACGGGCCGCAGCTGCCGGATCGGCACTGGCCCAGATCGGGCGGCCCACCACGATATGATCGGCGCCGTCGCGGATCGCGGCCCCGGGCGTGGCGATGCGCTTCTGATCGCCGGTTGCAGCCCCTGCCGGGCGCACGCCGGGGGTGACGATCAGCTTGCCAACGGCTTCAGGGAGGGCACGGATCCGCGCCGCCTCCTGCGGGCTGGCGATGACGCCATCGGCGCCGGCGGCGAGCGCCCGCGCCGCACGTTCGACGGTGATGTCATGGATATCGCCGGGAAGGATCATATTCGCATCCAGATCGGCCCGGTCGAGCGAGGTCAGCACCGTCACCGCGAGGATCTTCAGATCGGTCCCTGACTTGCCTTCCGCGGCTGCCCGCACCACCTGCGGGTCGCCATGCACGGTGAGGAAATCGAGGCCAAGCCCGGCAATCCCCTTCACCGCATTCTCGATGGTCTGGCCGATGTCGAAGAGCTTCAGATCCAGAAACACCCGCTTGTCGCGTTCATTCTTCAGTTCCAGTGCAAGTGCCAGGCCGCCGCCGGTCAGCATTCCAAGCCCGATCTTGTAGAAATCGACCGCCTCGCCCAGCCGGTCGGCCAGGGCGAGGCCCGCCACCACATTCGGCACATCCATCGCGACGATCAGGCGGTCATCCATCGGGCTTCTCCGGAGCTGTAAAGCGGGGGGCTGCAAAGGGGTTTCGGCCCCTCTCTCACGCGCGCGCGCATTTGACAAGGGAAGCCCCGCGCGAAAGGGCAGCACCCTTAAGCCGCTGTTCACCGAAGGCCGGGCTTGATTGACAGACAGGGTTAATGACGCGACTTTGGCGGAAATATCCGAAGGCAGGCATATGGACATCACGATTACCGTCGAGCGCCCCGAGGACGGGCCGGGCTCGGGCCCGATCCAGGTGGGCTGGTTCCTGACCAAAGACAAGAATGCGGTGCTTTACGATCCGCCAGAGCGGGTGATGTTTCGCCAGCAAAACCGCAGCCATGCCAAAAGTGCCGCGCGCTGCCCCGGGGTGATCCAGCTGGAAAGCCGGTATTTCATGGTGAAATGCCCCTTTGACCTGCAGATCGGCTTTGGTCGCGACAAGGATGGCCGCGCGGTGCTGATCAACCGGCTGGGAACGGCCAGCCCGGTGCGCGGCAACAAGCTTAATGAAGTGTTGACGCTCGTGAACGAGGCAGAATGGCGCTATCCTGACCGCCCGACCATCCAGCTTTCGCTGCCTTACTGTTTCATCGCGGATGAGCTGGTCTATCTGACGCAGCTGTCGCCTTTCATGCATTACCGCCCCGATCCGCTGCCGGGCACCATTTTTGGCGGGCGGTTCCCGATCTCGGTCTGGCCGCGCCCTCTGATGTGGGCATTCGAATGGCATGAGTCACAAAAGGATATCGTGCTGCGCCGGGGCGAGCCCTTGTTCTATGTGCAGTTCGAGGGGATGGACCCGTCTCGCGCGGTGCAGGTTATCGCGGCCGAACGCACGGCCGAGCTGGACACCTATATCGACCAGATCGGCGGCGCGGTGAATTACGTCAACCAGACGTTCGGCCTTTTCAGGGCCGCCGAGGCGCTGAGGCCGAAGAAGCTCCTGACGCCAAAGGCGCGCGAGTGATCTCGGTCCTCGAAACCATCACCCCCGACGGGCAGGTGACGGAAGTGCTGCGCCATCAGGGGCGTGAGGGGCAGGAGCGGCTGGAGGCGCCGAACTGGTCGCCCGATGGCTCCTCTGGCGGCACCTGGTTTCTGGTCAATGCCGGGGGGCGTCTCTGGCGTGTGCCGCTGCAGGCGCCCCGGCTGGAACCGATCGGCACCGGGATCGCGGGGCGCTGCAACAATGATCACGGGTTTACCCGCGATGGCCGGATTCTGTTTGGCAGCCATTACGAGGCCGAGGGCGCGCAGATCTATGCGGTGCCCGTGGCCGGGATCGGGGCCGGTCAGGCGCCGGAGAAAGTGTCCTCTGCGACCCCGAGCTGGTGGCACGGGCTTTCTCCCGATGGTCTGACCATGACCTATCCGGCGGCGCGGGGCGAGAAGCGGCAAATCGATATATACCGCCGCGCGCTGGCGGGCGGGCCTGAGACCCGGCTGACCGAAGCCGCAGGCCATAATGACGGGCCGGATTTCAGTCATGACGGGGCGCAGATATACTGGAACAGCGACCGCTCAGGCCATGCGCAGATCTGGGTGATGGCGGCGGATGGCGGCAATCAGCGCCAGCTTTTCCACGATGACCGGGTGAACTGGTTCCCGCACCCCTCGCCCTGTGGGCGCTGGCTGTGCTGGCTGTCCTATCCTCCCGGGACCGAAGGGCATCCGGCCGATCTGCCGGTGCGGCTGATGATTTCTGACGCAGATGGCGGGAATCGCCGGGTGCTGCGTGAAATCACCGGTGGCCAGGGTACGCTCAATGTGCCGTCCTGGGCGCCGGATGGCAGCGCTTTTGCCTATATCCGCTACGAGCCCTGACTTTGTAGGCCCTGACCTCTGGACTCTGAGCCGCCGTTACGGTCGCGTCGGGCTTCAGGCCGGGCTCAACGCGTCCTCATCCCGGTCGGCGTCGCGCAGCGGCTCGGGGAGGATCAGCGCATCATCGCTCAGGCAGGGCGCCAGCCTGTAGGGATCGGCCCAGACCGAGACATGGATCTCGGGCGGCCCGGATGTGGCGAGATGTTCGGGCGTCAGCACCACGATCCTCAGCCGCAACATCAGCCCCTCGATCAGTGCCGGGGCCAGAATACGCTCTGCCACCGGCCCGAGATGACCGAGATAGCTCATCCGCCTGACCGGGATGATCCCCATGAGCCGGCGCCTGACCATCGCGTAAATCCCGACCCGTCCATCGGGCAAAAGCCGCGCTTCGGCCATATCTCCCATGCAGATCCCGGCGCGGCCGATATGAACGGCGATGCCTTCGACGGGCACCTGCGGCAGAATGGCTTCGAGTCTCTCGGTCATGCTCTTATCCTCTTTTGCTGTAACAGTGCCTGTGCCGGGCGTATGGGGGCAAGCTCTGGCGTCGCCCTCGCAGAGGCGCGCGACGAAAGCCGCCGAAATCTCCGCCGCGCTTCGGCGGAAAATGGCCCCGCCTGTGCCTGGGATTTTTTCACTGGGGTGCCTCCGGACGGCTTGAACCCAGCCCTGCGCCGCCCCAGATTGAGAGGCGAAGGCCGGGGGTGGATGTGCCTTTTCAGGGCATCCGCAAAGATCGGCGCTTATGAAAAGGAGAGACCGATGAACATTGAAAAGTTCACGGAACGGTCGCGCGGTTTTATCCAGGCGGCCCAGACGATTGCGATGCGGGAAAGCCACCAGCGTGTGCTGCCCGATCACCTGCTGAAAGCCCTGATGGATGATGACCAGGGACTGGCCTCCAACCTGATCCGCCGTGCCGGTGGCGCGCCTGAGCGCGTCAATGAGGCGGTCAATGCCGCCATCCAGAAACTGCCGAAAGTGACCGGCGGTGACGGGCAGACCTATATCGACCCGCAACTTGTCCGCGTGCTGGACGAGGCGGAAGAGGTTGCCAAAAAGGCGGGCGACAGTTTCGTGCCGGTCGAGCGGATGCTGACCGCGCTCGCGCTGGTGAACACCCGTGCGAAGGATGCGCTGACGGCCGGTGCCGTGACGGCCCAGGGTCTGAATGCCGCGATCAATGACATTCGCAAGGGCCGGACGGCTGATTCTGCCTCGTCGGAAGACACGATGGAGGCGCTGAAGAAATACGCCCGCGATCTGACCGAAGCCGCAGCCCAGGGCAAGATCGACCCGATCATCGGGCGCGATGACGAGATCCGTCGCGCCATGCAGGTTTTGTCACGCCGCACCAAGAACAACCCGGTGCTGATCGGGGAGCCCGGTGTCGGTAAGACGGCCATCGCCGAGGGCCTCGCTTTGCGCATCATCGACGGTGATGTGCCGGAATCCTTGCGCAACAAAAAGCTGATGGCGCTGGACATGGGGGCGCTGATCGCCGGCGCGAAATATCGCGGTGAATTTGAGGAGCGGCTGAAGGCCATCCTGAAAGAGATCGAGGCCGCCGCGGGCGAGATCATCCTCTTTATCGACGAGCTGCATGTGCTTGTTGGCGCCGGCAAATCCGACGGCGCAATGGATGCCGCCAACCTGATCAAGCCTGCGCTTGCCCGGGGTGAGCTGCATTGCGTCGGGGCGACCACGCTCGATGAATACCGCAAATATATCGAGAAAGACGCGGCTCTGGCCCGGCGCTTCCAGCCGGTGCTGGTGAAGGAGCCGACCGTCGAGGACACGATCTCGATCCTGCGCGGCATCAAAGAGAAATACGAGCTCCATCATGGGGTGAAGATCACCGACTCGGCTCTGGTTGCGGCGGCCCAGCTGTCGCATCGCTATATCACCGACCGCTTCCTGCCGGATAAGGCGATCGACCTTGTCGATGAGGCATCGGCACGGCTGCGGATGGAGGTGGACAGCAAGCCCGAGGAGCTTGATGCGCTGGATCGTCAGATCCTGCAGCTGACCATCGAGGCCGAGGCGCTGAAGAAAGAAGAGGATGTGGCGTCGAAAGACCGGCTGGACAAGCTGGAGCTGGAGCTTGCCAATCTGAAAGACCATTCCGCCGAGATGACCGCGAAATGGCAGGCCGAGCGCGACAACCTCAACAAGGCCCGCGATATCAAGGAACAGCTTGACCGCGCCCGGGCCGAGCTGGATCAGGCCAAGCGCGAAAGCAATTTCGCCAAAGCCGGCGAGCTGCAATATGGCACCATCCCCGAGCTGGAAAAGCAGCTTGGCGAGGCGGAGGGCCGGGAAGGCGAGGCTCTGGTCTCAGAGTCGGTGCGCCCCGAGCAGATCGCCGAAGTGGTCGAGCGCTGGACCGGTATCCCCACCACCAAGATGCTGGAGGGTGAGAAAGAGAAACTCCTGAAGATGGAGGATGAGCTCGGGAAGCGGGTGATCGGCCAGCGCCAGGCGGTGGAGGCGGTGTCGAAAGCCGTGCGCCGTGCGCGGGCCGGGCTCTCGGATGAGAATAAGCCGCTTGGCTCGTTCCTGTTCCTCGGGCCGACCGGCGTGGGGAAAACCGAGCTGACCAAGGCTCTGGCCGAATATCTCTTTGACGATGACAATGCGATGGTGCGCATCGATATGTCGGAATTTATGGAGAAACACTCGGTCGCACGGCTGATCGGCGCCCCCCCGGGCTATGTCGGTTATGACGAGGGCGGTGTGCTGACCGAAGCCGTGCGGCGCCGGCCCTATCAGGTCGTCTTGTTCGACGAGGTCGAGAAGGCACATCCGGATGTGTTCAACGTGCTGTTGCAGGTGCTGGATGACGGGCGGCTGACCGATGGTCAGGGTCGTGTGGTGGACTTCAAGCAGACGCTGATCATCCTGACCTCGAACCTTGGCGCGCGGGCTTTGTCTGAACTGCCGGACGGGGCGGATACGGGTCGGGCGAAGGCTGAGGTGATGGAAGCGGTGCGGCTGCATTTCCGCCCCGAATTCCTTAACCGGCTGGATGAGATGATCATCTTTGACCGCCTGGGCCGTGCCGATATGTCCGGTATCGTTTCGATCCAGCTGAAACGGCTGGAGAAACGTCTGGCGGATCGCAAGATCACGCTGGAGCTGGACGAAAAGGCCAGGGATTGGCTGGCCGAGGAGGGCTATGATCCGGTCTTTGGCGCCCGCCCGCTGAAACGGGTGATCCAGCGGCAGTTGCAGGATCCGCTGGCCGAGATGCTCTTGGGGGGTGAGATCCTCGACGGCTCGGTCGTGCATGTCACGGCCTCGGATGAGGGGCTGCAGGTGGGCGACCGCGTTGTCGCATCAAATCGGACGCGGCCGGGCGGGACGCAGGTTCACTGAACCAGAATGGGGCGGCAGGGCAACCTTGCCGCCCCTTCCTGTCCTCGGATGCCTCCGGCGGGGATATTTAAGGACAGAAAATGAGCGCGGGTATCCGGCGCGGGTATCGGGGGGCTCTCTGATCTGTGTCTGGCAATCTGCCCGTGTTGTGCCAGAGTGCTGTGAGGCCAGCCAAGGTGAAGGAACGTGTTATGCCTGCAGGAACCGGGGGATCGCTGCGCTGGTCGGATGTCACGCCGAAGGCCACATGGATCAACAGGCGGGCTTTGCTTGCAGGCGCGGCGGCGGGGCTGGCGCTGCCGGCGGTCGCGCACGCGGATGTGGGGCGTTACTCAACCGATGCGGCGCCCAATACTCTGGAAGAGATCACCAATTACAACAATTTCTATGAGTTCGGCTGGAACAAGGATGATCCGGCCGCCTATGCCGGGGCGCTGACGGTTGATCCATGGTCGGTCAGTATTGGCGGGCTGGTGGATCGGCCCGGCAGCTATGATCTGGCCGATCTGGTCAAGGGTCAGGCCATTGAGGAGCGGATCTACCGGTTTCGCTGTGTCGAGGCCTGGTCGATGGTCATCCCCTGGCAGGGCTTTCAGCTGTCCGGTCTGCTGGACCGGGTCGGTGTGCAGCCTGGCGCAAAATATGTGGCCTTCGAGACACTCTACCGCCCCGACGAAATGCCGGGGCAGCGGGGCGGTGGCATCAGCTGGCCCTATGTCGAGGGGTTGCGGCTGGATGAGGCGATGAACCCGCTGACGATCCTTGCGACCGGCCTTTATGGCGCGGATCTGCCGAAACAGAATGGCGCGCCGATCCGGCTGGTCGTGCCGTGGAAATACGGCTTCAAGTCGATCAAGAGCATCGTGAAGATCACGCTGACCGCAGAGCAGCCGCGCACGACCTGGCAGGAGCTGCAGCCCTCGGAATACGGCTTCTATGCCAATGTGAACCCGGGCGTCGATCACCCGCGCTGGAGTCAGGCGACAGAGCGCCGGATCGGCGCCGGTCTGTTTGCCGGCCGCGAGGAGACCTTTTTGTTCAATGGTTATGGTGAAGAGGTAGCCTCCCTCTATAGCGGCATGGATCTTGCGGTGAACTATTGATGCCGCTTGCTGACAGGCTGAACACTCTGTCGCGGCGCCTGCCGGAATGGGGTGTCTGGATCCTCGGGCTGGTGCCACTGGTCTGGCTGGCGGGGCAGGTGGTCTCGGGAAGCGTGCTGGTCGATCCGGTCAAAACGATCGAACATGACCTCGGCAAGACCGGGCTCTGGCTTCTGTTCATCTGCCTGGCGATACCGCCGCTGCGCGCCCTGACCGGAGTGAACCTGATCCGGCATCGCCGGGCGGCCGGGCTTCTGGCCTTCTTCTATATAGCGCTGCATCTTCTGGCCTGGATCTGGCTGGATATGGGGCTGCTGATCGGCCAGGCGCTCGCGGATCTGGTCCGGCGCCCCTATCTGATCATGGGGATCGTGGCCTTCCTGATGCTGGTGCCGCTGGCTGTGACATCGAATGCGGCTTCGATCCGCCGGCTGGGGCGCAACTGGCGCAGACTGCATCTGCTGATCTGGCCTGCGACCATTCTCGCCGTGCTGCATTACCTCTGGCAGATGAAGATCATCCGGACAGAGGGCTGGATCTGGGCGGGGGTTCTTGGCGGATTGCTGATCTGGAGGCTGAGTCACGCGAAGATTCGGGCCAGGCGGCAGGGGTTCCGGGGGGGATTCGCGGATCCTCGCTAAGTGACTGATCTAAATTACTTTGGCGGCGCGGATTGCGTAATATTCTTCCGCGGCATGCGGTTCGGGCTTTGAGACTACCCGGGCCGCGCGAATTTCTTCACGCCTTAATCGCCTTGTTTTGCAGGAGTTTTGCAGGGATTGGCAAAGAATTTGTGACTTCCCTGAAAAAAGGCTCTTGCGGGTTCCGTCTGCCGGGCCTAGATACCGCCTCACCGAAACGGAACGGACG
>NZ_JAEFCF010000032.1 GCF_016405985.1 Paracoccus sp. IB05
ACCCGCTGTCTCACAAACGTGAATCCATGAGCGAGCCGGATAGTGCAACAAAGCCGCTCAAAGCCGTCAAAGCTCTGGCCATATTCCAGCGAGGTGATGGTGGAGCGGCGGGTCTCCCAGGACGGATCGCTGTATCGGCTCTCATAGCGGCCGGTGGCCTGCAGGCCATCAATACAGCGAAACTGCTCTTTACCCATATCCTGGTCTTCGCCAATGAAACTCAGCCGCAGCGTGGCACCGTTATCGAGGTTCCAGGCGGCGCTCGCTGTCAGGCTGGTGCGGCGGTCCCGACCGCCTTTGTCGCCGCCCCCCACGCGCGGATCGGACATCACGCCATCGGTGCGGGCCTGTTCAAAGCCGAGAAGCAACGCCGGCCCGCCCTCAACCTCACCGCCCCAGAGGAGAGACGCACTATAGCCCAGCGGCTTCGCCCCCCGGTCCGAGCCGCTGACCCCAAGCCCCAGCTTCCAGCCGATGAAATCCCCGGCCCGCAGCGTGTCATAGATTACCAGCCCGGCCTCGGTATTGCGGCCAAAGGCGGTGCCTTGCGGGCCTTTCAGCAGCACGACCTGATCCGTAGCAAAGAAATGCGGCAGCTGCATGGTTCCCAGCGGCAGCGAGACGCCATTGACCAGATAGCCGACCGGATCGCTCAGCGCATTGTCGAAGGCGGAAATGCCGCGCACCACCAGCCGCTCGCCGGAATTGGCGCGCTGGAACATCACGTTGCCCGCGCGCGCTGCAAGGAGATCGAGATCGGGCGCCTGCGGTTGATCAAGATCCGCGCCAAAGATCACCGTCGCGTCCGTTGCAGATTGCAGCGCTGTCTCGCTCCAGTGGCTGGGCGAGATCACGATGGTGCCGAGATGGACCGGCTCTTCGGCAATGGCGGCGGTGGGCAGCATCAGCGCTGCCACCGACAGGAGAAGTCGGCGCCGGGCGGTTGTCCTGGTTTTGGGCGGGAAGACAGATGTCATGATGCGGTCCTCGGAGCAGATCGGTTCTCTGAGCGACTGACACGGATGTGCAGGCCGGACTTCCATCAGGGCAAATAATTCTTCCATTCCGCGAAAGCGTCAGTTCGGGATCGGGCCACGCTGACGCCAGCTGCGGGCAGTCATCCCGAAGCGCTTGCGAAAGGCTGTGCTGAGATGGCCCGGGCTCGAGAAACCACACTCATAGGCGATTTCAGTCAGCGAGCGGCGCTCACGCCGGATCAGGTCCGAGGCATGTTCCAGCCTGATATCGCGCAGCCGCTCGAACACCGTCATGCCGGTCTCGCGCCGAAAGGTGCGATTGAGCGTTACATGACTTACGCCCAGCGTCAGCGCCAGGTCGTCAAGCGACAGCGTCTCCGACAGGCGGTCGCGAAGCAGCGCCTCGGTGCGCTGGACCAGAATACGGGCCTCGGGAAGCGGCTCGGTCTTCCCCTGGATCTCGAGTTCCTCGAACACCTGACCGATCAGGGTCAGGCAGTCGCCCTCTTTGCGCAAGAGCGCCGCCGGGCTGGCATTCCCGTCGAAGAAACTGCCGGGCAGATGGCGGGCCAGCCGCGACAGGCGGAAAGTGCGGACCATGCCCTGTTGTGGCAATTCCCGCAGGATCAGCGCACGGAGACGGGGGCTGACCGCCTCGGACTCCATCACAACCACCAGATTGGAGCAGCTCTGGCCCGGATGCAGAATGCGCGCCAACGGGCCGGATCCGGTATGTAACACCCAGCCTTCGCCGTTGCGGATCGCATGGGCCACGCCCTCCGCATCGCGAATTGCCATGCTTCCGGCAATATTGAATGTCATCAGTAGCCGCCCCGGCGGCCAGCGCACTTGATCCTCCATACCGGAACCTGCCGCAAACCGGCTGAATGCAACCGACAGGCCTGGGCCAAGTCGCAGCAGATCAACCTGCATCGCCCCCGCGACGCCTGGCAGGGCGATCCGCGTTGTCTCCCCCTCGCCCGGCAGGAAGCGGGCAGGCTCGATGCGGCTGGGGGACGCCCTCGCGGGATCAGCAACCGGGCCAGCCCTGCCCGCAAGATCAGTAACCGCGCGGCTTTCGGCCGCCCGATGCGCGTTCATACCCATTCATCCTCCGATCCGTCACACCCGACGGCTGAGCCAGAATGCAGGGTCGGTCTCCTGACTTGCGGGTCACGGCCTCCCCGCCCTTCCCATGCCGGGTTCACCCCGGGCACAGTGGGTTTTCGGGTTGGCTCTCCGCTCACAGTCGCGGGGGCGGTCGGATTTCACGCGGCCTGATCCGCCAATTTCGGATCGGGTGGCTGTCCTGTTCCCTGCCATCACGGGTCACGCGATGGCACCATGCACAGAACCATTGCTTGCATCTAGGCTCCCCGAGGTCAAGTCACCCGGCTTACGAGGGGGCTGCGCTGACGGTTAGGCGTTATATTGATGACTGGATCGTTGGGCATTTCCTGCCCGAGGGAAAAATTGAAAAGGCTACACGCGAGTTCGAAAATCGCGTCAGGAAGCGGCAAGTTAAGCGGGCCGAAGGCGGCGGCAAAAAGCCTGTTTCTGTTACCGAAAGAGCAAGGAGACACAAACGATGGTGAGCCGGTATTGATCCGTAAAACGGTGGCGGTGGCGAGATAGCCCGCCTTCAGTGCGGCGAAATGACGTGACGTTGTGCTGAGCAGACCGAAACCTGCGGAACAGTGCCCCCGGAGTGGAATTCGAGCATGATGCTCACAGAAAGGAGTCAAGGCAGGTTTGAGTTGATCCTGCTGGCGTGAGCGCGGCCGAGTTGCGCGCCCTTGGAAACGGCACCAAACGCTGTGCGATCATGGGCAGCCGCGTATCGGACGCAGCTCTAACTTCAAGAACCCTCACCCCGTCAGGAACATATCCTCGTCGGTAGTGAAAAAGTTCCGGACAATCGGGTCGAGATTGCTGCCATCGACCCGAAAAAGTCCGCATTGCGCCAGGGCCTCGCGCAGCGAGAGCGTCATCCGCAATCGACGGATGATCAGCCGCGATGCAAAGGGCCCGCGATGGGGATGCCAGCCGATCCCGGACGCCATGCCTGTCAGGTAATTGGCCTGATGGCGATGCGCGGCATAGAGAATTGTCTGGCCAAACCCATCCACCGGGCCGCGCGCATGTTCCAGAATGAAGATCCGGTCGCCGCGCAGCACAGCATGGCCGTCAAAACGCGACCGGGTGATCCTGCCATAATCAGGATTCTCGACGCGCCCGACATAGCGGGTCAGTACCCGATGATCGCGCTCGTAAAGCTGCAAAAGGCCGCATTGCACCTGACCTGGCCATGACGGGGTCAGGAAATAATAATGATAGAAGCCCAGATAGTGCCGCAGCGATGCC
The DNA here is from genome assembly GCF_016405985.1 of Paracoccus sp. IB05. Classification (GTDB taxonomy): domain Bacteria; phylum Pseudomonadota; class Alphaproteobacteria; order Rhodobacterales; family Rhodobacteraceae; genus Pseudogemmobacter. Next base: position 3,342 of record NZ_JAEFCF010000032.1, read on the forward strand.
AGTTCGCCCGGCTCGGGGCGCAGGGCGGCGGCAAAAGAGGATTGCGCATCGAGGCCAGGCCCGTTGCGCGAATCCTCAAGGCGGGGCGAGAGGAGTTCCTTTTCGCTCAGCGCGAAATAGGCCGCGATACGGCGCAGGTTATGCGCCGAGGGCATGGCGGAGCCGGTAAGATAGCGGTCAAATTGCTGCCGGTTGATGCCGATTTCGCGGCAGATCAGCGAGACTGACACCTTGGTTGCACAAAGATTTCGCAAATTGCGGGAAAAATTTTCGCCGATGCGCGCTGACAGCACGGACATTTTACGCCCCTTTTCATCTATTCGCGTAAATCAGCACAAATTGATATAAATCCGCGCAATTGGCAAGCAGTCCTCAACCCTCATTCTGCGCGGCAGTGCTTCGCTGCGAGGCCGGAACAACCAGGGAAGAGTGCCGGGCATGACCGTGATCCATGAAACCGTCGATATGGCGATCAATCTCCCCGATGGCACCAGGCTCTCGGCGCGCAGCTGGATCCCGGAGGATGCCATGGCGCAGCCGGTTCCGGCGATCCTCGAATTTCTGCCCTATCGCAAACGCGATGGCACCGCAGAGCGCGACCAGATCACTCATCCCTGGTTTGCCGCTCGGGGCTACGCCTGCCTGCGCGTCGATATGCGCGGCTGTGGCGAATCCGAGGGTCTCTTTGACGACGAATACTCGCCCCAGGAGATGCAGGACGCACTGGATGTGATCGACTGGATCTCGCGCCAGGACTGGTGCTCGGGCAATGTCGGCATGATGGGGATTTCCTGGGGCGGCTTCAATTCGCTGCAGGCTGCGGCCAATCGCGCGCCCGCGCTGAAGGCGATCATCACGCTTTGCTCGACCACCGACCGCTTTGCCGATGACATCCATTTCAAGGGCGGCTGCCTTCTGGGCGAGAATATCGGCTGGGCAGCGACGGCGGTTTCCTGGTTCTCGCCACCGCCGGACCCGGCGCTGGCGGGCGAGGCCTGGCGCGATATCTGGCTGAACCGGCTGGAGAAAATGCCCTTCGTTGCGCAGACTTGGCACGAACATCAGAACCGCGATGCCTATTGGAAACATGGCTCGGTCTGCGAGAATTATGATGCGATCACGGCGGCAGTCTTTGCCATTGGCGGCTGGCATGACGGCTATCGCAACACCCCCGCCCATCTCGCGGCCAATCTGACCGCACCAGTCCGCGCGCTGATGGGCCCCTGGAACCACAAATATCCGCATATGGCGGTGCCCGGACCCCGGATCGGCTTTTTGCAGGAGGCGCTGGCCTGGTGGGATCACTGGCTGAAAGGCATCGGGAACGGCGCCGACAGGGCCCCGGCCTATACCGCCTGGCTGATGGACAGCGTAAAACCCGCAACCTCTTTCGGGCATCGTCCCGGGCGCTGGATTACCGAGGCCGAATGGCCCTCGCCCCGGATCACGCCACGCATCTTCCACCTTGGCGAGGCCCGGCTGGGCGACACCCCTGCCCCCGCTTTCACGCAGCAGGCGCGCCCCTCAACGGCGATCGGGATGGCGACGGGGGAGTATTTCCCCTTTGGCTTCGGCCCGGGTGAATTGCCCGATGACCAGCAGGGTGATGACGCGCTTTCGGCCTGCTTTGACTCGGACATGCTGAGTGACACCTGCGACATTGTCGGTGCACCGCGTGTCAACCTGACGCTCAGCGCCGATCAGCATCGCGGACAAATCGCCGTGCGGCTTTGCGATCTGCGTCCCGATGGCAGTTCGGCCCTGATCACGATGGGCGTCCTGAACCTGCGCCACCGTGAAGGCTTCGAGGCGATGAAGGATCTCGTCCCGGGCCAGCCCACAGAGGTCGCGCTGGATCTGGACCAGATCGCCTACCGCCTGCCCGAAGGCCACCGGCTGCGGCTTGCTGTTTCGACCAGCTACTGGCCCTTCATCTGGCCCGAACCCGAGCCTCTGACGGTGACGATCTCGGGGGGCAGCCTCTCGCTGCCGCTGCGACCGCTGGCGACAGGTGACGAGATCAGCTTCCCTGAACCGACCGGTGCCCCGCCTCTGGCGCTGAAATACCATTCGGAAACACTCGAATCGAAACATGTCGAGACCGACCCGGGGACCGGCGAAACCCGGATCATCATCTCCGGCACCACACCGCTGACCGAAGATCAGACCCACGGCCTGACCACCGGATCGAAAATCGAGGAAATCTGGTCGATCCGGGACGGCGAGCCCGCCAGCGCGAGGGTCGATATCACCTGGGATCGCAGCCTTGGCCGGGGGGACTGGCAGACCCGCAGTCGCGTTCTGACCAGTCTCTGGGGCGATGCGGAAGATTTCCACATCGTTCAGCGCATCCAGGCCTGGGAGGGCGAGAGGCTGGTCTTTGACCGCCATCACCAGGATTCCGTGCGCAGGCTTTAAGCTGCGGACAATTCGATAAAAAGGCATCCTCAGGATGCGGGACAGGAAGGGACCGGAACAATGACTGTGAAAGAGATGACCGGCGTATCGCGCCGTGGTTTCATTGCCTCATCACTTGCGCTCGGGGCAGCGGGGCTTGCGCTGCGCGGCCATCCGGCTTTGGCCCAGGTCAGCACGGAAGGCGGTCGTCTTCGCGCAAGGCTTTATGCGGATATCTCGAATCTCGATCCGGCCTTCTGGACTTCGGGCTCGGATGCGCTGGTGATGGAATGCATCTTCGCTTTCGCAATGCAGTTCGAAACCGGCACAAGTGAGTTCAACGCTCTGCCACTGGCGCTGAAAGCGCTGAATGTGATCGATGACACCCATATCGGCTTTGAGCTGAATGAGGGCATCCTCTATTCCGGCGAATATGGCGAAATGACCGCCGAGGATGCCAAATTCTCCTGGGAACGCATCGCGGATCCGGCAGTGCAATCGCCCTATGCGGCGGATTGGGCGCAGCTGGATCATGTCGAAGTGACCGGTCGCTATAGCGGCACCATCGTGCTGAAATCGCCCTTCGCCCCCTTGTTCACCACCACCCTGCCCGCAACCAGCGGCATCATCCTGCCCAAAGCCGCGATTGAGGCGGCGGGTGGTCAGTTCTCGACCGAGCCGCCGGTGACCTCTGGCCCCTACCGCATCCGCGAATGGCAGCCGCGCACCCGGGTGGTTCTGGAAAAGAACCCCGATTTCAAACTGTTCGATGTCGTATTCGATGAGCTGGTCCTGATCCCGATTGAAGACCCCAAGACCGCCGAGCTGGGCTTTGAAGCGGGCGATCTGGATCATGCGCAGACCTCGATCTCGTCGATCCCGCGCTTTGCCGCTGCCGCACCGAATGGCGGGCGCTTTGATGAGTTTACGGCGCTGAACTATTACTGGCTTGGCATGAATGAGGCCAATGCCGACCTGACAGATCAGAAAGTGCGCCGCGCCATCCAGCACGGGATCGCCCGCGATGCGGTGGTCGAGGCCGCCTATCTGGGGGCCGCCTCGCCCGCCGCCGGAATCATCGCGCCGGGCCTTGCGGGGCACCGCGCGGAAAACACCTATAATTACGACCCCGATCTTGCCCGCAGCCTGCTGGCCGAGGCCGGTGTACCGGACCTCAATGTCACGCTTTCAATCCAGCAAACCGCCGAAGATCTGGCCGCAGCCCAGATTATCCAGGCACTGCTCGCCGATATCGGCGTCACCGTGCAGATTGACCAGTATGAAAGCGGCAGCTTCTGGAGCCTCGGTATCGAGGCCGATGGCGATCAGTGGAAGAGCCTGCAGCTCTTCCTCTTCAGCTTCACCATGCAGCCCGATCCCAGCTGGGCCACCGCCTGGTTCACATCGGAGCAGGTTGGCGTCTGGAACTGGCAGCGGTTCAGCAATGAGGAATTCGACCGCCTGAACCAGGAGGCCTCGACCGAGCTGGACACGGAAAAGCGGGGCGCGATGTATATCCGCATGCAGGAGCTGATGGAAGAATCGGGCGATTTCGTCTTCCTGACCTTCGAGCCAATCGGCACCCTGACCGCCGCAGGCGTCATGCCCGCGATGCGGCCCGATGGCTGGCCGATCCTGTCGCGTTTCACAAAGGCCTGATTTCCCGCGATGCTCAGCTATCTTGCCAGGCGCATCCTTCTGTCGGTCGCGGTGGTCCTCACCGTGATCGCAGCCCTGTTTGCGATGATGCATGCCATTCCCGGTGACGCGGTCAGAACCGCGCTTGGCCCGCGCGCAAGCGAGGCCATGGTCGAGGCTTATCGCGTGAAAATGGGGCTGGATCAGCCGGTTCTGGTGCAGATCTGGCGGTTTTTCAGCACCATTTTGCAGGGGGATCTGGGCAGTGACGCCATATCAGGTGTGCCGGTTGCGCGGATCATCCTCGCGCAGCTTCCCGATACGCTTTACCTCGTCGCCGGTGCGATGGTGGTCGCAGTGGTGCCCGGCATCTGGCTGGGCGTGATGTCCGCCACGCATCGCGGCAGCCTTTTTGACCGGGTGACCTCGGTCCTGTCGGTCTCGGTCATGGCGGTGCCTTCTTTCGTGATCGCGATCTATCTCCTGCTGATCTTTGCCATCCACCTGTCCTGGTTCCCCGCCATCGGCGCGGGCGAGGGCTTTGCCGACCGGCTGCACCGGCTGGTGCTGCCCTCGGTCGCGCTCGGGCTGGCCTGGATCGGCTATATCGCACGGATCCTGCGCGCCTCGATGCTGGAGGTGATGGGCGAAAACCATATCCGCACCGCCCGCGCCTTTGGTCTGTCGGAACGGCGGATCATGTTCGACTACGTGCTGCGCATCGCGCTTTTGCCGACAATCACCGTCCTTGGCATGGGGATCGGCCAGATGCTGTCCGGCGCGGTCTTTGCCGAAATCGTCTTTGGCCGCCCCGGCATCGGCAAGCTGGTCTACGATTCCATCGCAGCGCGGAATTACCCCATCGTGGTCGGCACTCTGCTGGTGACCACCGGCTTCTTCGTCCTTGTTAACCTGATTGCCGATCTGCTGATCGCCTTCCTTGACCCGAGGGTGCGCAATGTCGTCAGCCGTTGATCCCGCCACCGCAGCTGTGGTGAAAAAGCCGCGCAAGGCCAGAGGCGCCATGCGTCGCCTTGTCAGTGACCCTCTGGGGGCGCTTGGGCTCGGGCTGATCGTGGTGACGGTGCTCGCCGCCCTTGCGGCGGGGCTTTTGCCGCATGACCCGGTCAAGCTGAACCCGATGGTGCGTTTCGCCGCGCCCGGGGCCGAACACTGGCTGGGCACGGACAATCTGGGCCGCGATCTCTTTACCCGCATGCTGTATGGTGCGCGGATTGCGCTGGTGATTTCCATCGGGGCGACAGTGGCGTCACTGCTGGTCGGGCTGCTCTTCGGCGTATTGGCGGGGTTCGGACCGCGCTGGCTGGACAGTATCCTGCTTTTGCTGATGGATGCGATGAAAAGCGTGCCCACCGTCATGCTGGCACTGGTCCTGATCACATGGACGGGGCCAAGCCTCTGGGCAGTGGTGCTGGTCGTGGTGCTGGTCAATGGCCCCACCTATGCGCGGATCGTGCGCACCCAGGTCCTCGCGCTGAGGAATGCCGAATTTATCGAGGCAGAACGCGCTCTTGGTGCCGGTTTCCTGCGCGTCGCAAGCCTGCATGTTGTGCCGAATATCATCGGCCCGCTGCTGATCCTTGCGGCGATGGATATCCCGATCGTGGTCGGGATCGAGGCCGGGCTCAGCTTCCTGGGCCTTGGGGTCCGCCCGCCGACGCCGTCCTGGGGCACAATCCTGTTCGACGGGTTCTCCTATATCCGCGACAGCATCTGGATGGTTGTGGCCGGTGGTCTGCCCATCGTCATCACCGCGCTTGGCTTCACCTTCCTTGGCGAGGCGCTGCGCGACACGTTTGATCCGAAACTGGCAAAGAGGTGATCATGTCCCTGGATGCCAGCGATCCGGTCCTAACGGTCAGCGGTCTGACCCTTTCCTACGACATCCCCGCAGGCGAGCTGAAGGCGCTGCGCGATGTGAACCTGTCCATCGGCAAAGGCGAGATCGTCGGGCTGGTGGGCGAAAGCGGTTCGGGAAAATCGACACTGATGCAGGCCATTCTGGGCCTCTTGCCGGGGGCTGCGCAGATCAGGTCAGGTTCAATCCGGTTCGAGGGACAGGATCTGACCGGCCTTTCCGCCAGACAGATGCGGGGGCTTTTGGGCGACCGGATTTCCGTCGTCTTCCAGGACCCGATGACCGCACTGAACCCGGTTCTGACCATCGGGCGGCAGATGATCGACATCCAGCACCGCAGCAAACTCAGCCGCCGCGAAAAACGCGCCCGCGCCATCGAGATGCTGGCCCGCGTGCGTATCCCGGACCCCGAAAGCCGGATCGACCGCTATCCGCATGAGTTTTCGGGCGGAATGCGTCAGCGTGTGGCGATTGCCATGGCGCTGATGGCAAAGCCTGCGCTTCTGGTCGCGGATGAGCCGACCACGGCGCTGGACGCCACGCTGGAAATCGCCACGATTGACCTCTTGCGCGAGCTGCAGTCTGAAATCGGCTGCGCGGTGCTTTTCATTACCCACCATCTGGGGGTGGTGGCCGAACTCTGTGATCGTATCGACATCATGTATGCGGGCGAGATTGTCGAAAGCGGTGCGACCGGGGCCGTCTTCCAGGACCCGCGCCATCCCTATACGCAGCTGCTCTTTGGCTGCGACCCGGCGCAGATCGCCGAGCCGATGCGGCATCTGCCCTCTATCGGCGGCAATCTGCCGGATCTGACCGCGCCGCTGCCGGGCTGCATCTTTGCCTCGCGCTGCCCGCGCGCGGATGAGACCTGCACGACCGGCCATCCCGCCGATCATAAGGCCGGCCAGTCCGATCTGGTACGCTGCCATTACCCGCTGGCCCCAAGGCTGGAGATTTCCGCATGACCCCGCTTCTTTCCGTGCGCAATCTCGATGTTTCTTACCCGGTCGGCGGGCTGATGGCCAAATTGCGCGGCGCAGACCAGTTGCAGATCGTCGCCGGGGTCAGCTTTGACCTCGCCCGGGGCGAAACCATGGCGCTTGTCGGCGAAAGCGGTTCGGGCAAGACTACACTGGCCCGCGCGATTGCCGGGCTGGGCGGCCTCGTCTCGGGCGAAATCCGTTTTGACGGCGCGCCCCTCAACACCTCCGGGCGGCAGATCCGCCGCGATATCGCTTTCATCTTTCAGGACGCGGTCAGCTCGCTCAGCCCGCGCCTGACGGTGCGGGCGCTGTTGCGCGAACCCTTTGCCATCCATGGAATCCAATACCCCGAAGGTGAGGTGGAGCGGCTTTTGCGTCTTGTCGGCCTGCCAGCCACCATCGCCGAACGCCGCCCGCATGAGCTTTCCGGCGGCCAGGCGCGGCGCGTTGGGGTGGCACGTGCCCTGGCCCTTAAACCGCGCCTTGTGATCGCGGATGAGCCCACCGCAGGCCTTGACGTCTCGGTGCAAAGCGAAGTGCTGAATCTGCTGAATGATCTGCGCACAAGGCTGGGGCTCTCTTTGCTGATCATCACCCATAACCTCAACATCGTGCGCCATATCGCCGACCGGATGGCGATCATGTATCTCGGCCGCTTTGTCGAAACCGGGGACACCGCGCCGGTTTTCGCGCATCCGCACCACCCCTATACGGCGGCGCTGCTTTCGGCCAATCCGATCATCGACCCCGAGGCCCGCAAGACGCGGCTTTACCTGAAGGGCGAAGTGCCCGGCCTTGTGCGGCGCCCGAAGGGTTGCGAATTCCACAGCCGTTGCCCCTTTGTGCAGGACCTGTGCCGCAGCACACCGCCGTCGCTGCGCGAGGATGGTCCTGTCAGCTATACCTGCCATTTCCCGATGGAAGCCTCCGTAAATGCCTGAATCTGCTGATCTGCGTCTGCCCCCCGAGGCCGAATCCCGCCTGCCCGCCGCCTTTCGCGCCGCCTGCCGCAACCTGACAGTGGCACCTTACTGGCTGGACGCGGGTCGCTTCTGGTATCGGCGTGAGACGACGGGGCTGCCGGAATATGTCCTGGTGACAGTTACCGGCGCGCGCACGCCCGCATTCGACCATGCAGCTTTGCGCGCTGCATTGCAGGATGACGCCGCTTTCGCTGCGCTGATGATCCTTGAGGTCGCGGATGGTGCGGTCACCCTCGCCTCGGGACGGGATCGCTGGCGTTTCGTACAAGGTCAGCTGACCCCGCTCGCGCCCCGCCCCAATGCCGATGACGAAAGCCTGTCCCCGGATGGCCAATGGGTGCTTTACCGCGAGGCGGGCGATCTCTGGCTGCGCCCCGCAGCGGGTGGCCCGTCACGGCGGCTGACCGATACCGCAGCGCCGCATTTCGAATGGGCAAAATCGCCGGATCAGAGCCTTGAGACCGTACATCTGCAGCGCAGGGGGATCCGACTGCCGCCCGTCGCGCTCTGGTCGCCGGATTCGCGCAGGATTTTTACCTATCAGCTGGATGAGCGTGCTGTACGCCGGATCGCTCTGGTGCAGAACGTCAGCGAAGATGGTGGCCCGGGTCCGATCCTGCATGAATTGCGCAATGCTTTTGCAGGTGATGAAGCCCTGCCCATCGGGCATCAGGCGGTGATTGAGGTCGACAGCGGGCGCATTGTCCCATGCGGCCCGGCAGATGTGACCGAGACCTCCGGCCTTGAGAAACGCGAAGCCTGGTGGAGCCGCGACTGCACCCGCATCTTCTGGCTGGAGCATGACCGCCATGAGTGCGAGATCACCCTGATCGAAACCGACGCAGAAACCGGTGCCGCCCGCCGGGTGATCTCAGAGACATCCGCGCGGTTTGTCGACATCCATATGGCCTATGGCGGCATGCCGAATATCCGCCTGTTGGACGCCACGGATGAACTGATCTGGTTCTCGCAACGCGACGGATATGCGCATCTCTACCTCTGCCGCCTCAGCACCGGGGCGGTGATCCGGCAGATCACGGCAGGTGACTGGCCGGTGGTCGAGATCCTCGCAGTGAACCCGGACAGCCGCGAGGTGATTTTCCTCGCCAGCAGCGGTGAGAACAGCCGTGATCCCTATGCGCGGCGTATCTGTATCTCAGGCTTCGATCATGACACGATGCGGGTGCTGACGCCGGAAGCGGCAGACCATGCGCCCTTCCTGCGCGAGCTGGGCTGGGCCGAGCTGATCGAGGCAGGTGCGGGACCTGTTCCCCGCCCCATCTCACCCGATCTGGCGCATATCGTCGTGACCAGCGCGGCCGCCGGCGATCTGGGCGAGACCCGGCTTTTGCACATCGCGGACCACGCGGTTGTGACGGTCCTGGAAAGCGGCAGTTCCGATCTTGATCTGGTCACACCGGAACGGGTCGAATTGCTGGCCGCCGATGGCGAGACGCGGCTGTTCGGGATGCTCTGGCGCCCGGTGAACATGGCAGCAGATCAACGCTGTCCGCTGCTCGATATGGTCTATCCCGGCCCGCAATGCATTCAGACCCCGCGCTCGGCGCTGCCGCATGACGAGGTCGCAAAGCTCGCAATGGTTCATGCCGCCACTGCGCTCGGTATCGCAGTTCTGATGATGGACGGGCGCGGCACGCCGTGGCGATCAAAGGCGTTTCACGATCTCTGCCATGGCAATCTGAGTGATCCGGGGTTCCTCTCGGACCACGTCGCCGCCTATCCGCAGCTGGCCAGAAACCGCCCCTGGCTGGACCTGACCCGCATCGGGATCATTGGTCATTCCGCCGGTGGCCATGCTGCAGCGCGTGCCATCCTCGCCCATCCCGGCACCTACCGCGCGGCCGTTTCCACCGCAGGCAGCCATGATCTGACCGGCTATAACCGCTGCTGGCCAGAAAAATGGCAGGGCCCGCTGGTCCGCAACCCCGATGGCAGCACAAGCTATGACAGCGCCTGCAATGCCCGTCTGGCCCATGCGTTGGAAGGAAAGCTGCTGATCGGACTTGGCGATATGGATGAAAACGTGCTGCCCGCGCTCAGCCTGCAACTTGCAGCAGCACTGACCAAAGCGGGTAAGTGCTATGACATGCTGATTGCGCCAAACGACGATCACGCCACGTTCAAAAGCAACCCCTGGGTCCAGCGCCGCCTGTTGGACTGGATCGCGTGCGCGCTGTCAGCCACTTCGGTGGACTGCAACTGACCTGATTACCGGGCCCCGGAGTGTCTGATCCCTGGGTCTGATGGCGCGCTCCTTTCTTTGGAATGAAAGGATGCGCCATGCGCACGCAAGCTGTCCTGGCAGACTGCCTGTCCGCATCCATGATCTCATCGTCGTTGGAGACCAGCAAACCTCAGATCACAGCTCTCGTCACTGTCCGCTAACCGCGGAAGAACGCATATCCTCGCCCGCTTTGGTCAGGTGATCCACGAGTTTCCACAAACCGACACCGTTTGATGCCTTGATCAGAAGTGCGCCCTGATGGGAGATGTACCCTGGCAAACGATCAAAGACGGCACTGACATCTGCGGCGGTTTCGGCTGCTATCCCGGCATTATGCAGGGCCGGGCCGAGGGCGGTCATATATCCGCCGACCAGCATGACCCGTCGCGGTTTCAGCGACAGGATATCCGACAGAAGTTCTGCGTGAAGCCTGGCGCTTTGTTCGCCGAGTTCAAGCATATCGCCGAGAATAAGCATTTTGTCAGCGGATGCATGAGCGGCGGCAAAGCTCTGGAGGGCGGCACGCATGGACAGGGGATTGGCGTTATAGGCCTCATCCTGCAGCTGGAATCTGATCGCACCGATCGAAAGGCTGTGGGTCTCACCACGCCCCGCGAGCGGGCGGAATGTTTCAAACCCTTCGGCCACTTTCACGAGATCAAGCGACATCTCTGCCGCCACTGCCAGGGAGGCAAGGCTGTTGAGCGCCATATGAACGCCGCTGGCACCGATCCGGTAAGTCAGTTGGCCATGTGGGGTCTGAGCCTCGACCAGCCGCCGTGCAGGATCGTAAGACAGGAGCCGGAAATCCGAGCCATCCGCTGCGCCAAAAGTGACCAGTTTCAGCGCGGCCTCTCTGGCGCGTTCGGCCATCTCATCGAAATGGTCGCTGCCGCTCCAGATCACTGCACTCTTTCCAGGCTGCATCCCCAGAAAAATATTCGATTTCTTGCGAGCGATATCGCCGGTGGTCTCTCCCTCGCGCAGATGGGCGGTGGTGATGTTGGTAATCACGGCAATATCGGGCGCGACACGGCGGATATGGGCCTGACCCGTGGAATTGATCGCGCTGAGAGCCGTTTCCAGGATCACCGCATCCGTTTCAGGCTGGACCGAGGCGAGATTGACCAGAATGCCGACTCTAGTGTTGTAATTGTCATATGTTGCGCGGCAGTTGATCAGAGGAGAGAGCGCGGCTTGCAGCATCGAAACCGTGGTGGTTTTGCCCGAACTGCCGGTGACGCAAACGACCTTGCCGCGCATCCGGTCACGGGCTGCGGCACCGATCTGCATCAGCGCCGCCAGTGGATCCTCCACCTGCAAAAGCGGAAATTCCGGCCGCAGCCCCGGCGGCCGTTCCCGTACCAGCGCGCCGGCCAGGCGATCCTGCAATCTGTGCAGAGAGGCGTGGCTGTCCCAGCTGTCTTTCGACACTGCGGTCATGCTTTCATGACGGTTGCGGTCCTGACGGCTGTGGGCGGCAAAAAGCACAGGCTCGGGCACAAGCGCCAGATGGGTCCGGCCTGCGACGGCTGAACGGCAGAACCAGCCCGGCGGCGGCGGGGTGATCCAGGTGCCACCGGTCAGCCCGGCGAGTTCTTCGGCACTCCATCCGGGAAGGTCTGCGGGCCTGGCGCTGCCCGGGGTCCTGGCCATCTTGCCCGAGAAGGATAGTGTGGTCGTAAGACCGGTGCGCAGCCGCCCCAGCCTTTTGAGACGGTCGAACACCGATATTTCCAGGTCGAGGACACCGTCTTCCAGCCGGGATCCCGGCGGCGGGCGCAGGCCGAAGCGCTCGTGATAGATTTCTCCCGGCTGCCAGTGCGGCGTCGGCAATCGCCAGTCGCCCGGCTCATGCGCCATGCCGCGCCCCCATACCGGCATATTACCCTTTTCGCGGGGAACAGCATGCAAAGCGATGGTCAGGCGGCGGCTGACCGGCTCTTCGGCACTCCACCAGGTTTCTACCCAGAGCATGTTGCGACTTGTAAGCCTTTCAGGACCGAGGCTGACGCCGTGAAGGGTCAAAGGTCCGATGGCGACCGGCGCGATCCTTGCGCTTTCCGGAACGGGCGGCGCTGCCAGGCGGGACCGCAGCGCAGTCTGGCGGTAATCCTGCGGCATGCGCCCGGGCGGAGAAAGCGGGATCTGAAGCCGTCCGTCCGAACCCGGAATGGTGACGGTCCCAAAGGCCGCGCATTTTTCGGCGAAATCTGCGGCGATCGAGATGGCCGCGTCTCCCTCGGCCTCTGAGGCCCGCCCAGGGGAGACGGTCACCGGTATCACTTCAATGCCGGTCACGCCTGACGGTCCAAGCTCCAGCCGGAAGACCGCGCTGTCACCTTTCCCTTCGGAAAAATCACACAGGAGATTGCCGGCATCATGCAAAATCGGCCGGCCTTCAAAAATCTCGATACCCTGCAACATATGCGCCGAGGCACCAAGAACGGCGTCGGCTCCGGCGCGGATCAGCGCATGGCCGGCGGCTATCTCGCCAGGGCCGGGAACCGGTTTCAGGTTCAGACCCCAATGCACCGCAACGATCACCACATCCGCATGGCGCCGCGCGGCCTGAATGCGCGGCTGCATTTCCCTTTGCCAGAGCGCAGGGTCCGAGAGCGGCAGAAACGCGTGCCCCGGCCGGTTGCCGGTCGCGGCGAATTCCGCCTGGGTGGCATCAAGTGAGAACACCGCGACGGCAAGGCCATTGCGGCGGAAAAAGCGCGGCGCAAACGCGGCCTCGCGATCCCGTCCCGAACCTGCATGGGCTATATTTGCCAGTTCAAGCCAACAGGCCTGATCAAGCAATGCCTCGGGTCCGTAATCACCGGAATGATTATTCGCAGTGGCAACCAGATCGACCCCTAACCTTTGAAGGACGCGGGTCATCTCAGGACGCGCGCGAAAGTAATAGGGTCCGGATTCGTTCTTATCTGCGCCCTGTTCTCCAAGATCGGAGACCACGCATTCGAGATTGACCATCCTGAGATCTGCACCGCTGAATGACGGCAGATGGACAGCCGTTTCCCCCTCTTCCGTGTCACTCGCGAATGCGGACAGCAACAGATGTTGCCTGCGGGCGAGGCTGACATCACCACCCCAGGCAACAGTCATCCTCAGCTGATCCGGCATGGCCTGCTCCTGTGTTCTGTCTGCACGTGCGGGTGTAATATCTGTATCGAGGTTATACCTCTTCACGCCTGGTTTGAAAGTAAGCGCAGGGATCACCCGCGCGCTTGAAATCCGAGATTGCCTCAGGCCGGTCAATGGCAAGTGAAATCTGTCGCGCATAAGAAGCCAAACACAGCAGCCAATCATCAGGCCACCACGACCGAGCCCGATCCGATGCCCCGCACCAAACCCACTCCTCACAATGCCGAAGTGGACTTCAGAGGCGAGAAGCCTTCGAATGCGACCCACGCCTCGACAACGGATCCGGATGCGCGGTTTTACAAGAAAGCACCCTGCACCGGCACTGCTCTGTGTTTCATCGGTCATGGGCTTATGGAGAACCGCAGCGGGCTGATCGTCGACGCCGATCTCACCCGCGCTACGGCGCGCCGAGCGGCAGGCCGCAATCGACTTGATCCACCGCCATTCGCCGGGTTCGACACGGCGGCAACCCGCCAGCCAACCCAGATGAGAAAGCCTACCCCCAGAAAGAGCAAGGAATAAATCTCTCAGTGCCAGACTAAATCAGAACCCTACTCTCACGATCGCATTCAGCCCCTTATTCAAGGCCATTTAATCCAGCGCTGCCGGGTGCTTTTGGGTGTGGAGGTGCAGGGCAGGAGGCGGAACTGAGACAACGGTTGAGCAAGCTTTCATGCGCGGGTTGGTCTTCGCGGCGTTGATCTTACGGGCCGAGCTGGCCAGCAGACCGTAGTGCCGGATGCGGTGGAAGCCATCCCTGCTGATGACAGTTTCTTTACATCTGGCTTTTGATCAGCCGGTCATTCGGATCAACCCGTGCGGCAAAGCACATGGGGGCGATGATCGCGGTGCAGCGGATCAGATGTCGCATTGTTTCGCCGCGCGATCAGGAAGGCCGGTCCGCCCGATCTGATCATCGGCCATATCGCAATGAACAGGCCGGGGGTTGGAAAGGGCACTGTTTCAGGTCGAACGAGGCCGCTTGCCAGCCCATTCGCGGAAGGCTCTGGCAGATTGCAACGCCAATCAGGCCGCCGCCGGTTTGAATTGCGTGAGTCATGGAGGTCAGCATGGGCCGGCGCCTGCATTAGAACACCCGGTTATGTAAGGCTGCGCATCTCTCCGCGCATATGCGCCAGCCCGATTTCATGACGGGTGAAGTTGAAAGATCCGCGCCGGTTGCGATGAGGCGCCGGAATATGCGAAGATCGACGGCGTATAGGAGAGGTTCTGCCACCCCATGAAAGCCGCTCGACGAACGATCTGACACCGCCTCTGCTTTTGCGGAGGCCCGCTTCGCACGCCGCTGACCGGCAGTGCGCGGTAACCGCTTGCCCTCAGGGCAAGCGATCAGATCGATCTTCAAGTGAGACCCAATATGCAGAACGCATTCGAAAGCCCGTTCAAGGGCGTGACGCTGGACAAGCAGGTCACAAATCCGAACATCCTCGTCGGGCGCTACAGCTATTACTCCGGCTATTATCATGGTCACCCCTTTGACGATTGCGCGTGCTACCTTTTGCCGGACCAGGGCGCGGACCGGCTGATCATCGGGAGTTTCTGTTCGATCGGCTCCGGCGCGGCCTTCATCATGGCCGGAAACCAGGGCCACCGCGCCGACTGGATCAGCACCTTTCCGTTTTACTGGATGCCGGAAGTGCCCGCCTTCGCGGGTGCCGGGAATGGTTTCCTGCCGGCCGGCGATACGGTGATTGGCAACGATGTCTGGATCGGCTCCGAGGCGATCATCATGCCGGGGGTCCGGATCGGCGATGGCGCCGTGATCGGTACCAGGACGCTGATCACCAAAGACGTCGAGCCATATGCCATCATGGGTGGAAATCCGGCCAGACTGATCCGGAAGCGGTTCGAAGACCACCTGATCGGAATGCTGCTGGAGATGCGCTGGTGGGACTGGCCGGAGGACCAGCTCAGGGCGGCGATGCCCCTTTTGACGAGCGGTGACGTCGCGGAGCTTCACCGCCGTTGGGCGCTTCAGTCCTAATGTGACAGGCGGGCCACGTCAGCCCTTCAGGGGCGGGCGTGGCTTTGGCACGCAATCGGACGCGCGGCCAGTCAGGGCGGAACCTGCAGCGCCGCCGGTTCAACCACATCGTGGATGCGGGCCAGCAGCCAGCGCAGCGCGGGATCCGCGCGGCGCCGTCTGGCATAGAGCGCGCTGAACGGGATCAGGGGCAGGGGAAATGGCGGTTCCAGAACCGTCAGCGGATGAACTTTGAGCGGCAGGCTGCGCCGGGCCACGGTCAGGATCAGATCGGTGCCGGGGATGACCTGAGGCGCGATGCCCCAATGCGGCAGGACAAGCGCCACGTGCCGGGGCCCATCCTGTGCATCAAGGGCCAGATCGAGCTCGGTGGCGAATTCGCCCTGCACCGCAACATGCGCGTGAGCTGCCGCCCGGAATGCTTCGCGTGTCATCCCGTCAGGCAGGGACGGTTGATGGGCGGGATCGACCACACAGACATAGCGATCTTCCAACAGAAGCTCCTGCGCCAACGGGGCGGGCACTGCAGGGAAGACGCCAAGCGCGAGGTCCAGCGTGCCATCTGCCACGCCCGCGATCATGGCTTCGCGGCTATGCTGGGTAATGATCAGCTCTATGCTAGCTGCTTCACTGCGCAGGCGTTGCATCAGCCCGGGCAGAAGAAGGCCCGCCCCGTAATCCGACATGGCTAGGCGAAACACATGCTCTGTGGCCGGATCAAAGCCCTCCGGCCCCAGCACGCTGCGGATCTGCGCCATGGCTTCGGTCAATGGCCCGGCAAGTGCGAGGGCGCGAAGTGTCGGCAGCATCTGCCCGCCCCCACGCCGGAACAGCGGATCCCCGAGGAGAAGCCGCAACCGGCCGAGGGCATGGCTCATGGCGGGCTGGCTCATATTCAGCCGGGCCGCCGCACGGGACAAGTGCTGTTCGGCCAGTAGGGCATCCAGCACAACGAGCAGATTCAGGTCAATGGAACGAAGATTATTCATATCAGACATAGTATGGGCAGATTATCGAATTTCCCATATACATTGAGAATGACGTATTCCGGGACCAACCAATCAATGGAGTCCGGAATGCCAGCCCTTGTCCTTTTTCTTATTGCCCTGATTGCCGGCGCGCTGGTGCCATTTCAGGGCGGAGCCAATGCCGCGCTTGGCCGGGCACTTGGTCATCCGCTCTGGGCCGCAATTGCCTCACTGATCGTCAGCCTGATCTGCATTCTGCCGGCGCTGATCGCATTGCGGGTGCCGATGCCGGATCCGGGCGCGGCCCTCGCACAGCCGAAATGGATATGGATCGGTGGGTTGGTGGGGATCATCTATGTCTCTGCGGCGATCTTTCTTATGCCGATGATGGGCGCGGCGGGTTTCATGATCGCCGTGATCGCGGGCCAGCTTATCGGATCTCTCATCATCGACCGGTTCGGGCTGATGGGGCTGGTGCCCAAACCCTTTGACCTCTGGCGGGTCCTGGGCGCAGGACTGGTTCTGGGTGGCGCGCTTTTGTTTCAATGGCCTGGTCTGTCCAGAATGGCCGGGGGTTGATGTGAAGACAGATGTCTGCCCGGGCGAAAGGCTCCAGCCCAAACCTGGTCTGTCTCTCGCACCAGGCGCCCGACATTTTAGTGGCCTTGCCTACTTGCGCGGCGGCTCGAATTTCGGGTCGCCGTCAGGCCGTCACGCAGCTTGTCATCATCTTCGATGATCAGAACCCGCATAAATCGCCTTTTACGTTATCATTTTCTGCCAGTTGCATGGTCGGTTTAAGCCCGGCTTAAGTCCGGGCTGATTGCAGGCATCCTGCGGCAGCGATGTGCTGGTCTTGCCCCGGCGGACCGGGCCGCACCAGTCATAACCGGGTGAAGGAGCGAAACATGAAGCTGATGGACAGGCGCGGAGCGCTCAGACTGGGTCTGGCAAGCTTTGGTGCGCTCTCACTTGGAGCCCGGGCCGGTTTCGGTCATGACAACCCGATGCCGCCCGAACTGCGCGACGAGATCGAACGCCAGCCCTTTGCGCCGGTACTGGGCAATCCGGCGGGCGATATCACCCTCACCGAATTCTTCGACTACAATTGCCCGCATTGCCGGACTGCGGTTCCCGTGATGAAACGCCTGATTGCCGCCGATCCGAAGCTGCGGGTCGTGTTCCGCGAATGGCCGATCTTCGGCGAGGGCTCGTATTTCGCGACCCAGGCCTCGCTGGCCACGCTGAAGCAGGGCAGGTATTGGGAATTTCACGAGGCGCTGATGCAGATCAGGGGCAAGGCCGAGGAGACCTCGGTCATGGCGGTCGTCCGCAAGACCGGGCTCGACGAAGCGCGGCTGAAGCGCGACATGGAGAGTGCGGAAGTGCTGGGCCATTTCGATCACTCGATGCAACTTGGCGATCACCTGGGCCTTGCCGGCACGCCGACCTTCATCGCGGGGCATGACGGGCTGTTTGGCGGGCAGGATCTGGCCTCATTGACCGCCCTTGTTGCACAGGCACGGCGCGACCTGCTGTAAGCCAATCGCGATTTCGTGTTTTCGACCCGGGGCAGGCTTAAGTTTTGGTTAAGCCCGCCCCGGGAACTGGGGCCTCATGATGCAAAGCCTCAACTCCTCCCCCCGTATAATCCGCCTTCTGGTCCTGATCCCCCTGCTTTGGCTGTTTGTGGCCGGATCGGTCCTCGCGCAACAATTCAGCTTTCCCACCCGCAGCACCCAGCCGCTGGACCCGGAAATCGCCTTCCGGATCGAGCTTCTGGACAGCGCGGAGGGCCGGAGCGAGATCGGCTGGCAGATCGAAGAGGGATATTACCTCTATCGTGAGCACATTAAGGCGGAAACGGTGGATGGCACGGCGCTTGATATCGAAACCCATGCCGGCAAGCTGAAGGAAGATCCGAATTTCGGCGCGGTGGAGGTCTATTACAACGCCGCCACGGCGGTTCTGTCGCAAGCGGGGGGCGAGGTGCGTATCACCTGGCAGGGCTGTCAGGAAGACGGGATCTGCTATGCGCCTGTGACCAGCACGCTGATGCTGGCCGACTGGTCGGGCGCGGCCCCGCCGGCTGAAAGCGCCGTGGCTGCCACACCCGCCGGCGGCAGCGGTCTGCATCTGGCCGAAGATAAAGGTCTTCTGGCCAGCCTGGCCGGACAAGGCGGCGCCGCGCTGGTGCTGCTGGCATTCTTCGGCTTTGGCCTGATGCTGGCGCTGACACCCTGCGTCTTTCCCATGGTGCCGATCCTTGCGGGCATGCTGGCGCGACAGGGCGAGACCCTGACACCCGCGCGCGGCGCGGCTTTATCCGGGGCCTATGTTCTGGCAATGGCCACCGCCTTCGCGCTTTTGGGTGCGGTGGCCGGCTGGTCCGGCCAGAATTTGCAGATCCTGCTGCAATCGCCCTGGGCGATCGGCGCGGTGGTGGCGCTGTTTCTGGCGCTGGCCCTGTCGAGCTTTGGCCTGTTCGACCTCCGGCTTCCGGCGGGGCTGACGGCCCGGCTTTCGGGCGGAGCAGGGCGGCGCGGCTCGCTTGGCGGCGCGGCGGCGCTTGGTTTCACATCGGCGCTGATCGTCGGGCCCTGTGTCACGGCGCCGCTGGCCGGTGCCTTCATCTATATCGCCCAGACCGGCGATGTGACCCTGGGCGCGGCAGCGCTGTTCATGCTGGGCCTCGGCCAGGGCGTGCCTTTGTTCCTTGCAGGCACGTTCGGCGCGAAGATCCTGCCGAAAGCCGGCGTTTGGATGGAGGCGATGCGGCGCATTTTCGGGGTGGTCTTCCTTGGCATGGCGATCTGGCTGCTGGAACGGCTGATGCCTGGCCCGGCGATCCTTCTGCTCTGGGCCGTGCTGCTGGCCGGGGTCGCGGTATTTCTGGGCGTGCTCGACCGGCCAGAATCCGGGGCAGTACCTGCGAACCGTCTGCTGCGCACCGGCGGCGTTGTCACCCTGTTTGCCGCGGCAGTTCTGGGCCTCGGCGCGGCGCTCGGTGGCACGGACCCGCTGCGCCCGCTGGCCCCGCTCTCGGTCGCGACCGGGTCTGCCCGGGCTGCGGGTCCGGATATGACATTTGCCGAGGTCACAACCACAGTCGGGCTGAGCCACGCGCTGGCCGCTGCGGATCGCCCGGCAATGGTCTATCTGACCGCTGACTGGTGCGTGACCTGCAAGAGGATCGAGCGCAACGTCATGCCCGATCCGGGCGTCACCACCGCGCTTGGCGATTTTCTTCTCGTCAAGGCGGATGTCAGCGAGACCGGTGCCGATGCGCGGGAGCTGACGCAGATGATCGGGGCCGCCGGGCCGCCCACCATGATCTTCCTCGACCGCCATAGCCGCGAAGCCGCAGACAGCCGCCTGATCGGCACCATCGGGGCCGAAGACATCCGGGCCTCGGCAGCTCTGGTCCAGGCTGCGGACTGATGGGCGGGATTTCATTCGGGCCGCTCGCCCTTTCGGCCGAGCGCGCGCCGGTCATTGCCGGAGTGCTGGTTCTTTTGCTGGTGACAGGCCTGATCGCCCGCAAGACCGGGCCCGCCATCAGCCTTTGGGCCAGCGCGGCCAGCATCGGCGCGGCGCTCACCGCAAGGCTGGGTTTTGTTGCGCAACATGCCTCTGTCTATCTGGCCGAGCCGCTGAGCATCTTTGCCTTCTGGCAGGGCGGCTTCAGCCCGCTATGGGGGATTGCGGGCTTTGCCATGGTGACGGTCTGGTATCTCCGGCGGCAGGCTAATCTTGTCTTGCCGGTTGCGGGCAGCGTGGTCATCGCATTTGCGGCCTTGAATGTCGTGCATCAGCTGGCGCGCGGGCCGGATGTGGCCTTGCCGAAAGACGTCCTGCTGTCCGCACTGTCGGGTGATCCGATCCTGCCTGCAAGCTGGCAGGGGCGGCCGATGGTCATCAATCTCTGGGCCACCTGGTGCCCGCCCTGCCGGCGTGAAATGCCGATGATGGCAGAGATTGCGGCGCAGGAAACGGGGGTCGACCTGCATTTCATCAACCAGGGCGAAGGCGCCGAAACTGTCCGCACCTATCTGGCGCAGTCGGGCATTGTCATCGCGCCGGTAATGGATCCCGGCTCGCAGATGATGCGGCATTTCGGCTCCATGGGGTTGCCCGCCACCTTGTTCATTGATGTCGATGGTCGGCTGCAAGCCGCGCATTTGGGGGAAATCTCTCGCGCGCAATTGCTGGCCGGTATCGCCTTTCTCAGGGATACGAACTGATGCTGAACCGATTTTGTCGAATGCTGATGGCGGCGGGCGCATTGGGCCTGCTTGCGGCCTGTGCCACTGCACCAGAGCCGGTTGCGCCGCCGCAACCCGAACTGCCCCCGGAGGTTGCCGCCCATTATGCCGGTCTGCAGGATGGCGGGTTCGAAGTGCCCGCCGTTCCCTCCCGATATCTGAGCGACCGCAATATCCGGCGCGAAGTGGATTACTGGACGGATGAAAAGCCAGGCACCATCATTGTCGATCCCTGGCAGCGGTTTCTCTATTATGTCCAGCCGGGAAACCGGGCGATCCGCTATGCTGTTGCAGTCGGGGATCAGGGACGTGCATTTTCCGGAACCGCCCATATTCCCTATTCGCGGGACTGGCCCAGCTGGATCCCCACGCAGAACATGATCCGCGAGTTCCCCGAACAATATGCCCATCTGAGTGGCGGCATGGAGGGCGGCCTGATGAATCCTCTGGGGGCGAGAGCGCTATATCTGCACAAGGGCAATCGCGATACCTATTACCGGATCCATGGCACGACCGACATGGGGTCAATCGGAAATGCGACCTCGGCCGGTTGTATCCGCATGTTCCATCAGGATGTGATCGAACTGGAAACGCTCGTCCGGTCCGGCGCGCGCGTTGTCGTCCTGACCGAGGAGGAAAGCGGCAAAGGCACGACTTCTCCCGCGCAGGGAGTGTAAGAAATGCGACTTGGGAAGACCTGAATCGAAGATGGCGAAGGATCGTTCGGATATATCTGCCCGAGCGATCTCGCGTGTCTGATCCCAGGATTTGAGGGTGCGATTGAACGCACTGGGCCTGCTTCGGTCTGAACATCGTTTTTAAACACAAGGAAGCAGGCAACAGAGCTCTTATGCTCATGCCATATTGCCCGAAACATTGCCCCGATGTCTGACACGTTCAGACATCGGTTTCTGCGGTTATCTGTGAGGCATTTGCACGATCGGCTCAGATCGCGATGTGATGGGCGTTGCAAAAGGCGCGGACCGACGCGATCCGTGCCGGATCCTGCCCTTTGCCCGGTATATTATGAAGCACGAAAGCCCCTCCCTGACCGGCTCCCAGCACGCCGCCAAAGAGAGCCGGCGGAGCCCGGCCATCCGTGACATAGCCACAGACCGGTACCACGCCATCGCTCATTCGATAGGTCGCCTGCAGGCCGGACAGATGGACGGGTTGCTTCAGATAGCTGTTCATCCGAGACTGGACCTGCGCCGTCTCAGCCCGGCTCAGCCGGTGGTCTGAATGGGTAAGATAGCCGCCATTCTCGTCAAAACCATCGACACAGCCCGCCAGCGCGGTCAGTATTAAGGCAGCAAGTACAGTCTGAAGTTTCATCTTTCTTCCTTTAAGTGTGATTTTCATTTCAACCAGAGCCAGTCAAAGAAGGGATTGTCGCCGCCCATGGATGCTGCCGACAAGCTTGTTCCCCTGATCTATGCCTCTCTGTTGCAAGAGACCCGTTGGGAGGAGTTCATCGGTTGTCTTGCGGTACTGGCGGATGTGGAATGCGCCACGCTTTTCTTTCATGACAGCCAGAGCGGCAGAGGCGCCGTCACCCTTCAGTCGGGCATCCCGGATGTCGCGCAACGCGATTATCTCAGCCATTACGGGGCCTTGAACCCCTGGATGTGGCAGGTCGGGCGCACCCCTGTCGGCACAGCAATCGTTGGCGAGCAACTGGTCGCACGCGACAGATTCCACCGTACCGAATATTACAACGACTTCCTGCGCCGCTTTGACCAGGAGACCGGTGTCGGCGTGACCATCGAGCGCACAGAGAGCCGTTTCCTGCTGCTTTCCACCCTCAGCGGAGACGTGGATGAGGAACGCAATGCCGCGCGTGCCGGGCTTCTGAGCCGCCTTGCCCCGCATCTGCGTCGCGCTTCGGAGTTTTACCGGCGCAACCATTATTCCGGCATCGGCGCTGAGCTCACCGGCTGGCTGAGCGAAGCGGGCGGGGTCGGTTTTGTGCTGGTCGATCCGGTGGGACGGGCAAGCCATGTCAGCCCCGCCGCCGAACAATACATGGCAGATGGCCGCGCAGCGAGCCTTGGGCCAAATGCGACGCTGCGGTTCCGCAATCCCGATATCCAGAGCGCGCTGCAACAAATGCTGCGTGGCCCGCGGGCCGTGCTGCCTGTCACTCTGCAGGATGGCGGTTTGGGGATCACCCTGATGCCAGTTGGCCAGAACGAGGGGGGCATTGCCTTCAGCGGCCAGACAGTGGCTGCTGTATTCACCCCGGTTCTGGCGCGGACCGCGGCACCGGCGCTTGAATTTGCCCGGCGCTATGGCCTGACCCCTGCCGAGACAAGGGTTCTCACCGCCATCCTTGACGGGCAGCGGCCGGCTGAAATCGCAACCGCAGCCTCGCTTTCGGTCGAGACGGTGCGCAGCCAGCTGAAATCTGTCTTCTCGAAGACCGGCGCGAATGGCCAGCCCCAGCTTATCCGTATGGCCATCGGTCTTACGGGCCCCGATCCGGACTGACATCACGCAAATTCCCCCATCAAATCTCTAGAAAGCCTTGCCCTATGCAGCCCGGCATCGCCTCACCCGTATGGGGGAGCGATCCCTGCGCCATGCGAGCTTTCTCTGCTGTCGGGCGGGGTCTTCACCCATATGGGTGCAGCCCGCCTCTGCCGCCCGGTGCTACGCCTCCCCTGATCACATGGTTCAGGATGGGCAGATCAGGTACGCAATCTTCCTGCCCGGCCTGATAAAAACGGGAGTAATACCTTGAAAATTCTGAAGCTCAGCCTGACCCTCGCCGCAGTTCTTGTGCTTGCGGGTTGCTATGACAGCGGCAGCTCTGACAGCAGCAACGGCGGCACTGGCGGCACTGGCGGCACCGGCACGGGCAGCGGCAGTGCTACGGTTCGGCCGCGCGCCTATACCTGCCCATCGAATTGCCAGAATGTGCAGACCCGCACCAGCTGCCAGGCCGCAGAATCCTATTACCAGGTCTATGTCGAAAACGCGCGGGCCGGCACTGCAGCATCGACACTGGAACAGCTTTACGACAACCACGCACGGTCGGCGGGGCTGGCACGCAGCATGGTGCAGCAGATCGGCTGTGCACCCTGACGCAACCTGACGTGCTGCGTTTCTACATACCCGCAGGTATTGCTGCGATGGCGCTGACCGGTGCCGTCGCAGCAGGACTTGGTAATGGCCCCGCCAGTGTCGCACCGGAGGTCCGGGCTGCTGTGTCTTTGACGCCCGCGCCCCCATCGGGGGCTGCGGTTGAACCTGCTACATTCAGGACCTGCTTTCTGGACTGGGCCGAAGAGACACCGCTGATTGCCCTGCGCGATGGATTTGCTTCGACCGGGCTTTCGGTTTCAGACCGGGTCCTGCCGGAGGCCGTTCTTCTGACCTTCCGCGCTGAAAATGAACGCACGCAGCTGGAAATGCTGGATCTGCGCGCTCTTGGTCTTGCGGACCGACAGCGCCTTGCAACGGCCGCCCATGCCGCTGCCCTGGCCCGTCACGCGACCGAGGCCCGCGCCGTTGCGCGCAAACTCGCCCGCGCGCGCGAGGCGGCGGCGCTTGCCGCGACCCGCCATCGCGAAGGCAGGCTCGACCGCCTCTCGCTGGAGCTTGCCGAAGATCAGCTTGCAGAAGTTGACGATCTTGCCGCGCAGACCGCCCCTGCGCTTGCCCTGCTGGAGGCAGAACATGCCCTCAGACTGACCGAATTGCAGCAGGAAAGGGCGGCCCTCGCCAGTGAAAGAAAGGTGCTTCAGGACCATATTGGGACACTTTCGCTGCGCAGCGAAGCCGCTGGTGCGGTCAGCTTTGTGGCACCCGCGCTGACCACTGGTGCCCTTGTCGCGGTGCGGCGCGGCGAACATGTGATCAGCCTTGCCCGTCCCGGCATGTTCCGCGCGAAAGTTCCGGTGCATCTGCGCGATCTGTCGCTTTTCACCGATCGCCGCGTCACCGCCCGCCTCGCGCTGGAGGCTGGTGTCCTGACGGGGCAGGTCACGCACATATCGGCCCTTCGCAGCCCTCTGCCCGATGGCAGCACGCATGAGGTTGAGATTCGCTTCGATCCGACAGCTCTCGCGAGCGAACCGCAATCGGCAAGCTGCCTGTTCGAAATCGGCACAGAGGCCGCACCATGACTCTGCGTTCCCGCCTTCTCTGGCTTGCAGTGGCATTTGGCGCAGGATGTGCTGCACCCGATTACGACCGGGCGGAAGCACTGATCGACCAGGTCAGCCTGGATCTTGCGCAGGATGCGCCTGCCGAAGGCCTGGCCTTTGGCGATCACGCCCGCCGTTACGGTCCGGCCTTTCACGAAGCCCGACTGCGCGAGGCAGAGCTTTTGCTGGATCTGGATCAACTGCGCCGGGGCGCATTGCCGCGCCTCAGCGTCATGGTTCAGGGCAGGGCCCAATGGGATGAAAGCGGCGGTTTCTCGGTCAGAGGGCGCAATCATGCCTTTGTTATCGAATGGGATTTCATCCGGGCGATTTATGTCCTGTTCCGGAATACGCCCGAAATATTCGCCATTCTGGTTGCACAGGAAAGCGCGCTTGCCCGGCAAAGCGCCGAAAAGCAGCTGCTTGACCAGCTGGCAGATACTCTTGACACCGGGCTGGCGCTTGAAGAGGCGGGCCTGACCCTTGATGCCGAGAGCTGTCGCATAAAGGACATGCGGGGTGAGCTGGCGCTTGGCACCCTGCCGCGCGACGAGGTTGCGGCTGGGGAGACCGCGCTGCAACGCCGCAAATCCGCCCATGCCGCGCGCCGGACCATGTATGAGGCCAGCCGCGCCAATCTTGCCCATGGCACAGGCGGCGCGCCCTTTCGTCCGGATCTGCGGATCGCGACTTTACACCCGGAGCCCTCGCGCGCCCGGACGGCAGAGCAATGCTATGCAGGTTCGGCGCTGGAGGCACGCAATGCGGTTTTGCACCGGATTGCCAAAGACGGGCTGGACGCCGCCCGCATTGATCGCTGGATCGCGCTTTCCGGCATCGTGCCCAATCAGCTTGGGCCGGACAGCCCGGCCCAGCTGGAACTTTTGCTCAATCTGATGGTGCCGCTGATTGATCAGGGCAAGGGTGACCGTCAGGT
This sequence comes from Paracoccus sp. IB05, assembly GCF_016405985.1. Classification (GTDB taxonomy): domain Bacteria; phylum Pseudomonadota; class Alphaproteobacteria; order Rhodobacterales; family Rhodobacteraceae; genus Pseudogemmobacter. The sequence continues at coordinate 28,949 of NZ_JAEFCF010000032.1, forward strand.
GCAGCGGGCACGGATCGCAGTCGCCAATGCGCTGATCGCGGCCCGTGAAAGCAGAGCGGTCTTTATGCTGGCCCATGCCGAGCTGACCCTGGCCCTGGCCGAGGCCCATGTGGTGCAGGCCGGGTTGACGCCTTCGGCCAGGGCAGAGACCGGATGCGCCGCCGATCTTTCCGCCAGGCTTTACGATTTGGAAAAGCGTCGCGCCAGGCTGACGCAGGAGCATCTGGAAGTCGGGCTTGCCCTTTTGTGTATGCCTGCCGAGCGGCAGCCAGGCGGGCCTGGCGGAGCGGCGGCCAATGAGTGAGGTCCCGCTGCCCCTGCATCTTGAGCGGGTTGTGGTGCATCATGGCGGCCAGGACCGCCGGATGGTGCTGGACCATGCCGATCTGACGGTCGCGTCCGCCGAACGGCTTTGCATCCTTGGGGAAAGCGGTTCGGGAAAGACCACGCTTCTGGAGGTGATCAGCGGTTTCCGGCGCCCGGATGCCGGGCGGGTGCGCCTTTTCGGCATTGATCCGGCGGGGGCAGCAGACCGGGTTCGTGCCAGGCTGCGCCGTCAGCAGCTGGGGTTTATCTTCCAGGATTATGCTCTGATCGAAGGGCTGACAGCTCTTGCCAATATCGCCATGCCTCTGCGGCTTGACGGCATCCGGGCTGAGGCCGCTCATCAGCGTGCGGCGGAACGGCTGGCAGCCGTTGGCCTCACCCATCTTGCTGCGGTGCCCGCCAGCGCGCTTTCGGGGGGCGAAAAGCAACGCGTGGCCTTTGCGCGCGCCACAATCCATGCGCCCCGCCTAATCCTGGCGGATGAGCCGACCGGCAGCCTCGACCCCCAGACAGGCCACGAAATACTGCAGATGATCCTTGGGCGAGGGCAGGACAGCCCGCGCAGCCTCGTGATGGTGACACATAACCACGAGTACAGCCGCCATTTCGACCGCGTTCTCGTGCTGCGGGACGGTCGGCTGCATGAGGTCGCCTGATGAAGGTCCGACGCCCCTTTCGCCGCGTGATCCTGCGCAGGCTGCTGATCTATTGCCTCGTCTCGGCCTGTTTCGCGGTCATTCTTGCCAATCGCATCATCACATCTGCCGCGACCGAAGGCTTCGAGGCCCGCATTCGCGCCAGCCTCTATCATGAGGCGGTGCTGACTTTTCCGATGCTCTCGGCACAGAAGGTCAGCCGGGGCCACACGGACGCGGACCATCTCGCCCCTTGGACGGAGGACGCGCTGAAGGCCGCCTTTGCCGGGGCCGGGATCTCGGTCTCGCCCTATTCGCGGCAATTTGCCCCGATTGCCGAACTGCCCGCTGCCGGCATGGTGGAAATCCTGACAAGCGATCTGCATTTCCCTTTGGCCTACAGGCTGAGCCTCAGCCCCGATCGCACGCCAGAGCCGGGAAGCTGCCTGATTGGCCGCCGCCTTGCTGATCAGCTAATGGGGCCGCTGCCCGAATGGCTGCATTTTGGCACCATGCGGTGCAGGCTTGCCGGAGTCTTTGACGGTGAGATCCGCCCGCCTTTCTGGACGCTCGACCGGGCCGTTCTGCGGCTGGCGGCGCGTGACCGGGTCATGGCGGAGGAGACCATTCTCTGGAGCAGCTATCTGCAGGCGGATACGGCCGTTTTGAACGAGGCGGATCTGCGCGCGGGCCTGGCCCCCTGGCTGGAGGCCGAGGCGGTGGAAATCTGGTCCAGCCAGCATCACGCCGAACGCGCGGCGGGTATTCTGGCAATCTACAATTTCGTAGCAGCAGCAATCGGCGGCATCGCATTGGGCCTTTGTGCTTTCGCCATTGCCACAACCTTCATGTTCTCGGTCTCGGAGCAACGTAGGGAAATCGCCATTCGCCGCGCGATAGGGGCGACGCAATGGCAGATCATCGGCCATGTTCAGATCGAGATCGCAGCCCTGGTTCTTGGTGGTCTGCTGACAGGTATGATCGGCGGCAAATATCTCGGCCTTTATCTTCTGGCGCAGATGCAGGGGGCCGGATTGCTGGACCCTGCGGCACAGGCGGTTCTGTCTCCTGTCGGCCTTATCCAGCTTGCAGCCATGTTTCTGGCGGCAGGCGTCACGGCGGGTCTGATCCCCGCCATTGTCGCCGCCCGAATTGACCCTGCCATCGTGCTGCGCGGCGGCTGACTGACGCTGCTTTGGCGTCCTGCGATGAGAACGGCCATGCGCAGTTCGTACACGAAGCGACAGCAGGCAGCCTGTGCGGGCGACGTGAAGTCCCCACGCCATCGGAGAGGATTTCGAGGTAAGCTGGGCAGCAATACTGCATCTGCAGAGGACCACTCGAAGGTCCCAAGCCGAGACATATAGGGCATCCGCTCGCCGCACCCCATGTGTTTGATCCCATGGTTTGCTGGCGCGATCCTTTCTTTGGAATGGAAGGATGCCCTATGGGACAAGTTCGTCACGGCAGCGCCACGACCACGCACGCTTTCCGAGCAGCAACACGAGCCGAATGGAAGCTTTGACTGCGGCACTGAGCCGCGAAGCGGGTATTAAACCTAGGACTGTGGCGACGTGACGAAAACCTCAGACGGTCGAAGACATGAAGGCGGGGCCGAAATTGCCTCGTTCTATGGTGCTAAGCCGGGAGGAGTAAGACCGGGTGACGTCAGCCCTTCGAACAGTCGCCGCGCCGCGCCGTCACTGACCTCAGGCCCTGCCTGCGCCGCCAGTTCGTCCTCTGTCGTCAGTGCATCTGCGCGGCGGGCCGGATCGACACGAAGATCAATGACCACAACCGCCCCCCTGCCCCAGGCAGACGCACAGGCCACAATCCATGCCGCGCCCCCCAGCCGAAAAGTCGCCCGAGCCATAAGCGGATCCGCCAGCCAAAGCGCCACGGGATGCATCCGGTTCCTCACAGCGCGCGCTCGGATCCAGCGCGGCTAAGGCCGGAAGACCTGGCGCGAGCTGAGAAGATCTCCGGGCACGGGCCATGTCGGAGCACTTCCAAAATCGGCGCTTTACTCTATACATGAGCAAAATATCCGCCGCGCCCGTCACATCTATATTATATCCAATAATGTTGCACACTTGGACCGAGATAATAAATCTCTGAGCAGGTCGAATATCTTTCAGTAGCTTCTGCTGGACGGAGGCCAAGACGGAACATTATCTACGTTACTGATTCAGGCGCAAGCGCTAGCAGAGAGAGTAGACGCTGTGCAATTGGGCCTTATCGCACCCCTGTGGCTCAGTTATCCTAAAGTCCGTAAAGGTGCCACTGCGCCTTCTAGCAGGCGCAGCGGTTCACAGAATCCGGCTGAGGAAATCGCGGGTGCGGCTTTCGCGTGGATTGCCGAGAACCGCTTCGGGCGTGCCTTCTTCCAGAATGCGGCCGTCATGCATGAACAGAACCCGGTCCGCGACCTCGCGGGCAAAGCCCATTTCATGGGTCACGACCAGCATCGTCATCCCGTCATCCGCCAGCGAACGCATGGCACCCAGCACCTCGCCCACCAGTTCGGGATCCAGCGCCGAGGTCGGCTCGTCGAAGAGGATCGCCTCGGGCCGCATCGCCAGCGCCCGGGCAATCGCCACGCGCTGTTGCTGGCCCCCGGACAACTGGTCCGGATAGGCTCCGGCCTTGGCGGCCAGCCCCATCCGCTCCAGCAGCGCCATGCCATGGTCACGGGCCGCAGCCACCGGCTCGCGCTTCACATGGATCGGTCCTTCGGTGACATTCTCCAGCGCGGTGCGGTGCGGGAAAAGGTTGAACCGCTGGAACACCATGGTGACACGCGTGCGCAGCGCCCGGATCGCCGGGCTGCGGGCATCGACCTTTTCACCGGCAAAGGTGATCTCGCCGCCCTCATAGGTTTCCAGCCCGTTCACGCAGCGCAAAAGCGTCGACTTCCCCGAACCAGAGGCGCCGATCAGGCAGACCACCTCTCCTTTGCCGACTGTGGTGTCGATGCCTTTCAGCACTTCCAGATCGCCAAAGCGCTTATGCAGATCGCGGATCGTGATCATTTCTTGCCGAACCTTTTTTCAAGCCACCAGGCCAGCAGCAAAAGCGGCACGCTGAGGCAGAGATAGAGACCGGCCACCAGCGTGTAGACCGTCATGTTCTGGAAGGTGGACGCCGCGAGGATCTTGCCCTGGAACGTCATCTCGGCCACCGTGATCACCGAGGCCTGGGATGTGTCTTTCAACAGCATGATCATCGTATTGCCATAGGGCGGCAACACGGTGCGCACCGCCTGGGGCAGGATCACCCGGCGCATCATCTGGCCCCAGCCCATGCCAATCGACTGCGCGGCCTCGAGCTGACCCTTGTCGACCGCCTCAAGCCCGGCGCGGAAGTTTTCCGCCATATAGCAGGAATAGGCGATGCCAAGGCCAATCGCGCCCGCCTGGAAGGCGGTCAGATCGATGCCGAATTCCGGCAGCACGAAATAGATATAGAACAGCTGCACCAGAACCGGGATGCCGCGCACGATATTGATAAAGCTGCGCGACAGGAACGAGAGGATCGGATTGCCGGAATAGCGCATCAGCGCCAGCACGAGGCCGAAGAGGGTGGCGATCACCAGTGCCGCCACCGCAAGGCCGACCGTGGTCAGCGCGCCCTGAAGAAGGATGGGCAGGTAAACCTGCGCATCCGTAAAGAATTTTTCCATCGGGCCGGGCTCAGTTCAGGTTCCATTTGATGGCAAGCGCATCCAGCTCACCATTTTCGCGGATGGTGGCGAGACCCTTGTTCACCCGCTCCAGCAGCTCGGGATTGTCTTTCGAGATGGCCAGCCCAAGCGGCAGCGAGATCTGCGGCTCGTAGCCCTCGGCCATTTTCAGATCGGGGAATTTGCCCTGGCCGATCTGATAGGCCATGATCGGCTGGTCTGCGACACCGGCCACGATCCGGCCCAGTTCCACATCGCGCATGATATCGGCGATGTTTTCATAGACCTTGATCTCGCCGATGCCTTCCATCGCCTCCAGTGCCTTGTGGAAGCTGGTGCCCTGCTGCACGCCGATCACCTTGCCGGCGGTCTCGGTCAGCGACTGGCTGTAGACGGTGGCGTCATCGGCGCGCACCACAAGACCCTCGGCATAGGGGAAGACCGGGTCCGAGAAATTGACGACTTCCTTACGCTCATCGGTGATCGACATCGCGGCGGCGATCATGTCGATACGGCCCGAATTCAGTGCCGGGATCAGCGAGGCCCAGTCGGTCGACTGCACGTCAGCCTCGAAACCCGCATGTTTGCCGATGGCATCGACCACATCGACCATCATGCCGGTAATCTCGTTCTTTTCGACATCAAGGAAGGTGAAGGGCACGCCGGTCGGCGTCGAGCCGACTTTGATCGTCTCGGCTGCAACAAATGCGGGGGCGAGGCCCGCGGTCAGGCTCAGCGCGGCGACGGTCAGGAAATGTCTGATTTTCATGGTCTGTCCTTATCGTTGTTTATCGGGCCTCTGGCCCCCCTGTCGTGCTGGCGCATCCCGGCGCCGCATCACCGCGCTCGCAAAATCTTGTGTCACGAGCTGCAATCACCGCCTCCGGCAGACCGGAGAGCAGGCATAATCGCGTTACGGCTTTGCCAGGGCTAAAGCAGATCGGAATGCCCGGGCGCTGACGTGCCGTAACGATGCGGTTCTCTGGCATTTTCTGCTGAGATCACCTGAGTTGCGGCGATTTCTTCTGTTCCTGCACCCGCAGCCCGAACCGGATCGCCCCCGCATCACAGCCAGCCAGTTGCGAATCCGTGCGAAATCCATCTGCGATGCCAGCTTTGAGCAGATTATGCCGTGACATCTTTCGCATCGGCATCACCTGTGTTCCAAAAGGGCGCAGCCTGACGCCATGAACCGCCCGGGCTGTCATGTCCCCGGCCACACCAGGATCAGCCCCCGTCATGCCGCTTTCCCGAACCGGACCGCGCCGGATCCTTGACTGGATTCTGCTTTGCACGCTTGGCCTTTCGCTGGCGAAACTGCTTGCGCTGCCGGGGATGCCGGCGGCGGCGATGCTGGGGCCGCTGATCATTGCGGCGATCCTTGCGCTCAGGGGCAGCGATATCCGCCTGCCACAGCTGGCCGTCACCATGGCCCATGCGATGGTAGGCTGTCTGATCGCGGCCGCGATGGATCCGGGGATGCTGGCACAGGCGGTCAGCCTCTGGCCCCTGATCCTGGTCTTCGTGACCCTGACCTTTGCCGCCGCCGCTCTGACCGGGCTTTTCGCCGCAAAGCGCACCGGAATTGCGCGCGACCTGACGATCTGGGGCTTTCTGCCCGGCCTGCTGGGCGCGGTGATCGAAGCCGCCGAAACCCGGGGCATCGACAGCCGGATGATCGCCCTGATCCAGATCCTTCGGCTTGTGAATGTCATTCTGGCGATGGTGGTGCTGACGGCGCTGCTGTCAGGCCCGGCCATCGCGCCCACCCCCTGGACCAAAGGCGGCGGCGCGGATTTCCACGATCAGGCGCGAGACCTGCTGCTGATCGCGGCGCTTGTGGCAAGTGGCGTGGCGGCGGCCCGCTGGCTGCGGTTTTTGCCTGCGGCGGCAACGCTGGTCCCGCTGGTGCTGACCTCGGTGCTGGCTGTCAGCGGGGTCCGGATCGCGGCTCCGGGCTGGATGGTCGCGCTGGCTTTTCTCGGGATCGGGGCGGGCGTCGGGCTGCGGTTCACCCCGGCTTTGCTGCGGATGGCGTTGCGCGCGCTGCCGGGGCTGACGCTGGCCAGCGGGCTTTTGATCCTGCTTTGCGCGGCATCCGGTCTGCTGCTGGCCTGGGTCGCGAATGTCAGCCCGCTGACAGGCATTCTTGCCACTGTGCCGGGCAGCATCGATTCCCTTGCGCTGCTGGCGATCGGCGCGGGGGCGGATGTGTCTTTCATCATGACCTTCCAGACCGTGCGGCTGTTCGCGGTGGCCCTGTTCGGCCCTGCCCTTGCCAGCTTTCTCAGCCGCAAGACCCGCTGAACGCCGCAGCAGCAAATTCTGTGAGAGACCCGGGCTTCGGCGACAAATTTCCTGAAAGCGGTGTGCAGTCTGGTCGGGTCACGCCCCTGCCAGCCACAGCATCAAGGACCAGCCCCGTGCCGCCAGGCCTTTCCGCCCCCAAGCTTTCCGCCACCTCAGACCCTTTGCTGCAACCCTTCCGCCTGAAGGGGCTGGAGCTGAAGAACCGGATCATATCGACCAGCCATGCCTCGATGCTCGATGATGGCGGCCTGCCGCTGGAACGCTATCAGGCCTATCATGAGCGCAAGGCGCGCGGCGGTCTGGCGATGACGATGATCGGCGGCTCGGCGATGACCTCGCCGGATAGTAGCTGGGGCGGCGGCCAGGTCGATCTGTCGGATGACCGGGTGATCCCGCATCTGGCGGCGCTGGCTGGCCGGGTCCAGGCGCATGGCGCAAAGATCATGGCCCAGGTCTCGCATCTGGGGCGGCGGGCGACGGCGCTTGGGGCGAACTGGCTGCCCGCGATTGCGCCCTCCAGGATGCGCGAGGTCAGAACCCGCAGCTTCCCAAAGGAAATGGACCGCGCCGATATCGACCGGGTGATCGGGGAATATGCCGCCTCGGCCCGGCGCTGTCTCGATGCGGGCTTTGACGGGATCGAGACGCTTTCGGGCGCGCATCTGATCGGGCAGTTCATGTCGCCACGGGTGAACCGGCGCACGGATGAATTTGGCGGGTCGACCGCCAATCGCGCCCGCTTTGGCCTGATGGTGCATGAAGCGATCCGCAAGGCGGTCGGTGACGCCATGCCCATCGGCTTGCGCTTCGTGATCGACGAGGGGTGTGAAGATGGCCTCTACCCCGAGGAATGCGCTGAAATCGCGCGGCTTTTCGAGGCTGAGGGCCATATCGATTTCTTCAACTGCATCTATGGTCTGATGGACAGCGACCTTTTGCTGGCCGAGACCAATATGCCCGGTCTTTACCAGAAAGACGCCCCCTTCCTCGACAATGTCGCGGCCTTCAGGCGCGAGGTGACGCTGCCGCTGATCCATGCCGCCGCGATCCGCGATGTGGCCACGGCGCGGCATGTGATCGGCTCTGGCATCGTTGATCTCGTGGGCATGACCCGCGCCCATATCGCCGACCCGGATCTGGTGCAAAAGCTGATCAGGGGCGAGGAAGACCATATCCGCCCCTGTATAGGTGCCGCCTATTGCCTCTATAAAAAGGTGAATTGCATCCATAACCCCTCGTCCGGGCGCGAAGGTAGCCTGCCGCATGATCTGACCCGGGCAGTGCAGCCGCACCGCGCGGTGGTGATCGGGGCTGGCCCGGCGGGGCTTGAGGCCGCGCGCGTCCTGGCCGAGCGTGGCCATAGCGTGACCCTGCTCGAGGCCGCAGGCGAGGCCGGCGGCCAGGTGCTGCTGGCGGCGGCCGCACCGCAGCGCGGTAATCTGATCGGGCTGATCGACTGGCGGCTGGCGGAACTGGCGCGGCTTGGCGTCGATATCCGCTACAACTGCTTTGCCGAAGGCGCAGAGGTGATGGAGCTGGCGCCGGAAATTGTCATTATAGCGACCGGAGGCCTGCCGGATCTCGACTGGCTCGACGGCGGCGATCTGTGTCAGAGCAGCTGGGACATTCTGGGCCATATGGTGCCGGGGCGTGGCGAGGTTCTGGTCTATGACGGCACCGGGCGCCAGGCGGCGCCGACAACCGCGCTGAAGCTTGCCGAAGCCGGGCATCGCCTTTCGCTGGTCACCCCCGATGACGCGCTGGCGATCGAGATGAGCTACACGGATCGCAGCGGCATCCGCAAACGCTTTCACCAGGAGGAAATCCCGGTCCTGACCGACCACCGCCTGATCCGTGTTGAGCGCGCGAGCGGGCGGCTGGTCGCGACCTTCCGAAACGAGATGACCGGCAGGGAAACCACCCGCGAGGCCGATCAGGTGATCGTCGAACATGGCAGCCTGCCGATGGACATGCTGTATCACGAATTGCGCGCGGCATCGGGCAATGATGGCGTGACCGATCAGGCCTTTGTGCTGGGCCGCAGCCCGGCCCCTGCACCGCTGCGCGAGGGGTTCGAGTTGCACCGGATCGGCGATGCCGTGGCCAGCCGCGACATTTATGCGACGATCCTCGAGAGTTTCCGGCTTTGCCGTCTCTTGTGATCAAAACCCCTGTCACGGGACAGGACGGACGCGCATCATGCTGAAACAGAAGTGCGATGAGACAGAAAAATCCGTATGTCCCGGTATATGCTGGCTTTGCAATTTTACAGGAATCCGTTGAATCCATGACGGTCAAGAGCCAGAAAAAGATCGAGTCCTTTTCCCTCAGCATCCTGCCGATGACTGTGGCGGATATTCCAAGGCTGCATCAGCTCTCGGTCGGCGCGGGCTGGATGCACCGGCCCGAGGACTGGGCTTTTGCGCTGCAGCTCGGCGATGGCGTCTTTGCCGCAGACGAGATCGGGCGGGTGGCGGGCTCGGCCATGCTTTACCCGATCACCGATGATTTCGCGGCCCTTGGCATGGTGATCATCGCGCCGCGGCTGATCGAACATGGCACCGATCACTGGCTGGTCGAACAGATGCTCGACCGCTCGGGCGGGCGCGATCTGGTGGTCAGCGCCACGCCCGAGGCCTATCCGGTCTATATCTCGCATGGCTTCCGCGCCGGGCGCACCGTGTTCCAGTTCCAGGCCGTGGTTCCGGAAACCGTAGCCCGGGTCCCCGGCGCGCGCGCGATGCGCGCCGGGGACCTGCCGCGCCTGCGCGCGATCGACGCCGCCGCCTATCCGGTCTCGCGCGACCAGGTGCTGGATCTGTTGTTCCCGATCTCGACCGGCACCGTGATCGAACGGGATGGCGAGATCACCGGCTATGCGCTGAGCCGCCAGTTCGGGCGCGGCCAGATCATCGGCCCGATTGTCGCGCTGAACGAAGAGGACGCGATTGCGCTGACCGCGCCGCATATCCTGGCCAATGCGGGCGGTTTCGTGCGGGTTGATACCCGGCAATCCGAAGGCCCGTTCCGCGATTACCTGCAAGCGAGCGGGTTGAAACTGGTCGATACCGTCATTTCGATGGCGCGCGGCGAAGACCGGCGCGGCACGGGGCCGCAACGGATTTTCGGCCTGATCAACCAGGGCATCGGCTGAGACCAGGCCCCACGGCAGAAATGCCTCAAGGCGGGCGTGCTGCTGGCACAGGATGCTTTCTGCCCCCGGTATTCAGAGGGTTTTGCCGGGCCGCCCTGACTATCCTTGGCCTCAAAGCACCCGTCCAAGGCAAAGGAAGCCCGTCATGTCGGTCTATCGCGCAGGTAAAATCCGCCTTTCCGAAGATGTCCGCCCCGAGCTGGCCGATGTCTGCCTGCCCGGGCCGGATGAGAGTGTGCTGGGACAATATGCCAGGATGCGCCCGCAGCTGGCGGCATTTCATGCTTTCGACAAGGCGCATATCCTGATGCTGGCCGAGGAAGGCCTGATCCCCCGCGGCGATGCGGCTTTGATGCTGGCGGAACTGCGCCGCGTTGAAGAGGGCGATGAGATCGAGACCCGCGCCGCCACCGCTGAACATATGCATTCGGGCGAGGCGATCCTGACCGCGCGGCTTGGCCGCGAGGTGGCGGGCAAAATGCATCTGGGGCGCAGCTCAGGCGATTTGCTGACGGTCTCGTTTCGCTTCGCGTTGCGCGAGAAACTCTTGCGGGTCACTGCACATCTGAACGCGTTGCGCCGCGCGGTGCTGGATCTGGCGGCGGCCCATATCGACACGGTGATGCCGGGCTGCACCCATCTGCAACACGCGCAGCCCGAGAGTTTCGCGCATTACCTCCTGTCCTGGGCCAGCGCCTTTGACCGCGATGCCGAGCGGATTGCGCAATTCTACCGCCGCCTGAACCTCAGCCCGGCAGGCGCCGCGATCCTGAACGGATCGGAATTCGCGCTGAACCGCGAAAGGGTCGGCAATCTTCTCGGCTTTGACGGCCTGGCGCTCAACACCCGTGATGCTGTCTGGGGCCGCGATATCGAGATCGAGGCGCAATCGGTGATGGTCATCCTTGCGGGCAATTTCAACCGCTTTGCCGAGGATCTGATGCTCTGGTCGGCGCCGGAATTCGGCTGGGTGGAAACGGCGGACGGCTTCTGTGGCACCAGTTCGATCATGCCGCAAAAGAAGAACCCCAATGCGCTGGAATGCCTGAAAGGCGTGGTGGCGACCGCGACTGGCTTCCTGATGGGCACGCTGATGGTGCATAAGAACCCCTCGAATGTGCCGGTCTTTGACTGGGTGCGCACCATGTCGGACGCCTGGCGCAATTATGACGAGATGAACGGCGCATTGCGGCTGATGACGGCAGTCGTGCGCGACCTGACCGTCCATAGCGACCGGATGGCGGCGGCCTCGACCCGGCATTGGGCAACGGCGACCGACCTCGCCTCGGCGCTGGTGCGCGAGGCGGGCATCCCCTGGCGCGCGGCGCATCAGATCACCGGCATCACCGTGCGCCTTGCGATTGACGAAGGTGTCGCCCCCGAGGCGCTGACCACGGCGCTGGTTGACCGCGCGGCGGTGGAACATCAGGGCAAGGGGCTTGGCCTCTCGCAGGCGGTGATCTCGGATGCGATGGACCCGCTGCGCTCGATCTCGCGCCAGCTGCTGCCCGGTGGCCCGGCCAGGCCCCGTGTCGAGGAAGCCCTGGTCGCGCATGAGGATCAGCTGGTTCAGGATGCGGGCTGGCTGGCCGAGGCCGAAGGCCGGGTCAAAGCATCAGAGGTCCGGCTGGAGGCTGCGATCGACGCGCTGCTGGCCTGACCACGGATTGGTGGGGGGTAACCCCCACCGATCAGAAATCGAACAGCGTTTTCAGCGGCAGATGCGATTTCGCAAAGGGCGTCTTGATCACGACAAAGCTGAAATATTTGTCGATGCCGACATCGCTGTCGATCAGCTTCTCCATGATCTCCTGGTAATCCGAGATCCCGGCAGTGACGAATTTGATCAGGTAGTCATAGCCGCCCGAAACCAGATGGCATTCGACCACCTCCTCGATCTTTTCCAGCGCCTGCTGAAAGCGGGCAAAGTCGATCTGGCGGTGGTTTTTCAGTGTCACCTCGGTGAAAACCGTCAGGGTCGGCCCCAGTTTCGCGATATTGATCTGTGCCGCATAGCCGGTGATATAGCCCGCCTGTTGCAGCTTTTTCACCCGCATCAGACAGGGGCTGGGCGAAAGATGCACCATCTCGGCCAGCTCGACATTGCTGATGCGGCCGTTCTTTTGCAGCTCGTGCAGAATACGAATGTCGATACGGTCCAGTTTCACCGGCACACCTTAGATTGTCATATGGGTTACCGCAGCAGGCTGCCCTTCCTTAGCATATCATGCCGCCATGACAATATGACACCTGTGCGACACGCGGAAAATACATCCCGTTTCGCAGAATATTCAGAGGTTTTTCTGCCCTGGCGTCGTCATTTCATACGGCAGAAAATGCCGGTTCTGGCGTCAGCCGCAGCAAAGCTCTGAAACCGTGCGGCGCAACAGGCTGAGGCAATCACCCAGTTCGCTCTTTGTGATGAATTCATCTGCCCGATGCGCCCGGGTGATCGAGCCGGGGCCGCAAATCACCGAAGGAACCCCCGCCGCATGGAAAAGCCCCGCCTCGGTGCCGTAGCTGACCGATTGCTGCACCGCCCGCCCGGAAAGGCGTGACAGCAGGCTGGCAAGGCCCGGATCTTCGGGCGGCGGCAAGGCGGGATATGAGGACAGCTCCTCCCAGGCCAGGCCGAGACGCTGATCCGCAGCGATGCGTTCCGCTGCGGCGCGGACAAGCGCGGCGATATCAACCGGGCTGACACCTGGAATGGTGCGGACCTCAAACTCCAGCCGGGCAAGTGCGGGGATGATATTGACCGCCTGCCCACCCTGGATCACCCCGGCCTGGAGCGTTGACCAGGCGGGCGAGAATTGTGGATCGAACGGCCCCTCGACCTCCAGCTGCGCGGCGAGGTCGCGCAGGACCAAAGTCAGTTCTGCCGCCGGATAAATCGCGTTCAGCCCGAGGCGCGGGTCGGAGGAATGGCCGGGCCTTCCCGTGAATTGCACCGCTGCGGCCAGTTTCCCCTTATGCGACAGCACCGGATGCAGGTCGCTCGGCTCGCCCACGATACAGCCCATGGGCGGGCCGCAAAGACCCGGCAGTGCCGCAATCATATGGCCCACGCCGCGACAGCCGATCTCTTCATCATAAGACACCGCGATATGCACCGGGCGGGCCAGATCCATCGCGAGGAATTCCGGCACCAGCGCCAGCATACAGGCGACAAAGCCCTTCATGTCGGTGGTGCCGCGCCCGTAAAGCCGGTCGCCCTGCGCGGTCAGCCGAAAGGGGTCGGTCGCCCAGTCCTGGCCCGCCACCGGCACCACATCCGAATGACCCGAAAGGATATAGCCGGGCCGGTCAGCGGGGCCGATGCTGGCGAAAACATTGGTGCGATCCCCCTCTGGACCCTTGATGGTGGTGAAGCGGACCCCCGGTCGCGCCAGCTCTGAGGCGAGGCAATCCGTCACCTCCGCATTCGGTGTGCCCGGAAGCGAGGCGATCCCCACAAGATCCGCGAGGATCCGCGTGGCTGCGGCCCCGACAGTCGTCTCTTGCGAAATCGCGTCCATCTTCGTCCTCCATCACTGCGCCCCTTGTCGCACCGCGCCCGGCGCACATGTTGCCGAAGAGCGCCCCACCGGCATCATTCTGTGCTTTCCCCCCGCCAGCGCCCGCGATCCGCCACACAGAATTCCGTCACCGGCAGGCGAAACGGGACAATCCACTCTGCCTCCCCCCGCGCCAGGCGCAATTCTGCGGCCCGGGCTCTGCTAGGCTGCGCACGGAACCTCAGGCCCGGATTTACGAAAGGCATCCCATGACCCTCTCTTTTGACCCCGGCAGTCTTGCGCTCCCCGTTGGCCATTTCATCGGCGGCAGGCTGATCCCGGCGGAAGGGGTGATCCCGATGCAGCGCCCGTCCGATGGGGAAAGCGCCGGGTTTTGCCCGCTGGCCGATGCGGGCATCGTGGATCAGGCCGTGGAAAATGCCCGTGCGGCGCTGAAATCCTCGGGCTGGGGCGCGGTCGCCCCGCGGGATCGCACCCGCGCCATGCAGGCCTGGGCCGATCTGATCGAGGCCGATGTTGCCGTGCTTGGCCGTCTTGAGGCGGTATCGTCCACCCGCCTGATTTCCCAGGTGCCGCCCTTTGACATTGGCGTCACCGCCGAACAGATCCGCTTTTTCGCCGAACTGGCCGATAAGGAATGCGGCGCGCTGGTGCCGACGCGGGACGCGTCCCTTGGCATGATCATGGATGAGCCGATCGGGGTGATCGGTGCGATCACGCCGTGGAATTTCCCGATCACCATGGCGGGGTGGAAACTGGGCCCCGCGCTCGCGGCAGGAAATGCTGTGGTGCTGAAACCGTCCGAACTGACGCCCTGGTCGGCGATCCGGCTCGCGGAACTGGCGGTGAAGGCAGGCATTCCGGCGGGGATTATCAATATCGTGCTGGGGGATGGGCCGGTCACCGGCAATGCGCTGACCGGGCATCCAGGCGTCGGCAAAGTCAGTTTCACCGGATCGACCGGGGCGGGCCAGGCGATCATGGGCAATGTCGCGCGCACCGGCATCAAGCCCGTGACGCTGGAGCTGGGCGGTAAGTCGCCGCAGGTGGTTTTCGCCGATGCCGACATCGCCTTGGCCGCGCGCTGCATCGCGGGCAGCATCCTCTTCAACGCGGGCCAGGCCTGTGTGGCGGGCAGCCGCGTGCTCGTCGAGGAATCGGTCGCCCCTGCCCTCGCCGATGCGCTGATCGCGCATTTCACCGCAGTGAAGCCCGGCAAGACCTGGGAAGAGGGTGGGGATTTCTCGCCCGTGATCTCGTCGCGCCAGATTGCGCGGATGGATGGCATCATCGGTGCCGCCAGAGACCAGGGCGCCGAGGTGCTGACCGGCGGCGCGCAGATGGATCGCCCGGGCTATTATTACCAGCCGACGATACTGGCCGGGGTCACGCAAAACTCGCCCGCCGTCACCGAGGAGATCTTCGGCCCGGTCCTAACCTTCCAGACCTTCGCCTCGGACGATCAGGCGCTGCAGATGGCCGATCACCCGACCTATGGGCTTTGTTCGGGGGTCTATACGAAAGACCTGTCGCGCGCGGTCCGCATGACCCGTGGCATCGAGGCCGGCACGATCTGGGTCAACCGCTACGGCCGCTCGCGCGACCATGTGCTGCCGACGGGGGGCTACAAATCCTCCGGCATCGGCAAGGATCTGGGCCGCGAGGCCTATCACGCCAACCGCCGCTCAAAAAGCGTGCTGATCGACCTTTGATGGAGACGGACATGACCACCTATCGTATCGCGCTGATCCCCGGTGACGGCATTGGCACCGCTGTGACCGAAGCCGCATTTGCCGTGGCGCAAAAGGCCGCGCGCGGCGTAACGCTGGAAGGGGTGACCTTCCCCTGGTCCTGCGAATATTACGTTGAGCATGGCCGGATGATGCCCGAAGACGGGATCGAGACCCTGCGCGGGTTTGATGCCATTTACCTTGGTGCGGTCGGCTGGCCCGCGAAAGTGCCGGATTCCGTCTCGCTGCACGGGCTTTTGCTGCCGATCCGCAAGGCTTTCGTGCAATACGCGAATATCCGCCCGCACCGCCTGCTGCCGGGCGTCGAAGGTCCGCTGAAGACCCGCGATTTCGACATTCTCTGCATCCGCGAGAATACCGAGGGTGAATATTCCGGCGCTGGCGGCCGGGTCCATGTCGGGACACCTGATGAGGTGGCGGTCGAGACCTCGGTCTTCACCCGCGCCGGTGTCGAGCGGATCATCCGCTTCGGCTTTGACCATGCGATGAAGCGGCGGAAAAAGCTGGCCTCTGTCACCAAATCGAATGCGCAGAAATATTCGATGGTCTTCTGGGATGAGATCACTGACCTCGTGGCAAAGGAATACCCCGAGGTCGAGGTCGCCCATTACCATATCGACGCCATGTGCGCGCGGATGGTGATGGCGCCGGAAAGCCTCGACGTGGTGGTTGCCTCGAACCTTTTCGGCGACATCCTGACCGATCTTGGCGCGGCGATCCAGGGCGGTCTCGGTTTCGCGGCCTCGGCCAATATCAACCCCGACCGCTCGGCGCCTTCGATGTTCGAGCCCGTGCATGGCTCCGCGCCTGACATCGCGCATCTCGGTATCGCCAATCCGATGGCGGCGATCTGGTCAGCAGCGCAGATGCTGGATCATCTGGGCGAGACTGAAGCCTCCACCCGCATCCTGACCGCGATGGAAGCGGTGACCGCGCAAGGCATCGGCACCAAACCGGGCCAGGATAAGACCGAGGTGATCACGAATGCGGTTCTCGCCGCGCTGGAGGCGTAAATGACCCTCGGATTGAAAGATGCAGGACTCTTCCGCCAGCAGGCCCTGATCGGCGGCGACTGGATCGATGCCGCTTCTGGCAAGACCGTCGAGGTGACGAACCCGGCAACCGGCTCGGTGATGGGCAGGATCCCTGACCTCTCGGCAGATGAGACCGCCCGGGCGGTGGATGAGGCGAACACCGCTTTTGCGGCCTGGAAACGCACGACGCATGGCCATCGCGCGACGGTTCTGGAACGCTGGTTCGCGCTGATGGAGGAACATGCCGACGACCTCGCGCGCCTTCTGACGCTGGAACAGGGCAAACCGCTGGCCGAGGCCAAAGGCGAGATCGCCTATGGGGCGTCCTTTGTGAAATGGTTCGCCGAAGAGGCGCGGCGGATCGACGGCACCGTGATCCCCGCGCCCAACGGCGACCGCCGCATCCTGACACTAAAAGAACCGGTCGGCGTCTCGGGTATCATCACGCCCTGGAATTTCCCCAATGCGATGATCACCCGCAAGGTTGGCCCGGCGCTGGCGGCGGGCTGCACGGTTGTGATCAAACCCTCTGAATTCACGCCCTATTCCGCGCTGGCGCTTGGCGTTCTGGCGAAACGGGCGGGTATTCCTGCGGGGGTGATCAATATCGTCACCGGTATGCCTGCGGAAATCGGCGCAGAGCTGACCTCTAACCCGGTGGTGCGGAAAATCTCCTTCACCGGATCGACCCGGATTGGCTCGCTTCTGATGGCGCAATCGGCGCCGACGGTGAAGCGGCTCTCGCTGGAGCTCGGCGGCAATGCGCCCTTCATCGTCTTTGATGATGCCGATATCGATTCGGCGGTCGAAGGCGCAATCGTCTCGAAATTCCGCAATGGCGGCCAGACCTGCGTCTGTTCGAACCGCATCCTCGTGCAGGCGGGGGTCTATGACGCTTTCGCCGCAAAGCTCGGGGCAAGAGTCCAGGCGATGAAGGTCGGCACCGGCTTTGACGAAGGCGTCGAGATCGGCCCGATGATCAACCGCGCCGCCATCGACAAGATCGACCGCCATGTCGCGGATGCCCTGGCGAAAGGCGCGAAAATCGCCGCGAAGGCTGATGTGCCAGAGGGTCAGTATGCCGCGCCCGTGGTGCTGACCGGCGCCACCACCGAGATGGATCTGGCATCGGAAGAGACCTTCGGCCCGGTCGCGCCGCTGTTCCGGTTCGAGACGGAAGACGAAGCGATTGCCCTGGCGAACGCCACCCCCTTCGGCCTTGCCGCCTATTTCTACACCGAGAACATCCGCCGCGCCTGGCGGGTGGGCGAGGCGCTGGAATTCGGCATGGTCGGGCTGAACACCGGCGCGGTTTCCACCACTGTCTCGCCCTTTGGCGGCGTCAAACAGTCTGGCCTTGGCCGTGAAGGTGCGCGCGCGGGGATCGACGAATATCTGGAAATCAAAGCTTTCCATATGGGCGGGCTCTGAAGCGGCAGAAAATGCCGCCATTGGCCCGATCATGGCCTCGCGCGCAGAAACATCCCGGGGGGCAGGTGCAGACCTGCCCCTTATTCATTGGTGAAAAGGAAAATTTTCCCGGTTTCGGCCCCGCAACATGCTGCCGTCCCCCCCGCGCAATACAGAGTTTTCTGCTATGCGTGGCGCACAAACGGGCAAGGCGCGCTGCATCTCCGCCGTAGGATCGCATCAGAACACACTGGCACCAGCCGCTTCTCCAGACAGGGAAAAGACCGATGACCACCCGCCCCAAATTCGTCACCTTCGACTGCCACGGCACCTTGATCAATTTCGACATGGCCGGTGCTGCCCGCCGCCTTTACGGGGACCACCTTTCCGAAGAGGCAATGGTGAAATTCATCCGCGACTTCTCGCGCTACCGCCTTGATGAGGTGCTGGGCGCCTGGAAGCCCTATTACGACGTCGTCCATGCCTCGCTGGAGCGCACCTGCAAACTGAATGGCATCGCCTTTACCGAGGCCGCAGCGCAGCAGGTCTATGCCGAAGTCCCGACCTGGGGCCCGCATGCCGATGTGCCGGCTGGTCTTGCCAAACTCGCGAAAGAAATCCCGCTGGTGATCCTGTCGAATGCGATGAACGACCAGATCATGTCGAATGTCGAAAAGCTGGGCGCGCCCTTCCATATGGTCATCACCGCCGAGGAAACCGGCGCCTATAAGCCGCAGATGAAGGGCTTTGAGGTGATGTTCGACAAGCTCGGCTGCGGGCCGGAAGATGTGACCCATGTCTCGGCCTCGTTCCGCTATGACCTGCAGACCGCGCATGACCTGAACATCCCGAACAAGGTCTTCGTCAATCGCGGCTATGAGCCGGTGAACCCCTTCTACACCCAGCATGTCATCGATGATATCGGCGGCCTGCCGGGCGTTTTCGGCATCAACTGAGATATAGGCCACCCCGATGCAATTCCTTTCCTACTGGCATGAAACGGCCCCTGCTTTCGCCTCGGGCGCGCAGGGCCCGGTACAGGGACATTACGATGTCGCGATTGTCGGGGCGGGTTTCACCGGCCTTGGCGCCGCGCGAAAGCTGGCGATGGAAGGGCGCTCGGTGGTGGTGCTCGAGGCACGCTCGGTCGGCTTCGGCGCCTCGGGCCGCAATGGCGGCCATCTGAACAACGGCGTCTCGCACAGCTATCTGGGCGTGCGGGACCGCTTTGGCCGCGAAAAGGCGAAATCCATCTATCGCGCTTACGACCAGGCGATCGAGACCGTCGAACGCGTCATTGCCGATGAGGGCATCTCCTGCGACTTCCGCCGCTCGGGCAAGCTGAAGCTGGCCTCGAAACCGGCGCATTACGACAATCTCGCCCGGATCGGCGCGGCGTTGCGCGAAGACGTCGACCAGGATGTCGAGATGCTGAGCAAAGCCGATCTGGCGCGCGAAGTGGTCTCGGAGGCTTATCACGGCGGGCTTTTGCAGAAAAAAAGCGCCATGATGCATATGGGGCGCTATGTAACAGGCCTTGGCGAAGCCGCCGCGCGCCGGGGCGCGGTGGTGTTTGAAAACACCGCCGTCACCTCGCGCGAGGCGCATGGCAAGGGCTGGAAGCTGAACACCGCCCGGGGTCATGTGACCGCCGACAAGGTACTGCTTGCGACCGGCGCCTATACCGATGGCGCTTTCCCCTGGTTCCGCCGCCGCATCGTGCCGGTCGGCAGCTTCATCATCGCGACCCGCCCACTGACCGATGCCGAGATCGCCAGCACGGTGCCGGGCAACCGCACCTATGTGAACAGCCGCAATATCGGCAACTACTACCGGCTCTCGCCCGACAACCGGCTAATCTTTGGCGGTCGCGCGCGGTTCTCGGGGCGGTCCGACCAGCAATCCGATGCCAAAAGCGGCAAGATCCTGCGGGGGGCGCTGGCCGAGGTGTTCCCGCATCTCGCCGATGTCCAGATCGATTACTGTTGGGGCGGTCTCGTCGATATGACGGCCGACCGTTACCCCCGCGCGGGCGAGGCGGACGGGCTTTACTTCTCGATGGGCTATTCCGGCCATGGCGCACAGCTGGCGACCCATATGGGCGAGATCATGGCCGATCTGATCACCGGCCGGATCAACCGCAATCCCTGGGATGGCCTGCCCTGGCAAGCGGTGCCCTTCCATACCGGAAAGCCCTGGTTCCTGCCGCTGGTGGGTCAGTATTACAAATTCCTCGACCTGATCCGCTGATTGCTCAGGCATCTGAAAAGGCAAAAGAATGTCGCTTCTCATCACCGTCAACACCCGCCCCGACACCACGCCTGTTCCTGCCAAAGCGGCAGCGGACCGGCTGATCTCGGGCGATCCTTCCTTCCTGACCTGGGCGCTCGATGCCTCGCGCGAGGAGGCCACCGAAGGCAAGGTCCGCACCGGCATCTGGGAGGCGACCCCGGGCGAGACCATCTCCATCAAAGGCACCACTTTCGAATTCTGCCATATCCTTGAAGGCCATATCGAGATCGAGGAAGACGGTCATGCGCCGGTCACCTATCGCGGCGGCGACAGCTTTATCATGAAGCCCGGCTTCAAGGGGATCTGGCGCACCATCGAGACCGTCCGCAAGATCTATGTGATCGTCGGCTGAAGCCGCGCCACGCATAACCCGGGAAGGGCCGGTTTCACATCTGCCCTCCCCCCTGTTTCACACCTGCGGATACGCGCATGACTGGCGGCATCATGGATCCGATACTGCGCCCGTTGACCCGGGACCATCTTGCCGGGGCGCTTTTGCTCTCGCGCCAGGCGGGATGGCCGCATCGGGCCGGGGACTGGAGCCTTTTGCATCAGATCAGCCAGGGCTTTGTCGTGACCGGCGCGGGCGGAGAGGTGCTGGGCACCGCGATGCGCACCCCGTTCGGCCCGGTCTCGATGGCGAATATGATCATCGTCGATCAGGCATTGCGTGGGCGGGGCATGGGGCGGCGGCTGTTGCAGGCGCTGCTTGACCTTGCGCCGAAAGATGAATGGCGCCTGATCGCCACACCCGAAGGTTTCCCGCTTTATCAAAGCCTTGGCTTTACCGAGACCGGCACCATCCGCCAGTATCAGGGCACTCTTACAACCACAGACACCTTTCCGGATGTGCCGGGGGCACCCGCTGCCCGATGGAGTGATGCCCCTGATCTCGCGCAGCTTGCCCGGCTTGACCAGCTGGCCCAGGGCGCAGATCGTCACATCTTTTTCCAGGCTATCCCCGACAAAGCGCGGGTTGCGATTGTCGAAGATGCAGGCGGCCTTGCCGCCTTCGGCATCCTGCGACCCTTTGGCCGGGGATGGGCGCTTGCGCCGCTGATCGCGCGTGACAGCGCGGCCGCCACGGCCATCCTCGCCCTCGCCGCCTTTGAGAGCACGGGGCGGTTCCTGCGCATCGATACCATTTCTGCCCCCGGCGTGGATTGTCCGCTGGCTGGCCCCCTCGCCCGGATTGGCCTGCCCGAGGTCGGTCGCGGCACCGCGATGACCCGCCCTGGCCCTGGTAAGACACCCATCACCCCTATCGGAACCTACCAACGTTTCGCCCTCGCCGCCCAGGCGCTTGGCTGACCTCTCAGGAGACAAGACATGCTCGCAAACAACCTGGTCGAACTCGACCGCGCCCACCTGATCCACCCCGTTGCCAGCTGGCGCGGCCATGAGGCGGCGGGCGCGCGCATTCTGACCTCGGGCAAGGGCGCCTGGCTGAAGGATGCCGAAGGGCGCGATCTGCTGGATGGGTTCGCGGGGCTGTGGTGCGTGAATGCAGGCTATGGCCAGCAAAGCATCGTTGACGCGGCCACCAAACAACTGACCGAATTGCCCTATGCCACCGGCTATTTCGGCATCAGTTCCGAAGCGCCGGTCCGGCTGGCCTCGCGCCTCGCCCAGGCCGCTCCCGGCGATCTCGATCATGTCTTCTTCACGCTGGGCGGATCGGATGCGGTCGACAGCACGGTCCGGTTTACCCGTTATTACTGGCACGCGCGCGGCAAGACCACGAAAGAGCATTTCATCTCGCTGGACCAGGGCTATCACGGCGCCTCGACCGTGGGCGCGGGTCTGACCGCGCTGCCGGTGTTCCATGCCGGATTTGGTGTGCCGTTCTCCTGGCAGCACAAGATCGGCTCTTACGACACCTATCGCAACCCCGCCGGCAGCGACCCCGAGGCGATCATCGCCGCGTCAAAGGCGCAGCTCATGGCCAAGGTCGAAGAACTCGGCGGGCCAGAGCATGTCGCGGCGTTTTACTGCGAGCCGATCCAGGGCTCGGGCGGTGTGCTGGTGCCGCCGCCAGGCTGGCTGAAGGCGATCCGGGCGCTCTGCCGCGAACTGGACATCCTCTTCATCCTTGACGAGGTCATCACCGGCTTTGGCCGCACCGGCCCGATGCTGCTTTGCGCCGAGGAAGATGTCGTTCCGGATATGGTGACGACTGCCAAGGGCCTGACCTCCGGCTATGTGCCGATGGGGGCGGTCTTCATGTCGGACCGGATCTATCAGACCATCGCGGATGGCGCAGGCATGGGCACGGTCGGCCACGGGCTGACCTATTCGGCGCATCCGGTTTCGGCGGCGGTCGGGCTGGCGGCGCTTGATCTTTACGAAGGCGGGCTGTTCGAGAATGGCCGCAAGATGGGTGCGCGGCTGCAGGCAGGTCTGCGCGGCCTGTCGGATCACCCGCTGGTTGGCGATGTGCGCGGGCGTGGCATGCTGGCGGCCGTTGAGCTGGTCACCGACAAAGAGAAAAAGACGCCGCTGCCCGCCAGCGCGAAACCGGCGGTTCGGGTGTTTGACCGCGCCTGGAATGAGGGTCTGATCCTGCGCGCCTTCGCCTGGGGTGTGCTGGGTTATGCCCCGCCTTTGTGCTGCACCGAAGACGAGATCGACCTGATCGTCGAGCGCACCCGCAAAGTGCTGGACCTGACGCTGGAAGACCCGGATGTCCGGGCTGCTCTGCGCTGATGGCGATCCTTTCGCTTTCAGATCCCGCCCGCAGCGAGGTCTTTCGCAAGGCCTTTGCCGAGGCACTGCCCGATATGCCCTTTCATATCGGCACCGCACCTGGCCCGGCTGCGGTGCAATGGCTGATCACCTGGCAGGCGCCTGTGCGCCTGGCAGAAACCTATCCCAATCTGCGGCTGATCTTTTCCACCGGCGCCGGGGTCGATCAGTTCGACCTCGGCACCCTGCCCGAGGGGGTCGGCGTGGTCAGGATGCTGGCAGGCGGAATTGCCGAACAGATGCAGGAATTCGCCACCATGGCGGTGCTGGCACTGCACCGGGATCTGCCCGCCTATCTCGCCCAGGCGCGGGAGGGCAAATGGATCGAGGGGCAGAATGTTGCCCCCCAGGACCGGCGCATCGGGGTGCTGGGGCTGGGCAATCTGGGCCAGGCAGTGCTGGAAAGCCTGAAGCCCTTTGGCTTTCCGCTCTCGGGCTGGGCGCGTAGCCCGCGCGAGATCGCGGGGGTGCAGTGTTTCACTGACCTCTCTGCATTTCTGGCGCAAACCGACATCCTGATCTGCCTCTTGCCGCTGACGCCCGAGACCACGGGCTTTCTGGATGACGCTCTTTTCGCGCTGCTGCCGATGGGGGCAAAGCTGGTCCAGCTCGGGCGCGGGCGGCAGCTGGATGAGGCGGCCCTGCGCCGTGCGCTTGACAGCGGGCAGCTCTCGGCGGCCTTCCTTGACGTGACCGACCCCGAGCCGTTGCCCGCAGATCACTGGCTCTGGCGTGATCCGCGCGTCATGGTGACGCCGCATATCGCCTGCCAGACCCGCGCCCGCGATGCCGCCGCGCATCTGGTCGCCGGGGTGCTGGCCGATCTGCGGGGCGATCCGCCGCCTGGCCTTGTCGACCGCAGTCGCGGTTACTAAAGCAAAAGCCCCGCCGCTGCGGGGCTTTTTCACACCTGAGACAAAAGCGAGCTGCGCCCTGCCCGCTCGAATGCCGGATCATCGGCGAGGCTGTCGAGCCAGCCCGGATCAAGCTTCGGCACCGAAGCCAGCAAGAGGCGCGTATAGGGATGCTGCGCGCTTTCCATGATCTGCGCCGCCGGCAGGGTTTCGACATTCACCCCGCCATTCATCACGATCACATCGTCACAGATCGCCTGCACGGTCGCCAGATCATGGCTGATGAAGACATAAGACAGCTGCAATTCGCGCTGCAATTCCTTCAGGAGTTCAATCACCGCCGCCGCGACCACCGTATCCAGCGCCGAGGTGATCTCATCGCAGAGGATCACCTCGGGGTTGGCGGCGAGGCCCCGCGCCAGGTTGATCCGTTGCTTTTGCCCGCCCGAGAGTTCCGAGGGCAGCCGGTGGCGCATGTTCTTCGGCAGATGCACCATGTCGAGAAGTTCCGCGACGCGCGCATCGCGCGCGGCCCCCTTCATCCCGTGATAGAAGGTCAGCGGGCGGCCGAGGATGTCGCCAATCGGCGTCGAAGGGTTCAGCGCGGTATCGGCAAGCTGGAAGACGATCTGCAAGCGCCGCAGCTCTTCCTTGCTGCGCTTTTTCAGATCGCCCGCCATCTCTTTGCCATCCAGCAGGATCTGGCCTTTGGCGGGCGCCACGAGCCCGGCAATCACCCGCGCCAGCGTCGATTTCCCGCAACCTGATTCGCCGATAACGCCCAGGTTGCGGCCCTTTTCCAGCTTGCAGCTGACATCTTTCAGCACCTGCTTTGCAGGCAGTCCTTCGGCAGTCAAAGGCCCGTAACCCGCGAAAATCCCCCGTACTTCCAGCGCGGGCGGGCGCGGCGTGGCGCTTTCCGGAAGCGCCACCGCCGCATGGGTGACGGGGTGAAACGCCGCCAGCAGATCGCGGGTATAGGGATGCTGCGCATTGTCGAGGATCGCGGCAGTCGTGCCCTCTTCCTGGACCTCGCCACCGCGCAGCACCACGATGCGGTCGGCGATCTGCGCCACCACGGCGAGGTCATGCGAGACATAGACCCCGCCCATGCCGCCCGCCTTCATCACCGATTTGAACGCGCGCAACACCTCAATCTGGGTAGTGACATCCAGCGCGGTCGTGGGTTCGTCAAAGATCACCAGCTTCGGCCCGCCGATCAGCGCCATCGCTGCGGCAAGCCGTTGCAGCTGGCCGCCGGAGACCTGATGCGGATAACGCTCGCCAATCGTATCGGGGTCAGGAAGCGCCAGTGCGCGGAACAGCTCCACCGCCTTTGCCCGCGCCTCGGCCATCGGCATCAGATTGTGGATCTTTGCCACCTCGACCACCTGGTCGATCAGTTTGATCGCCGGGTTGAAGGCCGCCGCCGCACTTTGCGGCACATAGGCGACATCGGTTCCGCGCAGCTTTGCCCGCTCGCTTTCACGCAAAGCCGCCATATCGCGGCCCGCGACCGTCACCGAGCCGCCCTGGAAATAGCACCCGGGCCGCACATGCCCCATAAGCGACAGCGCAATCGTCGTCTTGCCCGAACCAGATTCCCCGATCAGCGCCACGATCTCACCGGCGGCGACGTCGATGCTGACGCCCTTGATGATCTGCACCTCACGCCCGGAATCGGTGCGCGCACCAATCTTCAGATCCCTGATTTCAACGAGGTTCGGCATCATTCGCTCCTGTCGCGGATCTTGACGGGCAGGTTGTCGATCAGGAGGTTCACACTGATCGTCAGGGTGGCAATGGCGATCGAGGGCATGATCACCGCAGGCGCCCCAAAAGACAGCGCCCCGATATTCTCGCGCACAAGCGAGCCCCAGTCGGAATTCGGCGGCTGCACGCCGAGGCCCAGGAAAGACAAGCCCGACAGCAAAAGCACGATGAACACGAACCGCAGCCCCATATCGGCCAAAACCGGGCCGGTGATGTTGGGCAGGATCTCATGGCGGATCAGGTAGAGCGTGCGCTCGCCCCTGGCGCGGGCCGCCGTGACATATTCCATCGTGTTGATATTGACCGATAAGGCGCGGGCGAAACGGTAAGCGCCGGGCGTATAGATCACCGCCAGCACCCCTATCAGCACCGGGATAGACGAGCCGATCCCCGCCACCACCACCAGCCCGAAGAGCTTCGACGGGATCGAGGTCAGCGCATCGAGAAAGCGGCTCAGGATCGTGTCATACCAGCCGCCGATCACCGCCGCCGTCATCCCCAGCACAACGCCGGTGAAGCAGGCGATCAGCACCGCCGCCAGTGATATGCCGACGGTGTAGCGGGTGCCGACCAGGATACGCGACAGCATATCGCGGCCCAGATAATCGCTGCCCAGCCAGAACTGTTCCGAGATCGGGCCGAAATAGTCGAAATCGACCACTTCGCCGGGGCCGTAGGGCGTCAGCCAGGGGGCGATCACCGCGATCACCGCCCAGGTCAGGGCGACGGCAGCCGAGATCATGCCCACGAGGTTGAGCCGATAACCGAGACGGCGCGGGGTGGGGAAGGACATGGCCATTACTTGCGCAACCTCGGATTGGACAGGATGGCGATTACATCGGCCAGGGTGATCAGGATCAGATAGCCCAGGCAGAAGATCATCGCGCAGGTCTGGATCAGCGGCAGGTCACGGGTCGCCACCGCATCCACCATAAGCTTCGCGACACCGGGATAGTTGAAGATCGTCTCGACGATGATCACACCGCCCAGCAGGTAGGAAAGCGACAGCGCGACCGCATTCACAATCGGGCCAATCGCATTCGGCAGCGCATGGCGCAGCACCATCCGGGGGCGTGACGCGCCTTTCAGGAGCGCCATCTCGACATAGGGCGCGCTGAGCGTGCTGATCACGGCGGCCCGCGTCATGCGGATCATCTGCGCCGAGATCACGAAGCTCAGCGTGATCACCGGCATGGCATAGGCACGGAGCAGTTCCCAAAAACTCTGGACATCATTGGCGAAGGACAAAGCGGGCAGCCATTGCAGCCAGACCGCAAAGACCAGCACCGCCAGCGTCGCGACCAGGAATTCCGGCACCGAGATCACCCCGATCACCAGGAAGTTCACTGCCCGGTCATAGACCGACCCCTGATACATCGCGGTCGTGATGCCCAGAAACAGCGCCACCGGCACCGAGAAGATCGCTGTCACCGCCGCCAGTTGCAACGTGTTCATCAGCCGCCCGCCGATCAGATCGGCCACGGGCATGTTATTGGCGTAGGATTTGCCCAGATCGCCCTGCAACAGCCCGCCCATCCAGCGCAGGAACCGCAGGAAGGCGGGATCGTTCAGACCCATCGCCTCGCGCAGGCCCGCCACCGCTTCGGGCGTTGCCGCTTGGCCCAGCAGGATCTGCGCGATGTCGCCGGGCAGCATCTCGGTCGCGGCAAAGACGATGAAGCTGACGATGATCAGCGTGATTAAGGCGATCCCGAGACGCGCAAGGATCAGTGACCGGATCTGGGTGTTCATGACTGGCCTTTCGCGACGGGAAAACGCCTCCCGGGGCGTGGCCGCCGGGAGACGCGGGTTACAGGCGATCAGTCTGCCAGCCAGACATATTCCGCCATGGCAAAGCCCATCTGATTGCCCAGCGGGTTCGGACGCAGGCCTTTGACGCGCGGCGAGACGCCGTCGATGATCGACATCCAGAGCGGGATCGCGGTGCCGGCCTCGTTCGAGACCATCACCTGCATTTCGTCATAGATCTCTTTGCGGCGGGCAAAGTCCAGCTCGCCCCTCGCCTCAACCAGCATCGAGTCGAATTTCTCGTTGCGGAAGCCGGATTCGTTCCAGGGCGCATCCGAGGCGTAGAGCAGCGAGAAGAGCGTGTCCGGCGTCGGGCGCGGGTTGATATGGCCGACATGGAACGGGGCTTTCAGCCAGTAATTCGACCAGTAGCCATCGGCAGGCACGCGCTGCAATTCGAAATTCATCCCGATCTCGACCCCGGCCTGCTGCAAGAGCATCGACAGCTCGATGGCCGAAGGCGCGGCCTCGGTGGTGACCAGCGGCACGGTCTTGCCCAGAAGGCCCGATTTTTCGAACAGCGATTTCGCGCGCTCGGGATCGAATTCCCGCGGCTTCAGATCGGCATTGTGGAAGGGGCTCGCGGGCGAGACCGGCTGGTCATTGGCTATGGTCGCCATGCCGCGCAGCGCCGATTTCGCCATAAGATCGCGGTTCATCAGATATTTGACGCCCTCGATGAAACCGGCCTTGTCGCCCGGATCCATGTCGAGGCGGATGTTGAGGTCGGTGTAGTTGCCCGCATCGTTGCGCTGCGCGACGAAACCGGGCTGGCTTTCGATCAGCCGCACCGATTGCGGTTTGACCGCGCCCGCCAGCTGCACATCACCCGACAAAAGCGCATTCACCCGCGCCGTCTCATCCGCGATGCCGAAATATTCAAAGCTGTCGAGATGGGCCTTTTGGGCTTTGAAGTAATTGTCGTTGCGCTTGCCGATCGAGCGCACGCCCGGCTCGAAGACTTCCGACACGAAAGCGCCGGTGCCGTTTGCGGTGGTGAAATCTTTGGTCCCGTTTGCGACCATCATGAAATGGTGCATCGACAAAAGGATCGGCAGGTCGGCATTCGCCGCAGCAAGGGTGATCTCGACCGTGGTGGGATCAACGGCCTTCACTTCGGCGATCTGGCCCGCCATCGCGGCGGCTTTCGACCCGACTTCGGGATCCTTGTGGCGGTTCAGCGAATAGACCACATCCTCGGCATCAAAGGTCTTGCCATTGTGGAAGGTGACGCCGGATTTCAGTTTGACCGTCCAGACCTTCGCATCTTTGGTCTCGATGCTTTCGGCCAGTTCCATCTCGACAGAGCCATCCTCGACCATGAAGGTCAGGCGGTTGTAATAGGCGCAGCAACGCGTGTAATCGGTCGAGAGCGAGGCTTTCGCCGGGTCAAGCGTATCGGCGGTCGAAGCCGACCAGCCCGCCGCCTTGAAATGCCCGCCGGTCACCGGGGTATCGGCCAAAGCGGCCGTGGCGCGCCCCAGCACCAGCGAACCTGCGGCAAGCGACATGCCGCCCGCCATGAACATACGCAGAAGATCGCGGCGGGTGGCGCCGCGACGGATCATGGATTCGACCATCGCGTCATCGCGGCGGGTCCAGTTCGAAGTCTTTTCCGTCATCGCATTCTCCCTGTTATGAATTTCCGGCCTGCTTATGGCGCAGGCCGGTCGTGTCACCGGCGCTCAGCCAATAGCGGCTGCCGCGAGCTCTTCCATCGAGGTGAAGTGGTAGTCGGGCGTGGTGAATTCCTTCGGCTCGATGGTGCCGCCATAGCCTTTCTGGGCGTGGCGGCGCTGGATCCAGCAATTGGTCATCCCCAGATCACGCGAGACGCCGATATCGTGATACTGGCTTTGCGCCACATGCAGAATGTCGTCTTTCGACGCGTCTTCGGTCGCCACGAAATCGAACACCTTCGCGAAAAAGGCCGGATCAGGTTTTTCGGTGCCAGTGTCATCGACGGTGAAAGCGGCATGGAACGGGTGGCCGAGGGCGGCGCTGAAATGCTCGAACGCCCAGCGTTGCGCATTGGTCATCGCGATCAGACGGTATTTTGTTTTGAGCTTTGCCATCGCCGCAGCTGCATCGGGAAACGCCTTCCAGGACGGCACTGCATCGCGCAGCCGCTGGCCCAGCTCGTCGGTTGCTGGCAGGCCGAGATCCGCCGCGATCACCTTGTAAACCCGCACCAGATCATCGGGGAAATGCCCTACATCGGGCATGTAGCGGGCACTGCGATACAGATCGAGCGCGCGGTCCGCATCAACCTCGACCCCATGATCCCGGCCGATTTCCGTCAGGCTGCCGACAAGGCCACCTTCAAAATCAATCAGCGTGCCCACGACATCGAAGGACATGTAGCGAAACTCGTTCAGCGGTTTGAGAGCCATCTCACCTTCCTGTTGCTGTATCAGCGTTCACCCCGTCAGACTGGTTCGATCCGCGCCGAATTCGCTTTAGTTTGCGGGCTTCGGACCGCTAAAAATCATCGAATTGCGGGCCTGCGCAGCATTTTCTACTGCGCAGGCCCGGCGCAGCCGATACCTGGCGATTTGGCCGACCCCGGCATCCCGAGGCCGGCCCTGGCCGGATCAGCCCGCGATCAGGGTATCAATCGCCGTTTCCAGACGGTCCGCCGCAGCGCTCAGCCGTTCCGCCATCTCACCAAGCCCTGCCTCATCCCTGGCGGCAAGCTGACGGGCGCGGGCGATGTCCTCGCGCACGCGGGCAGGCGCCGGGCCGCCGGTCAACTGGCGGGCCTCGACACAGCTTGCCGGGTCAAGCGCCCGGCGCACCGCGTCATCGCCAAGGTTCAGCGGCTGGCCCATATATTCCATCGCCGCCTCATCAACCAGCGCCGAGGTCACCGCGGTCTGGGTAAGCCCCCGGCTGATCCCGATCCGCACCAGGATCGCCACGATCTGATGCGCGGTGCGGAAGGGCAGACCTTTCTCGATCACGATCAGATCGGCGATATCGGTCGCGCAGATCCAGTTCATATTGGTGGCGTTTTCCAGCATCCGGTCCTTGTGGATCGTCAGCGACGACAGCACCCCGGTCATGATCTGTGTGGCCTCGAGGATATCATCCAGCGTCGGCGCCAGCTGCCGGGTATAGCCCATCGCCATATCATGCATCTCGGTCATGTAAGACGAGAGCCGCCCATAGGTCCGGGCCGCCGCCCCCCTGATCCACATCAGCGTATAGGGGTTCTTTTTCTGCGGCATGATCGAGCTGGTGCCGCAATAGCGGTCGGCCAGTTCGACATAGGAGAACTCGGTATTCGACCAGAGATAGAGTTCCGACGCGATGCCCGAGACGTTCATCATCATCAGCGCAGGCGCGGTAAAGGCCTCGGCGGGCACACCCAGCCAGCCGTCAAAGCCCAGCACCGCATAGCGCGTGTTCTGGATCACCCCGTCAAAGCCCAGCAGGTCGGCCGTGCGCTCGCGGTTGATCGGATAGCGCGAGCCGGTGAAGATCGCGCTGCCCGCCGGGCTGACATTGACGCGGTCATAAAGCTGCTTCAGCCGCTGGAAATCATTCTCCAGCGAGGCCTCCCAGGACATGACATAATGCGCGAAAGTGGTCGGCTGCGCGTGTTGCGACCAGGTCGAGCCGGGCATCACCGTGTCGATATGTTCCTCGGCCAGTTGCAGCAGCACGCGGCGCAACTCAATCGAGGCCGCCATCAGCTTCAGCAGGAATTCGCGGATGAAGATGCGGCTGGTCACCGCCATGAAATCGCCCGAGCTGCGCCCGGCATGGATGCGCCCGCCGATTTCCTCGCCGATCTCGGTGATCAGCCAGGCCTCGCCGGAATGCTCGCCCGCTTCGGTTTCAGCGCGGGTCTCGGTGATGCCTGCGGCCTCCATCCGGCGCAGCGCCTCGAGGATGGTCTTCGCGTCCTTGCCGGAATGGAACCCCTCTTCGGCCAGCATCACCACATGGGCTTTGTCGAAGCGGTGATAGATGTCGTATTCGCGCAGCTGCTGGCTGGCATCGCCCAGTTTCGTGCGCTTTTGCACATCTTCTGCGTCCTCGGTCAGGCGCGCGCCCGCCTTGCGATAGGGTTCGCCCTTGGCAACTTTGCCATAGATGTTTTGCTTGTTCATCCGATGCCTCCGCAGAAAATGCTGATGGCGCTCTGCTCCGGCTGCGCTGGCAGCACGGGGATCCCCTCGGAGGTTCTGAGCGCATGACCAGCCCTTGCTATCGGGTGATCCCATTTGTATCCAATGATGATTCAATGGTCATATATCACTTCAGGTGATGGGTCAGGCGGAGGCCAGGATGAATCTGCGACATCTCGAAGTGTTCCATGCCATCATGCAGACCGGCACCGTCACCGGCGCGGCGCATATGCTGAATGTCACCCAGCCCGCGATCAGCAATGTGCTGCGCCATGCCGAAAGCCAGATCGGCTTTCGCCTGTTCGAGCGAATCGCGGGCCGCCTGCACCCAACGCCCGAGGCAAGCGGCCTTTTCGCCGATGTGCAGGAGGTGTTCGGCCGGATCGACACGCTGAACCGTTCGATCGACGACATCCGCACCGGGCGCAGCGGGCGGCTGGCCATCGCCGCCTCGCCGACCTTTGTGAATGCCAGCCTTCCCGCCGCCCTGGCCGCGCTTTACCGCCGTGCACCGGGGGCCGGGATCACGCTGCAAGCCCTGCCCTCGGCCCGCGCCATCGAGGAACGTGTCTCTCGACGCGAGGTGGATATCGGCGTCGTCTACCAGCCGGTTCTTGACCCCGGTGTCGAGGTCGAGGAAATCTCGCGCTCTCAGGTATTCTGCGCGCTGCCGGCACAATCGCCGCTTGCCGGGCTGGAGATGATCCAGCCTGCGGATCTTGTCGGGCAATCGATCATCGCCCCCGGCGCCTCGACCCGGACCGGAACCGCGATTATCGAGGCCTGCAATGGCCAGCTGCCGCGCATCGCGCTCGAGGTGAATTCGTCGCAAACCGCCTGCCTGATGGTGGCAGCCGGGATCGGTGTCGGGCTGGTCGATCTGGCAACCGTCACGCATTACCCGCTGAAAGACGTCATCTTCCGGCCCTTCCGGCCAAGAGTCGATCTGATCATGTGCCTGATATTCCCCAAAAATCGTCCACGCCCCCGGCTTGCCACCCAATTGGCCATGGAATTGCGGCTTATCCTCAGCCCCGCCTGAAATCGCAGTACCCCGGGCATCCGCAGATTTCATCCGATCCAGTCAGGTCGCTATCGCCACCGCAGATACAGCGAGCATGATCGATCAGAATCGGCGTTTATAGAAAAATTTGTTAATTTATCCGCCGCCCGTGTCACAAGCAGAATATATCCAATAAGATTGCATTATCGGGCTACTTGTTCTTCTATAGAGAGATGCGCTACAGAACCCCGAAAATGACCCGGAATCCGGCTGTCGGATGACCGGAATTCGTGAGATTCAAGCACTTCGTCGAAGAACATGCCGGGGTTCATGAGATTCTGGCGCGGTATTCATGAGACTGGACGCGCCGGTATTTGTGAGACTGACCCCGTCTCGATGGTTTCGCGACGATCTGGCGCGCGCTCTCGTCGCGCTGAGCACGCCAGAGACGGGCAGAGATACGCCTTCTCAACGAGAGAGGCCATGAGCTGAGCGCAGCTTGCACCCGCCCTTCCCCGTCCGCATCACTGGCGAGCAGAACGTCGATCGCTCGCGCGAC
>NZ_JAEFCF010000033.1 GCF_016405985.1 Paracoccus sp. IB05
ACTAACAGACTGGATTCGTGAGGTGAATCCTACGCTGCATTTGCGCAACAAAGCCAGCCAGAAGGAATCCTGACATGAAGAATGACAATGTGACCCAGCCCGCCATTCCTGATGGTCGGATCGAAATCGAAGGTAATACCTGCAGGCGCGATCCGCGCGGCGCCTTGGTGCCGATTGATGTGATCAAGGCTGTCGATCAGCTCGAGGATGGCGTGGTCCGCAAGATCATGCATTTCGCTGAGGATCTTTCCGCCCGCGTCTCCCGCTTCAAGGGCCATACCTTCACGGATCCGGGCGAATTCGACGCTCTGCTCGCACAGGAGTACTACGTCACCAGGGGCGGGCCGAAGGGAAATCGCACCTATACCTCCTGTGACGGCTTGATGCGTGTTTCGGTCAGGACCGCCGAACTGCTCGAATTCGGAACGGGCCTTCAGCAGGCGAAGTCCCTGTTCGACGAATGTCTGAACGAATGGACGCAAAACAGCCGTGCTGAGATCCGCGCCATCGTCCCTGATGCATTCAACACGGATCAGGAAGGCAAGATCTGCCGTTCCGCCATTTTCCGGCTGCTGCGGTATGATATCCGCGATCCGCGCTGGATCGAGGCCTGCCGCGCGCTGCGTGAGGCCATGCGCCCGATGGGCTAGAAGATCGATGTCAGGATCGAACAGCGCGAAGCTCCCGATGCGAAATGGGGCGCGGTCACCATCGATCTGGCGGCAGCGTGACATGCTGAGCATCAGCTTCCTGAACCGTGAACACGCCCAGGCTCTGGATCACGTCGTCGACCAGAATGTGGCGCAAAGTGCTGTCCGCTTTCCGGTCGGCAGCCGGGTTCTCTATCGCCCGGTCATGGGCGAGCCAGAGCAAGAGGTGACCAGGGTGCGCTTTGAACCCTGGGCGCTTGGACATGGCGCAGGTGTCGTGAAGGTCGAGGGCCGCGCGGGCGGCGTGTCGGTCGATCACCTCACCTTCATCGGGGAGGACCTGACGTGATAATCTCGTTTCACACGATGCGCGGCACGATCAATCTGCTTTCGCTCCGCCCCGAGGACATGATGGCGGAGATCTTCGCCGACGCCCTGGCGAAACAGAACCGTTATGGCGGCCGGACGCCTGAGCCGTGGTCCGTCGCCTCGCATTCGATGCTTGTCGAGGCCTTGTGCCCGCCCGAATACCGGCCCTGGGCGCTTCTGCCCGATGCCAACTCGGTCTTCATGGGCGAGTTCATGACCCCTTCGGTGGATTTGCTGGTCCATACCGATGGTATCGCGACGCTTCCTGATGCTGTCGCAATGACCAAGGGGCGCGTTGACCGTCAGATCGCAGCGGCCTGGGGCACCGCAGTGCTGTCCAGGGCGGCTACGGTGCGGCAAGCCGATCACATCGCATATCTGGCTGAAATCCGGACTTTTATGGGCATCCGGCCGGATCTGCCCCTGAACCCGGCCGGGGCTGCCCTCGCCGCCCCGCTCCCCCGCTCCGTCCAGCGCGGTGCGGGCCGGCTAAACTCCCACAGGAGAGAACTATGCCGAACAATCTTCCTAAATCCGACCTCGTCACCTTTGTTGCCGCCGATGCCGGCGTGACGAAGGATCAGGCGCAGGCGGTGCTGGACTCGCTCAGGCCGGTGATCCGGACCAATGCCGCCAATGGCTACACCATCGCGCTGCCCGGCCTCGGCCGTTTCACCGAAAAGGTTCGGTCCGCGCGCAGCGGGCGTAATCCCGCAACCGGCCATCTGCATCTGATGATGGGTGGCGCCTCGCTTTCGATGCTGAATATGGGCGCATTGTTCGGCTTTGACAGGGTGCGCGCCGCGCTCCTGGACTTCGCGGCCCGCCGGCCCGGCGATGAGATCCTGTTCGGCTATGCGGTGAATTATGTGATCTTTGGCGAAGAGAGGCCTGATCGCCATATCCTCGACCGGATCCTCGGTGATCGCCCGCTCTGCCTGATTGCCACCGACCTCCATTGCGCCTGGGCCAATACGAAGGCGCTGGAGCTGGCAGGGATCCTCCATGGTGCCGATCTCGGGCCGGGGGCTGAGGTGGTCATGGGCGCAGGCGGGCTGGCCAGTGGTGAATTGCGCGAATTTGCCGCGATGAACCGGGTGAAGATACTCTCTCGCCTGCAAGGCCGCGATGCGATGGATTACCGCGTGACCGGCGCCGAAGGCGAAGGCGCGCGCGAACATGACCGGGCGGTGATCCGCGCGGCAGGCGATTATTGCGCCCGCCATGGCATCACGCGCGCGGTGAAGATGGATGGCAATGCCTGGCAGGCCGGTCTGATGCGCGATCTGGCGCTGGCGGGCGAGATGCCGGTCAGGGTCAGCCTGCCTTTGATGCTTGAGGCCAAAGACGGGGTCGGGGGCATTGACCTGCCGGGTGACTTCGGACCGGACGTGCCGGGCTGGCTGTCCTTTGGCCGCATCAAGCTGTTCATGGATGGGGTGTTTGACACCTGGACCGCACTGACGGTCACCGATTACCCCGACCGCCCCGGCCTCCGGTCCGAGCCGCTGATCCCGCCGGATCTGTTCAATGCGATCTGCATCGAGGCCGACCGGCGCGGGTTGCGGATCACCACCCATGCGGTGGGCGACGGCGCGGTGCGCGCGGTGATTGATGGCGATGAGGCGGCGCGCGACGCCAATGGCGCCCGCGATGCGCGTCACCGGATCGAGCATATCGACACGATCACGCCCTCAGACCTCGACCGGCTTGGCCCCCTTGGCATCACCGCTTCGATGCAGCCGGTGCATCCTCCGGGGTCGGCGGGCCTGCCGCTGGAGCCCACGATCACCATCATGGGCGCGGCGCGCTGGCCCACCGTCTTCCCCTGGGCGATGGTTCTTGTCCGCGATGTGCCTCTGGCTTTCGGCACCGACTGGCCGGTCTCGCCGCTGTCACCACTTTACGCGATCCATTGTGCATTGACGCGTAAACCCGGTCAACCGGGGGCGGATGCTGGGCGGGTCTTCTTCTCTGAATTCGATGCTCTATATCCGGGGCGCGCGCCAGGATTACGATCAATGGGCGGCGCTTGGCTGCCAGGGCTGGGCCTGGTCGGATGTTCTGCCGCTGTTTAAACATCTAGAACGGAACCAGGTCGGCCAGAACCGCGCCTGCATGGCACAAAGGGCGAGCTGATCGTCGCCCGCCCGAAAGATCCGAACCCGGTTTGCGAGGACTATATCCGCACGGGCGAGGCGATCTGCCTGCCGCGCAACCGGGATTTCAACGGCGACAGCCAGCTCGGCCTTGGCATCTATGATGTGACGCAGAAGAATGGCATCCGGTTTTCGGCCTATAATGCCTATCTGGAGCCGGTACGAAGCCGCCCGAACCTGACCATCATGACCGGCACCGATCTGAAGCGCCTGATCCTGCAAGACCGCCGTGTCACCGGGGTCGAGATCACCCGCGGCGGCGTGCCGCAAACCGCAAGGGGATGCTGTCGACGAATTACGTGGTCGCAGGTGGCTTTGGCCGCACGCCTCTGGCCGAAGATGACCTGCCGGATGTGCAGTTCCATTTCGTTCCCGGCTATCGCAGCCATCGCGGCCGGCTGGTCGAATGGGGCCATGGTTTCGCGGTTCACACCTGCGTGCTGCGCCCGCGTTCGGACGGCGAGATCCGGCTGCGCCGCCAGGGCGATGGCGTGACCCATGAGATCGATCACCGCTTCTTCAGCGATTTCCGCGACGCGCGCGTGCTGGTCGAAGGGATCAAACTCTCGTGCCGGATCCTTGGTGCGGCCCCGATGGCAAGCCTTCAGGGGCGCGAAATCCTGCCCGGGCCAGGCGTCGTGACCGATGACGAGATCCTCGCCTGTCTTCGCGCCGGGGCGCTGATCGTCTATCACCCGGTCGGCACTGCGAAGATGGGCGTGGATGCGATGGCGGTGGTCGATCCGGTCTCGATGAAGGTGCATGGGATCGAGGGGCTGCGCGTCGCCGATGCCTCGGTCATGCCGAGGCTGATCGGCGGCAATACCAATGCGCCCAGCCAGATGATCGGTGAAAAGGCGGCAAGGGCGATCCTTGCCGCGTAACGGGGCGGGGCGGGCCAGTGACATAGGTTTCGCTGAAACACAGGGTCAACAAATATTCATCCCCTGGCCGGGGCAAGCGCGCTACATCTTGGCCAAGGCCTTACCCTTCAGGAGCATGACATGCCCGTCCACACGCGGATCCGCCCCTTCAACACCAAAGAAACCTATCCCGAGCAAAAGCTGAACAACGACCTCTGCCAGGCCGTTGTGGCGCGCGGGGCGACCGTGTTCGTGCGCGGCCAGATCGGCCAGGATCTCGACACCCGCGAGAGCGTCTGCATCGGTGACGTGGCCGGCCAGGCGCGCAAGGCGATGGAAAACATCAAAATGCTGCTGGAGGAATCCGGCTCGGATCTGACCCATATCTGCCGCGTGGTGATCTATCTGATCGATATCCGTTACCGCGAGGCGGTCTATAATGTGATGGGCGAATATCTGAAGGGCGTCTTCCCGGTCTCGACCGGTCTCGTGGTCTCGGCCCTGGCCCGCCCGGAATGGCTGGTCGAGATCGAGGCCACTGCCGTTATCCCGGACGAGGCATAATCTTATGACCTTCTCCATCTCGGCCCGCTGCGCCGATACCGGCATGTTCGGGATCGCGGTCAGCTCGTCCTCGCCTTCGGTCGCGGCGCGCTGCGCCCATGTGCGGGCCGGGGTGGGGGCGGTCTCGACCCAGAACATCACTGACCCCTCGCTTGGGCCAAAGGGGCTTGACCTGATGGCTGCCGGTCTTTCGGCGGGAGACGCGCTGGCACGGCTTATCGCAGAGGCGCCGCATATCGACTACCGCCAGCTCGCGCTGGTGGACCGGTCCGGCGGCACCGCCAGCCATTCCGGCGCGCGCACGCTTGGCCGTCACGCTTCGGCGCGGGGCGAGGGCGTGGTGGCTGCGGGCAATATGCTGTCCTCAGACGCCATTCCCGCCACGATGGTTGCGGCTTTCACCGCGGCAAAGGGGCATCTCGGCGACCGGCTGCTCGGCGCTATGCGCGCCGCGCTGGATGCCGGGGGCGAGGAAGGCCCGGTGCATTCGATGGGCCTTGTCATGGTTGATAAAGTGTCCTGGAATGTGGCAGATCTGCGCATCGACTGGACCGAGGGCGACCCGATTGCCGAATGTGCCGCCCTCTGGGCGCGCTGGCAACCCGAGATGGAGGCCTATGTCACCCGCGCGCTGAACCCTGCGGCTGCGCCGGGTTACGGTGTTCCCGGAGACCCGTGATACTTGCTTTCGCGGAGGCGCTCTGCTTCCTCTGAGGGCGGTCGGGGGGCAATGGCTCCTGCTTTCCCGACCGCTGTTTCTGCCCTTGCCGGACCCTGCCAGATGTCTGATGTGATCCCCGAAACCACTGATATTCTCGCCCGGCTGATCGCCGAGCCGACGCTGTCACGCCAGCCGAACCTCGCGCTGCTGGACTATGCCGAGGCGCTGCTGGCGCCCGCCGGCGCGCGGATCGAGCGTTTTGCCGCCCCCGATGGCAGCCGCGCCAATCTCTGGGCGACGATCGGGCCGGAGGGGCCGGGGGGCGTCATTCTTTCGGGCCATACCGATGTGGTCCCGGTTGCGGGCCAGGCCTGGACCATGGACCCGTTCACGCTGACGGCACGTGATGGCCGGCTTTACGGGCGCGGCACAGCCGATATGAAAGGCTTTGTTGCGAGCGCGATCCGCGCGGCCCTGCTGGCGGCGCGCGGCCCCCTCGCGGTGCCGCTGCATCTGGCGCTGTCTTATGACGAGGAAATCGGCTGTATCGGTGTGCGCTCGCTGATCGACGCGCTGGCGGGGCGGGCGGACCGGGCGGCGCTGTGCATCATCGGCGAGCCGACCTCGATGCAGATCGCCACCGGCCATAAGGGCAAACGCGGGCTGAAAGCCTGTTGCCACGGGGTCGAGGGCCATTCGGCGCTGGCGCCAAAGGTGCTGAACGCCCTGCATCTGGGGGCGGAGTTCATCCTGGCGCTGGATGCCGCGCAAGGGCGGCTGCGCGAGACCGGCGCGCGGGACACCGATTACGACATTCCCTATTCGACCATTCATGCCGGCGTGATGCAGGGCGGCACCGCGCTGAACATCGTGCCGAACCTGTGCGAGATCGATTTCGAGATCCGCAATATCGCCGCCGATGACCCCGACCTGATCCTGGCGGGGATCCGCCGCGCGGCGGATGAGATCGCGGCCCGTCATGGCAACCGCTTTCCCACCGCGCGGATCGCGATTGACGAGGTCTCGGGCTATCCCGGCCTTGAGACGCCGCAAGACAGTCCGGCGGTGGCCTGGCTGCGGGGGCTTCTGGGGCCGGATGCCGGGCTGATCAAAGTGGCGTTTGGCACCGAAGGCGGGCTTTTCGACCAGGCGCTGGGTCTGCCGGTGCTGATCTGTGGCCCGGGCTCGATGGATCAGGGCCACAAGCCCGATGAATATGTCAGCCAGGACCAGCTTGCCGCCTGTGACGCTATGCTGGGCTCGCTGGTCGAACGACTGCGGCAGGGCGGTCTCTGACCCGTTTTCAGGCCGTGCTGCCCGAGACGATTCCCACCCGCACCTCACTCAGGATCTCGGTCGCAAGATCGGGGTCGTCACTGGCCTTTGCCAGCAAAAGCGCGCCCACCATCGCGGCCCAGGTCCTGATCGCGGCGCGGCGCTGTTCGCCCGGGGCGCTTTCGGGGAAGGCAGCGCCCAGACGGTCGATCTGCACGCGGATGCTCTCCGTCAGCGCCGCGCGCGCTTCGGGCGAGTGATGCACCATATCGGGCCCAAGCGCCGGGGCGAGCGCCGGGATATGGCAGCCGCGCGTCGGATCGGTGCAGACCCCGGGCGACAGATAGCTGTCGAGAAAGCTCTCGAGACTGGGCCGCGATTCGCGCATCTTCTCGCAACGGTGCTGCAGGATCTGCGCGATCAGATCCTCTTTTGACCGGAAATGGCCATAAAACGCGCCATGGGTCAGGCCGGCGGCTTTCATCACCTCGGCCAGTGTCACGCCGTCAAAACCCTTTTGCTGAAACATACGGCAGGCCGCCTCCAGGATTCTGGACCGGTTTTCAGCCATTTGCGCGCGACTGACCTTCATTGGCCCCCCTTACCGGTTTCCTGGTTGACAAAATACATGACCGTCATCATGAATAAACAAACATGATGGCTGTCATGTTTATATCCCGCTTGCGCGGCCATGACAACCTGCCCAGCCTCTCGCCGATCCCCTCCTCAGGGGCGCGGCGCCCCAGATCCGGAACCCGATGATGACCTCTGAACCGCAATCGACCGAAGCGCTGTTTCGCCCCTTTTCGCTGAAAACCCTGACGCTGAAGAACCGCATCGTGATGGCGCCGATGACGCGCTGCATGGCGCCCGAGGGCATTCCCGGCCCCGCCAATGCCGAATATTACCGCAGGCGCGCGGCGGGGGATGTCGGGCTGATCCTGACCGAGGGCACGGTGATCGACCGCCCGGCCTCGCGCAACCATTATGGCATCCCGTTCTTCCATGGCGAGGCGGCACTGGCCGGCTGGAAGGGCGTGGCGGATGCGGTTCACGGCGCGGGTGGCAGGATCGCCCCGCAGATCTGGCATACCGGATCGACCCGTGCCGGCAAATGGGAGCCGGAGGCGCCGGTTGAAAGCCCCTCGGGTCTTGTCGGGCCAGAGGAGCCGCGCGGTGTGGCGATGACCGAGGAAGACATCGCCGATACGGTCGCGGCCTTTGCCCGCGCGGCGGCGGATGCGAAACGGCTGGGCTTTGACTCGGTCGAGCTGCATGGCGCACATGGCTATCTGATCGACCAGTTCTTCTGGGATGGCACCAATAAGCGCGCGGATGTTTATGGCGGCGCGACCATCGCAGAGCGCTCGCGCTTTGCAGCCGAGGCGGTGCGGGCGGTACGTGCGGCGGTCGGCCCCGACTTCCCGCTGATCCTGCGCGTCAGCCAGTGGAAACAGCAAAATTACGACGCGCGCCTCGCCACGACGCCCGATGAGATGACCGCCTGGCTCGCGCCGCTGGTCGGGGCGGGGGTGGATATCCTCCATTGCTCGCAGCGCCGGGTCTGGGTGCCGGAATTCCCCGAACTTGACGGCGAGAACGGGCTGAACTTTGCCGGCTGGGCGAAAAAGCTGACCGGGGCCGCGACGATTTCGGTTGGCTCCGTGGGCCTCGATACCGAATTCTTCGGCGCGTTCCGGGGGCAGGGCTCG
The DNA here is from genome assembly GCF_016405985.1 of Paracoccus sp. IB05. Taxonomy (GTDB): domain Bacteria; phylum Pseudomonadota; class Alphaproteobacteria; order Rhodobacterales; family Rhodobacteraceae; genus Pseudogemmobacter. The sequence goes on from NZ_JAEFCF010000033.1 coordinate 8,254, forward strand.
GCTGCGGCGCCGATCAGCAATCTGCTGGAGCGGATGGCGCGGGACGAGTTCGACCTGGTCGCCGTGGGCCGGGTGCTGCTGGCTGATCCGGACTGGGCGGCCAAGGTCGAGGCCGGTCGTTTTGATGATCTGCAAGGTTTCTCGGGCGAGGCGATGAAGGAACTGGTCTGAGGCGGCGTTACTCCGGGGCGCGGGCGACCCAGCCCCGGAAGGACAATCCGGCGTAAAACAAGGCGGGGGCGGTGAAACCGGCCTCGCAAAGCAGCGCTTCCTCTTCGGCCTGGGTCAGAAGCGTCAGCCGTTCCGCCATGACCCGCGCCGAAGCGGCGGCCTGGGCGGGATCGGCGGCATCCCCCTGCGCGAACAGCGCCGAGCGGGTCAGCCAGTCCTCTGCCGCGCCTTCGGGCTGGCTGTGATGCGCGATGATCAGGGCCGCGCCGGGTTTCAGCCGCTGGCGCAGCGCGGTCAGGGTGGCAAGCCGCGTTGCCCGATCGAGGAAATGCAGCACCAGCAGGCAGGTGGCCCCGTCATAGGGACCGGCGGGCGCGTCGCTGATGACCCCCTGTTGCAGATCGACCCTAGCCGCCAATGGGCCAAGAAGCGCCGCGGCTTCGGTCAGCATCGGTTCGGAGGGGTCAAGACCCAGAAAGGACCAGCGCGGGCGGGCACGGGCAAAGGCCAGCAGCTCCAGCCCGCCCCCGGCACCGAGGATCAGCATGCGCGCCTCTGTCGGCGCCGATTGCGACAGAAGGATCAGCGCCATCCGGTGCAGATCGTGAAATCCCGGCACCCGGCCCGGCGTGGTCTCTGCGTAAGAGCGGGTCAGGCCCGGATCCCGGAAGGGAGCATCGCTCGCGGCAGTGGTCAAGGTGGTTTCCCCTTAAGGTCAGGGCAGCGTAGCCCGGTCGCGTTCTGCGTCAAGCGGCCCCCTTGGCCCATGGCGTAAGCCCGGGGACAGGCGGGCAACTGCGGCGGGGTCACAGGCGCGTAGCTGTTGGCGGCATGAAAAATCCCGGCCCGCGCTGGCGGACCGGGATCGGATATCAGGGCAGGCCAGCTTTGGCCCCGATGTGTTTTCAGGCCCCGAGATCGTCGGGCAGCAGCGCCTCGGGGAGGTTCTGCCAGGAGACCGGGCGCAGGAAGCGGCGGATCGACAGGGTGCCGACAGAAGTTGCGCCGAAATTGGTCGAGGCCGGGTAGGGCCCGCCATGAACCATGGCATCGGCGACTTCGACCCCGGTCGGGAAGCCGTTGAACAGCACGCGGCCCGCCTTGCGCTCCAGCACCGGAAGCAGGCTGCGCGCCGCTTCGGTATCGCCCGCATCCATATGGATGGTCGCGGTCAGCTGACCCTCGAAACCACGCGCGAGGCGCTGCATGTCCTCAAGCGAGGCAACCCGCACCACCAGACCCAGCGGGCCGAAGACTTCTTCCGACAGCGCGTGATCGGCGAGGAACTGCTCGCCGCGCGTCTCGTAAAGATTGGGCGAGGCTTCGCGGCCCTCGGACAGGGTTTCATAGACCGGCTTGACGGTGTTGCGGCTCTGGAACCGGGCCTGGCCATCGCGGTAGGCTTGCGCGATGCCGGGGGTCAGCATGGTCTGCGGGCCGGTTTTCGCCAGCGCCTCTTTCATCGCGCCGACAAGGCGGTCGGCATCCGGCCCGTCAATCACCACGGCAATGCCGGGATTGGTGCAGAACTGCCCCGCGCCCATGGTGAGCGATCCCGCCCAGGCGGTGCCGAGCGCTTCGGCGCGGGCTTTCGCGGCCTCGGGCAGCACGAACATCGGGTTCACCGAGCCCAGCTCGCCGAAGAAGGGGATCGGCTCGGGGCGTTGGGCGCAAAGATCAAAGAGCGCGCGCCCGCCTGCGAGGCTGCCGGTGAAACCGACCGCTTTGATCAGCGGATGCTGCACGACCGCCGCGCCAACCTCGCGATTGCCGCCCTGGATCAGGCTGAAGACGCCCGGATGCACGCCACATTTCGCGATGGCGGCGTGGATCGCTTCGGCGATGATCTCGCCGGTGCCGGGATGGGCGGAATGGCCCTTCACCACGACCGGGCAACCGGCGGCAAGGGCTGCGGCGGTGTCGCCACCAGCGGTCGAGAAGGCCAGCGGGAAGTTCGAGGCGCCGAAGACCGCGACCGGCCCGATGGGGCGTTCGATCAGCCGCAGATCGGGGCGCGGCAGCGGCTGGCGCGCGGGCAAAGCCACATCATGGCGGCGGTCGAGATAGTTGCCCTGGCGGATATGGCTTGCGAAAAGCCGCAGCTGGCCGGTGGTGCGGCCACGTTCCCCCTGGAGGCGGGCCGTCGGCAGGCCGGTCTCAGACGCGCCGATTTCGGTAATGGCTTCGGCGCGGGCCTCGATCTCATCGGCGATGGTTTCAAGAAATACCGCCCGGCTTTCGCGCGAGGACCAGCCATAGGACCAGAAGGCCTCTTCGGCGGCCTGGGCCGCGCGGTCCACCAGCGCCACAGTGCCAAGCGCGAAATCGAATGCCGGGCCATGTGCCGGTTCCGAGCGGAAGGTGCCGGAGCCCGCGACCCATTCGCCTGCGATCAGATGTTTGCCATGTGGGGTGAACGTCATTTCAGCCTCTCTCCAGATCGCAGCGGAGCGCCCGGAGTGGCCCCGGCCAGGGCCGGAGCAGGTCGCGCCGCTATTTGCCGACAATATGTATACAGATATGGCGGCCAGGATGACAAGCCTCGCACCCGCCCGGTCGCAGCCGACGGGCAGCCGGCGCGCATCCGGGATGCGGTGCTTGCGGGCCTGCCAGCCCCGGCCCCGATAGAGGTGCGGCGGCGCGGTTTCAAAAGCAGGAATCACAGACCCTGGGGTGCGGCGACATTTGCGGGATGGTCAGGGCGCGGCTCAGAAGCCAGGCGCACCGTCCCAGCTGTCATGCGGTGCCGTTCCGGCATAGGCGGCCAGGAAGACCCGCACCGCATCGGCGGCGAGGGCGTCGATCACGCTTTGCGCCGGCGGTTCGCGCAGGACGCCGAACAGACGCTGGCGCCAGACCCCGGCCATGGCAAGCTCGCTGAACTGCTGCGCGGCGCGGGGCGGGTCGGGGATGGCAAGCACCCCGGCCGCAGTGGCCTCGGCCAGCCAGCGCCCGAGCCGCCCCAGCACATGCCGCCCGCCCGCATCATAGAAGCGCTGTGCCAGATCGGGCATCCGCTCGGCCACGGCAACAACAATCCGCTGGGCGCGCAGCATCTCATCCGAGGTCAGCACCTGCACCAGCGCCACCGCATAGGCGGTCAGGCGGCTCGCGACATCCCCGGGGCCGGAGAGCGCAAAGCCAAGCTGGCCCGTAAGCCGGTCGCGCTGCTGTTCGACAAGGGCAACGAAGAGATCCTCTTTGCCCTGGAAATAGACATAGAGCGTGCCCTTCGAGACCGCAGCCGCGCGGCAGATGCCATTCATCGTGGTGGCGTCAAAGCCATGGGCGCGGAACTCTTCCCAGGCGCCCGCGAGGATCTGGTCGCGTTTGCGCGGATCGGTCCCGGCGGCATGGCGTTTTGCGCGCGGCGGCGGTGAAGCGGGCGAGGGGGGCGTGGGGCTGGTCATGGCGACAATATAATCGAACCGCGCGGTTCGATGGAATATTGAAATTTGCCAAAGACAGGATTATCTGAGCGCATCGAACCGTTGGGTTCAATGAAATTCAGCCGGGTGAGTCGATCATGTCCCGTCACGAACGTCCCGAAATCAATCAGCCGGAAATTGCGCCTGTCGCGCCCTCGCCGGTTCTGCCTGTGACGCCTCCTGCCGCAGCGCCAAAGGGCGGGCGCAAGAAATATGTGCTGGGCGGGCTGGCGCTGATCGCATTGCTCGCCGGCGGTTATGAAGGCTGGTCCTGGTGGACCAACGGGCGCTTTATGGTCACGACAGATGACGCCTATGTCCAGGCCGATCTCTCGCTGATTTCGTCCAAGATCACCGGTTACGTCTCGGAGATCGCGGTCGAATCCAATCAGCATGTGAAGATGGGCGATGTGCTGTTCCGCATTGATGATGGCGATTACCGCATCTCGCTGGAGCAATCCGAGGTCCGGCTGACCGAGCTGACCGCGACGCTCGCCCGGATCGACGCCCAGATCGAGGCGGCCGAAAGCACCGTCACCCAGGCCGATGCGCAGCGCGTGGCCTCAGACGCCGTGCTGACGGCGGCGAAAAGCAATGCCGAACGGGTGCGCGGCCTCGCGGAACGCCGGGTCAGCAGCCAGGCCGATCTTGACAAAGCGAATGAGGCGCTGGCGACCGCCGAGGCCAGCCGTACGTCGGCCACTGCCGCGATTGCCGGTGCGAAAGCCCAGGTCGAGGTGCTGAAAGCGCAGCGGACCGAGACCGCCTCGACCCGGCGTGAGCTGGAGCTTGGGGTGGCCCAGGTGCAGCGCGATCTGGATTTCACCGTGATGCGCGCGCCCTTTGACGGCACCGTGGCCAATATCGCGATCAAACAGGGCGAACTGGTCAGCGCCGGGGCAAAACTGGCGGCGGTGATTCCTGATCACGGGCTTTATGTCGAGGCCAATCTGAAGGAAACCCAGCTGGCCGGAATCCGCATCGGCCAGAGCGTGAAAGTCGGCATCGACGCGCTCGACGGGCATGAGGTGGAAGGCCGCGTGGTCTCGCTCGCGCCCGCGACAGGGGCGGTGTTCTCGCTCCTGCCCGCGAACAATGCGACCGGCAATTTCACCAAGATCGTGCAGCGCGTGCCGGTGCGGATCGAGCTGCCGGAAGGCACCCCGGGTCTGCGCGCCGGGCTTTCGGTCGAGATTGCGATCGACACCCGCACCGGGCCGCAGGAAACCGCAGTCGCCGGAGCCGAGTGATGTCTGCCCCCATCGCAATCCCGGCAGAGCCGGAGATGACGCCGCGCCGGGTCGCGGCGTTTCTGGTCATGGTCTTTGGGATGTTCATGGCCATCCTCGACATCCAGATCGTTTCGGCCTCGCTGCCGGAGATCCAGGCGGGGCTGGGGGCCTCCTCGGATGAAATCTCCTGGGTGCAGACCTCCTATCTGATCGCCGAAGTGATCATGATCCCGCTTTCGGGCTTTCTCGGGCGGATGATGTCGACGCGCTGGCTCTTTGCGCTCTCGGCGGCGGGGTTCACGGCCGCGTCCTTCCTTTGCGCGACGTCGGGGTCGATCAATGAGATGATCCTGTGGCGCGCGGTTCAGGGCTTCCTCGGCGGCGGTATGATCCCTTCGGTCTTTGCGGCGGCCTTCACCATCTTCCCGCCGTCAAAGCGCAATATCGTCTCGCCGATGATCGGTCTGGTGGCGACGCTGGCGCCAACCGTTGGCCCGACCGTGGGCGGCTATCTGAGCCATGCTTTGTCCTGGCACTGGCTGTTCCTCGTCAATGTCCCTGCGGGCATCGCGGTGACGCTTGGGGTGCTGGCACTCGTGGATTTCGACGAGCCCGACTGGTCTTTGTTCCAGAAATTCGACTGGACCGGGCTCGTTGCGCTGGCCGCCTTCCTTGGAGCGATGGAATATGTGCTGGAGGAAGGCCCGAACAATGACTGGTTCCAGGATGAGGCGGTCGCGATCCTTTTCGTGGTCATGGTTGTCGGCGGCATCACCACCTTCTGGCGCGCCTTTACCCGGGAAGAGCCGGTGGTCGATTTCTCGGCCTTTACCAACACGAATTTCGCGGTCGGATCGGTATTTTCCTTTGTGATGGGCATCGGCCTTTACGGCATGACCTATCTCTACCCGCTCTACCTGTCCTCGGTCCGGGGCTATGACAGTCTGATGATCGGCGAGACGGTCTTTGTCTCGGGGCTTGCGATGTTCTTTACCGCGCCGCTGGCCGGGTTTCTGGGGTCGAAGATTGACCTCCGGGTCATGCTGCTTCTGGGCTTTATCGGCTTTGGCACCTCGTCCTGGATGCTGACCCATATGACCGCCGACTGGGATTTCAACGAGCTGTTCTGGCCCCAGGTGCTGCGGGGTGTCTCGCTGATGATCTGCATGGTGCCGATCAACAACCTGGCGCTTGGCACGCTGCCGCCGGCCAAGATGAAATCCGCCTCGGGGCTTTACAATCTGATGCGCAACCTGGGCGGCGCGGTCGGGCTGGCGACGATCAACACCATCCTGACGGATCGTCGCGCGCTGCACACGGCGCGGCTGGACGAGGCGGTGAACTGGGCCAACCCCGAGGCGTTGCGCCAGCTTGAGATGATGCGCCAGAACCTTGTCACCAATGGTCTGAACCCGGATGCTGCGCTGGCGCAGATGGCGGGGAAAGTGGCGGGCCAGGCGGCGATCATGTCCTTCATCGACATTTTCACGCTGCTGACCTTCCTCTTCATGGGGCTTGCCGTCATGGCGCTGGCGATGCGGCCTCCGGCCCGGGCCGGAGGGGGCGGTGGGGGCGGGCATTGACCACCGCCTTCACCTTTGAGCGATCCCCGCAGGCCGCCTTGTGCGAAACCTTGACATTTTGTGGCTTTGGCGCGACGGAAGTCGGGCCGGAACACGTAAGAGACGTCAGCCAGGTGCAGCTTTTCCATGGAAATGCTGCCCAAGCGATCCGGATCGCCGCCCCTTTGCGGCCAAGCTGATGCGAGATCGCCTGATGACTGTCCCCGCCTGTCCTGCCGCCATTCGTGACGCGACCAGCTCTGCTGGTGCGACGCCCGCCGGTGATACGCCTGATTTCCTGATTTCCGGCCCGCGCCATAGCCTGGCGCTTGGCCCCGCGCGGCGCCATCTGCCGCCAGGGCCGCTGGCGAGCCTGCCGGCGCGTTCCGAGGCGTTTTTTGCCGCCGGTCATGACGGGCCGCAGCTGTTGGCCGGTGCGGTGCCCTATGATCGCGAGGCGGCAGATTGCCTGTACCAGCCCGGTTCAGTGCTGGATATGCCGGTGGCGCCGGTCGCGCTGGCCGCGCCGCAGGCCGTGATGCGGATCCGGGCCGAGCCTGCCCCCCGCCAGTACCGCGAGGCGGTCGCGGCGGCGGTCAGGCGCATTGCCGAGGGGGAATTCTCGAAAATCGTGCTCTCGCGCAGCCTGGTGCTGACCTCAGAGCGCCCGCATGATCCGGATCTTCTGTTGCAGATGCTGCGCCAGGACGGGTTGGCGACGCTGTTCTCGGTGCCGCTGCCACCGCGTCAGGCCGGGGTGCCGCATCGGCTGATCGGGGCCACGCCCGAGCTGCTTGTGGAGAAACGCGGGCGGCTTGTGGCCTCGCATCCGCTGGCAGGATCGGCACGGCGCGCGGCGGACCCGCCGCAAGACCGCGCGGCGGGCGAGGCGCTGTTGCGATCTGACAAAGACCTGCGCGAACATGCGATGGCGGCGGAAATGGTGCTGGATACGCTGGCGCCCTTCTGCGCGCAGCTTGCCGCCCCCGAAGGCGTGAGCCTCAGCGCAACGGCGCGGATGTGGCATCTGGGCACCCGGATCGAGGGCGTGCTGCGTGACGCCTCCACCCCTTGCGCAACGCTGCTGGCCGCGCTGCATCCGACGCCCGCGGTTTGCGGCCTGCCACGCGCGGCGGCCGATGCGGCACTGCCCGGACTTGAGGGCTATGCGCGGGGCTTTTATGCCGGGGCGGTCGGCTGGCTCGAGGCGGGGGGCGATGGCTGCTGGTATCTTGCGCTGCGCTGCGCCGGGATCGAAGGGCGTGAGGCGCGGCTTTATGCCGGCGCGGGCATCGTGCGCGGCTCTGACCCCGAGGCCGAAGAGGCCGAAACCCATGCCAAATTCCTGGCAATGCTGGCCGCTTTCGGGCAGGACGGCGAGATCATCATCGGGGACTGAACCATGGCCGGCCTGCCGCAGATCGCATCCTATCCGCTGCCGCATGGCGCCGAGATCCCGCCCTCGCGCGGCCCCTGGCAGCTGGTGCCCGCGCGCGCGGCGCTGCTGATCCATGACATGCAGCGCTATTTCCTGCGCCCCTATGCGCCGGGGGAAAGCCCGATCGCCCCCGCCATCGCCAATATGGCAAAGCTTGCCGCCGCCGCCCGCGCCGCCGGGCTTCCGGTTTTCTACACCGCGCAGGATGGCAATCAGGACCGCCGTGACCGTGGCCTCCAGGCCGATCTCTGGGGCCCGGGCATGTCGGCAGACCCCGACCATCAGGCGATCATCCCGGAGCTTGCGCCCGAAGCCCGGGATTTCGTGCTGGTCAAACACCGCTATTCGGCGTTCCAGCGTTCGAACCTTGATCAGCTGATGCGGGTCCGGGGGCGGGATCAGCTGATCATCTGCGGCGTTTATGCCCATATCGGCTGTATGATGACCGCCGGCGAAGCCTTCCAGCGCGATATAGAGCCCTTCATGGCCGCCGATGCGCTGGCGGATTTCAGCCGCGCGGATCATGACATGGCCCTGAAATGGGTGGCGGGGCGTTGTGGCGTGGTGCAGGACACAAAGGCGCTGATTGCGGCGATCACCGCCGGAAAAGGGGCATAGGATGCGGCTCACGGGGTTTGAGGGCGCACTTGCGCTGGTGACGGGCGCGGGCGGCGGCATTGGCCGCGCGGTGGTGCAGCTTTTGCTTGATGCCGGGGCGCGGGTGGTGGCGACGGATCTAGCGCTGCCGGATCTGCCGGCGCAGCAGGGGCTCAGCTGTCTTGCGCTTGATGTGGCGGATGCTGCGGCGGTGGAGCGGCTGGTCGTTGAAACCGAGGCGCGACACGGCCCGGTGCGGTTCGGGATTTCGGTCGCCGGAGTGCTGGCGACCGGCCTTGTGACCGAGACCTCCGATGCCGACTGGCGGCGGGTGTTTTCCGTGAATACCGACGGCGTATTCCACCTCACGCGCGCGCTGGCGCGGGTGATGGGGCCAAGGGGCGAGGGTGCGCTGGTCGCGGTTTCCTCAAACGCCGCCGGGGTGCCGCGCTACGGCATGGCGGCCTATGCCGCGTCAAAGGCGGCCGCGACGATGTATATGCGCACGCTCGGGATGGAGCTCGCGCCGCGCGGGATCCGCTGCAATATCGTGGCGCCGGGTTCGACCAGGACGCCGATGCAGACCGGTATGTGGGCCGATGCCAGCGGCGAGGCGCGGGTGATTGCGGGCATCCAGGAGCAGTTCAAACCCGGCATCCCGCTTGGCAAGATCGCCGAGCCTGACGATGTCGCCAATGCGGTGATGTTTCTGCTGTCAGACCAGGCCGGCCACGTCACCATGGCCAATCTCTATGTGGATGGCGGCGCCACACAACAGGCCTGACGCCTGCGTCCCGGCCTCTGGCCGTCGCGCAAGGCTCTGTTTCGGAAGGCAAAGCCGGTATGTAGGTGCTTTGACCCCGTGACGCGGCAAAGCCCGGTCGGGCCATGGCAGGTCGCGGATTATTTAGTCGCGCCCGTCCATTCATCACGCAAAAGCCCGTATATCAGCAGATCGCACAGGCCTTTGTGCGTGATTTCGTGCTGACGCAGATACGCTTCGCGGGTAAAGCCGAGACGTTCAATGAGCCGCACCGAAGCCTGGTTTTCCGCGTCAATTTCCACATAGAGACGGCGATAGTCCCCCTCGGAGAAGAGGTGATCCACCAGCGCTGTCATGCATTCTGTCGCGACGCCATGCCCCTGGCGCTCTGCTATGGTGATATAGCCCAGCTCCAGTACCCCTGCATCACGCCCCGGGAATGCGACAAAGCGGCCGGCAAGGGTGCCATCTGTTTTGTCTGTGGCCACCCATGTCCGTCCGGGCCATTCGCTGTCGGTCAGCCAGTCCGCCAGGGCCTCCGGAGAGGTGAAATGCGGCTGCGACATATATCGGCACTGGGCTTCGTCAGAAAGCGTCCCGTAAAGGGCGGCCGTATCGGAGCGCTCAAGCGCCCGCATCGTGAAACGGGTTGTGTCGAATGTCCTGGTGGCAGGGCCGGATGTCATTTGCTCATCGCTTTTTAAGGTCATGCCAGTGGCATAGCCGAATGGCATGTTTGCGGCCACCGGGCAAAATCAGATGGGCTGCGTTCCCGCCCCCCGGGTTCCGGCGATGGTCGGTCTGGTTTGTCGGGACGGATCGTTGCAGAGGGGAGGGGGCAGAGGGCCAGGGCAGTCGGGTTCCCAAAAGCCGGGCCTTATCTGCCACTGTCTGACATCCAGACCCGCCTTGCATTGCCGGCGAGGATCGCGTGGCGTTCGGCCCCGCTCAGCCCCGCAAGCAGGGCCTGACTTGCCGCCACCCATTCCGCCAGCCCCGATTGCAGCGTGCAGACCGGGCTGTCCGACCCCCAGACCATCCGCGCCGGGCCAAAGGTTTCCAGCACATGACCGACCCAGGGGGTGAGGGTTGCGAGGCTCCAGTCCGGCTTGCCATAGGCCGTGATGCCCGAGAGTTTGATCATCACATTCGGCCGCTGCGCCAGATCGGTGATCGCCGCCGCCCAGGGGGCAAAGGCGCCGCCCGCGATATCGGGAACGCCGCAATGGTCGAGTATGAAAGTGGTGTCCGGCGCCGCATCGGCGAGGCTCGCGCCCAGCGGCAATTGCCGCGCCAGAAGGCACAGATCAAAGGGCAGGCCGGCCGGGCCGAGGCGGCGGATATTCTCGCGAAAAAGGCTTTGCTGCGACAGATCATCGGGCATCACATGCAACACGCGGCGGATCCCCCTGACCACGCGCCGGTCCTGGGCGTCGAGCCAGGCGGCGAAGCCCGCAGCCTCGGGCCGCGCTGAAGAGATCGCGCCCCGGATCAGGCTGTCGGGCCGCGCCATCAGTTCCGCAACGAAAGCGGTTTCGGCCCCGATCTGTTCCCCGGCCACATCAACTTCCATATGCAGCACATCGGTGATGCCGCTGCGCCGCGCCACGGCCTCATACTCGGCATAGCTCCAGTCGCGGTCCAGCGCCGGTGCGCCCGCCAGCCAGGGATAGCTGAGCCGGCTGCGATCCATCAGGTGAAGATGGGTGTCGAAGATCATCGTTTCCTCCTCCTCCGCGTCGCGCGGCGGCGCCCGGGCGCTTTATACGACGGAATCCGGCGCGCGGGCGACAGTGTTACTTGACTCACTCTGGCATGTCACGTTTAACTATAAAAAGATGTTCTGAATATGAAATCGCATGGCTGCTGGAGGCGGCCCGGGGACATCATAACGGGAGGAGATACCATGAAGGGATTCGGGGCCGGTTCTGTACTGGCACTGCTTGCAAGTTTCGGTTTCGCGCCGGCCGCCATGGCCGAGGGCGAATTTGCCGGCGTCACGGTCGAGGCCAAGCTGATCGGAGGCCAGCAATATGAGGCGCTTTACAGCCGTATTGCCGACTGGGAAAAAGCGACCGGTGCCACCGTCAAAATCATCAGCCAGAAAAACCATTTCGAGCTGGATAAGGAATATAAGGCCGATATCGCCGCCGGGACGACCGGCTGGTGCGTGGGGTCGAACCATTCGTCTTTTGCGCCGCAATACCCGGCGCTCTTCACCGACCTGACGCCGCTGGTTTCGGCGGAGTCGGTTGCGGGCTTTGTCCCCGGCAATATCAAAGCCGCCACCATTGACGGCAAACTGGTGATGCTGCCGCGCGCGCAATTTGATGTCTCGGCGCTGTATTACCAGAAATCGCTCTATGCCGATCCGGCCAAAGCCGAAGCCTTCAAGGCGAAATATGGCTATGATCTCGCCCCGCCCGAGACCTGGGACCAGTTCCGCGAACAGGCTGAATTCTTTGCCGATCCGCCGAATTTCTACGGCACGCAATATGCCGGCAAGGATGAGGCGATCAACGGTCGCTTCTATGAGCTCGTCGTCGCCAATGGCGGCAAGATGTTCAATGACGACATGTCGCCCGCCTTCAACTCGGATGCAGGCAAAGAATCGCTGCAATGGTTCGTTGACCTCTACAAGGCCGGCGCTGTGCCTCCGGGCACCACCAACTACCTCTGGGACGATCTGGGCAATGGTTTCGCCTCGGGCACCATCGCGCTGAATCTCGACTGGCCGGGATGGTCGGGCTTCTTCAACGATCCGGCCGCCTCGAAAGTGGCGGGCAATGTCGGCGTGGCGCCGGCACCGAAAGGCTCGGCAGGCGTTCGCACCGGCTGGTCGGGTTTCCACGGCTTCTCGGTCACCGAGGCCTGTGCCACGAAAGAGGCCGCCGCCTCGCTGGTTGATTTCCTGACCAATGAAGACAGCCAGAAGCTGGAATCCGCACCCGGCCCGCTGCCGTCGCGGACGGCGGTCTGGGAGTATATCATCGCGCAGGCCAAGGACGATCCCTACAAATCCGAAGTGCTCGCCGCCTTCCAGGAAACCGCGCTGACGGCTTTCCCGGTGCCGCCGACCCCTTACTGGATCGAATCCGGCAACCTGATCTTCCCGGAACTGCAGGCCGCGATCCTTGGCGACAAGACCGTGGACCAGGCACTGGAAGATGCATCGAATGCAGTTGACGAGCTGATGAAGGAAAACGGCGTCTACTGATCCGAACCCTCCTTGCGGGCGGCGCCGGAAGGGTGCCGCCCGCATTTTATAACAGTCCCCGCGATGGGACGCTCAGCCCGGAAAAATCATGACCCGCGCCAAGCTTCCACCCTGGCTTCTCCTGCTCATGCCCGCCTTCCTGATCCTGGCGGCGGTGGTGCTGGTGCCGCTTTTGCTGTCTCTGTATTCCAGTTTCACGCCTTATCACCTGACCCGTCCCGAGACGCTGTGGAAGATCAACTTCCCCTTCAACTATGAGAAGGCGCTGACCGATCCGGGGTTCTGGAAGGCCTTTGGCCGCACGGTCCTTTTGCTGACCATCGCGCTGAACCTTGAGATGCTGCTGGGTCTTGGCCTTGCGCTGATGGTGGCCAAGGTGCGGCGCGGCCAGCGCACTTTGCGCACGATGATGATGTTCCCGATGATGTTCTCGCCCATTCTGGTGGGTTTCATGTTCAAGTTCATCTTCAATGACAATGTGGGCCTCGTGAACAATGCGCTGCAGTCGATGGGCCTCGCCTCCACCGCGATCCCCTGGCTGGTCGATGGCAATCTGGCGCTTTTCGCGATCATCTGCGCCGAAGTCTGGATGAGCACCTCTGTCTTCGCGATCCTGATCCTCGCGGGGCTTTTCGCCCTGCCGCAGGACCCGCTGGAGGCCGCGAAAGTCGATGGCTGCACGCCCTGGCAAAGCTTTCGCTATGTGACTTTGCCCTTCCTGATGCCCTTCATCTATATCGCCATGGCGATCCGCAGCCTGGACGTGGCCCGCGCCTATGACATCGTGCAGGTGATGACCGGCGGCGGCCCCGCCAAACGGACCGAGCTGTTATGGACCATGATCGGGCGCACCGGCTATGTCGATGCCCGCATGGGATATGCGAATGCGATGGGCTATATCGCGATCCTCCTGTCGATTGCCTTCACCGTTTACTTCTTCCTCAAGCTGCAACGCGCGCGGCGTGAGCTGGGCATGGGAGACTGATATGGCATCCGCCTCGCAACACCGTCTGCGCAAACGTCTCCTGAAAACCGGCCATTTCATCGGCCTCTTCCTTGCGATGTGTGTGATCTGCATCCCCGGCCTCTGGGTGGTGCTGAACTCTTTCCGCCCGACCGTCGAGATCATGGCGAAACCGCCGGTCTGGATCCCGAATGAGCTGAACCTTGACCATTACCGCGCCATGTTCGGCGGCGCGGGGCAGGGCGGCATCCCGGTCTGGACCTATTTCACCAATTCGCTGATCATCTCGGTCACCTCGACCGTGATCGCGCTCCTGGTGGGGATGGCCGGGGGCTATGCCTTTGCCCGCTATAAATTCAAAGGCAAGGGCATGACCTTTGTCATGCTGATGGCGACGCGTGCCGTGCCGGGTGTGGCGCTGTCCCTGCCCGTGTTCATCATCTTTGGCAGGACCGGGCTGATCGACACCCATCTCGGTATGATCCTCGTCTATGTCGCGATGAATGTGCCCTTCACCATCTGGCTGATCGACGGATTTTTCCGCCAGGTGCCGAAAGAACTGGCCGAGGCTGCCGAGATCGACGGCTGCACCCGCTGGCAGGCCTTCTGGAAGGTGGAATTCCCGGTCGCCCGCGCCGGTATCGCAAGCGCCGGCATCTTCGCCTTCCTGACCTCGTGGAACGAATATGCCCTGGCCTCGCAGCTGACGCGCTCGGTCTCGTCCAAGACAATGCCGGTCGGCCTTCTCGACTTCACCTCGCAATTCACCCTGAACTGGGGCGGCATGTGCGCCCTTGCGGTCCTTATGATCATCCCCGCGTTGATCCTGACCTTCCTCGTTCAGAAACATCTGATCGCCGGCCTGACCTTCGGCGGCGTGAAAGGATAAGCCATGGCCCAGGTCCATCTGAAAAACGTCAAGAAAAGCTATGGCGCGCTGGATGTCGTGCATTCGATCAACCTCTCGATTGCCGAGGGCGAGTTTGTCGTTCTGGTCGGCCCTTCGGGCTGCGGGAAATCGACGACTTTGCGCATGGTCGCGGGGCTGGAAGACATCTCGGGCGGCGAGATCGTGATCGGCGACCGAGTCGTCAACGACCTGCCGCCGCGCGAGCGCAACCTCGCGATGGTGTTCCAGAATTACGCGCTTTACCCGCATATGACGGTGCGCGAGAATCTGGGCTTTTCTCTGAAGATCGCGAAGAAGTCGCAGGCCGAAATCAATAAGGCGGTGGATGAGGCGGCTGAAATCCTCGCGCTGACGCCTTTGCTGGACCGCAAGCCCGGCGCGCTTTCGGGCGGTCAGCGCCAGCGCGTCGCCATGGGCCGCGCCATCGTGCGCCAGCCGGATGTGTTCCTCTTTGACGAGCCGCTGTCCAATCTGGATGCAAAACTGCGCACCCAGATGCGGGTCGAGATCAAGAAGCTGCACCAGAAGGTCGGCTCGACGGTGATCTATGTCACCCATGACCAGATCGAGGCGATGACCCTTGCCGACCGCATCGTGATCATGCGCGATGGCCATATCGTCCAAGTCGGCACCCCGCTCGATGTGTTCGAAAACCCGGTCAACACCTTCGTCGCGACCTTTATCGGTTCGCCGCCGATGAACCTGCTGTCGGGAGTGGTGAAGGGCGATCAACTGGGCCTCTCGGACGGCACCCGCATCCCGCTGCCGCCGGGGATGAAACTGGCGGATGGCCGCCGCGTGCAGCTTGGCATCCGCGCCGACAATATCATGCCCGAAGGGCACGCGCTGCCCCCCACCGCCCATATGGCACATGTCGATATGAAAGTGACCCTGTCGGAGCCACTTGGCACCGAAACCG
Source organism: Paracoccus sp. IB05 (assembly GCF_016405985.1). GTDB lineage: Bacteria > Pseudomonadota > Alphaproteobacteria > Rhodobacterales > Rhodobacteraceae > Pseudogemmobacter. The sequence continues at coordinate 23,455 of NZ_JAEFCF010000033.1, forward strand.
TGGTCTATGCCCAGCTCGCCGGCACCGAGGTCCAGGCCAAGATGCTGAACCCGCGCCCGGTTGTCCCCGGCGAAGTGCTGCGCTTTGGCATCGCGCTCGACAAATGCCACCTCTTCGATGCTGACACCGGCCTTAATCTGAAAGCGTGAGCCATGGCGAAACTCATCCGGGCCGAGGCCTTTATCGTTGACCTGATCCCAAAGGTGAAACGCACCGATGCGATCCAGTCCTTCAAGAGCCAGGAGACGATTTTCGTCCGCCTGACCGATGCCGATGGCGCGTCGGGCCTTGGCTACAGCTATACGATCGGCGATGGCGGCCATTCCGTGCTGGAACTGCTGCGGCGCAGCTTCCTGCCCGCGCTGATCGGGCGCGAGGCGGGCATGATCGAGGCGATCTGGCGTGATCTGCTGTTCCTCAGCCATGCGACGGCCGTTGGCCCGATCATGGCGCTGGCCCAGGCGGCGATTGACACCGCGCTCTGGGATCTGCGCGGGGTGAAAACCGGCTTGCCGCTGCATGTGCTGGCGGGGGGCGCGAAACCCTCGGTGCCGATGTATTCGACCGAAGGCGGCTGGCTGCATCTGGAGCCGCAGGCGCTGGTCGATGACGCGCTCGCGATGCGCGAGGCAGGGTTCCGCGGATCGAAAATCAAGATCGGCAAACCCACGGTCGCGGGTGACGCCGCCCGGCTGGAGGCGGTGCGCGCCGCGCTCGGTGATGATTACGAGATCATGACCGATGCCAATCAGTCGATGACCCAGCCCGAAGCCTCGCGCCGCCTTGGCCTTTTGGAACGCCTGAACATCGCCTGGTTTGAAGAGCCGTTGCCCGCCGATGACATCGCGGGTCATGCCCGCCTGACGCGCCAGTCCCGCGTGCCGATTGCAGTGGGCGAGTCGATGTATTCCCCGGGCCAGTTCGCCGATTACATCCAGGCCGGGGCCTGTGGCATCGTCCAGGCCGATGTGGCGCGGATCGGGGGCATCACGCCCTGGCTCAAGGTCGCCCATATGGCCGAAGCGCATAACCTGGCGATCTGCCCGCATTTCCTGATGGAACTGCATGTGTCGCTGGTCTGCGCGGTGCCGAATGCGCCCTGGCTGGAATATATCCCGCAGCTCGACGATATCGCGGCCCCTATGGCACGCGAAGGCGGTCTTGCGCTGGCCCCGGTCGCGCCGGGGCTGGGCATTGACTGGGATCATGAAGCGATTGCGGCCCGCGTCTCGGAAGGCTCGCATCTGATCATCACGGAGGCGCAGTCATGACGCGCCATGCCTCTGTCATCGGCCTCTCGGAAGAGGGCAAGGCCGAGTATAGGCGCCTCCATGCCGCCGTCTGGCCTGCGGTGCTCGCGAAGATCTCGGAATGTCACATTTCGAACTATTCGATCTTCCTGAAAGAGCCGGAGAACCTGTTGTTTTCCTATTTCGAATATTCGGGCACTGATTATGAGGCCGATATGGCGAAGATGGCGGCTGACCCGGAGACGCAGAAATGGTGGGCGGTGAACAAGCCGCTGCAACGCCCGCTGGACACGCGTGCAGATGGTGAATGGTGGGCCGGTATGTCGGAGATCTTCCATCATGACTGAACTGATCCAGAGCATCACCCCGCCGAAAACCGCGCTGCCGATTGTGATTTTCGGGGCCGGGTCTATCGTGTCAGATGCGCATCTGCCCGCCTGTGCGAAGGCCGGTTTCACCGTGGCGGGGCTCTATGATCCCGACCAGGACAAGGCCCGCGCGATCCTGCCGCCAGGGGCTGTGGCCTATGGTTCGCTGGCCGAGGCGACGGCTCTGGGCACCGGCGTGGTCTATGATCTGGCCGTACCGCCCGCCGCGATTCCGGCTGTGCTGAATGCGCTGCCCGAAGGCGCCGTCGCGCTGATCCAGAAGCCGATGGGGTCTGACCTTGCGGCAGCCGATGAGATCATCCGCATTCTCAGGACCCGCAAGATCCGGGCGGCGGTGAATTTCCAGCTGCGGTTCGCGCCGATGAGCCTTGCGCTCAAAGATGCCATCGCGAAGGGCCTGCTGGGCGAAGTGGTCGATTTCGACGCCTGGCTCGCGCTGGATACGCCCTGGCATCTCTGGGCCTTCCTGAAGGATCTGCCGCGGGTCGAGATCCTGCTGCATTCGATCCATTATCTTGATTTCGTCAGGGATATTCTGGGCAACCCGGATGGCGTTCACGCGAAAACCATGGGGCATCCGACCTCTTCCGTGTCGAATACGCGGTCTTCGATGATCCTCGATTACGGGCAACGCGCCCGCGCCAGCCTTTCGGTCAATCACAATCACGCCTTTGGCCGCCGGTTCCAGGCCTGCGAATTCCGCATCTGCGGCACGAAGGGCGCGGCTTACCTGAAGCTCGGCGTCAATCTCGATTATCCGAAGGGCGAGCCGGATGAATTCTGGCTGAACACAGATGGCGAATGGCGGCAGATCCCGCTGATCGGCAACTGGTTTATCGAGGCTTTCGTCGGCCGGATCACGCAGGTGATGCGCTTTGCCACCGGCGAAGATGCTGAGCTGCAAGGCAGCGCCGAAGATGCCTGGCACACTATGGCCCTTGTCGAGGCCGCCTACCAATCCAGCGCCCTTCCGGCGCATCCGATCAGGACTTCTCCCGATGCTTGAACAGGTGAAATATTACGAGGATTACGAGATCGGCGAGGCGCGCGACACGGTCGGCCGCACCATCACCGAGACCGATTTCGTCGTTCATGCCGGCCATTCGGGCGATTTCTTCCCGCATCATCTGGATGCAGAATTTTGTAAGACACTCCCCTTTGGCCAGCGCATCGCGCATGGCACCATGGTCTTCACCATCGGCGTCGGCCTGACGGCGACGATCATCAATCCGGTCGCGTTTTCCTATGGGTACGACCGGATGCGCTTTGTGAAACCCGTGTTCATCGGCGATACGCTCAGATCCCGGGTCGAGATCATCGGCAAGGAGCTGATGGAAAAACGCCCTGGTTTTGGCCGCGTGACAGAACGCGTCATCGTCACCAAACAGACCGGCGAGACCGCGCTGGTTGCCGACCATATCTATATGGTGGAGTGCCAGAAGTGACTGAGAAATCGTCATTCGGGCCGTTTCTGCTTTTGTCCGGCAAAGACAATGTGCTGGTCGCCCGCGCGAATTCGCCCGAGGGGCTGGTGGTTGCGCTGGAAGGCGGCGAGGTCCGCCTTAGCCGCCCGATTCCGATGGCCCATAAGATCGCGCGCCACGACATCGCACCAGGCGATGTTATCCTGAAATACGGCATGCCCATCGGCATCGCGACCGGGGCAATCCGCGCGGGCGAGCATGTCCATGTCCATAATATCCGCTCGGCCTATACGCCCACGCATATGTTGCAGGACGCCGATGGCCGCAGCGCGGGAGTGTCCTTATGAGTGAGATTCAGGCCTTTTTGCGCCATGATGGCCGCAAGGGCATCCGCAATACGCTGGTGGTGGCCTATCTGGTGGAATGCGCGCATTTCGTGGCCTCGGAAATCGTGCATCAGTTCCGCAACACCCCGCATGAGGGCGAGGTGCAGCTGATCGGTTTCCCCGGCTGCTACCCGAATGAATATGCCGCGCAGATGATGGAAAAGCTCTGCACCCATCCGAATGTCGGCGCGGTGCTGTTCGTGTCTCTGGGATGCGAGAGCTTTGACAAGGTGCGGGCGGCCAATGCGGTGGATGCCTCGGGGCGCCCGGTGAAAACGCTGGTGATCCAGCGGGCGGGGGGGACGCGTTCGACGATTCAGGCGGGCGCCGACTGGATCCGCCAGACGCTGGCGCAGATTTCCGAAGTGCCGCGGGTACGGATGGGGGTGGATGAGCTGATCATCGGCACGGTCTGCGGGGGGTCGGACGGGACGAGCGGTATTTCCGGCAATCCGGCGGCAGGCAAGGCCTTTGACCTGCTGGTGGCCGAAGGGGCCGCCTGTATTTTCGAGGAAACCGGCGAGCTGATCGGCTGCGAAGAAATCATGGCCGAACGCGCGATAACGCCCGAGCTTGGGAACCTTTTGCGCGAAAGCGTCCATAAGGCCGAGCGCTATTATGCCACGCTGGGCTATGGGTCTTTCGCGGCCGGTAATGCGGCAGGCGGGCTGTCGACCATCGAAGAAAAATCGCTCGGGGCCTATGTCAAATCCGGTGACAGCCCGATTTCGGGGCTGATCAAACCCGGTGATGTGCCGCCCCATGGCGGGCTTTACCTGATGGATGTGGTGCCCGATGGCGATGTGCGCTTCGGCTTTCCGAATATCTCGGACAATGCCGAAATCGTCGAGATGATCGCCTCGGGTGCGCATATGACGCTGTTCGTGACCGGGCGCGGCTCGGTCGTGGGCTCGGCGATTTCGCCGGTGATCAAGATCTGCGCCAACCCGGACACCTATCGCAATCTCGCCGAAGATATGGACGTCAACGCCGGTGACATCATCGAGGGCGTCCGCTCGATCCCCGAAGTCGGCCAGGAGATCCGTGACCTGGTGGTCGCCGTGGCGGCGGGGAAACAGACGAAATCCGAAGAACTCGGCCATCGCGAGTTCATCCTGACCTATAAGACATTTGAGCCCATCGGCCCGGCCTGCCTGCCGGGCGCGGCCTGAGGAGAGACATGATGCAAAGACTTGCGGGGAAACGCGCGCTGATCACGGCGGCGGGCCAGGGGATCGGCCGCGCCAGCGCCGAACGCATGGCCGCCGAGGGCGCCGAAGTTATCGCGACCGATGTGAATGAGGTCCTGGTGGCGGAACTGGCGGGACTGCCGGGGATCACCGCGAAAGTGCTGAACGTGCTTGACCCGGGCGCGATCACCGCGCTGGTGGCTGAAATCGGGCCGGTCGATATCCTCTTCAACTGCGCGGGCGTCGTTCATAACGGCACAGTGCTTGAGGCGAGCGAGGCTGAATGGGATTTTGCCTTTGACCTGAACGCGAAAGCGCAATTCCGCATGATCCGCGCCGTGCTGCCGGGGATGATCGCGAAGGGGAAAGGCTCGATCATCAATATGTCTTCGGTCGCGGGGCCGAAAAAAGGCCCGGTCAACCGGGCCGTCTATTCCGCATCCAAGGCCGCTGTGGTCGGCCTGACCCGCGCCGTGGCCGCCGATTACGTGGCCCAGGGCATCCGCTGCAATGCGATCTGCCCGGGCACCGTCGACAGCCCCAGCCTGCATGAGCGGCTGAAGGCCACCGGCGATTATGAGGGCGCGCTGAAAGCCTTTATCGGTCGCCAGGCGATGGGGCGGCTGGGCCGGGCCGATGAGATCGCGGCGCTGGTCTGCTATCTGGCCTCGGACGAAGCAGGCTTCACCACGGGGACCGAACATGTCATCGACGGTGGCTGGACCACCTGAGCGAAGGAGCTGCTATGAAACTCGTACGTTATGGCGCGCGTGGCGCCGAGAAACCCGGCCTGATTGATGCGGAAGGGAAGCTGCGCGACCTCTCCGGCCATGTGGCTGATATTGCGGGCGATGTGCTGGCAGATCTGTCGGTGCTGGCAAAGATCGACCCGGCCACGCTGCCGCTGGTTGCGGGCAATCCGCGCCTTGGCGCCTGTGTCGGCCAGACCGGCAAATTCATCTGTATCGGTCTGAACTATTCCGACCACGCGGCTGAAAGCGGCATGGCGGTGCCGCCCGAGCCGGTGATCTTCGCGAAATACACCTCGGCAATCTGCGGGCCGGATGACCCGATCCTGATCCCGCGCGGATCGGATAAAACCGACTGGGAGGTCGAGCTTGCGATTGTGATCGGCAAACGCGCGAAATACGTCTCGGAAGCCGATGCGATGGACCATGTCGCAGGATATTGCGTCTGCAACGATGTCTCGGAGCGCGCTTACCAGATCGAGCGCTCGGGCCAGTGGTCCAAAGGCAAGAGCTCGGACAATTTCGGTCCGATCGGCCCCTGGCTGGTGACGCGGGATGAGGTCAAAGACCATGACAAGCTGCATATGTGGCTGAAGGTGAATGGCGAGACCATGCAGGATGGGACATCGGCCACCATGGTCTATAAGATCCCGTTCCTGGTCTCTTACCTGTCGCAATTCTTCACGCTGCATCCGGGTGATGTGATCTCGACCGGCACCCCCCCCGGTGTTGGCCTTGGTATGAAACCGCCGCGCTATCTGAAGGCCGGCGATGTGGTGGAACTGGGGATCGAAGGCCTCGGCACCCAGCGTCAGATCTGCGAGAACGATGCGTAAGAAAAGGGGGCGCTCGCGCCCCCTCTGAGCCTTTCAGGCTCATTCACCCCCTGAGGATATTTAGAGACAGAAAATAGCAAAGTGGCGCCTGTTTTTCATTTTCTGTCTCTAAATATCCTCAGGGGGAGCGCCGTCAGGCGCCGGGGGGCAGAAAGCCCCCCGCTCCGGCCTCAGCCTGAGGCGGCGAATTTCAGACACATGGGCGTGCCGATCTCAAGATATATGCCGCTGTCTGACAGGGCCCCGCTTTCACCATCGCGCTTCAGCACACTCACCCGGTCGGAATTCTGATTGGCAACGAAGAGATGCCGCCCCGAAGGCGTCAGCGCGATATTTCGGGGTGTGGAGCCGCCGCAGCTTACCAGATGTCGTGACCCGAACCTCCCCGTTGCCGGATCGACCCCGATCTGTACGATACTGTCATGCCCGCGATTGGCGCCATAGAGAAAGCGGCCATCTGAGGAAATCCGGATATCCGAGCAGTGGTTCCCTGACAGGGCATCCTCCGGAACCGTATGGCGGTGGTCTGTTTCAGCGAGCTCACCCGTGGTCCCGTCACGGCGATATGAGGTGATCGAAGAATCGAGTTCATTGATTGCAAAGAGGAAATGACCACACGGGCTCAGCGCCATATGTCTTGGGCCGGAGCCGGGGCGGGTGGGGGTGAGCGACAGTCGCTCCGGTCTGCCAGCCGCGTCGATCCGGTAGCTCACGAGCGCGTCCATTCCCAGATCGGCGACGATCAGCTGTCCATCGGCGGTTTCGGCCACGCTATGGGCATGCGCGCGCTCCTGGCGGTCGGGGTCCGGGCCCTGGCCTTCATGCGCTGCGGCACCCACCGCCGGCGAGAGGCTGCCATCCTCGCGGATGTCGAACACCACCAGCGACTGGTCGGGCCCGCCTTCGCCCACGGTATAATTCACCACGTAAAGCCGCCTGCCATCGCGCGAGATCAGGCTATGGGCGGTGATGCTGCCAAGGCCTGGCTGGGTGTTCAGGTAAGTCAGGCGCTGGTCCCTGTGGTCATAGCGGAACGCGGTGACCAGCCCCTCGCGCCATTCGGCCACTTCGGAACTGGCATAGATATGGCGCCCGTCCGGCGTGACCGAAAGGAAGGTCGGGTTGTCGATCCCGGGGAAATGCGCGCGCGGCGCGAAGGTCAGCAGTGATTCGTCAAAGGCAAAGACATGGAGCCCGTCACCGCGCGCGCCCTGGAAATAGGGGGTCTCGCGGTTCAGGGTGCCGATGACCAGAAGCAGTTCTGCGGCCATTTCTTTCCTCCCTTTGAAATACGGCCTCGCGCTGGTTCCTGCGCGGGCGTATTCCATATTTAAAATTTTATGTTGTCAGTAAACCCCGTTGACCTCTTCGCGTCAATTCGTAGCATCACGGTGCAGGATTTCACAGGTAAAACCATGAGTGACATTGAAGACGAAGGCCGCTACCGGGCGCCGGCGCTGGACAAGGGGCTCGACATGATCGAGCTGCTGGCGGCACGCGAAGAGGGGATGACGCTGAAAGACATCGCCACCGCGCTCGGGCGGTCGCCGACCGAGCTTTACCGGATGCTCGACCGGCTGGCGCGCAGGGGCTATGTCTCGCGCCATGGCGACAGTTATCAGCTGACAATGAAGCTTTTCCTGATCGCCCATCAGCGCCCGCAGATCCGCCGTCTGATCGCTCAGGCCATGCCGGCGATGCGGCGTTTTACCAATGCGGCGGAACAGGCCTGCCATCTGGTGAAATACGACCGTGGCGATCTGGTGATCATCGCTCAGGTCGAGGCGCCGGGCTATTGGGGTGTCACCATCCGGGTCGGGGCGCAGATCGGGCTGGTGAATTCCGGCTCGGGGCATGTGTTCCTCGCCTTCGCCTCGCCCGAGGAAAAGGCGCTGATGTATGAGGAGCACGAGCCGATGCCCTATGAGGTTGCGCCGCCCGGGCTGGAAGAGCGGCTCAGAGATGTGCGCCGTCAGGGCTATGAGTCGATGGAAAGCCAGCAGACCCCGGCCGTGGCCAACCTTTCGGTGCCGATCCTTGGGGCCAATGGTGCGGTGCAGGCGGTGCTGACCTGTCCCTTCGTGCGGCGGCTGGAAAACCCGAATGCGCCTGATCGCGACCGCGTTTTGCGGATCCTGGTGGAAACCTGTCGCGAGATTTCCAGCCCGGGCGAGGCGGCGGACTGACCCTGATCAGAGGCTTTCGGGCAGCTCAGGCTCTGGCCCGGCGCGGTGGTCGGTGAACTGCGGGCCGGTCTGGTCATGGCGAGGCTCGCTGAAGGTGCCGATGTAAAAAAGCCCCGGGTAAAAGCGCGAGACCGGAAAGCCTTCATGGGGTTCCAGATCGGTCGGGGAAGGGGAAGTCTTCTCGCAGGAGATTGCGGCGGATCGGGTGAAAGCGGGTGGTGAGGTTGTAAAGATCACACAGCCCCCCTGGCCCTCATGCAGCACATAGACACCGGAGCGGTGCAGATAAAGGCCGGAGCCACGCCACCAGCCGGTATCCTCCGCCAGGGGGCTGCTGACACGCGTTCCGTTGTGGGCGATCTCGATCCGACGGGACCAGTCGCTCTGCAGGCTTATGAGCGGCTGCAGTGTCATTGCGACCTGCGCGCCATCGGGCAGGGAGACCGAGACAGACTCTTCCGGCCGGCAAGCCGCCAGTGGCAGCGCCAGCCCGATCAGGACCGTCGTCAAACGCATGTCAGCCCTCCCGCCGCTGTTTGCGCAGCAATGTCGCAGTTCGGTCGGCTGCGTCAATCGCCGGCAGTTTCGCCAGGCATGTGCGGTTTTCAGGCTTGCGGCAATCTTCCATAAATGAAATTATCCTTCACATACGAAATGCAGGGCGCCTTTGGGACGGGCGCGGCAGGGGGGGGGAATCCATGACGACCGAAACTGTGACGCTGCCTCTTGAGGGGCTTGTCGTGCTGGATATGAGCCAGTTCCTCTCTGGCCCCTATTGCTCGCTCAGGCTGGCGGATCTTGGCGCGCGGGTGATCAAGATCGAGCGCCCGGATGGCGGCGATCTGTCGCGCCGTCTCTATCTGTCGGATACCGAGATCGGCGGTGATTCGACGATTTTCCACGCGATCAATCGCGGCAAGGAAAGCCTTGCGATCAATATGAAAGACCCCGCCGATCTGGCGGCACTGAGGAAGCTCATCGGCAAGGCTGATGTGCTGATCCAGAATTTCCGCCCCGGCGTGATCGAACGCCTCGGCCTCGATTATGACGCGGTGCGCGCGATCAATCCGGCGCTCGTCTATGCCTCGATCTCGGGCTATGGCGATGAGGGCCCCTGGGTGATGCGGCCGGGGCAGGATCTGCTGGCGCAGGCGCGGTCGGGGCTGATGTGGCTCAATGGCGATGAGGGGCAGGGGCCGGTGCCTTTCGGCCTTGCGGTGGCCGATATGCTGGCCGGTGCGGCCTGCTGTCAGGGCATTCTTGCGGGGCTTGTCAGGAAGGGCATCACCGGCAAGGGGATGCATGTCCAGACCTCGCTGATGGAGGCGCTGATCGACTTTCAGTTCGAGGTGCTGACGACCCATCTGAATGACGGTCGCCGGGTGCCGAAACGGTCGGAATACCGCTCGGCCCATGCCTATCTCTCGGCGCCTTACGGGGTTTATGAGGCAAAGGATGGCTGGCTGGCGATTGCGATGACGCCGATCGCGCGGCTGGCTGACCTGATGGGGATCGAAAGCCTCGCGCCCTATCGGGACGACCCGAAACTGGCCTTCTCGCAGCGCGATACGATCAAGCGGCTGATATCCGACAAGGTCGCGACCGAAAGCGTCGACCACTGGCTTTCGGTGCTGGAGCCGGCGGATATCTGGTGCGCCAAAGTGCTCGACTGGCCGGAACTCCTGGCCTCCGAGGGGATGCGCGTTCTCGACATGCTCCATACCGTGACCCGCGAAGATGGCGTTTCCATCGAGACGACCCGCCTGCCGATGCGGCTGAACGGGCACCGCCCCGCCAAACCCGGTGCAGCCCCGCTGATCGGCGCCCATTCCGCCGCCATCCGTAAGGAGTTCGGCCTGTGATTAAGCTTAAAGGCATGACCTGGAGCCATCCGCGCGGCTATGATCCGATGGTCGCCTGTTCGGCGGTCTGGGCGGCCGAGCAGGGCGTCGAGATCACCTGGGAAAAGCGCTCGCTCCAGGATTTCGAGAGCTTCCCGGTCGAAGACCTTGCCCGCGCCTATGATCTGATCGTGATCGACCATCCAAATGTCGGCCAGATCACCCGCGAGACCTGTCTGACCCCGCTGGACCTGCCGGGCCGCGAGGCCGAGCTTGCCGCGCTGGCGGCCGGCTCCGTTGGCGCGAGCTTTGCAAGCTATACCTGGCAGGGCCGGCAATGGGCCTTTCCGATAGACGCCGCGACCCAGGTGCTGGCCTTTCGCCCGGATCTGATCGACGCGCCGCCCGCCAGCTGGGCCGAAGTGGTGGCGCTGGCGAAAGAGGGTCGGGTGGCACTGCCGCTGCGCCCGCCGCATTCGCTGATGTCGCTTTACACGCTTGCAGGCAATATCGGCAGGCCCTGCCAGGTGACAGGGGAAGAGATCATCGCCCCCGCAACCGGCGCCGCGGTCTGGGAGATGCTGCGCGAAATCGCGGATCTGGTCGAACCGGCCTGTTCGGGCCAGGATCCGATTGCGGTTTTCGAGGAAATGGCGCGGCCTGAAAGCCGGATTGCGGTGGCACCGCTGATCTATGGCTATGTCAATTATGCCATTCCCGGTTTCCGCCCCCGGCTGATCCGCTTTGCCGATATGCCGGTGGCGGGCGCAAATGGCCCGGTCGGATCCGCGCTTGGCGGCACCGGAATCGCGGTCTCGGCCTTTTCCGGGGCGCGGGATGCGGCGGTGGATTTCGCGTACTGGATCGCCTCGGATGCGGTGCAGAAGGGGGTATTTGCGGCCTCTGGCGGCCAGCCCGGTCATGCCGGGGCCTGGCAGGACGAAACGGTCAACGCCGCCACTTCGGATTTCTACCGCGCCACCCGGGCCACGCTGGAAGGCGCCTGGGTCCGGCCGCGCCATGACGGCTATATGGCCTTCCAGCACGCCGCATCGACCCGCATCACCGAAGGGCTGGCCGCGCGCGAGAGCGCCGGCCCGGTGATTGCCGATATCAACCGGTTGTTCCGGGAGAGCTTCTGACGGCGAAAGATCACCGCTGCGCCGGAACACACAATCCGGCCGGCGTAATTCAGGGAGGAGGAACCCGATGACGAAGAGAATGGCGCGGCTCTGCGCGGCGACGGCACTGACGGCATTCGCGATGCCGGTATTCGCGCAATCGGTGGAAGAGGTGATCGCGGCTTTGCCCGAGGGGCTGAAGTCACAATATGAGGGTGCCCCTCAGGCCATCGCCACCGCGCCGCTCGCGGATTTCACCCCGAAAGCAAAGCCTTACAAATGGTGCCATTCCGAAAGCTATCAGGGCAACCCCTGGCGCGTTTCGGTCACCAATGAGCTGAAGCGCCTTGTGGACGGGCTGATCGCCGAGGGCGTGGTCTCGGATTTCGAGATCTCGGATTCCAATGGCGATGTCGGCCAGCAGATCAGCCAGATCCGCGCTTTCATCGACAAGGGCTGCGGCGTGATCACCTCGATCCCGGGCTCGGCCACCGGGCTTGACGAGGCGATTGCGGCGGCGGCAGCGGCGGGCATCCCCTTTGTGACGGCGGCGGGTTCGGTCACCGCGCCTTCGGCGGTGAATGTCGACAGCAACTATTCCCGCTGGGGCTATGAGATGATGGATGCGATCGGCCGCGCGTTGCCCGACGGTGGCAATGTGCTGATCGTTGAAGGCATCGCAGGCCATCCGATTGTGGCCCAGGAACGCGCCGGCGCCGATGCGGCCATGGCCGGACATCCGAACCTGAAAATCGCCCGGGTCGTCAATGGTGACTGGACGGCGAATGTCACCAAAACCGTTGTGCTGCAAACGCTTGCCACCAATCCGGCGCCGATTGACGCCGTCTGGTCGGCGGGGTCCGAAAGCCGCGTCATCGCCGAGGCTTTCGCCGAAGCCGGTCGCCCGGTGCCGGTGATCACGGCATCCATCACCGGGGATGCGCTTGGCTACTGGAAGGCCAGCCCCGAGGGCTTCCGCTTCGAGGGCCATGCCGTTCTGCCGGGCTGGACGGCGCAAACGCTTTACCGTACCGCCGCGCGGATCATGGATGGGCAAAAGCCGGTCCTGAACACGCTGATGATCCCGCTGCCGCCGGTGCATGAGGCGGATCTGGCGACCTGGTACCAGGATTGCATGACGCCCGACGCAGTGTCGGTTTTCCCGGTGCCGCCGACCGATCCGATGCCGGAAGACTGGCTTGATGCCTATTTCACGAATCCCGCCCCGAGCCCGGCCTGGGATTACGCGAAGACCCCCGGCGCCTGCGCCAACTGATCCCGCCATCAAGCCGCGCGTCCGAGGACGGGCGCGCGGTCAAAAGAAAGACAGGACCATGCTGGAGATTTCCGGCCTGACAAAGCGCTATGGCGAGACGCTGGCGCTGAGCGGGGCCACAATCACCTTCCGCCCCGGCACCATCCACACGATTCTCGGTGAAAACGGCTCGGGGAAATCGACGCTTGTGAAACTGCTGTCAGGCATCGTGGCCCCCGACAATGGCACGATCCGGATGGAGGGGCGCGAGATCACGGCCCGCAGCCCCGCCGGTTTTCGCGAGGCCGGTTTCGCCACCGCTTTCCAGGAGGTGCTGATCGCGCCGGACCGGTCGGTCAAAGACAATATTCTGCTGGGGCTTGACGGGTTTTTCCGCCGCCATATCCCGCGGTCGGGCCGTGCCGCCCGGGCCGCAGAGCTGTTGTCGCGCTTTGCCTGTACAAAGATTGACCCCGAGGCGCTGGCGGGCACATTGCCGCTGGCGGCGCAGCAGCTGGTGGTGCTCGCCCGCGCGGTTGCGCGCGCGCCAAAGGTGCTGATCCTTGATGAGATCACCGCCGCGCTTGATTTTGCCGACCGCGATTCCGTCTTCGCCTTCATGAAGCGCAGCGCGGCTTCGGGCGCGACGCTTCTGTTCATCACCCACCGGATGGATGAGGTCATGGCGCTGTCGGATGATATTTCCGTGCTGCGTTCGGGGCAGGTCGTGCGTTCCGGCCCGCGCGCTGATGCAACGCCTTCAGGGCTTTTGAGCCTGATGGCGCCGGAAGGAGGCCGTCATGGCTGATCTGAGTGCAACCGGCCTGATGCTGCGCCCGGGCGCGCGTGCCTTTTCGGCGACCATCGGCGCAGGCGAGATCCTTGGCCTCGCCGGCCTCGACGGCCACGGCCAGGATGCCTTTCTGCGCAGTCTGACAGGGCTTGAAAAAAGCGGCGGCGAGGTCGCGCTGAACGGCCAGCGAATCGGCAGCTTCCGTGACGCGGAACGTGCCCGCATCGTCTATGTGCCGCGTGACCGTCGCGCGACGGGGATTTTTCCTGGCCTCTCGATCCTCGACAATTTCGCGATTGCCACCGCCGGGCGTGACCGGCGCGGCCCGCTGATCTCGCCCGCTGCGCGCCGTGCCCGGTATGAGATCTGGCGCGAGCGGTTGCAGATCAGGGCGCCATCCCCCGAAGCGCCGATCACCGCACTTTCCGGCGGCAATCAGCAAAAGGTGTTGCTGGCGCGGGCTCTGGCGCGCGAGCCGGAGGTCCTGTTGCTGAACGACCCGACGCGCGGTGTCGATGTGGCGACGCGGCATCTGCTTTATGATCTGTTCCGCGATCTGGCGGGCGAGGGGATGGTGCTGGTGATCCTCTCCTCCGAGATCGAGGAGATCCTCGCTTTGTGTCACCGCGTCCTGGTCTTCCGTGACCACGGTCTGGCAGCGGAACTGTCAGGAGAGGCGATGCAGACCGATCAGGTGATTGCCGCCATGTTCGGGAGGGCAGGCTGATGCGGGTTCTTGGGCGCTATACATTCGCCATTGCCATTCTCGTGGTGCTGCTTGTCGCCAACCTGGTGATGAACCCGGCGCGGTTTCATCCGGCGGCCTGGGGCACGCTTCTGGGCATGGCCGCGCCACTGATCGGGGCGGCTCTGGCCTCTACCCCGGTGATCCTTGCGGGGCGCGGCGGCATCGATATCTCTGTCGGCCCGGTGATGGCGCTGGTCTCGGCAGTAGTGATCAAGGTGCTCTATCTTGATCACGGGCTGAGCTCACCCCTGATCCTCTGGCCGGCTGCGCTTCTGATCGGGGCACTGATCGGCGCGTTCAACGGGTTCATGGCGGTGATCGTGCGGGTGCAGCCCATCGTGGCGACTTTGGGCACTTATCTGATCCTTGGCGGGCTGACGCTGACCATTCTGCCTGCGCCCGTCGGCCCGGCGCCGGACTGGCTGAAGGCGATGGCAGGGGGCTGGAGTTTCCTGCCGCTGGGCGTGATCGGGCTTTTGTGGTGGGGCTTAAGCCGTACGCCGTTTCATGATCAGCTGATGGCGGTGGGCTCAGACGACCGTGCGGCCTATACCGCCGGGGTGCCGGTCTCGCTGGTCCGCTTTCTGGCTTATGTGATCACCGGCATGCTGGCGGCGGCGGCGGGGATGATGCTGACCGCGCTGATCGGATCGGCCGACCCGAAAGTGGGCGCGAATTACACGCTGATCGCGATTGCCGCCGTGGCGCTTGGCGGCGTCAGCCTCGCGGGCGGCAAGGGCGGACTGCTGGGCGCGGCCATCGGCGCCTTTGACATCTTCCTGCTGCAAAGCCTGCTGACCGCATTCAACGTCTCGACCTATGTCTTGCAGGTCGCTTATGGCGCGATCCTTGTCACGGCGGTCGTGCTGATCGCGTTCCAGGATCGCGGCACGAAAAGGAGCCATGCATGAGCCGGTATCTCACAGGAATGAAGGCGCGGATCATCGGTGCCTTTCTGGTCGCGGCACTGCTGCATCTGATCGGGACCGTGTTGATTCCGGGCTATTCGGCGCCCTTTGCGATCCGGGCGCTGCTGGTCATCGCCGCGCTGCTCGCAGTGGCCTCGGTCGGGCAGACGCTGGTGGTGATCCTTGGTGGCATCGACCTCTCGATCCCCTTCATCATCGGCTTTGCCAATGTGACGGCGGCGCAGCTTTACGGACAGGGCTGGCATTTCGGGCTGGTTTGCCTTGTGGTCTTTGGCCTCGCGATCCTCATCGGTGCGCTGAATGGCGCTTTGTCGCGCGGGCTGAACATCCATCCGCTCATTGTGACGCTGGGCATCGGCATGATCGTTCAGGGTCTTGTGCTGATCTGGACCAAGGGCTTCCCGACGGGATCGGCCCCAAAGGCGGTGTCGTCTTTCGTGTCGATCGGGGGATCCTTTGGCCCGTTGCCGGTGCCGGCGCTGATCCCGGCCTTGCTGGTGATGACCCTCCTTATCGTTCTGGTGCTGGAGCGGACGCCCTGGGGCCGCCGTCTCTATGCGCTTGGCGCGAACCCCGGCGCGGCGCCATATGCGCTGATCAATCCGCTCTGGGTCTGGACCTCGACTTTTGCCGCATCGGCGTTTTTCGCGGCGCTGGCGGGGATCCTGCTTCTGGGCTTTACCGGGTCCGCTTACGGCGATGTCGGTCAGCCCTATCTGTTCCAGACCATCGCGGCGGTCGTGGTCGGAGGGGCGGCCCTGGTGGGCGGGCGCGGCAGTTACATCGGCACCCTGGCCGGCGTGCTGGTTCTGACCGAAATCAATACGCTTCTGATCGGCTTGAACTTTTCGCCTGCCTCGGTACAGGCTGCGTTCGGCGCGATCATCCTGCTGCTCGTCTCGCTTTATGGGCGGGAGCGCCATTTCCGCACAACCGTCTGAACCGGAACCCGTCTTATGCGTCTGAGCGATTGCCACAATTTTCACGACTTCCGCCGTCTGGCGAAACGTCGCCTGCCGGGGCCGATCTTTAACTATATCGACGGCGCGGCCGATGATGAGGTGACACTGCGCCGCAATACGGCAGCCTTTGAAAGCGTCGATCTGGTGCCGAATGTCCTGCGCGGGGTCGAGGAGATTGACCTTTCGACCACGGTGATGGGGCAAAAGCTGGACCTGCCGGTCTATCTGTCGCCGACCGCGCTGCAGCGGCTCTTTCACCACAGGGGCGAACGCGCGACCGGTGCCGCGGCCGAGGCCTATGGCACCATGTTCGGCTGTTCATCTCTGGGCACCGTTTCCCTGCAGGAACTGCGCGAAAAGCATCGCAGCCCGCAGGTCTACCAGTTCTATTTCCACAAGGACCGGGGCCTGAACCGCGCCATGATGCAATCGGCGAAAGAGGCCGGCATCAATGTCATGATGCTGACGGTGGACAGCATCACCGGCGGCAATCGCGAGCGCGATCTGCGCACCGGTTTTTCGATCCCCTTCCGGCTCACGCTGGGCGGTATGTTCCAGTTTGCGATCAAACCGGCCTGGGGGATCAATTATGTCACCCATGAGAAGTTCAGCCTGCCGCAGCTGGATGCCCATATCGATATGAAGGGCGACAGCCTGACCATCGGGCGCTATTTCACCGAGATGCTCGACCCGTCGATGACCTGGGATGATGTGGAACAGCTCCGCGAAGAATGGGGTGGCGAATTCTGTCTGAAGGGCGTGATGAGCTCTGACGACGCCCGCCGCGCTGCCGATATCGGCTGTTCCGGGATCGTTTTGTCGAACCATGGCGGGCGGCAGCTTGACGGCTCGCGCTCCGGCTTTGATCAGCTGGATGAGGTGGTGCAGACGGTGGGCGACCGGCTCGATGTGATGATCGACGGCGGCATCCAGCGCGGGACGCATGTGCTGAAAGCGCTGAGCCTTGGGGCGAAGGCGGTGGGTCTTGGGCGGTTCTACCTGTTCGCGCTGGCAGCGGCAGGGCAGGCGGGGATCGAACGCGCCCTTGGCCAGATGAAGGCCGAACTGACCCGCGACATGCGCCTGATGGGCGCGAAGAGCATATCTGAGCTGAACCGCGACAATCTGCGATTTCGCTGAGGGCGGATAACAGGGCGGGGGAATCGGGGGGGCTGATGCTCCCCTTTTTCAGGGGCGAGGGTCAGAACGGGCGATGCTGCGATGCAGAAACGGGCGCATTGCGGGGTTTTCGTGATCGGCAGAAAAAGGACTTGATCTGCGAAATCCATGGTCGGAAAGACGCTGAAACACGTATTTCAGGGTTTTTCGGGCCGGAACTGGCTGAATTTGCGTCACTTCCTGCCTGCCGCGTTGCAGCGCCTGGCAAAGATCCGCCAGTCGCAGAAATATCTCGAAACAAAAACTTGATTCAAATCTGTTTCCCCGGCTTTGTCCTGCCACAGCCCGGCACAGACCGGGCCATGAGCAGATCAACAAGACGACGCCGGAACGGGACCACATGATTTTCACCGCTGCAAAACCGCTTCTCCGGAGCCTGGCCGTGCTTTGTGCCGCTCTGACGCTGAGTGCCTGTATGGGCCGCGATATTGCCCCGGATGGTCCGGACAGCTCGATCTTTGGCAGCGTTGATTCGGGGCGTCAGGCGATGGCGCTGCTGGAGGCAAAGCAGAAGCAGTCGAAGGGGCAGCGCGTCTGGTGTGTTCCCTTTGCCCGCACCGCGAGCGGTGTCGACCTGCGCGGCGATGCGAAAACCTGGTGGAATGCGGCCGCCGGCCAATATGCGCGCGGCAACCAGCCCCGCCCGGGCGCTGTGATGGCTTTTTCGGCAACGCGGAAAATGTCGCGCGGCCATATCGCTGTGGTCTCGGAAGTGATTTCCGAACGCGAGATCCGCATCAACCATGCCAACTGGGTCAAAAACAAGGTCCAGATGGATATGAAAGTTGTTGATATCTCTAAGAAAAACGACTGGAGCGACGTCAAAGTCGAGCGGGTCGCGGGCGAGATGGGGCTGTCTTCCTATCCGATCAACGGCTTTATCTATCCGAACTGAGACCGTTCCGGGATCGTCGATCCTGCATCGTTCAACCGGTAAATCAAATTGAAAAGGGGAGGCAGCGTGCCTCCCCTTTGTTGTTTATGCCTGTCGCTTTTGGAAGCTGAGGCGCCTCAGCCCGGCTGTTTCGCAAAACGCAGGTAAGGCAGTTTGATATCGAGCTCGCCATATTTTTCGGCAGCCTGGTCGTTGTTCAGGCTGAGGGCCACGATCACGTCCTCGCCCGGGATCCAGTCGGCGGGGGTCGCGAGCGGCTTGCCATCGGTGAGCAGAACCGCGTCGACCGCGCGCAGGATCTCGGCGAAGTTGCGGCCGACCGACATCGGGTAATAGATCGTGAAGCGGACCTTTTTATCCGGCCCGATGAAATAGACTGCGCGCACGGTGGCGGTATGGGCCGGGGTGCGGCCGTCGGTCGGGATGTAGTAATCCGCCGGCAACAGGTCATAGGCTTTGGACACGGTGAGGCTGGTATCGTCGATGATCGGGAAATCGGCCGGCGCGCCGCCGAAGGCCTCGATATCGCGCTTCCATTTCTCATGATCGGCTTTGCCATCAACTGACAGGCCAATCACCTTGATGCCGCGCTTTTTCCATTCCGGAATCAGGCGCGCAACGGCGGCGAATTCGGTGGTGCAAACCGGGGTGAAATCACGCGGATGGCTGAAGATGATGCCGTAGCTGTCCCCGAGCCAGTCGTGGAAGCTGATGGTGCCGGCGGTGGTGTCGGCGGTGAAATCGGGGGCGATATCGTTGATGCGGACGGACATGGAAGCACTCCTCGGGAATTTCCTGCGCCAGATTTACGCTTTGTGGAAGAATATTTCATCCCCCCACGGTGTTGTCGCGGCAAATTAGAACAGCTTTCCTGACCAGGCCGCAGGCAGCGGAATGATTTTGGTGTCTTGCCAGATTCGCCAGCAGCACTCTTCCCCGGGAATGGCGGCGCGGGGGAGAGCAGGCTTGCGTCCCGGCCCGGGAAAGCGCTATTTTTGATCAAATGCTTTCGGGCCTGTCATCATGGCACGCCCGAAACCTGCCACTCCCAGAACCGAGGCCGGATATGCTCATCAAACGCGACTTCTACATCAATGGCGCCTGGATCGCCCCTGCGAAACCCCGTGATTGCCAGGTGATCAACCCGTCGAATGAAGAGCCCTGCGCGGTGATTTCTTTGGGAGATCAGAGCGATACCGACCGTGCGGTTGCTGCGGCCAAGGCGGCCTTGCCGGCCTGGCGCGCAACACCCCCGGCGGAGCGGGCGCGACTGGTGGCGGCCATTCTCGACCAGTATGAGGCGAGAAAGCAGGAATTCGCCGAAGTGATCGCGATGGAAATGGGTGCGCCGATTGACTTCGCGCTGGAAGAACAGGCGCCCTGCCTGCCCTGGCATACCACGAATTTCCTGCGCGCCTTTGAGCATATCGAATGGATCCGGCCGCTGGGAGATCACGCGCCGGGCGCGGCCATCGCGCTGGAGCCGATCGGCGTCGTCGGGCTGATCACGCCCTGGAACTGGCCGGTCAATCAGATCGCGCTGAAGGCCATTCCGGCGATGCTGGCGGGCTGCACCTGTGTGCTCAAACCCTCGGAAGAGGCGCCGCTGGATGCGATGATGTTTGCCGAATTCTGCCATGCGGCGGGGATCCCTGCGGGCGTGTTCAACCTTGTGAACGGGGACGGAGCCGGCGTGGGCTCGCAGCTCTCCTCGCATCCGGATGTCGAGATGATCTCGTTTACCGGCTCGACCCGCGCCGGGCGGGCGATCTCGAAAACGGCGGCTGAGACGCTGAAACGGGTGACGCTGGAACTGGGGGGGAAGGGGGCGAATCTCTTGTTCGCCGATGCGCGCCCGGATGCGGTGCGCTGGTCGGTGGCGCGGATGATGGAGAACACCGGGCAAAGCTGTAACGCGCCTTCGCGTCTGCTGGTCGAGCGCCCGGTTTATGACAGGGTTGTAGCCGAGGCGGCAGATCTCGCGAATGCGATTGCGGTTGGCCCGGCGGATCAGGCGGGGCCGCATATCGGCCCGGTGGTGAACAAGCGGCAATGGGATCAGATCCAGGCCTATATCCGCAAAGGCATCGAAGAGGGCGCCCGCCTCGTCGCAGGCGGGCCGGATCTGCCAGAGGGCTTCAATCGCGGCTTTTATGTCAAACCAACGGTCTTTGCCGATGTGAAGCCGGGCATGACCATCGAGCGCGAAGAGATCTTCGGGCCGGTCCTGGCGATCATCCCCTTTGACAGCGAGGAAGAGGCGGTGGCCATCGCCAATGACACGCCATATGGGCTGACCAATTACGTCCAGACCGAAGACCAGGCCCGGGCCAACCGGCTCGGTCGCGCGCTTGTGTCCGGCATGGTCGAGATGAACGGCAAATCGCGCGGGGCGGGCGTCTTCTTTGGCGGCGTGAAGCAGTCGGGCCGTGCCCGTGAAGGCGGCATCTGGGGGCTTGAAGAATTCCTCGAGCCGAAAGCGATTTCTGGCTACGGCTTCTCGGCTGGCTGATCGCGACGGAAGACCGGCCCCAGGGCCGGTCTTTGCCTCCGGCGGGGATATTTAAGGACAGAAAATGATCCCACTGCTCCCGCGTCATTTTCTGTCTCCAAATATCCCGGGGGTGAGCCGCGCAGCGGCGAGGGGGCAGAGCCCCCCTATAGCAAGGTTTCCGGCAGAAATGCCGCAGGAATCATGTCGCGCCCTGCGGCAACAAGGTCCGCGAGCAGCTCTGCACAAACCGGCGCCATGCCAAAGCCAGTCTTGAACCCGCCATTCGCGATGAAATGCCCTGGTCGCCCGGGCCAGGCCCCGATCACGGGCGCGCGGCTTTTAGCCCGCGGGCGGATGCCGGCCCAGCGTTCCATAACTTCGGCCCTGTGCAGCACCGGCAGCACGGCGCGCGCGCGCGCGATCAGTGTCTCGGCCTGGGCATCGGGTCCGACTGTCTGCCAGGCGCTCTCGCTGGTTGATCCGACCGCCACGGTCCCGTCGCCATGTGCAACGATATGGAGCCCGGGCGCATAGATCTGCGGCGCCTCCCGCGCTGCGTGGCGCAAGAGCACCGCCTGGCCCTTCACGCCTGCGCCCAGCTTGTGGCCGAAATGAGCCGAGAGGTCCGCGAGCCCCTCATATCCGGTCGCATGAACCACGAGGCCCCGGTCGTCTGCCGCTTCCTGCCCGATCACCACCCCCCTGGCGCGCAGCGCATGTGCGAGCGAAGCGAGCGCCCGGCGGGGAGAAATCCGGGCCGTCAGTGTATCCGAGATCAGCCAGCCGCTGGGGGAGGCAGGCTCCCAGGGGGCGCCCGTGGCCGGGATCACCCGCCATTCAGCAGCGCCTTGCCAGAGGTCGCGCGCCGCTGTCTCCCGCGTCCGTGCAAGCTCCAGCGCGGCCGTATCGGCCACTGCCTGCAACCGGCCCGCCCGCAGATAAAGCGGGTCGGTCCCGCCGGCGCGATGGACCTCGTCCCACCAGGCCCCGGCCATGATGAGGCTGCGAAATTGCAACGCCTTCATCTCATTCCAGGCCTCCGGCGCATGCGGTGCCAATGCGCCGACCAGCCCGCCCGAGGCGCCGGCGCCGATGGCGCGCGTCTCGATCACCTGCACCCTTGCGCCACGCTTTGTCAGCGCCCAGGCTGTGCTCAGCCCGAAGATCCCCGCGCCGCAGACCGTCACATCGACGCTTGCCATCCCGCCTCCGCTGTCGCATGGGGCATCAACCCGTCAGGTGAGCCATGCCCGAGATTCCCGAAACCGAATTTTCCGAAACCGACCTGCCCAAAGCCGTCATGTCCGGAACCGCCAGCCTGAGCTGGCTCGGGGATGCGATACCCGTCGCCACCAGGTTTGACGATCCCTATTTCAGTCTGAAGGGCGGGCTGGAGGAGACGCGCCATGTCTTCCTTGGCGGCAATGATCTGCCGGCGCGGCTGCAAGACGGATTCCGCATCGCCGAACTGGGCTTCGGCACCGGGCTGAACCTCCTGACCCTCGCGCTGGCCTGGCATCAGCAGGACCCCGAGGGCGCGGGCCTTTTGCATTACACCACATTCGAGGCCTTTCCGATGGCGGTGGAAGACATGGCCCGCGCACTGCAGCATTTTCCCGAAGCTGCCGCCATTGCCGCGCCGCTCCTTGCCGCGATGAGCGCGGGCGAAGCCCGTTTTCGACTGCCGGGGATCGCGGTCGAGATCGTGCATGGCGATGTGCGGGATGGGTTGCCGGCCTGGACCGGGCGGGCCGATGCCTGGTTCCTGGATGGGTTTTCGCCGGCGAAAAACCCGGAAATGTGGGGCGAGACGCTGATGGCCGAGGTGGCGCATCACACGGCAAAGGGCGGCACTTTCGCCACCTATACCGCGGCTGGCCATGTGCGCCGCGCGCTGGCCGGTGCCGGGTTCGAGGTCAGCCGCCTGCCCGGTTTCGCGGGCAAGCGGCATATGTCTGCGGGGGTTTTGCGCTGATCAGCGCAGCACCATCCCATCGGGCCAGCTCATCGTATAGCCGAGCGAGATCTCTTGTTTTGCGCCGGCCTCCAGATCGAATTCCCAGGCCATGATGCCGCGCTGCCCCTCGAGATCCGTCACCGTCGGTTGTGGCGAGATCGTGGTCTTCACGCTCAGATCCTGCTGTTCCGAATAGGGCACCTGGTCGATCACCTTCACCGGCCAGCTCTCGGATCCGAGGTTTTCGATCCGGAGGATCGCGGTCTCGCTCAGCTGGTTCGAGGTCGAGAAGACGCCGGTCTGGCCGCTGTCGCGCTGTGGCATGTCGCGGCTTAACGTGATGCTGTCCAGCGCGCCGAAAGCGATTTCGGTTTCCTTGCCGGCGGGGATCAGACCAAGGCTGGTGGTGCCGACCAGCACGCCCTCGCGGTAAAGCAACGCCTCCCCGGGCAGCAGGGGCTCGCCGGAGCTGTTTGTGAATTTCGCCATGACAAAGGCGCTTTGATCGCGGGAGGGAACGGCAAGGGCGAAGATCCCGGGTTCGGCCTGCAACGGATCAAGCGAGAGGCGCAGATCTTCGACCCCATCGGCGATATCGACCTTGCGCGGGTAATGATAGACCACGGTATCGCCTTCCATGGCAGCACTTGCGCTGATGGGCGCAGGCTCGGCGGCAAGTGCGGGGGCGGTGACCATATCCATCTCGGCCGCGCCCATATTGCGCGCGCGTTCAAGGGCGGGGGGCTGTTCCTTTTCGATCCAGCGCTGCCAGGGCCAGAGCGTCGAGGGGGCGGATTGCTCGGAGGGGCGCGACGAGGACAGGATCAGGTCGACCCCGCCCCAGTCTTCACCGGTTTGCTGGCTCACAAGGACCGAGCGGTCGATGGTGAGTCCCGCGCCATCCTTACGCGTCAGGCGCAGATCGTAGAAGGGCCGCCAGCTGGCCGCATCGACATAATGGGTGAGGGTGATGGTTTTGGACCCGGCCTCTGCGCTTTCAAAACTGACCGAAAGCACCGCGTAATCCTGTGCAGCGGACGGCAGGGCGGCGAGGCTGGCCTCGGCGTCGGTCAGTGCCTTTTGCGCCTCTTCCAGCGCCTTTTGTGCCGGCCAGAGATCGGCGCGGGCGGCGCTGGCTTCCTCGGCGGCGGCGAGGGTTTCCTCACCGATCACTTTCGCGAAATCACGCAGCGTTTCGGCGGTGGCGCCTTCAGGCGGCTGGCCGCTGATCGAGGCGAGATAGCCTGCCCTTGCATTGGCGGCCTGGATCCGGGCATTGCCGGCTTCGACCGCCGTGGTTGCCGCGCGCAACCCGGCCTCCGCCGCCTCAACGGTGGCTTTCGCAGCCTGCTGATCGGAGGTCAGCACTTCCTCGCGGGGCGGAAGCCGGTCGCTCCGCAGCGAGAAGGCGCCGGTCGAGATCCCCTCTGCCGCCACCAGCTGCATCAGGCCCGGTGCGGTATCGGCCGGCAGATCGGTGATCAACAGCTCATGCGTCCCGGCAGAGGGGCTGTCGAAGGTCACCGCGCGGGTGATTTTCGCGCCCTGAGGGTAGACGGTGACCGAGGTGATCTGGCTGCCGGCGGTGATCGTGTCGGCAAGTGCGGGGAAGGCTGTGGTGGCCAGAAGGGCCGCAAGAAGGGCACGCATGGAACGGCTCCGGTAAGGGATGACTGCACCAGGCTAGCGCTGTCGGGCCGGCATCGGCAAGAATGGAAAACCCGGCCCAGGGATCGGGGGCCGGGCTGCGTTACAAGATGTCCCGGGGTACGGGCGTGATCCCTGGCGCTCGAGGACCCGACCCGGCTCAGGCCGGAAAGCCCCGGCACAGCGCCAGAACAAGATCCGACATCTCGGCATCAAGCTGCGCGCGCGGCACGGCGATGAACCTGTCCTGCAAGGCAAGTTGCACTGCGCCCTGGACCGCGCCGAAAAAGGTCCGCACCCGGATCATCAGCGCCTCCTCGCCAAGCGCGGGGAAGACCTGCGACAGTGGCAGCGCGATCAGCGCCATCAGCGCCTCCTGCTCCGTTCGCATCCAGTCGGGCAGGGGCTTTTCGGGCGCGAGCTGGAATTCAAACAGGGCCGCCCATTCTTTCGGGCGGTCCGAGGCGAAGGCGATATAGGCCCGCGTCTGCGCCTGGAGCCGTTCCACCGGCGGCGCATCGGCCCCGACAGGGGCCAGCGCGGCGCGCAAATCCGCGAGCGTCCTTGTATTGACCCGCATCACCAGCTCATCAAGATCGCCAAAGGCTGTGTACAGCGCCCCGAGCGCGCAACCGGCCTCGGCGGTGATCTCGCGCGCCTTCAGATGTGCAAGGCCGCGGGTCGCGATCTGCCTCGCGGTCACCGCGATCAGCCGCTCCCGGAGCTCTTCCTTGCGTGCCTCGCGATTGGTTGCCATTTGGCCTCCGATAATTTTTTGAACAACGTTCATTTTTAGTCTTGAACGGCGTTCATAGTTGTGGTTCAAAGCGATTATGAACAATGTTCATAACATGGAGAACAAGATGTTCAAGACCCTGGTTGCCCTGAGCCGGAGCCGGAATCACGATCTGACCCAGGCGGTCAGGGATGCCAATGCATTGCCGATCCTGCGCCAGCAGATCCGTGACAGCGCGGCCGGAGTGCAGGCGGCGCGGCGGTCCCTTGCGATGGTGATGGCGCATTCGGCCCGGGAACGCGGTATTCTGACCCGCATCGATGCGCAGATCTCGGATCTGGAAACCCGCTGCCTCGGCGCTCTTGCCATGGATCGCGACGATCTGGCGGGCGAGGGGGCGGCGGCCATCGCGAGGCTCGAGGCCGAGCGCACCACGGTGCAGGCGGCGCTTGGCGCCTTTAACGCCGAGATCGCCACGCTGCAGCATCAGCTCCAGGAGGCCGAGCGCCGGCTGCGTGATCTGGATCGCGGCAGCCACATCGCCGAGGCCGTTTCCAAAAGCCAGAAGCTGCGCGGCGTGCTGAACCACGGCGCCAACGCCTCGCTCAGCGATGCCGAGGAAACCCTGGCCCGCCTGCAGCAGCGCCAGCAGATCGAGGAAACGGCAGCGAACTCGCTTTCGGTGATCACGGCCTGCCAGAGCGCCGAATCGATCAGCAACCGTCTTGCCGCCGCAGGCTGCGGCCCGGCGCTGGAGACCGATGCCAGCGCAGTGCTGGCCCGCCTGAGAGCCCGGCAAGAGTAATCGCCAGAGCGCCGGCAATGGCGCAAGGATCAAAGCATTAGCTTCCCCTCCCCAACATTTCAGTGAGCCCCCCGATGACCGACCAGCCGATCCGCACCTCGCAGGCCTTCAACATGTTCAGCTATGTCAATTTCGTGGTGGCAGCCGCGATGATGGCCGGCGGCGTCTATTTTATGGAGGCGAGCTTCGCCGCGAAGGGCTTTTATGCCATGGCCGCGCTGATGCTGGTCAGCTCGACCGTCGGTGTGACCAAGGCCCTGCGGGACAAGGAAGAATCCGAGCGGGTCTATAACAAGCTGGAAGAGGCCCGCACCGAACGCCTGCTGGCCGAGGTTTCTGCCGGCAACCGCGCTGCCTGATCTGGCCCGGATGAATGAAAACGGCGCGGCAGAAGGATCTGCCGCGCCGTTTCTCATCCTGTCAGACGGGATCAGCCCTTTTTCAGAACCCGGTTGCCCAGGGTCTCTGCGATCTGAACCGCGTTGAGGGCCGCGCCCTTGCGCAGGTTGTCCGAGACGCACCACAGCGTGATGCCGTTATCAACGGTCGGGTCCTGACGCACACGGCTGATATAGGTCGCATACTCGCCGACCGCCTCGATGGGCGTGATATAGCCGCCCGGTTCGCGCTTATCGATCAGCATGATGCCGGGTGCCTCGCGCAGGATATCCTGGGCCTCCTGCCAGTCGAGCGGCTCTTCAAACTCGATATTGATTGCTTCCGAATGGCCGACAAACACCGGCACCCGCACGCAGGTCGCGTTCAGTTTGATCTTCGGATCGAGGATCTTCTTGGTCTCGGCGACCATCTTCCACTCTTCTTTGGTGGAGCCGTCGTCGAGGAAGACGTCGATATGCGGGATCACGTTGAAGGCGATCTGCTTGGTGAATTTCTTCGGAGGCACTTCATGGACCGGGTTATAGACCGCTTTGGTCTGCTCCCAGAGCTCGTCCATGCCTTCTTTGCCGGCGCCCGACACAGACTGATAGGTCGAGACGATCACACGTTTGATCTTTGCGCGGTCATGCAGCGGCTTCAGCGCCACAACCATCTGCGCGGTCGAGCAGTTCGGGTTCGCGATGATGTTCTTCTTCGCATAGCCCATGATCGCATCGGCATTCACTTCCGGCACGATCAGCGGCACGTCCGGATCATAGCGATAGAGCGATGAGTTATCGATCACCACGCAGCCGGCGGCGGCGGCTTTCGGTGCGTAGAGTTTCGTCGCATCCGAGCCCACGGCAAACAGCGCCATATCCCAGCCGGTGAAATCGAAAGTGTCGAGATCCTTGGTCTTCAGGGTCTTGTCGCCAAAGCTGACCTCAGTGCCCAGCGATTTTCTGGATGCCAGAACGGCAATCTCGTCCACCGGGAACTCGCGTTCAGCGAGGATGTTCAGCATTTCGCGGCCCACGTTGCCCGTGGCTCCCACGACGACGACCTTATAGCCCATCGGGGTTCTCCTGTTACCCTGACCCTGCAAGTCGCGCAGGGTAAGCCCGTCCCGGATCATCCGGGAACGAGGCCCCTTATCTGATCGCGGCAAGGTGGTAAAGCGCGTTTGGTACATCGGGCTTTGCCCGCGTCACCGCTGGTGCAGGTGTTCATGCCGAAGAAGCCTCCGGCGGGGATATTTAGAGACAGAAAATGAAAAGAAGAGATGTCATTTTCTGTCCTTAAATATCCCGGGGGAGGGCGGCGCAGCCGCGAGGGGGCTGGCCCCCTCTGCCCGGTGGCCGCAGGCGCCGCTCAGGCCGGTTGTGCCAGCGGCTGCCGCTCGCGGATGGGCAGATGCACCAGCGCCGAAAAGGCGCCAACGCCGACGCCGATCCACCAGACGAGGGTGTAATTCCCATGCAGGTCATACATCTTGCCCCCGAGCCAGACGCCGAGGAAGCCGCCGATCTGATGCGAGAGGAACACAAATCCATAGAGCGTTCCCATGTAGCGCAGGCCCCACAGATGCGCGACCAGCCCTGAGGTCAGCGGCACCGTGGCCAGCCACAGGGATCCCATCACCGCCGAGAAGATCAGGACTGAGGCCGGGGTGATCGGCAAGAGGAAGAACACCGCCGCAGCTATGGTGCGCAGCACATAGATGCCGCAAAGGAGATATTTCTTTGTATAGCGCTTGCCCAGCCAGCCGGCGAAAATCGTGCCCGCGATATTGAAGAACCCGATCACCGCAATCGACACCGCTCCGAGCGCAGAGGTTGTCGTGATCCCGATCATCGCGAGGAAGCCGCCCGGATCAATCGCGCCGCAGAAATCGGTGACAAAGGCCGGAAAATGCGCGGTGATAAAGGCCAGCTGATAGCCGCAGGAAAAGAAGCCAAGGAAAATCAGCGTGTAGGATGGGTCTTTGAAGGCGCGGCGAAGGACCTCGCCGAGGCTCTCTTCCAGCTCGGCCTTTGAGGCGACATGTTCAGAGCGGATGAAGGGCAGCGCGAAAAGGGTCAGGAGCACCACGCCGGCAAAGATCACGAAGACCCATTGCCAGGAATAATATTGCATGAGGAATTCGGCCGCAGGTGCGCCGAAGACCTGGCCCGCCGACCCCGCCGCCGTGCCGATCCCGAGCGCCATCGAGCGGTTCTCGGGCGCCGCCGCGCGGCCGACGATTGCGAGGATCACGCCAAAGCCGGTGCCTGCGATCCCGAAGCCAATGATCACCGCCAGCATCTGATGTTGCCAGGGCTGGGTGGCCATCGCCGTCAGCACAAGGCCGAGCGCATAGAGTATGGCACCGCCGATGATCGCCCTGCGGTCGCCGAATTTCTCGGCCAGCGCGCCGAAGATCGGCTGGCCGATCCCCCAGGCGAGGTTCTGGATCGCGATGGCCAGGCTGAATTCGCTGCGCGCCCAGTGGAACTCTGTCGCCACCGGGATCTGGAAGACGCCAAACGAGGCGCGGATCGCGAAGCCGATCATCAGGATGACCGAGCCCGCGATCAGAACGGGGGTCATCAGCGGGGCTTTGGTGGCGGCGGTCATCTGGGACATCGGGCATTCCTTTTGGCGTGGCGGCACCCTGCGCCGGGTCCCGGATGGCGTCAAATGCTGAATTGTGATGCATACAAGCGCTCCCACCCGGGCACGCGTCATCCCAACCAGACCTGGCCTCTTGCCCCCGCGACCGGGCGGCGCGAATGTGAGCGCAAACGGAAGGCTGCGATGGAGGCGCGGGAATGCCGGAATGCGCGCAGATGCTGGCTGTTCCTGTCGCAAAGCGGGCGAAGGCTCGCTTGCGGACCAGTAGCGCCGCGAACGGCTGCTCTAGCGACCGGCTTGCCCGCGCGGTGACCCAGGCTATGGCGGCGGTCTTCATCGCGCGGGGTTGAAAACGTTACAGGATACAGTGAGTTCAGTAAGGGGGCGGGTGTGAGCAAAGCGGTGGGTGACTGGTGGAAGGGCGCGGTGACCTATCAGGTCTATCCGCGCAGTTTTCAGGATTCGAATGGCGACGGGGTCGGAGACCTGCCCGGTATCACCGCGCGTCTGCCATATCTGGCGGGGCTCGGGGTGGATGTGGTCTGGCTCTCGCCGGTGTTTCGAAGCCCGATGAAGGATATGGGCTATGACGTGTCAGACTATATCGATATCGACCCGGTTTTTGGGACGCTCGCCGATTTCGACAGGCTGATCGCCACGGCGCATGACCTCGGGCTGAAGGTCATCATCGACCAGGTGATCAGCCATTCGTCAGATCAGCACCCGTTTTTCACGGAAAGCCGCGCCTCGCGCGATAATCCGCGCGCCGACTGGTATGTCTGGGTGGACCCGGACCATGACGGCACGCCGCCGACGAACTGGCTTTCGGTCTTTGGCGGGCCGGGCTGGACCTGGGATGGCCGCCGCCGCCAGTTCTATATGCATAACTTTCTGACATCGCAGCCCGATTTCAACTACCATAATCCGGAGGTGCAGGACTGGGCGCTCTCGGTCCTGCGCTTCTGGCTGGAGCGCGGCGTGGACGGTTTCCGCTTTGATACGGTGAATTACTATTTCCACGACCGGAAGCTGCGCGACAATCCGGCTGACTGGCGCGATCTCGCCGATCCGCCCGACAATCCCTATGACATGCAGGATCACCTGTTCGACAAGAACCGGCCCGAGAACCTGGCCTGGCTGAGCCGGATCCGGGCGCTGCTGGATGACTATGGCGCGGCGAGCGTGGGCGAGGTCGGCGACACCCATCGCGCGATCCAGATGATGGGCGACTATACCGCGCCGGGGCGTCTGCATCAGTGCTATAGTTTCGAGATGTTCGGGCGGAGTTTCACCCCTGGCTATTTCCGCGACCGGATCGAGGCGTTCTTCAGCGGCGCGCCCCAGGGCTGGCCGATGTGGGCCTTTGCCAATCATGACGTGCCGCGCCAGGTGACGCGCTGGCTGCCTTATGCGGTCGACCAGGGCAGCCTTGCGAAACTGGCGGGCGCGCTGTTGCTGTCATTCGAGGGCTCGATCTGCCTGTGGGAGGGCGAGGAGCTCGGCCAGACCGATACCGAACTCAGCTTTGAGGAGCTGACCGATCCGCAGGGCATTGCCTTCTGGCCGGCGCCGGTCGGGCGCGACAATACCCGCACGCCGATGGTCTGGGATGCGAGCGCCAATGGCGGCTTTACCACCGGCACGCCATGGCTGCCGGTAAAGGCGCCGCAGCTGGCGAGGAATGTCGCCGCGCAGGAGGGTGCCCAGGGCTCGGTTTTGGAAAGCTACCGCGCGATGCTGGCCTTCCGCCGCGCCGAAGCCGGGCTGCGTGCGGGCAAGACCACTTTCCTGACCGCGCCCGATCCGGTGCTGGCCTTCCTGCGCGGCGATCTTCTGTGCCTCTTCAATCTTGGCAAGGAGGCAGTCAGCCTGCGCCTTGACGGTGAGGGGAGCCAGGCTGGCCCGTCCCAGGGCCTTGGCCTGACACCCGGCGCTGTGCGGCTGGACGGGAATGGCTTTGGCTTTCTGCGGATCACCGGCGGGATCCCGGGGCTGAGCTGAGGCGCGGGCTGTCCTCTGGGGGGCGGCTGAGCGGCACAATCCCGCCTGATCGACGGGCGTTTTGCCCATGGTTGTGCCCTTTGCAAACCTGCCCTGCAGTCGTGCATAGACTGGACCATGGACAGCCGCCCGCCGTTATCGCAAACAACGCCAAAAGGCTGACCGGCAGATTCCGGTTTCTCATTTCATATCAGGTGCCCCATGTCCCCGCCGCTCAGTGGCTCTTCCGCGCCCGGCCGCTCTTCCGATTATCGCTGGGCGATCCTTGCGCTCGCGCTTGGCGCTTTTGCCATAGGCACGTCTGAATTCGCCTCGATGGGGCTCTTGCCCTGGTATGCGAAAGACCTTGGTGTCCCGGAGGCCGAGGCCAGTAAAGTCGTAGCGGCCTATGCGTTCGGCGTGGTCGTGGGCGCGCCGCTGACCTCGTTTCTGGGCGCAAGACTGCCCCGGCGGCGCTACCTGGCCGGGCTGATCGCAGCTTACGGCGTCCTGAACCTGCTGGCGGCGGTGCTGCCGGGCTTTTCGACGCTGCTGGTGACGCGCTTCCTTGCCGGGCTGCCGCATGGTGGTTTCCTTGGGGTGGCGATGCTTTTTGCCGCCGATGCGCTGCCGCGCGAGCAGCGGGCAAAGGGCGTCACCCAGGTCATGCTGGGTCTGACGGTTGCGAATATCGTCGGCGTGCCTTTCGCGGCGCTTTTGGGCCAGGGCCTTGGCTGGCGGTTCGGCTTTGCGCTGCCAGGCGTGCTTGCGCTGATTTCAGCGGTGCTGATCCTGAAACTGGCGCCACGGGTCGGCGTTGACCCCAATGCGCGCCCGATGGATGAGCTGCGGGCTTTGTTCAACCCGTCGGTCCTGCTGACACTTGCGGTGGGGCTGATCGGCTGCGGCGGGCTTTTCGCGGTCTATTCCTTCCTCTCGGCGGCGATGCTTGCGACGGCTAACCCGCCGGGCTGGGGTGTTACGCTGATGTTGGCCACCTTCGGCGTGGGGATCACGCTGGGCTCGATCCTGGCAGCCCGGCTGACGATCCGGCTCGGAAATATGAAAGCGGCGCTGTCCCTGCTGATTTTCATGATCCTGGCGCAGGCCTATGCGTCTTACGCGGTGGGCGACTGGGTGCAGATGACGCTGTCCGCCTTCCTGATCGGGCTGAGCTCGGGCGTTTTTGTGCCGCTGCAGACCCGGCTGATGGATGTCGCGGGCAAGGCGCAAAGCATGGCGGCGGCAATGAACCACGCGGCCTTTAACGCGGCAAACGCGCTTGGGCCGCTGGCCGCCGGTTTCGCGCTGCATTGGGGCTATCGGTCCTCGGGGATCGTGGCGATCGGTTTTTCGGTGGCCGGGATCGCGATGCTGGGCATCCTTGCCCATTACGCGAAGACCCATGAGGCGCCGCAGGCGAAATAAGGCGAAAAAAGAAAAAGGCGGGTGAGAGGATCACCCGCCTTTTTTGTTCATGCCCGGTCGCAGATTATTCCGGCAGGATCCGGACCGCGCCCTTATCGGCCGAAGACGCAAAGGCCGCATAGGCCTTGAGCGCGGTGGTCACATTGCGCTTTCTTGGCTGTGCCGGTTTCCAGCCCAGACGGTCCTGTTCGACGCGCCGCGCAGCCAGTTCCGCCTCGGGGACCGCGAGCGTGATCGTGCGGTTCGGGATGTCGATCTCGATCAGGTCGCCATCACGGACCAGGCCGATGGTGCCGCCGGCTGCCGCTTCGGGGCTGGCATGGCCGATGGAAAGGCCCGAAGTGCCGCCCGAGAACCGCCCGTCGGTGATCAGCGCACAGACTTTGCCGAGGCCCCGCGATTTCAGGTAAGAGGTCGGATAGAGCATTTCCTGCATCCCCGGCCCGCCTTTCGGCCCCTCATAGCGGATCACCACCACATCCCCGGCCTTGACGCCCTTGTTCAGAATGCCCTTGACCGCCGCGTCCTGGCTCTCGAACACCACAGCCGGGCCGGTGAATTTCAGGATCGACTCGTCCACGCCTGCGGTTTTCACGATACAGCCGTCCAGCGCGATATTGCCCTTCAGGACCGCAAGGCCGCCCTCTTTCGAAAACGCATGTTCGACCGAGCGGATCACGCCCTTCTCGCGGTCGGTATCCAGGCTTGGCCAGAGCGAGCTCTGCGAGAACGCAACCTGCGTCGGCACACCACCGGGGGCGGCGAGATACAATTCCCGCGCCTCGGGGTTGTTCGTCACTGCGATGTCCCAGGCGGCAAGCGCCTCGCCCATGGTCTCGGAATGGACCGTCGGGCAGTCGCGATTGATCAGCCCGGCGCGGTCGAGTTCGCCCAGCAGCGACATGATGCCGCCGGCGCGGTGGACATCTTCCATATGCACGCCCGCCACATTCGGCGCGACCTTGCTCAGACAGGGGACCTTGCGCGACAGGGCGTCGATCTCATCCATGCCGAAGTCGACGCCGCCTTCCTGGGCAATGGCCAGAAGGTGCAACACGGTATTGGTCGAGCCGCCCATCGCGATATCAAGCGCCATCGCATTGTCAAAGGCCGCGCGGCTGGCGATGGTGCGCGGCAGCACATTCGCGTCATCCTGCTCGTACCACCGCTTTGCCAGCTCGACGATCATCCGCCCCGATTTCAGGAACAGCCCCTTGCGGAAGGCATGCGTCGCCAGCGTCGAGCCATTGCCCGGCAATGCGAGACCAAGCGCCTCTGCCAGGCAGTTCATCGAATTGGCGGTGAACATCCCCGAACACGACCCACAGGTCGGGCAGGCGGCCTTTTCAATGGCATCGACATCGGCGTCAGACATCTTGTCATCAGCCGCCGCGACCATCGCGTCAACGAGGTCAAGCTTGACCTCGCGCCCGTCGCCGAGCGTCACCTTGCCGGCCTCCATCGGCCCGCCTGAGACGAAGATCGCCGGGATGTTCAGCCGCATTGCCGCCATCAGCATGCCGGGGGTGATCTTGTCGCAGTTTGAGATGCAGACCATGGCATCTGCGCAATGCGCATTCACCATATATTCAACCGAATCCGCGATGATCTCGCGCGAGGGGAGCGAATACAGCATCCCGTCATGGCCCATCGCGATCCCGTCATCGACGGCGATGGTGTTGAATTCTTTCGCGACACCGCCCGCCGCCTCGACCTCGCGCGCGACCATCTGGCCGAGGTCTTTCAGATGGACGTGCCCTGGCACGAATTGGGTAAAGGAATTCACGATCGCGATAATCGGCTTGCCGAAATCGCTGTCCTTCATCCCCGTGGCGCGCCAGAGCCCGCGGGCCCCGGCCATATTGCGGCCATGCGTGGTGGTTCTGGAACGATAGGCTGGCATCTGGCTGTCGTCTTTCGCCTGAGAGCCTCCCGCCGCACCTCCTCCGGGTGACGGTCTGGCAGGAAGCCGGGTTTGGGGTTTCCACACTGAGTTAACGTAAGCGGGGCGCGGTTTAAAGGGCTGTTACAGCTTTGCGCCTTCCACAACCGGGGCAGCGGTTGGCCAGGCTGCGCCCGCGTGCTAGTCCGGGGTCAGGCAGAGGTCAAAGCGGAGGCAAGGGTGACCACGGGGCTGGCTCAGGCAGACCTGATTGCGGTGCTGGCCGCGGTGACCGGGGACGCGCCCCGGGTGATGACGGTTGCCGCCGGCGAGGCGCTGCCCTCGGGCCCGTTCACCTCGTCACATCGCAGCCTGCAGGCGGGGCTCAGGGACTGGATCGAAAGCCAGACGGGGCATCCTGTGGGGTTTCTGGAACAGCTTTACACCTTCGCTGACCGTGACCGGGGGGAAGACGCGGATCTGCGGCGGATCTCGATCTCCTATCTCGGTCTCGTGCGCGAACAGGCGGCGCCGGGGGCGGGGCGGCCAGAATGGCATGGCTGGTATGAATATCTCCCCTGGGAGGATCACCGCAGCGGCCTGCCCGAGGGCTGGCACAGGTTGATTGCCGCATTGAACCTCTGGGCGGCCAGCGATCCCGGGCGCGTGCAGCGCGTCGCCCATGCTTTCGGCCTTGAGGGTCAGGCCTGGAACGAGGATCTGGTTCTGTCACGCTATGAACTTCTCTATGAGGCCGGGCTGGTTGGCGAGGCCAGCGGTCTGATCGGGGCTGGGCTGGCAGGCGCAGGGCGGGCCATGCAGGGGGATCATCGCCGCATTCTGGCAACAGGGATCGCGCGGCTCAGGGCCAAGATCAAATACCGCCCCGTGGCCTTTGAACTTATGCCGGAGAGTTTCACGTTTCTGCAATTGCAGCGCCTGGTTGAGGCGCTGATCGGCCTCAGGCTGCATAAATCGAATTTTCGCCGGCAGATCGACCAGCAGGACCTGATCGAGGAAACCGGCGAGACCACGGCCGAATCCCGTGGCCGGCCCGCCATGCTGTTCCGCTATCGCCCGGCGGTGCTTGAGGCACGCGCGCTCGCCGGCACCAGGCTGCCGGTCAGCCGGGGCTGAGCCTTACGCGAAATCAGTCAAAGTTGGAATTGACATAAACTCACATCGAGTATATTTCGCCTTCACCTATATATGCTCATTTTGAGTATATTTTATCAGACACCCCGGAAAATGGGGGACAGGGAAGGGATGACGATGACCGCTATTGCAGTCGACACAGTGCTGGAGCGGGCGGGGACCGGCAGGTTCCAGCGCCGGCTTCTGGGAGTCTTTGGCCTCGTCTGGACGGCGGATGCGATGCAGGTGCTGGCCGTCGGCTTCACCGTCGCCTCCATCGCGGCCAGTTTCGGGATGGAAGTACCGCAGGCCCTGCAGACCGGCACGCTGTTCTTTCTGGGCATGCTGGTGGGCGCCTCGGTTTTCGGGCGGCTCGCGGATCGCTTCGGGCGCCGCAGGATCCTCCTGATCACGGTGGCGATGGATGCGGTCTTCGGCATCGCCTCGGCCTTTGCCCCGGATTTCACCACGCTGCTGGTCCTGCGTTTCCTGACCGGCCTCGCGGTTGGCGGCACGCTGCCGGTGGATTACGCGATGATGGCCGAATTTCTGCCGCCGTCACGCCGTGGCCGCTGGCTGGTGATGCTGGAAGGCTTCTGGGCGGTGGGAACCGTGATCGTGGCGCTGACCGCCTGGGCGGCGAGCAGCTGGGGCGGGATCGAGACCTGGCGCGTGATCTTTTTCGTGACCGGCGTGCCGGCGGTGATCGGCATCTTCCTGCGCTTCTGGATCCCGGAAAGCCCGTTGCACCTTCTGCGCGAAGGGCGCGAGGTCGAGGCAAAAACCGTTCTAGATCAAATGCTTGTCATGAACGGAAAAACCGGGACTGGCACCGCGCGGATAGAGCTGCCCCGGGCCTCGGGTGCGACCGGGATCTTCTCGCCGGCGCTGATCCGGCGCACCATCCCGATGCTGGCGGTCTGGTTCCTTGTCTCGATGAGCTATTACGGGGTCTTCACCTGGATGCCGGCACGGCTGGCGAATGAGGGCTTCGGCTTTGTCCGCGGCTATGGCTTCCTCGTCGTGCTGGCCCTGGCGCAGATCCCCGGCTATGCGCTGGCGGCCTGGGGGGTTGAGGCCTGGGGGCGGCGCAAGACGCTGATCGGATTCCTGATCCTGAGCGCGGCGGCCTGCCTTTTGTTCACCCTCTCGACCGGGCCAGTGCTGATCGCGACCGCGCTGATGGTGATGAGTTTTGCGCTTTTGGGCACCTGGGGCGCGCTTTATGCCTTCACGCCCGAGCTTTATCCGACCGCAAGCCGTGCGACCGGCATGGGGGCGGCCGGGGCGATGGCGCGGCTGGGCGGGTTGCTGGCGCCTTCGGTTCTGGTGCATCTCTTCATCCAGGACACGGCTATGGCGATCGGGCTGTTCTCGGGCCTCCTGGCCCTGGCGGCGCTGCTGGCCTGGACGATAGATGCCGAGACCAGGCAAGCCGCATTGAACTGACCGATTTGCAACAGAAAACGCCGCCCGGAGATCATTCCGGGCGGCGTTTCTTTCACTTATCCGACCTCAGATATCGAGAGTATTTTGTTTTTCCCATTGTGTGAAATGGCCGCAATATT
>NZ_JAEFCF010000034.1 GCF_016405985.1 Paracoccus sp. IB05
TTTGAAGAGAGCATCGCTCTCAGAAGACCGGAACAGAACCGGGACAGGTCCAAGAAGGTTCTTGGCGATCGTATGCGCGTGCGGCGGAGATTTACTGGCAGTGGCGAGATCGAGCTTGAGCGCAACGTCTCCTCTAAACGTGCTGCGCTTGACGGAGGTAAGCTGTTCGGCGACCGCCGCCTGAAAGGCGGTGCGATCCACGGCCGACATCTTCTTCGATTGGGGCTCGATGTCGTCGATACTGATGCGGACGCGCCGCTTGCGCCGTTGCGTGTACCGGGCTGATGCCCCGGCGTCGCTCGCCATGAAACTTTTGATATCGCTCAACGCCGTCTATATCCCACCGATTGGAGAACTCCTGTTCGTCGACACTAGATAAAGTTATCATCGTCGTGACAGTGGTATTTTGAGAAGTTGTTTGCGTCGGGCGCGGCGGTTAAGGGGCTGCTTCGCCGATCACTCCACCAATAGATGCCGAAAGGTCGAAGGTTTTTTCGCCAAAAATTTCCCTGCGAAATCAACACCGTAGATTTTTGACGGTATTACAAGCGGTATTTCGCAATGAGATTTATTATTTTCACAATGAAAACAGTATGTTATGCTGCTTAACGACAATAGAGTGGGAATGATTTTGACCCATCCGAACACCGCCGACCATGCGCCAAGTCTCTTTATAACCGATTGAAGTAACGAAATAAAATGACAGAGATCTATCGCCGTCCATAGCGGAGCAAGCCTCCGGATTGACCGTATGGCGACGCTTGTCGCATCGGCAGAATACAGATACCGTCACGGCTCAGAAAGCCTGTGGCGGTATTTATTCAGACTTAATTCATTGAAAATAAATGGAAATTTTATGCGCAGAGAGGTCGATTTTGCCCTGGTGCATATTCTATGGCTCTCTCGCGTTTTCTGAACGATTTCGGAGGGTCCAATGCTGACCGACATGGGCACCAAAGCCATGAAACCAAAGGGTAAATCTTAAAATTTACTAACCTTGCCGGTATTTACGTCGTGGTGCAGCCATCGGGATCGGCCATGTTCCGTTACGGCGACCGGATGAAGGACCTCCGCGAAAATGGGGCGGTCGACCTATCTCTGGCGCTTGCGCGGGAGAAGCTGATCGATGCGCAGCGTGCCTTTCTGGAAGGGCGGTCGCCCGCTCAAGAGAAGCAGCGCGAAAAGCGCCGTATCAGGGAAGCAAAGAGCTGCGGCGCGTTTGGCGAGCGCTGGTTACAAGAGCACCGGATGGCGGAAAGCACCGGTGCGATGCCCCTGACAGGCTCGATCAGGGTTTGCAGACCATTGGTCAGCGCGACATTCTCAGGGTCGCCCATGTCAGGGCTGGTGAACACCAGATTCGGGCTTTGCGCCCTCACCTGCGGCAGGAGCGTCTGGCCCTCAGCCTGCCAGGTCCTGCCGGAACATTTGCCGGAGTGCCGCAGAGCAAGGGGCGACACAGCGGTGACCGCCAGCCGCGTGGCTGATGCGGCGCAAAGTCTGGTCGCTCTGCAGACCCGCCCGCGACCTGCGCGTGATCATCTCGGACTGCGGCGCGAAATGCTCGGCAGCCAGATGGCAAAACTGCCGCCGATGAACTCCACCCTGATCATGCGCGTCCCCGCGTGAGGGAAACACCGGCCAGGGCCTCGCGCCCTGCCAGGGCCAGACGGATAGGGCTGCGGCCACAGGCCCGGCACAGCTCCGCCTCAGCCAATTCCAGACGTCAGCCGATTGTGCCCCGCCGCGTCAGCCAGTGGCTTCCGGATTATCGGCAAGACCAGGCCCGGCATCGCCCTGTCGCTGTCCCGCATGATCGAACCACCAGCACATCATGTCGGATGCGGCGCGATGCGGGCTGTCCCCGGGACTGGCGGACAGGCGCTCCGCCCGCTCACAGGTCAGCCCGGCGATCAGCATGGCACCGGTTGCACCATGCCCAAGATGTGCCGAGATAACGCGGTCGATCAGCCAGGGATTCAGCTCGCTTTCATCCGCGCAATCCGGATTGGCGATGATCTCGGCCAGCCGATCCCGTTTCGCATCTTCACTGGCGATGATCCGCGCGACCTCGGTGCGAAAGGCGGCCTCGGTCGCGATATAGGCGTCCAGCGCCGGAAGCGATTTCTGCGCAGGTTTCTTCAGCCTGAGATGGCCACCGGTATAAAGCGCTTTCAGAACCTTTGCCCCGACAGGCGAAGTCATCGCAACATGGGCATCGAGAAAGGCCAGCTCTTTGTCATCCGCAGAGAGACGCGTTGACAGGGGCCGCCCGTCAAGCACCGCCCTTCGCAGCATCGCCAGTGCCGGCGTGCGATGAATGTTCGGGATCAGGTCGATCACCGAAAGGGCAGGTTTCATAAGTGCCCGGATATCCCAAAGCATGATC
Source organism: Paracoccus sp. IB05 (assembly GCF_016405985.1). Classification (GTDB taxonomy): domain Bacteria; phylum Pseudomonadota; class Alphaproteobacteria; order Rhodobacterales; family Rhodobacteraceae; genus Pseudogemmobacter. The sequence continues at coordinate 2,390 of NZ_JAEFCF010000034.1, forward strand.
TCTACCCCCATGTCATCGCGAGACGCCTGTGTAGCGCGTTCAGGCGGTCCGCGTCCACCCGGACTGCGGCGCACCGGCATGTGGGCTCGTCTGATCAGGCGAAGTGCTGCAAACACCCGACAGAGCCGGGTCGGGTGGAAAAAACATGCCGGCTCTGCAACGCCAGGCTTGCATTGGTCCCGGGCGACAGACATGCAGGCAGGTGTGAAACATGTCTCCGATCAGATCCCGCCCGCCCAAATCGGCCCAGCCCTGAGTGGCCCTGCTCTGAGCGATCCGGCATTGGCTGCTCTGGGCTGGTCCGCCTTCTTTGCTGATCAGCTCGGCGAGGAGGAGGCAGGGCTGGTGCCGGTGCGAGTGGCGAGCGTCCACCGCGCCAGGATGACGGCGCAATCTGTCGCAGGCCCGGTCCGGCTTGTCCTGCCGCCCCGCGCCAATACCGCAGATTATGCAGTGGGCGACTGGATCCTGACAGAGGCCGGAACCAGGATGCTGGTGCGCAGGCTCGACCGGCAGACCCTGCTGCAAAGGCGCAGCGATGGCGGCGGGGCGCCACAGCTGATCGCCGCGAATGTCGATACGCTGTTCATCGTCACCTCCTGCAATGATGATTTCAGCCCGGCGCGGCTGGAACGCTATCTCGCCGTCGCCAATGAGGCCGGAACCACGCCGGTTATCGTGCTGTCCAAGGCCGATCAGATCGCGGATCCGGGCGCGTTTCGCGATCAGGCTGTCGCATTGCAGCGCGGAGTGCAGGCGGTCTGGCTGGATGCCACATCGCCTGATGCGGCCCGGGTGCTGGCGCCATGGCTTGGCGCCGGTCAGACGGTGGCCCTAGTCGGTTCGTCAGGGGTGGGAAAGTCGTCCTTGCTGAATACGCTTGCGGAAAAAACCGGCGAGGATGCGCAGCTGACGGGCAGCATCCGCGAGGATGACGCAAAGGGGCGCCACACCACGACCTCGCGCTCGCTGCATGCGATTGCCGGCGGGGCGATGGTGATCGATACGCCCGGCATCCGGTCGCTCTATGTCAGCGATCTGTCCACCGGGCTGGATCAGCTGTTTGCCGAAATCGCAGAACTCACCCCCGAATGCCGCTTTCGCGACTGCACCCACGGCCATGAGCCGGGCTGCGCGGTGCTGGCCGCCGTCAAGGCCGGAAGGCTCGACCCTGCCCGCCTGGATCGCTGGCGCAAGCTGCATGAAGAGAACCTCTCGAATACCCCGGTTCTGACCGGCCCGCGCGGCAACAAAACCGCGCGTCCAGGTGGTAAGCGCCGCTGACTACCCTGCCGGCAGGCGCAGATCCCAGGCGCCCTGGGTGGCGCAGCCATGCAGGCACTTGCGCCGCCGCTGCGCCGCGTCCCCTCTCCTGGATCGGGCGGCCTCTCCCTTCTTCGCGACGACATCGGGATGGCGCGCACCACCGGATCGGGCGAGCCGGTGAGGAAGGATCAGGGCAGAAGGCGGAGGGGCGTGGAATGGCCGCACGTCTGGCGGCTCCAGGCGCCGGCTCCGGCACAGGATCTGCAAAGACACCGCAGTAAATCCCCGGAAATCCCCCGAAATCCGCGCTGCCTGGGACAGCGCCGTTGATGGTGCCTGCGAGGCCCGCAAATGCCATGAAGTCATTGCCCCTGGTGGTGCTATTGCCATCCTCCCCCGTCGCAAGAACGCCAGAGCCCTGCAAAAAGCCGGCCAAGAACCGCGAGGCCCGGCACGCCGCATCGGCCCGGCTATCTGGCGATGATGGAGCGATTGCCACCGCAAGGCCAGGTCGTACCGAAGATCCAGGGCCTCCACTCGCCCGGCCAATGCCAGAGCGCACGGCTTCCCCACTGCGGCACAGCCAGCACGGAAGGCGCGGGACAAGTCCGCCGGGGAAAAGCGGAATTCCGGCGCTCACCTAATTTAGCCCACCTGGCCGTGGGCGCGCCACTGGCCGCAATCCCGGGAGGACCGATGCCGATTTTGACATGCCGCCCTGCCGAACATCGCAGAGGTCTCCGACCCCGTCGGGAACCCCAGGGGCCAGGCTGATCTGCCGGATCTTCTGCCAATACAGGCGCCGGAAATGTCGACCGTACAAAAGGGTAAGCCAGAGATGGGCGAAGCCATTGAGATGGCGCGTCGCCCGAGCCGCAAGCCAGCAATGCCACCAGCCTGCCGGTTCAGGCCCCCGCAAAGGCAGTGGCCTAAGCGCCGGTGAGAAAGGCGGAACCTGCCATGACCCGGAACGCGATCCGTCGGTTCAGGGTTTTACACCATGTTTCAGTCAGGGATTGTGAAATGGTGCCCCCAGAGAGATTTGAACTCCCGACCTTCGGTTTACAAAACCGCTGCACTACCGCTGTGCTATAGGGGCCACAGAGCGATGATGTAGCAACTCCCGCCCGCAGGTGCAAGCCGGAGCGCTGTCTGCGAACCGGTGCTTTAAGCCGGATCTGGCTGGCGTGCAGTGGTTTGCCGGAGGCGCCGCAGCCCCGATTGGTCGCAAGGACCGGCCCGCGCGGGGCGCGCCGGTGCGGTATGGGCCAGAATCGGTCCGGGCAGGTCGCTCTGCGGCGGCATCCTGGCAGTGCAAAGACCGGCTTGCTGCTGTCCAGGCCAGCTGTCCCGGTCGGCCCTGTGGCGGCCCTCTGTGGCAGCCCCCTGTGGCGGCCGCCTGTGGCGCGCGCCCCGGTACCGGCTGTCCGGGCCGGGTTTTGGGCTTTGGCTGGCGGTGCATGTGGTGATGGATCGGCCAAGCCCGGCCCCGGCCCTCATTCCCGCAACTTCTCACAAACGCCTTAAGACAAACGCATTTGCCACAGGCTATCGTGCTGTATATGGGAAGAAAGCAGGCTGTCCGACTGGCGCGGGCGGCGAGGATGGCAGCGGGAGCCCCGATCCGAATCATGCGCATTGTCTACCACCTGGGTGCGCATTGCACCGATGAGGAGCGGCTTATCCGTTGCCTGCTGAAGAATCGGTCGGTTCTGGCAGAACAGGGGATCCATGTGCCGGCTCCGACCCGCTACCGGCGGCTCCTGCGCGATACGGCGGTCCAGCTGCGCGGCGCACCGGCCAGTGTCGAGACCCAGGCGCTGGTGATCGAACAGATCATGGATGATGACACCGCCGGGCGACTGATCCTCAGCTGGGACAGTTTCCTTGCCTTTCCGCAATGGGCGCTGCGGGGCCGGCTCTATGGTTTTGCCGGGGAACGCATCCGGGCCTTTACCCAGATCTTCCCCCATATCGAGGCCGAATTCTTTCTTGCGATCCGCAATCCCGCCACCTGGCTGCCGGCGCTTTATGAGAAGCAAAGGAACAGCCGCAGCTATGAGGAATTCATCGAGGGCACCGATATCAGCCAGCTGCGCTGGTCGGATGTGGTCAGCCAGATTACGGCCGAAAACTCCGGGGCGCCGCTGACGATCTGGTGCGACGAAGACACGCCGCTGATCTGGCCGGAGGTGTTGCAGGCGGTGGGCGGCTACAGCGATGACACCCGGCTGGAGGAGACTGACGAGCTTTTGTCGCTGATCATGGCCGGGGACGGTCTGACGCGGCTGCGCAATTACCTTGCAAGCCACCCGCCGGCTTCGGTCAGCCAGCGCCGCCGGGTGGTTTCGGCCTTTCTCGACAAATTCGCGATGGCGGAGCGGATCACCATGGAATTCGCCCTGCCCGGCTGGACGCAGGAAACCGTTGACCGGCTGACCCGGACCTATCTCGAAGATATCGAACTGATCCGCAACATGCCCGGCGTCACACTGATCAGCCCCTGAGCTCAGCCCGTGAGCGGACGCACCGGAGCGGACGCACCTGGCCAGGCCCGGCGATCTCTTGCCCGATCGAAGCGGGCGATCGGCAATCGGGTGCCGGTGCCATGGCGCGAGGCGGCGGCAGGCTTGACCGGGGTGACACCTGCAGCGCCAGATCTGACACATTGCGCCCCCTTTACTCCGGGGGAGCGCCGGATTTACATTTACAGCCCCTGACAGCGGGAAAGTGGAGCGCGATGAGGCAAGTGAGGCAATCCGGGGCGAGATCCGGGGCCTGGGTGGCGACCCGCCTCCAGGGTTGCAGCTTTGGCATTCCTGATCCCGGCTTTGATGGTTCAGGTGACTGCCGCGACCCTTCGCCTTACCGCTCTGGCATCCTGGGCCTTTTGGGCGGGGCGGCGCTCTTCTGGGCACTCGCAGTGATCACAGCCGGATCATCGGTTGCCGCCACGCCCTGGCCTTTCGAAGGGGTCTGGGATTGCGAGGTCGGGACTTTCACCTTTACCGGCAGCGATTATGACAGCGGTGAAGCGCCGATGCCCATCGTCGATATCGCCCCCGAAGGCGATACATTCACCCTGACTTTCGAGGATAATTACCAGCTCTCGCTGGCGATGAACCCCGATGGCACCATGACCTGGTTTTCCCCGGTCAGCGGCGACAGCTTTCTGTGCCGCCGCACGCCTTAGCCGCCCCTCCCGGATCGGGCGGCACTAAAGCGCCGCGCCGCATTCGCCTGAGGAGCGCTTTTCTTCCCCGCGCCGCACCGCTATTCCTTGCAGGGAACCGACCAAAGCAGGGAGTGCAAGATGAGTTCGGAAATCAATCGCTATGGCGTGGGCGCGCGTATGTCCGAGGGCGTGTCTTACAATGGCATCATCTGGCTTGCGGGTCAGGTCGGGAACCCCGGCGACTCGGTTGCGGATCAGACCCGCACCTGCCTTGCAGAAGTGGACCGGATCCTTGCGGCTGCCGGCACCGACAAGACCCGCATCCTGTCGACCCAGATCTGGCTCGCCGATATGGCGGATTTCGCCGAGATGAATTCGGTCTGGGACACCTGGGTGCCGCAGGGCAATACCCCGGCGCGCGCCACCGGCGAGGCGAAGCTGGCGACGCCGGATTACCGCGTCGAGGTCATCGTGACCGCTGCGCTGAAGTGAGCGAAAGAAGAAGGGGGGCTGTCTGCCCCCCTTCACCCCCCGAGGATATTTCGGGACAGAAAATGATCAGGCTTTGAGAAAGGCCACCAGCTGTGCGGTGGAGCCGTCTTTGCTTTCGGTGCCCTCTTTGCCTTCGAGCACCGGTTGCAGCGCGAGCGCCAGTTCCTTGCCGAGCTCAACCCCCCATTGGTCATAGGAATTGATCCCGAGGATCACGCCTTCGACAAAGACCCGGTGCTCATAGAGCGCGATGATCTGGCCGAGGACGAAGGGCGTCAGCAGGTCATAGGCGAGCGTTGTCGTCGGGCGATTGCCGGGGAAGACGCGGTGGCGGGCCTGGCGTTCCAGTTCGTCGCCGGTGAGGCCCTTTTTCGCCATGATGGCGCGGGCCTCGTCGAGCGAGCGGCCGCGCAGCAGCGCCTCGGATTGCGCAAGGCAATTGGCGACCAGCAGGAGGTGCTGATGCGCGAGATCGGGTTCATGCCCCTGGCGGCCGACGAGGAATTCGCAGGGGATCACCCGGGTGCCCTGGTGGATCAGCTGGTAAAAGGCGTGCTGGCCATTGGTGCCGGGCTCGCCCCAGACCACCGGGCCGGAATTGATGGTGAGCGAGGCGCCATCCAGCGCCACCGATTTGCCGTTTGATTCCATCTCGAGCTGCTGGAGATAGGCCGGCAGCCGCGACAGGCGCTGTTCATAGGGCAGCACGGCGCGGGTGGCGTAATCGCAAAGCTGGTTATGCCAGATGCCCACCAGCGCCAAGAGCACCGGCAGGTTCCGCGCGAAGGGCGCCTCAAGGAAATGCGTGTCCATCGCGCGGCCGCCGGCGAGGAACCGGTCGAAATCCTCAGGCCCGATCGCCAGCATCAATGCGAGGCCAATCGGCCCCCACATCGAATAGCGCCCGCCGACCCAGTCCTCGAAACCGAACACCCGTTCAGGTGCGATGCCATAAGCGGCGGTTTTGTCACCAGCGGTCGAAACGGCGGCAAATTGCGCGGCCGGGTCTTTGACCACGCGGCCCATCCAGGCCTTTGCAGTATCCGCATTGGTCATGGTCTCGATGGTGGTAAAGGTCTTGGAGGCGACGATCACCAGGGTCGTTTCCGGGTTCAGCCCGGACAGGGTGTCATGGATATGGGCGCCGTCCACATTCGAGACGAAATGCGCGCGCGGCCCGTCGGCATAGGGCGCCAGCGCCAGAGCCGCCATGGCCGGGCCAAGATCCGAGCCGCCGATGCCGATATTGACGACATCGGTAATCCTGCCGCCCTGCCCCTGATATGCGCCCGACCGGACCTGTTCCGCGTAAGCCGCCATGCGCCTGCGGGTCGCGGTGATGTCGGGGATCACATCCTGGCCATCGACCAGAATGCGGTGCTCTTCGCCCGCACGCAAGGCGACATGCAGCACCGCCCTGCCCTCGGTCTCATTGATCTTCTTGCCGGAAAACATCGCGGCGCGCTTGTCCGCGACCCCCGACGCCGTGGCCAGCGCCAGCAGAAGATCGCGGCCCTCAATGTCGATATTGGTCTTTGACCAGTCGAACAAAAGCCCGTCGGCCTTCGCAGAAAAGCCCGCCGCCCGCGCCGGATCCGCATTGAACAACGAGAGGATCCGGCGCTCTGCCACTTTCGCATGATGCGCTTTCAGCGCCTGCCACTTATCCATTTTCTGCCCTTCCGGTCTTTTGCGTCATTCGGCCCAATGCACCTCGGCATGATCCAGAACAGCCCGGATCGGCGCCTCGGTTGCGGGCAGTCCTGCCGCCTTTTCAATCGCTTCCCGCTTTGCCGCGCCGGTGATCAGCACATGGATATGCATGGCTGCGCGCAGGACCGGCGCGGTCAGGGTCACGCGGGGTTCTACCGCCGCATCCGAACGCATCGGCATCAGCAAGGGCGCATCCGGGGCCAGAGCCTCTGCCAGACGGTCGGCACCGGGGAAGAGTGATGCGGTATGCATATCGCCCCCCATGCCCAGAAGCAGCACCGAGATCGGCAATGCCGGCGCGAGGCCGGCCTCCAGCGCGGGGATGCCCTCTTCCGGCGTGTCGGTCGCGGTGTAAAGCGGGATCAGTTTCGCATTGGCGGCGCGGCCCTGAAGCAGGCGCTCGCGCAGGAGCCTTGTATTCGAGCGGTCGGAATGTTCCGGCACCCAGCGTTCGTCATTCAGCACGACCGAGATCAGCCCCCAGTCGAGATCGACGCCCGAGAGGATGTCAAAGACCGGCCCCGGCGTGGTGCCGCCCGGCACCGAAAAGGTCGCGCGCCCATCGCGCCGGATGAATTCCCCAAGCTGCGAGGCAATGCGGTCCGCGAGTTGCAGATGCAGGAAATCGCGGTCGGGATAGGTGTTGAAATTCATGCCCCCATCCCCCGCCAGCGCCGCCCGTCCCGATGCATCAGCATCAGCGCATCCTCAGGACCAGAGGTGCCGGGATCATAGGTCTGGGGCCGGTCGCCGCGCGCCTCCCAGTCCTGGATGATCGGGTCGGTCCAGGCCCAGGCCGCCTCGACCTCATCGCCGCGCATGAAGAGAGTCTGATTGCCACGGATCACATCCATGATCAGCCGTTCATAGGCGTCAGGCACGTCTTCCAGGCTGTCTTTCAGCGCCTCGGCGAAAGACATATCCAGCGGCACCTGGGTCAGGCGCATGCCACCCGGCCCCGGCTCTTTGATCATCACCTTGAGGTTCATCCCCTCATCGGGTTGCAGCCGGATCACCAGCACATTGTCGCGCCAGCCGGCGTGATCGTCGAAAATCGAATGGGGTGGTTCCTTGAAGGTGATCGCAATCTCGCTTTCGCGCGAGCGCAACCGCTTGCCGGTGCGCAGATAGAAGGGCGTGCCCTTCCAGCGCCAGTTCGAGATATTCACCTTCAGCGCGATATAGCTTTCGGTGCGGGAGGCCGGATTTTCGGCATGTTCGAGATAGCCCGCCTCGCCGCCACCGGCGAGATACTGGCCGCGCACGATATCTTCGGGGCGCACGGGATCGAGCGCCCGGATCACCTTGAGCTTTTCATCGCGCACGGCATCGGGGTCGAAATGATAGGGCGGCTCCATCGCGATCAGGCACAGAAGCTGCATGATATGGTTTTGCACCATATCGCGCATCGCCCCGGATGTGTCGTAATAGGCACCGCGCCCGTCCACGCTGACGGTTTCCGCCACCGTGATCTGCACATGGTCGACATATTCCGACTTCCACAGAGGTTCGAACAGGATATTGGCAAAGCGCACCGCCATCAGATTCTGCACGGTTTCCTTGCCGAGATAATGGTCGATCCGGTAGATCTGGCGTTCCTCGAAATGCCGGGCCAGCGCCGCGTTCAGCGCTTTGGCCGAGGCCAGATCGCGGCCGAAGGGTTTTTCCACCACGATCCGCGCATCGGGGCCCGCGATATCGTTGCTGGTCAGCCGTTCGGCAATCGCGCCAAAGAGCGAGGGCGCCACCGAGAAATAGAAGGCCTGAACCACATCGGGGCGGATCAGCGCCTTGAGATCCTTCCAGCCGCGTTCGCCCGTCGCATCGATCGCGACATAGCCAAGCCGGTCCAGAAACCCCCTGATCGCCGCCTCGTCGCGTTTCGCTTCGGGGACGAATTCGGCAATGGCGCCGGCGACGAAATCGCGAAACTCCGCCTCGGTCAGATCGGCGCGCGCGGCACCGATCACGCGGGCCTCGGGCAGGATCTGCCCCGCCAGCCAGCGCAGATAAAGGCCAGGAAGGATCTTCCGGCGGGCAAGGTCACCCGTACCACCGAAGATCACAAGATCGAAAATCTCGACCGGAATGACGCGCGAAGCCATGGAATCCCTGTCTTTTCTGATCACGGCCCGGTGCGGCTGCCATCACGGCTTCGCAGGACCGTTAGCGCTAACGATACGATGCCAGCCTTCTAACGGCCACGCAATGCCATGTCTAGCACCGGATTGGGCTCTGGCAAATGCCGGCTTTGCCCGCCGCTCATTCCAGCCGGTCCGGAAAACCTTCGGCGCGTAAATCCGTGGCAAGCAGTTCTTCCAGAAGTTTCACGATCTGGGTCGATTGCGCCTGGCCACCAAAGGCCGCACGCCCGCGCAGGAAGGTCTGGTTGACCTGCGAGGCCAGATCCAGCGGCACGCCGAATTCGCGGCCAAATCCGATGGCAAAGCCCAGATCCTTCAGCGCCAGGTCCATCGAGAAGCCGACATCGTAACTGCCATTCAGGATCAGCTGGCCCTCGGTCTCATGCACGAAAGAGCTGCCCGATGAGGCCGCGATCGCTTCCCAGGCGGTTTTCAGGTCAAGCCCGCCGCGTTTCGCGAGCATCAATGCCTCGCCATCGGCGACGAGATGGATGAAGGCCAGCATATTGGTGATCACCTTGATCACCGCCGCAGAGCCAAGCGGCCCCATATGGAAAATCTTGCCGCCGATCACCTCAAGCGCCGGGAAATGCAGATCGTAAAGATCGCGGTCACCGCCTGCCAGCACGGTGATCTCGCCTTTCGCGGCCAGATGGACCCCGCCGGTCACCGGCGCCTCCATCATCCGCACGCCCGCACTGCGCGCAAGCCCCGCAAGCCGCAGCACATCATCGCGCCCGAGCGTTGAATTCTCGATCCAGCTCGATCCGGGCTTCATGAAAGGCAGCATCTGCGCCAGCACGGTTTCCGAGGCCTGGGGCGAGGGCAGACAGGTGAAAACATGGTCAACCTGTTGCGCGAGATCCTCAAGCGATCCGACACGGTCGCCGCCTTTGCCGCAAAGCCGGTCAACGGCTGCCGGATCGCGATCCCAGACCGTGACATCGAACCCCGCCCTGAGCAGGCTTGCCGCCAGGTGCCCGCCGAGATTGCCCAGACCAACATAGCCATAGCGCATGGCCGCTCCTCCGGATGATAAAAGGCGGGGGAAACGCCCCCCGCCAGACCAGTCAACCCCGCTGCCCCGGGACATTCAAGGGTTGTCCGCTGCACATCTGCTATGCGCCCCCGGAAGAGTTTCTCCCGGGGGCGGGTTCAACGCCTCGTTCAGGCGCCCCAGCCGACCACGCCCTTGATTTCACAGAAATCATGGATGCCCCAATCGGCATATTCGCGCCCGTTACCGGATTGCTTATAGCCCCCGAAGGGCGCGAATGTGTCCCAGTCCGGGTAGTTGAGGTTCACCGTCCCGGCCCGCAGCCGTCGCGCGATAGGTTTGGCCTCTTCAACGGGGCCGGCGATATAGGCGGCAAGGCCATAGGGCGTGTCATTCGCCATCCGGACCGCATCGTCGATACTGTCATAGGGCAGGATCGCCAGCACCGGCCCGAAGATCTCTTCGCGCGAGATGGTCATCTCATTGGTGACATCGCCGAAGATGGTCGGCTGTACATACCAGCCGCGATTGACACCCTGAGGCCGCCCGGTCCCACCGCTGATCAGCGTCGCGCCCTCGTCGATGCCGGCCTGGATCAGGCGCTGCACCTTGTCATATTGCAGTTTCGAGATCAGCGGCCCCATCGTGGTCGCAGCATCGGTCGTCGCCCCGATCACCACTTCGTCAGCGGCCTCTTTCGCGGCGGCATAGGCAGCTGCTGTCGCGGCGCGCGGCACGAACATCCGCGTCGGCGCATCGCAGCTTTGCCCGGTATTGGCGAAACAGCCCGCAACGCCCGCCTTCACCGCCTCATGGATATCGGCCGAAGGCAGGATGATATTCGGACTTTTGCCACCGAGTTCCTGCGCGACACGTTTGACCGTCGGCGCCGCAGCGGCGGCAATCGCGGTGCCCGCCCGGGTCGATCCGGTGAAGCTCACCATATCCACCTCGGGATGCGAGGACATCCGCGCGCCCACGACCGGCCCCACGCCATTCACCAGGTTGAAGACCCCCGCCGGCACCCCGGCCTCATGGCAGACTTCCGCGAATAAAAGCCCCGAAAGCGGCGCGATTTCCGACGGTTTCAGCACCATGGTGCAGCCTGCGATCAGCGCCGGCGCCACCTTGCAGGCAATCTGGTTCATCGGCCAGTTCCAGGGCGTGATCAGGGCGCAGACGCCGATCCCCTCCATCACGATGCGGGTATCGCCGCGCATATATTCCCAGACCATCTCTTCGGCGGCTTTGATGGTCGATTCGATATGAACCTGCCCCGCCCAGGCCTGCGCGCCGCGCGCCCATTCAATCGGCGCGCCCATCTCGGTCGACATCGCCTGGGCAAAGTCCTCATAGCGCGCATTATAGACCTCGAGGATCTTTTTCACGAGCGCGATGCGCTCGGCCACCGGCACCACCGTCCAGGCATCAAACGCCGCCCGCGCCGCCAGAATCGCCCGATCTGCATCCGCCTCGGTGCCAAGCGCGATCTCGCCGACGATTTCCTCGGTTGCCGGGTTCTCGACCCCGGCTTTCGTGGCCCCGGGCAGCGGATCAACCCAGCCGCCATTGATATAGAATTGCCCCAGATGCTTTGAGATCGCCATATCATCCTCCTGTCATTGCAACGGCGGTGCCTTGGCAGCGCCACCTTTTGGCGCAGCTTGCGGTGGATTACCCCCTCGCGCAAGCTCAGCGGAACGCCATATTGAGCCGCACCCGCAGGGGGGCGTCGATCTGCGGATCAATCCCGCCGCCGGCTTTGGCACGGATCCCGTTCTGCCTCGCCATCGCCCGGTCGAGCAGCGCCGGCCTGCCAACCACGCTCCATTCCTTCGGGCATATCCGGTTGCCGGTTTTCGGACAGACATATTCGGTCTGCATCAGCCGCAATGCCTGATCGGGGCCCAGATAATGCCCTGGCCCGCCCACCCAGGCCTCTTTCATCACCTTAATCGAGTTGCTGTCCGGAGTCACATCAATGCTGTTCTCAAGCCGCATGATCCGGTCCGGAGTGTCATCGCCCGACAGCAGGTTTAGGAGACAAATGCCCAGAGGGAAGGCTCGCATCCCCACCGTTTCATAATACATTTTCAGCCCGGAAAGCTCGGCCAGGATATTGTCGATGTTACCCATCAGCCGCGCCGCATCAGAAAGATACGTGGGCGGTGGAATCGGGGTAATCCGGCGTCACAGAAGCGACGACATCCACCGCAGCAGCAGCTGTACCGAAGTACACATTGCTCCCCGAGAGCAGCAGGTCATGTTTCGCATCGCGTGCCAGAAGAGTGACGTTGCGCGCCGCCCCTGCCAGCGTAGCCCCGAACAGCGCGCGCGAGAAACGGATGCGCCGGTCACTGCCCGGGATCACCCCGGCCCCGGTCAGGATTGCGGCGCGCGACTCCGGCGCATTTGACAGGCCGATAACCTCTGGCGCGGACTGGTAGACCATCTCCAGCCCGGCATCCGTCAGAGGCCTGTTTTGCCCCCGGTTCATCCCAGGCCTTATCGGGCGCATATCTTCTGACACATGCGCTGCCCGTGCCGACACGCGTACCGCCGGTATACCCGCCCGCCTCAGACGGCGACCGGCATCCGAGCCAGTCGCCCCCCATTCATGATCCATGCTTCTGAGCCCACTGCGTGAACTGATATAGGTGCAGCAACAGGCCTGCCCCGGGCCATCGGCCGGCGCGGGGCCGATTTCATTCCTGCGACGCGCCTCGCAGAAGCAGCGCGTCGATCTCATCCCCCGGGGCCGTGGCACTGAGCGGCGCGAAGCTTCCCTCACCCAGCATCGCAGCCGTCGCGTCCCGGATCGCGGCATGGGTCAGCCGCGCGATCTGGCTGCCGGTCGAGATCCGCCGCACCCCCATGGCGGCAAGCTCTGTCACCGTCATCGCCTTCAACGGTCCCGCCGCCAGCGCATTGACCGGCGCCCTGACCGCGGCCAGAACCTGCGCGAGCTCTGCCCGCCCCGGTGGCACCGGCAAATATAAAAGATCCGCGCCGGCCAGCTCAAAGGCCTGCAAACGGCGGATCCCCTCGGCCAGATCATAGGCCCCGTTCATCACCCCGTCGGCGCGGGCGCAGAACACGAAAGGCCGGCCAAGGGCGCGGGATGCGGCAACCCCTGCCCGCACCCGCTCCACTGCAAGCCCGAACTCATAGGCCGGGCTGCCCGCAACCATCCGGGTGTCCTCAACCGATATCCCCGAAAGCCCGACCTCTGCCGCCAGCCGCACGGTTTCGGCCACCACCTCCGGCGCATCGCCGAAACCGTTCTCGAAATCGCCCGAAACCGGCAGATCGGTGGCCGCGATCAGATCCGCCGCATGGGCCAGCGCCTCATCCCGGCTGACGCCCCCCATATCCGGCCGCCCGAGCGTGAAAGCATGCGCCGCCGACGACGTCGCCAGCGCCTGTGCCCCCAAAGCCGCCATCATCCGCGCCGATCCCCGGTCCCAGGGGTTCGGAATCACAAAACACCCCGAAAGGTGCAATGCCTCAAAAGCCTGATGTCGGGCCGCCAGCTTCATTTTCTGTCCTCATATATCCTCGGGGGGAGCCGAAGGCGCGGGGGGCAGACAGCCCCCCGTTCCCCGGGCGGTCACATCCGGATCCGCTCCGACTTCGGATCATACATCGGCGAAAGGCTCGCCACCGCTCTATGCCGCACCCCGGCGACTTCGATCTCATAGGCCGAGCCCAGCAGCTCCGCCTCGCTTTCGCCCTTGCAGGGCACATAGCCCATACCGATCGCACCGCCCAAAGCATGGCCATAATTGGCAGAGGTCACCGGCCCGACGATCTCTCCGTCGCGCACGATCGCCTCATTATGGAACAGGGACACCATCGGATCCTCGAGCCGGAACTGCATCATCCGCCGCGCCACCCCTTCGGCTTCGACGCGCAGCACCGCGTCACGCCCGATGAAATCCGGCTTTTTGATGCGCACGGCAAAGCCAAGCCCGGCCTCAAGCACGTGATCCTCATCGGTGATGTCATGGCCCCAGTGGCGGTAGCCCTTTTCGATCCGACAGGAATCCAGCGCATGCAGCCCGCAAAGCTTGAGCCCCAGATCCGCCCCCGCCGCCTCAAGCGCCTCGAAGACATGCGCGGTCTGGTCGCTTGACACATAAAGCTCCCAGCCAAGCTCGCCGACATAGGTCACCCGATGCGCCCGGGCGAGCCCGTAGCCGACCTCGATCTCGCGCATGGTCGCGAAAGGATGCGCCGTGTTCGAGAAATCATTCGGGCTGATCTTTTGCAGCAGCTCGCGTGACTTCGGCCCCATGACGCAAAGCACCGATTCCGCCGCCGTCACATCGGTGATCACCACGAATTCATCGCCGAGATGGCGGCGCAGCCAGGCCAGATCACGCTGCAGCGTCGCACCCGGCACCACCAGCATGAAGGCCCGCTCCGACAGCCGGGTCACGGTCAGATCGCTCTCGATGCCGCCCTTCTGGTTCAGCATCTGGGTATAGACGATGCGACCCGCCGCCACATCCATCTGGCCCGCACAGACGCGGTTGAGGAAACTCACCGCATCGCGCCCCTCGACCCGGATCTTGCCAAAGCTCGACATATCGAAAAGGCCGACATTCTCGCGCACGGCCATATGCTCGGCCTTCTGGTTCTCAAACCAGTTCTGCCGCCCCCAGGCGTAGCGATATTCCCGTTCCTGGCCGTCCTTTGCGAACCAGTTCGCCCGCTCCCAGCCCGCGACCTCGCCAAAGACCGCGCCGCGCGCCTTCAGATGCTCATGCAACGGCGTCCGCCGCACGCCCCGCGCGGTGACCACCTGGCGGTAGGGATAGTGATCGGCATAAAGCAGCCCCAGGGTCTCGGTCACCCGATCCTTCAGATAGCGGCGGTTCTTCTGGAACGGCTGTGCCCGGCGGATATCGACGTCCCAGAGATCGAACGGAGCCTCGCCGGTCGTGATCCATTCCGCCAGCGCCATGCCTGCGCCGCCCGAAGACACGATCCCGACCGAATTATAGCCTGCCGCCACCCAATAGCCGCCCAGCTCCGGCGCAGGGCCAAGGTAATAGCGATCATCGGGGGTAAAGCTTTCAGGGCCATTAAAGAAAGTGTGGATGCCGGCGGTCTGGAACATCGGCATCCGGTTCGCCGCATCCTCCAGAATGGGCGCGAAATGATCCCAGTCTTCGGGGAGGGTATCAAATTCGAAATCCTCGCGGATCCCCGCCATTCCCCAGGGCTTTGCCACCGGCTCGAAGGCGCCGACCATCATCTTGCCGGCATCGGTCTTGTAATAGGCGCATTCATCCGGCACCCGCAAAACCGGCATATCGGTGAGGCCCGCCACCGGCTCGGTCAGCAGGTAGAAATGCTCGCAGGCATGCAGCGGCAGCGTGACCCCCGACTGCGCCGCCAGATCGCGCCCCCACATGCCGCCGCAATTGATCACCACATCGGCGGCGATATGGCCCGGACCCTCCGGCCCCTCATAATCGACGCCCGTGACCTGGCGCTTGCCGCCCGGCGCCGGCCCCTCTGTCACGCCAGTGACCTTCACCCCCTCGATGATCTTCGCGCCGCGCATCCGCGCGCCTTTGGCCAAAGCCATGGCGATATTGGCCGGATCGCATTGGCCGTCTCCCGGCAGATGCACGCCGCCGATCACGCCGTCTGTGTTAAGATGCGGATACATCGCTTTGATTTCAGATGGAGAAATTTCGGTCACATCCACCCCGAAGATCCGCGCCACCGTCGCCTGGCGCAAGATCTCCTGCAACCGGTCGCCGGTCAGGGCAACGGTCATCGAGCCGACCCGTTTCAGGCCCGTCGCAACGCCGGTCTCTTCTTCCAGCCTGCCGTAAAGATCCGCCGAATATTTCGCGAGCCGCGTCATATTCTGATTGGCGCGCAGCTGCCCGATCAGCCCAGCCGCATGCCAGGTCGTCCCGGAGGTCAGCTTGCGCCGCTCCAGCAACACCACGTCCGTCCAGCCCGCCTTTGCCAGATGATAGGCCACCGAGCAGCCGGAAATCCCGCCCCCGATCACCACCGCCCGCGCCGTCTTCGGTACATCGACCACGATGTTACCCCTTCATTTTCTGTCTAAAAATATCCCGGGGGTTCCGGGGGCTGGCCCCCGGTCCCGCATCCCATCACGCGCGGATCCGCGCGTTTTTCGCATCCCAGACCGGCTCATCCGCCTGCACCACCGCCGCGAACCGCTCCCCGAAGATCTCAACCTCAAGCGCCTCACCCGGAACATTCAGATCAGCCCGCAACATTCCGAGACCAATGCATTTTCCGACCCGATGCCCAAAGTATCCGGACGTCAGCTCCCCCACGACCTGATCCCCTTTCCAGATCGTCGACATATAGGGCGGATCAAAAGCACCCGCTTCGATCACCAGGGTCGCAAAGCGCTTTGAAACTCCGGCCTGATTCTCGGCCTCCAGGGCTGCGCGACCGCGGAAATCAGCTTTCCCCCAATCGAAAAATCTCTCAAGACCGCCCTGCAAGACACTGTAATCAGTTGACAGATCGCCCTTCCAGCCGCGATAGCCTTTCTCGATCCGCAGCGAATTCAGCGCAAACATCCCAAAGGGTTTCAGCCCCAAAGGCGCGCCTGCCGCCAGGATTGCGTCCCAGACCACGGGCGTATCGGCCAGGCGGGAATGGATCTCCCAGCCAAGCTCCCCGGCAAAACTCACCCGCGCCAGCCAGACCTCGCGCCCGGCAATCCGCCCGGTCTGATGCGACAGCCACCCTTTCGCAAGATCAGCCTCCGTCCCCGCCGCCTCCAGCACCGCCCGCGCCTGAGGCCCGGTCAGGATCTGGCAGGACCAGTCATTGGTGACCTCGGCCAGGGTCAGCCCTGGCACAAGGTGCCGCTCCAGCCAGGCCCGGTCATGTGCCTCGGCCGTTGCTGCCGTGATCAGCAGGATCTCATCTTCCGCAAAGCGGGCGACCGACATTTCCGTGACGATCCGGCCCTTCTCATCGGCGAAATAGGCCAGGCCCAGCCGCCCGACCGATGGCAGCTTGCCGGTGGTCTGCGCCAGAAGCCAGGCCGCCGCGCCCTCACCCGACAGCCAGTAACGCGAGAAGCCCGGCAGATCGAGGATACCGCAGGCATCGCGCACCGCCTCACATTCGGCCTTCACCGCACCGAACCACGGCCCTTCGCGCTTCCAGGTGCGCTGCGCCGCCTCAGTGACGTCATCGCCGGGCCGCGCATACCAGAGCGCACGCTCCCAGCCATTAAAGGGCCCGAATTGCGCGCCCATCGCCGCCACCCGGTCATGCACCGGTGAGAGCTTCTTGCCGCGCCCCTCGCCCCAGGCGTGATGCGGGAAATGCATCGCATATTCGTTGCCATAGACTTCCTTGCCCTTGGCGACGCAGTAATCGTGATCCTCAAACCCGGTAAACCGGCGCGGATCGCAGGACCACATATCCCATTCGGTCGCGCCCTCGGTGATCCATTCGGCCAGCACCTTGCCGGCCCCGCCGCCCTGGCAGATGCCAAAGGTGAAGACACAGGCCTCAAAGGCGTTCGGCACACCGGGCATCGGCCCGATCAGCGGATTGCCATCCGGCGTATAGGGGATCGGCCCGTTGATAACCTTTTGCAACGCGGCCTTCTCCAGCAGCGGGACCCGGGCCATCGCGTCAGCAATATGCCATTCCAGCCGCTCCAGATCATCGGGGAAGAGCTGAAAGCTGAAATCCTCCGGCATCGGGTCATCGGGTGTCGCCCAATGCGCACGGCAGGGATTCTCATAGGGCCCAAGGTTGAAGCCCATCTTCTCCTGACGCAGGTAATAGCTCGAGTCGACATCGCGCAACAGCGGCAGCTTGGCGCCGCTTTCTTTCGACCAGGCCTCCAGCTCCGGGATGGTGTCGAACAGGAGATACTGATGGCTCATCACCATCATCGGCACCCGGCGGTTGAAGAGCCTGCCGACCTCGGCCGCATAGTACCCTGCGGCATTGACGACATATTCCGCCCGCACCTCGCCCTTCGGCGTCGAAAGCACCCATTCAGAGCCGGTCCATGTCGCGGCCGTGACCGGACAAAACCGCTCGATGCGCGCCCCCATCTGGCGCGCGCCGGTGGCCAGCGCCTGGGTCAGCTGCGCCGGATCAATATCGCCGTCATAGGGATCATAAAGCGCCCCGGTCAGATCATGCGTTTCCAGGAAGGGATAGCGCCCCCGGATCTCATCCGGCCCCAGCACTTCCAGATCCATCCCCTGGTAGCGCCCCATGCCGGCGACACGCTTAAACTCCAGCAGCCGCTCCTCGCTATGCCCCAGCCGGACCGAGCCGGTGACATGGTAATTCATCGGATAGCCGACCTCATCGCCAAGCCCGCGATAAAGCCCCGCCGAATAGCGCTGCATATTCATGATCGACCAGGAGGCGGAAAATGTCGGCACATTCCCCGCCGCATGCCATGTCGAGCCGGCGGTCAGCTCGTTTTTCTCCAGCAGGATCACATCTTTCCAGCCTGCTTTCGCAAGGTGGTAAAGGGCCGAGACGCCCACCACGCCCCCCCCGATGATCGCGACCCGCGCGCTGGCCAGTTCTGTCATTTTACTCTCCCTGATTGCCTCCAATATCCGCCAGCTTCCCGCCCCTTTCAATTCGGCGCAGAGCCGGCTATTGATCGGCCTATCCGATCAGAACCGCTGCTTTGGTCTTCCTCTTGACGGCAATACTCCGGGGGTCCGGGGGCTGGCCCCCGGCGGCTTCAGAAAGAACGCAGCCATGCAAATCGAACTTATCGAGACCTTCCTCGATCTTGCCGAAAGCCGCAGCTTCCACCGCACGGCCGAGCGCCTCGGCGTCACGCAATCGACGATCTCGGCCCGCCTCCAGGTGCTGGAAACCGCGCTCGGCGCGCGGCTCTTCGACCGCTCCCGCGCCGGCACCATGCTTACGACCGAAGGCAAACGGTTTGAGCCCCATGCCCGCATGTTGCGCCATGAATGGAACGAGGCGCGCCGCCATATTCAGGTGCCGACCGGCGCCGGGCATCTTCTGCGGCTCGGGATCCAGAATGACCTTTCGGCGATTTATCTGGGCGAATGGGTTGTCGGGATCCGGCGGCAATTCCCCGATATCGCGCTTCATATCGAGCCCGATTATTCTAATCAGATGTGCGCTGATCTGCTCACGGGCATCCTCGATTTCGCGGTGATGTTTTCACCAAAACCGCATCCGGATCTGCATTTCGAAAGCCTTGGCGATGCCGGCTATCACATGGTCTCGACCGAAGTGACTGCGCTTTCCGGGGTGCGGCCGGAACGGTTCATCTTCTCGCATTTCTCGCCCGCCTTTCAGGAAATGCACCGCCAGGTCACGCCCGACCTGGTGAATTCACCGATCTCGGTCGGGCAAAGCGGTTCGGTCACCTCACTTCTGATGGGAATGGGCGGCACCGGCTATGTGCTGGAGGCGACTGCCAGGGAGATGATCGCTGCCGGCAAGGTCATGGCGGTGGCGGATGCGCCGGTGCTGCGCCAGCCGGTCTATGCGGCGATGCATATCAGGCACCGGATCACGCCCCTGCACCGAAAGCTCAGCCGGATCGTCAGCCGCAAGCTTGGCGGGCATGGTGCGTTTCTGACGCCGCCGGAGGCATGACGGCTGTCGGATGCCTCCGGCGGGAGTATTTAAATCAAGCGGAAATTCAGTCGCGCCGGATCGGGTTGGTCCAGGCGCGCCGGCCAGCAGCATCGATCACCACAACGCGGATCCAGGGCGTGTCGCCCTGCCAGTTCAGCGGCACTTCGGCGCGGGTCATGGAGGATCCATGTGTGACGTTTGAGCTTGACCCATGGCCGATGGCAATGACCCATTCCACGGCGGTGCACTCGACGATGACCCGGTCGCCCTCAACGCGGAAATCATGGATTTCAGGGCCCTGGCTCGAATAGAAATCGCCGCGTTTCAGGGCTTCCAGCAGGGCTTCGGGGGTGTTTTCCTCAGCCTTCACCATGGTCCAGCCGCCAAAGGCATCGGGAACCGCGAAATGGGAATCGTCGGTCGCGATCAGGGTGATGTCGCGCCCTTCCGAGATCAGCAGATCGGCAATCGTGCCGCCATCGCCGCGATCCGCGCCGACCGCCGAGCCGTGGTTGTAGATCTCGACCGCATGGGCGGCGGTGATCGAGCGCGCATCGTCAAGGGTCATCCCCGACCAATGCGGATGCGCGATGGTCACGAAGGCGCCGGCGGCGGCGGCACGGGCCGCGATGTCGGGGCCGGTTTCCTGGCCCGGATGGGCATGGAAATCAGCGCTGCCCACTTTCGGAAAATCCAGCGGCAGGCCAACGGCAAGGATATGCCAGAGTTCGCCGTTTTCCATCGCGCCGGAATGCAGCTCTGCCCCCAGAATGGTCGTGAACCCTTCGGCCCGGAACGGCCGGGTATCAACCAGCGGATAGTCGTAATGCCCGACATAGTGGTCGGTCAGGGCCATGAAATCATAGCCTTCCGCCTGGTAGCGGCGGCAGACCTCTGCGGGCGGCAGCGCGCCATCGGAGCGGTCCGAATGGCAGTGGAGATTTCCGCGCCAGAAGCGGCCGGGGGCGGTGAAGGCGGATTGGCGGACCATGTCTGCTCCGGTTGAAGGGCATATTGAATAACCCTGGCCGCCGGCAAGGGCGGCATGGGTGGCGGGGGCCAGGGACCATATCGCCGGCTCCGGTAACGCTGATGCGACAGGGACGGCGCCGCCAACTCTGCCGCGCTCCAGAGGCGGCGGCAAGGCCCCACCTCGTTGCGGCGCATGGCCGGCATGTCGTTTCGCCGGTTGCAACGGGGGCCGCGCATCCCGATGCGAAAACCACGGCCAGAGCGGCCACGCTGTCTGACCCCATTCTGATTGGCACCGGCGGGCCCGATCATACGGGGCCTGGCCGTGATCACAGGCGTGATATGCAACCTGTTCCGCGACAGAAGGCAATGCGCAGGCCCTGCCCCACAATAGCAGCGGGCGACCTTGCGTGCCGCCGGAACCCTGCTGCGCCCCTTGCTCCGACGAATCCGATCCGACCGGTCACAGCTCCTGGCAGGAGGACCCAATGCGGATCATCATCGGCTGCGAAATCTGATCGCGCCTGCTCCCCATTTACGGGGTCAGTGCAAGGCTGCGGATCGTCGCGTCGATCTCATCAGGTTTCGCGGCGTCCCGGCGTCGGGGGATTTTTCGGCCTGGTCAGCAATCGCCCCTCCGATGAAGGCTTTGGCTTCATAAGCAAGGAAGCGGATGACAGAGAGCCAGCGACCAGCCGCGCACGCGCCCGGGCGCTTCAGCGCTGTCGACAAAGACGTCGCGCGGTGGCGGCAGCCTGTGTCGGGTATCATCGGCGAAACCCTCTGCCCGAACCGGCTCCTTCTGCGAGCGATATTGACAGTCGCTGCATCTCAGGAGGGCATTTGACGGTCACGAAATCCCCCTGGGCATGAGGATATCATCCCCGGGGTCTTTGCAACGCCATCGCCTCCTCGCAATGGCGAGCGGAATGCGCAATCGGGCTTCGCAATCTCCTGCGTCACTGCCGGGCCGCCGCGCGCAGCGAAGGCGAGAAGGGCAGCTGTTGCGAGCGGCTGGCGGTCGATTCAGGTCGCCATGACTTTCCAACTCGGGAGGGTCCCATCCCACCTTGCGGCTTTTGGGGCGGTTCGGCCATTCCCGGCAACAGAAGGCGCCGTGCCGGGATGCTGAACAGCAGCTTCATGCCGGCAATCCTGCGGGGACCCGGCGGCGTCACAGCAGGGATCCGCATGCAGGAACGCGCAACGCGCGGATGAGCCTGGGGGAGCGGTAGACCGAAATCGCGGTGCCGCATCCTCGCCTTGTCCGCGAGGGCCTCCGGAACGCGGTCAAAATGCGCGGTCATATGGTGAGGAAGATTGAGTGCCGATGTGCCAATCCGGGACGGGCACCGCCCCCGGTTCCTGCTCAGCACGCGACGACCTCCCTCTGCCGCAGGGCTCAGTTCGAAATGCCGCCGCACAACACCCGTTCGATGAGGACGCCGCCCGTATTCTCTGCGAGGGACATGCCGCCAGGCGCAACCGGATACAGAACGCCCGGGAGACCGGTCGTGCCGATTGCAGGAAGGATCTCGTCCGCGTCACCGCCGGCCATAAGAATTGGTTGCCGCCCTCGGTGCCAGTGGTCCCGCCCGAACAGGTTAAGGATCGGATGTTCGCGGGCCTCACAGAGCCGGAACAGATGGGCGACGCGAAGGAAACGATGCGGGCGCGGATCGAAGGCCTGACGCCGATGCCGGTTCCGCCCCCGATGAGAACCCGAACGGGCTTTCGATCCACTTTGACTGGGCTTTGGCCCAAGCTGTTGCTTCTCGCCAGCGGGCTGCCGGTCAGGGGTGGTATCCATCTGGGTCCGGAAGGGCTGAATGGTTAAAGAGGCGCCGGAACCGATTTCTAATGGCATGACAAGTTTGAGGAATTATCGGTTGCGCAGGCCGGATCCGGCTGCAAAGCCCGGTGCGAAAGCCACCATCACCGAACCGATGGATCCGCGCATCATCCGGGCATCATCCGGGCAACGGCGATTGCTGCTGCCTTTGTTGCGGCAGAAAAACAAAAAGCATCGGCGCTGAAGGATCCTGCAGGCCGCTTTGCCGATATCGGGGACCAGGCTGCGCCGCCTGGCGTGACCGCCCTGGTAGCAGCCTGAGCAATATGTCGACTGCCTGCGCGATCACCACGCAATGCGGGGCCTCGGGGGGCATCCCGGGGGGCATCTTGGGGGGCATCTTGGGGGGCATCTGGCAATGATACCCTCGCACGGGCGGCGGGGCCCGAGCAGCGTACCGGGTCCGGTGGCTGCCAGGCTGCGGTCTGAGAGGGGGTGGTCTGTGCAGGGCGGCAGGATGGGAATGTCTTTCCCCCGTCACAAAACCCCGCTACTTCCCTGGAGGTCATGACATCAGCCAGCCCGACGGACCCCACTCCCCCCGCCGATCGCCGTGAGGCGCCTTTGCCCGCGCGCGCCCCGGCGCCGTCGCTGGCTGAAGTGTCGGCGGCGTTCTGGCGGATCGGCCTTTGGTCCTTTGGCGGCCCGGCAGCACAGATCGCCCTGTTGCACCGGGTGGCGCTGGAGGAAAAATCCTGGATCAGCGAGGAGGAATATGCGCGCGCGCTGTCCTTTTGCATGCTGCTTCCCGGCCCCGAGGCGATGCAGCTTGCAACCTGGATCGGCTGGCGGCTGCGCGGCGTTAAGGGCGGGCTGATTGCGGGCGGGCTTTTTGTGGCTCCGGGCGCGGTGCTGATCACAGTCCTCGCCGCGCTCTATACCGGGTTTGGCACTATCCCCCTGATTCCGGTGCTGTTTACCGGCATCCAGGCGGCGGTGCTGGCGATTGTCGCAGCAGCCCTGATCCGGCTTGGGCAAAGGGCGCTGCAAATGCGGGAGGCGCGGATCATCGCGCTTTTGTCCTTTCTCGGCCTGTTTGTCTTTGCCCTGCCCTTCCCGCTGATCCTGCTGGCGGCAGCGCTTTGGGGAGGGTTGCAGGCGCTGCGACCGGCATTGCGACCGGGGCTGCCAGAGGGGCTGCGCGCGGCCAGCCCCCCGGCCATAGAACCGCCCCCGCCCGCCCGGGCTGCCGGCAACATCTGGCGCGAGGCCGTCTGGCAAGGGGCGCTCTGGCTGGGCCTCTGGCTTCTGCCACTGGCCCTGCTGATGATCTTCGGGCCAGAGCGGCTGGCAGAGATCGGGGTCTTTTTCACGAAACTGGCGGCGCTGGCCTTTGGCGGCGCCTATGCGCTGATGGCCTGGATGGCGCAGGAAATGGTCGATCTGCGCGGCTGGCTGACGACCGGGCAGATGATCGACGGGCTGGCACTGGCGGAATCGACGCCGGGGCCGCTGATCCTTGTCACCGCTTTCACCGGCTGGATCGCGGGGTTTCAGGACGGCGGCCCCCTGATGGCGCTTGGTGGCGCGGGCGTCGCGCTCTGGATGACCTTCCTGCCGTCATTTCTGTTCATCTTCACCGCGAGCCCCTTTATCGACAGGCTGCTGGCCGTGCCGGTGCTCGCCGGAGCCATGGCGCGGATCACGCCTGCTGTCGTCGGGGTGATCGCCAATCTCTCGCTCTGGTTCGCCCTGCATGTGCTGTTCACCGGCCATCGCGGGATCAGCGCCGGACCGGTGCAGATGCTGCTGCCTGACCTCGCGACGCTGAAACCCCTCTCGCTTGCCATCGCTTTGGCGAGCGGTGTTGCGCTCTGGCACCTGCGCCTTGCGATGCCGCTTGTTCTGGCGCTGGCCGCCGGCGCCGCCCTGCTGCTCTCGCATTCGTGACTGCCGTAAATCGGGGCAGTTTCGCCGCCGCCCTGTCCGCAGGCAGCGAGTTTTAGGCCAGAGGTGCGCGCTCGCCCCTTTCCTTGACGGCCAGATGTTTTATGGTGGCGCGAAATGGCGGGGGAACCGGATGACGCGCAGTATCGACTATGGAAACCTGATGCATCAGGCTATGCGCAGCCTGATCCGCTCGGTGCTGGATGAAGTGGCGGCACATGGCCTGCCCGGGGCGCATCACTTCTTTATCACCTTTGACACCACCCATCCCGATGTTGCCATCGCCGACTGGCTGAAAGAGCGCTACCCGACCGAGATGACGGTGGTGCTGCAACACTGGTTCTCGGGGCTTGAGGTCACGGATGAGGGATTCACCGTGACGCTGAACTTCGGCAATTCACCCGAGCCGCTGGTGATCCCCTTTGATTCCGTGCTGACCTTTGTCGATCCCTCGGTCGAATTCGGGCTGCGCTTCGAAAGCCAGCATGATGAGGAGGAGGAGGAAGACGAGACGGATGAGGGCGAGGAGGAGGCAGAAGATGCCGAACCCCCGCCGCGCCAGGAGGCCGAAGTGGTCAGCCTTGATCAGTTCCGCAAGACCTGAGCCCAGGCACTGAGCCGGGGACCTGAGCCGGGGACCTGAGCCGGAGATCGCCCCCGCGCGTGTCATCCGTCTGTCAGCATGACCCGCCAGGCTGAGACGGGAACGACCCGGTTTTTCGGCGCCCGGGACAGCGTCTGAGGCGACACATCTGGCGCTTATTGCGGCCAATGGCGTACCCGGCGCCGCCTGACCGTGCCGCAAGAGTTACTGCGAAACAACCGGTTCATCCAGCGGATGGGCCTGGGACATGACCCGGGAGCAATCCCGTATGAGGACAGGATAAGCGATGGAAAGTGATCTCGCATTGTTCCGGAGGCGCCTTATGCGCAATCCCCGGCAGATCTCGGCCATCGCGCCCTCGTCGCGGGTGCTGGCCCGTGCGATGACAGCGAAGATCGGCCCCGACAGCGGCAAAGTGGTGGAATTCGGCCCCGGCACCGGACGGTTTACCGAAGCCATTCTTGCGCGCGGCCTGCCGCCCGAGAATCTGACGCTTTTCGAGCTGGATGATGAATTTGTCGATTTCCTGCGGCGGAAATTTCCGCGGGTGGCCGTGCATAAGACCGGCGCGCAGGAGGTGGGGGCAATTGTCGGCAGCGGCGTGTCGACGGTCATCTCGGGCCTGCCGCTTTTGTCGATGCCGGACCCGGTGCGCCGCGCGATTGTCGGCGCCGCCTTCGATGTGCTGGAGCCGGACGGGGAATATGTACAATTCACCTATGGCCCGCGCCCGCCGGTGCCGCCCGAGATCATCAGCGATCTGGGCCTGGCGGTGGACAGGGGCCACAAGGTCTGGGCCAATCTGCCGCCGGCACGGGTCTACCGCTTTCGCCGCGCGTGACTGCGGCGGCGGCGCCTGTCAGCCGCCGGAGGCGCCGGGGCTCTGCCCCGGACCCCGGAGTATTTGTGTCATGAGGAAGGGGCTTGCGCTCTGAATGACAGTTTTGCCGATTCCGCGCATGGTCTGGATGCTGGGCTTTGTCAGCCTGCTGATGGATGTATCCTCCGAGATGGTGAACACGCTTTTGCCGGTGTTTCTGGCCAGTGGGCTCGGGGCATCGGCGCTGGTTATCGGCTTTATCGAAGGGCTGGCCGTGGCCGTGGCCACGGTGACCAAAGCGCTTTCCGGGGTTCTGGCGGATTGGTCGGGGCGGGCGAAACCGCTGGCAGTGCTGGGTTACGGGCTTGGCGCGCTGTCGCGGCTGATCTTTCCGCTCGCGATAAGCCTGGATCAGGTCGTGCTGGCCAAGGCGATGGACCGGGTTGGCAAGGGGATCCGGTCTGCGCCACGCGATGCGATGATCGCCACCGCCACGCCGGCCGCGATCAGGGGCGCGGCCTTTGGCCTCAGGAAATCGCTCGACAGTCTGGGCGGCTTTCTCGGGCCGCTCCTCGCGATTGCCGCCATGCTGGTCTTTGCCGGGGATATCCGGATCGTGTTCTGGCTTGCGGTGCTGCCGGCGGCTTTCGCGATTTTTCTGCTGATCTTTCGGGTCAGGGAGCCGGTGGCGGCGCAGGCCGGCAAGGGCTCCGGCTTCCGGTTTCGCGATGCGCTGCGGCTGACCGGCCCGGTCAGGGGGGTCATTGCGCTGGCGGGGCTGATCATGCTGGCGCGGTTTTCCGAGGCATTCCTTTTGTTGAAAGCGCTGGAGGCCGGGTTCTCGCCGGTCTGGGTGCCGCTGATCATCGTGGCGCTGCATGCGGTTTATGCCCTGGCGGCCTGGCCGGTGGGGATCTTCTCGGACCGGCTGGCAGCCTCCGGGCGCGATCCGGTGAGGCTGCCGCTGCTGATCGGGCTCGGGCTTCTGGCGGGCGCGCATCTGGTGCTGGGCCATTCGCATAACGCCCCGGTCTTTCTGGCCGGTGTGGCGCTTTGGGGGCTGCATATGGGGTTCAGCCAGGGACTTCTGGGCGCGATGATTGCAGCAAGCGCGCCGCCCGCGCTCCGGGGCAGCGCCTTCGGGGCCTTTAACCTTGCAAGCGGTCTGGTGATGCTGATCGGCAATACCGCCGCAGGCTGGGCCTGGGTCAGCTGGGGATCCTCCGCGCCGTTTCTGATCGGCGCGGGCATCTCGGTTCTGGCGATGGGTCTCGTGGCGCTGCGGCCCCGGACTGCGTCTCAGAACCCGTAAATCGCGCCGAATTTCGCTTCGAGATAATCCAGAAGCGGGCCGGCGGACGGCTCTTCGCCACAGGCGCGGGCAATGGTCTCGCGCGGGCTGTACAGGGCACCGTGACGGCGGAGGTTTTCCCTGAGCCAGTCATTTGCTGCACCGATCTCGCCTGCGGCCAGATCCTGATCGAGCCCCGGCAGATCGGCACGCAACGCCTTGAAAAGGCAGCCGGCGTAAAGATTGCCCAAAGTATAGGTCGGGAAATAGCCGAAAAGACCGATCGACCAGTGCACGTCCTGGAGCATCCCGTTCGAAGGCCTGTCGACCGCCACGCCGAAATCTTTCAGGAAGCGGTCATTCCAGGCAGATTCCAGGTCGCCAACCGCCAGATCACCGCGCATCAGCGCGCGTTCGAGATCAAAGCGCAGCATGACATGGAGGTTGTAATGCACCTCATCCGATTCCGTGCGGATATAGCCTGGCGTGACGCGGTTCACGGTGGCGAAGAACTCTTCGGGGTCGGTGATACCGAATTCGCCGAAACGGTCGCGCATCTCGCCGAACAACCATTCGGTAAAGGGACGCGAGCGGCCAAGCTGGTTCTCGCAGATCCGGCTCTGGCTTTCATGGACCCCCATCGAGACGCCGCCGCCGATCGGGGTCAGCAGGAAATCGGAATCGACGCCCTGCTCGTAAGCCGCATGGCCGGTCTCGTGGATGGTGGAGTAAAGGCAGTTGAACGGGTCGCCTTCGGCCACGCGGGTGGTGATGCGCACATCATCGCCCGACCCCGAGCAGAACGGATGCACGGCGGTGTCGATGCGGCCGCGTTGCATGTCATAGCCAAAGACCATCGCAAGGCGGCGCGACAGCCGGATCTGGGCATCGGCCCCGAAACTGCCGGTCAGCGCGGCAGGTTTGCGCGGTGAGGCAAGGATCTTTTCGCGCAAAGCCACGAGGCGCGGGCGCAGCGCGTCGAACATCGCGGCGCATTCGGCCCCGGTCATCCCGGGCTCGTAATCATCGAGCATCGCGTCATAGCTGTCGCCACCGGAAGCGAGTGCCTGGCCCTCTTCGCGCTTCAGGGCGACGACCTTCTCCAGCGTCGGCAGGAAAGACGGGACCGCCTCATTCGCCCGTGCCTCGGCCCAGATGCCCTGCGAGAGCGAGGTCACCCGCGCGATCTCCTGCGAAAGCCGCGCCGGCACTTTCAGCGCGCGCTCGTAAGAGCGGCGGATTTTTGCAACCTGGGCTTTCGCGACCAGCTCGACCGGCTCGACCTTTGACAGCCAGTCACCGACACGCGGGTCAGAGCGGCGGGCATGCAAAACACCCTCCATCGCCGCCATTTCCTCGCCGCGCTGCTCGGCGGCATCGCGCGGCATCATGGTCTCCTGATCCCAGGACAAGCGCCCCGCCACCTGTTCCAGCGCCGCGGTCTCGCGGGCATGAGCCATCAGCGCGTCATAGACATCAGCCATCAGGCGGTTCCTTTCCGGATCGAGCCCGCAACCGGGTATTGCGACAGGTAGCGCGCGCGCAGGATCAGCACCCAGAGGATCACCGCGCCGATCTGATGGGTGATCGCCACATGCAGATGCGCCGAGGTGAGAACCGCCATCATGCCAAGCCCGGCCTGGGCCACCAGCATCAGCATAACCATGTTGAACGCAAACCTGGTATCACGATGCGCGGATTTGCGACCGCGCAGCCAGACGACCACGCCGAAGATGAACAGGAGATAGCCCGCCATCCGGTGCATGAACTGCACGAGGCCGGGGTTTTCAAAGAAGGCGTGCCAGACCGGCAGCACATTGCCCTGCATATCGGTCGCGTAAAACGCATCCGCCGGGAAGAAGCTGTCGCCCATCAGGGGCCAGGTCGGAAAGGCACGCCCGGCGTCAATCCCCGCGACCAGCGCCCCCAGAAGGATCTGCAGGAAGGCGAAATGCATGAGGCCAGTGGACATTGAGAAGAGCTTCGCCTCCCTGCCCCGCCTGGCCGTCATCAGCGCGGATTCGCTGCGCGACAGCAGGAAGACATACCAGCCGATGAAGCCAAGGATGATGAAGGCCAGCCCCAGATGCACCGCCAGCCGGTAAGAGGCGACGCGGATCATGCTGCCCGAGAGGCCCGAAGACACCATCCACCAGCCAATCGCGCCCTGCAGCCCGCCAAGCGCCCCGATCAGCAAAAGCCGCTTTGACCAGCGCGGCGGGATGGATTTCGTGACAAGAAAGCCAAGGAAACCAATGGCCCAGATCAGGCCGACCAGGCGGCCAAGCTGGCGATGCGCCCATTCCCACCAGTAGATCGTCTTGAACTGATCCAGCGTCATGCCGGTATTTGCCAGCTCGTATTGCGGCGTCTGGCGGTATTTATCGAATTCCGCCGTCCAGGAGGCGAGATCCATCGGCGGGATCGCCCCGGTGACCGGGCGCCATTCGGTGATCGAGAGGCCCGAGCCGGTAAGGCGCGTCAGCCCTCCGACCACGATCATCGCGACGACCAGCAGGAAAAGCACGATCAGCCAGACCCGGATCGCGCCGCGCGCGCCCCTGTGGCCCTGATCGATCATCCCGCCTGTAACGCCGGACTTCCCCGGTTGTTTCGGGTTTTTCGAGGTCTCGCCGACCTCTTCGAAAATGCTGCGTTTTCCGGCCATGGTGCCTTCCTTCGTGACGGGCGCGAGACTAGGCCGGGCGCCCCCTGGCTTCAAGGTGGCAAAGCATCCGGCCGGAGCTGCTTCACAGGGCGTTTCGGGCGCTTGCCACCAGCGGCTGTGGCGACTATCAGGCGCCAGAACCATCAGACCGGAACGGGGCGCGCAGCAGATGAATATCCTGATCCTTGGCGGCGGCGGGCGTGAACATGCGCTGGCCTGGGCGGTAAAGCAGAACCCGAAATGCGACCGGCTGATCGTGGCCCCCGGCAATGCCGGCATCGCTCAGATCGCAGAATGCGCCAGCCTTGATATTCTGGACCAGGCGCGCGTGGTGACGTTTTGCGAAGAAAACGCCATTGATTTCGTGATCGTCGGCCCCGAGGCGCCCCTTGCGGCAGGCGTGGCGGATGCGACGCGTGCCGCCGGGATCCTGACCTTCGGCCCGAGCCGCGAGGCGGCACAGCTTGAAGCGTCAAAGCGCTTTACCAAAGAGGTTTGCGACGCCTGTGCCGCCCCGACCGCAGCCTGGGCGCGCTTTACCGAAGCGGCGCCGGCAAAAGACTATATCCGTGCCCAGGGCGCGCCGATTGTGGTCAAGGCCGATGGGCTGGCGGCCGGCAAAGGCGTGATCGTCGCAATGACCGAGGCCGAGGCCCTGGCCGGGATCGACGATATGTTCGGCGGCGAATTCGGCGAGGCCGGCGCCGAGGTGGTGATCGAGGAATTCATGCAGGGCGAAGAGGCGAGCTTCTTCATCCTGACCGATGGCGTGACCGCGATCCCCTATGGCACCGCCCAGGACCATAAGCGGGTCGGCGATGGCGATACCGGCCCGAATACCGGGGGCATGGGCGCCTATTCCCCGGCACCGGTGCTGACCGAAGCGCTCCAGACCCAGGCGATGGAAAAGATCGTGTTGCCGACCATCCGTGAGATGGCGCGGCGCGGCACCCCCTATCAGGGGGTGCTTTATGCCGGGCTGATGATCGATGACGGCCCTGACGGCGAACGCCGCGCGCGGCTGGTGGAATATAACTGCCGCTTTGGTGATCCGGAATGTCAGGTGCTGATGATGCGTCTTGGCGCCCAGGTGCTGGATCATCTGATTGCGACCGCAGACCAGCGGCTTTCGCAGGCAAAGGTGAACTGGGCCGATGATCATGCGCTGACCGTGGTGATGGCGGCGGCGGGCTATCCGGGCGCCTATGTGAAGGGGAGACGGATCCAGGGCCTTGAGGCGCTTCCCGAAGACAGCGGCCATATGGTGTTCCATGCCGGCACCGTGGCGCGCGATGGTGATGTGCTGGCCAGTGGCGGCCGGGTGCTGAATGTCACCGGCCGGGCGGATACGCTGAAAGCCGCACGCGATGCCGCCTATCAAATGGTGGATGGCATCGACTGGGCCGAAGGTTTTTGCCGACGCGATATCGGCTGGCGCGCGCTCTGACCCGCTGAATGCGCCTCTGGCCGGGGTGGAATGCCTCCGGCGGGAGTATTTTTCTCAAGAGGAAGATGCGGCCCTTCGGCGCGCGCGGCATTGTCATAATCACACTCCTATTGGCATGGCAGGCAAGGCGCTGCCACGCCTGGACGCGGCACAGGGAAAAGGACAGGCGCTGTGGTCTACAGGCTTGAAGAAGAGAGCGAGGCAGACTGGTGGGAGGTCGAGGCGCTTTACGATCTCTGTTTTGCGCCGGGGCGGACGGCTTTGTCGTCGTATCGGCTGCGGGACGGTGTGCCGACCATCGCGCCTTTATGCCTCTGTCTGCGGGATGGCGACGGGATCCTCGCCGGGGCGATCCGCTATTGGCCGGCAAAGATCAGCACGGTGGATCTGCTGCTTCTCGGCCCGGTCGCGGTCCACCCGACGCGTCAGGGCGAGGGTCTGGGCGGGCTGCTGATCTCGGAAAGCCTCGCCGAGGCGCGCAAGCTGGGCTGGGAGCGGGTGCTTCTGGTGGGCGACGCGCCCTATTACAGCCGCTTTGGCTTTGAAAAACTTGCAGAGGTCGTGATGCCGCCCCCGACCAACCCCGACCGGGTGCTGGGGCTGGAGCTGAAAGCGGGCGCCTGGACAGGGGTTGCCGGCGTGGTTTCGCGCGCCACCTGATGCCGCCTGGCCACGCGGTCTCGCTTCCTGCGGGGCATGGTCTTGTGCGGCGGCGCGCCCTCCCCATATGCGGTTTATGAGCCATGAAGACATGACCCTGCCCCATCTGCCGCTGCCCGCCGAATGCCGGGCCGGCGTCGATGAACTCGCGCTGCGCTGGAAGAAGGCCAATGGGCCGGTGATGGCGCTTCTGACCCGCTTTGGCGGCAGGCTGGAAGACCAGATGTCGATCCTTCCCGCAGGCTTTCGCGAGCGGGCCGAAGGGGTGACTGCGGCCGCGCTGGAGCGGGCCTGGATGGTGGCCCGCCAAGGCGGCAGGCTTCCCGGCACCGGGGATCGTGGCACGCTTGCTGCTGCGATTGGGGCAGGGATTGCCGGCGGCGCCGGTGGGATCATGGGCGGGCTTGCCGAACTTCCGTTCACAATCACCGTGCTGTTGCATGCGATCCGGCGGGAAGCTGAAAAGCTGGGTTACGACCCCGACGATCCCTGGATCATGTCTGAGGCGCTGCGCACCTTTGGCTCGGGCAGCCCGATTGCGGCGGATGACGGGAGCAATACGGCGTTTTTCTCGGCCCGCGCGGCCCTGACCGGGCCAGCGCTGAACCAGCTGATCGCCACCGTCGCGCCGAAGCTTGCCGCGACCCTTGGCCAGAAGCTTATGGCCCAGGCGGTGCCGGTGATGGGGGCGGTTTCGGGCGCTGCGATCAATGCCGCTTTCCTGCGCTATTACCGCGAGATGGCCGCGATCCGCTTCGGCCTGTTGCGCTTGGCCGAGGAACACGGCGCCGGGCCGGTGCTGGAGCAGTTTGCCACCGCAACCGCCCGGCCCCGCATCACCTGGACCTGATCACGATCTGAGGTCTATCGCAAAGACGCGAGCAGCGCGGCCGAGGGCTCACCCGTCACCGCCATACCATTGCGGGACTGCCAGGCCGAGATCGCCTCGCGCGATTTCGGACCGATCACGCCATCGCTGCCACCGGTGTCAAAGCCGCGCGCGGTCAGGCGCCGTTGCAGATCCTGGCGGTCGGCTTTTGTCAGACCGGTGCGGTCCGGCCCGAAATCCGCCCTGACCGGGCCGCCGCCCCTGATCCGGTCGGCCAGATGCCCGACGCCGATCGCGTAATTCTCGGCATTGTTATAGCGCAGGATCACGTTGAAATTCTGCGTCAGCAGGAAGGCCGGCGTCCCTGCCCCGCCCGGCTGGATGATCGAGCCCGCGGAAAGCCCGCCGCCGCTGCGCGAGACGCCAAGCGCTTCCCATTCCGCCGCCGATTTCCCCTTGCCGCGCCCCAGAAGGCCCGCGTTGAAGCCCGGGGGCAGCGAGACCTCCATCCCCCAGGGCACCCCGCGCTGCCAGCCGGTGCGCGCCACGTAATTCGCAGTCGATGCCAGCGCGTCGGTCGGGTCATCCGACCAGATGTCGCGCCGCCCGTCGCCTGTGAAATCGACGGCATATTGCAGATAGGAGGTCGGGATGAACTGGGTGTGACCCATCGCCCCGGCCCAGCTGCCGACCATCCGGTCAGCCTGGACATCCCCGGCCTGAAGGATTCTCAGCGCGCCATCAAGCTGGCTCTCGAAAAACGCCGCGCGCCGCCCCTCATAGGCGAGGGTCGACAGCGCCGAGATCACCGGCACATTGCCGCGCCTTGTGCCGAAAAAGCTCTCAAGCCCCCAGAAGGCCGCGACGACATTGCCCTCGACCCCGTAGCGCTGCTCGATGGCGGCCAGCGTCGATCCATAGCGCGCATACATCTCACGCCCGAGCGAGACCCGCTCATCCGAGGCCGCAATCGACAGGTAGTCCTCAAGTGAGCGTTTGAATTCGGTCTGGTTGCGGTCCTTCTCGATCACCTCGGGCAGAAAGCCGGCATGGCGGAACCCGGCATCAAGCGTGCCGGCAGAAATCCCGCGCCCCGTGGCCCGGTTGCGGTAATTCGCGACCCAGCTGTCCCAGCCACTGTCCGCCACCGCACGCGGCGCCGGCGTCTCGCGGCTGCCGGGGACGGAGCCGCCCATGCGGGAGGCGCCCCCCACGCAGCCGGAAAGCAGCGCAAAACCAGCCGTAGTGGTGAAAAATCTGCGGGTAATCATAGCGCCTGCCTGCCTTTGTTTTAGATTTGGCGCAAGGTTACCCGATCCCGACCGTCAGTCAAAGCCCAGGCCAGGGCCCCGTCACCGCCACCGGCAGGGGTTCGCCGGGCGCTAGTCGCGCGGCTCGTCCTGGCCGCTTTCCTGGCCCTTGCGAAACAGGATCTGGCGCAGCATCCCGTGCAAGGTCTGCACCTCGGCGCGGGTCAGCGCGAGCCGCCCCCACATATTCCTCAAATTCAGCCGCATGCCGGCCGCCTTGGTCGGCGGAAAGAAGAACCCGGCCTCTTCCAGCCGCATCTCGTAATGATCCCCCAGCCGCTCCACCTCTTCGCGGCTGGCAAGTTCGGTGCGCGCAAAGCCCATCACTGACGCCGGAACCTCACTGCCCTGGCGTCCCCATTCATAGGCCAGAAGCAGAACCGACTGGCCAAGGTTCAGCGAGAAGAACTCGGGATTGACCGGGACGGTCACAATCGTATTGGCATGGATGATATCGCCATTCTCCAGCCCCGCCCGCTCCGGCCCGAACAGGATCCCGATCTTCTTGCCGGCCGCCCCCATCTCCCGCGCCATCGCCATCGCGCGCTCAGGCGTGACGACCTCTTTCACCAGCTCGCGCGACCGCGCGGTGGTGGCAAAAACGAAATCGCAATCCGCAACCGCGCGCGCCACATCCGGGAATACCCCGGCCTGATCCAGCACCCGCCCCGCCCCGCTCGCCATCGCATTGGCCTTCGGGTTCGGCCAGCCATCGCGCGGAGCGACAATCCGCATCCGGTCGAGCCCGAAATTCAGCATCGCCCGCGCCGCCGCGCCGATATTCTCGCCCATCTGCGGCCGCACCAGCACGATCACCGGATCCACCATATCAGCCTGTGCCATCTGCGCGCCCCCATCTGAAAACCGCCCGCCAGATAGCCCCTCAGCCGCCCGCAAACAAGCAGGGCTCATTTTCTGTCCTTAAATATCCCGGGGGAGGCTGCGCAAAGCGCAGACGGGGGCAGCGCCCCCTTCCGCCCATAGCCAAAGCGCACAAACGCTGCTAAATCCCCCCGACACAGTTACGGAGCCTTTGATTATGGCCGCAGAAGATCGTCCGCAGATCAATCTGATCACCCCCCCGAGCTTCCAGACCGATCTGTTTCCGGATCAGCTGGCACGGGTGCTGGATGCGGTGGAAATCGCCTGTCTGCGCATCTCGCTGGCCACGAAAAACATCGATGACCAGGGCCTGGCCGCCGATATCTGCCGCGATATCGCGCATCAGCGCGATGTGGCGGTGGTGATCGACAACCACCTGCTGCTGGTCGAGCGTCACGGGCTTGACGGCGTGCATCTCACCGATGGCGCGCGTTCGGTCAGAAAGGCCCGCAAGGATCTCGGTCAGGACGCGATCATCGGCGCCCATTGCGGCATCACCCGCCATGAGGGGATGAATGCCGCCGAAGCCGGCGCCGATTACGTGGCCTTTGGCCCGGTCGGTGAAACCGGTCTCGGCGATGGCAGCCAGGTCGACTGGGAGCTGTTCGAATGGTGGTCGGAAGTGATCGAAGTGCCGGTGATCGCCGAAGGCGCTCTGACGCCCGCACTGATCACCCGCTTCGCTCCGGTCACCGATCATTTCGCGATTGGCGAAGAGATCTGGCGCGCAGAAGACCCGGTCGCCGCGCTGAAAACGCTGATCGCGCCGCTGGGCTGAAAGGCCCGACCTCACCGGCTGAACGCCCGCAAGGCAGAGCCGATCTGGTCCTTCAGAACTCAGGCTTTTTCGGTTTCAGGCCTTTTCAGTTTCAGGCTTTTTCGAATTTGATCCCGCGACGCAGGAATTGCGTCGCATGGGCCGAAACCGAGACCGGATCGCCGGTGGTGAGGAATTTGGGCACTGTGCCGGAGCCGAGCATCTCCGGCCGCCGCTCCAGATAGTCGCTCAGGCTTTCGGCGACCAGCTTCGCCTGGCTGTAAACCCTGACCCCCTCGCCCAGAGCCTCCTGAAAGGTCTTTTCCATCAAAGGGTAATGGGTGCAGCCAAGGATCGCGGCCTCGGGCTGCGGCATCCGGCGCTTCAGCGCCTCGACATGAGAGCGCACCAGCGCCTCGGCAAGGATCTCATCGCCCTGCTCGATCGCATCGACCACACCACCACAGGGCTGCGCCTCGACATCGACCCCGATGGCGCGAAACGCGAGCTCGCGCTGGAAGGCGCGCGACGACACCGTCGCCGGCGTGGCAAACAAAGCCACATGTTTCACGGAAACCTCGCGCGGCGGCGAATTGTCGCCCCATTGCCGTTCGGTCAGCGCCTCGATCAGCGGCACGAACACACCGAGCACCCGCTTGTCCGCCGGCAGCCAGCTTTCCTGCATCCGCCGCAAAGCCGCAGCCGACGCCGTGTTACAGGCAAGGATCACCAGGTCACAGCCCTCGGCCCAGAGCCGTTCCACCGCCGCACAGGTCAGGTTGTAAATATCATCGGCGGTGCGCACGCCGTAAGGCGCATGGGCATTGTCGCCGAAATAGACAAAGGGCACCTCGGGCAGGCGGCGCGAGACCGCATCCAGCACCGTCAGCCCGCCCAGACCCGAATCAAAAACGCCAACTGCCATCTGCCTGCCCTCTCACCGGGTGGAAAATCTGACGGGTTCACCGCCTTATGCTGCAATCATAGGCGCAACAGATACACCGTGAAAGGGCCTGCCGTCAGGGCATCCGTGACTTTCCTGCCAAATCCCTGTCGCCACAGCAAAAATGCGTGATCGGGTTTTCCCCCGGTGCATAGCTTGTGCTACTGTCCCGCCCGAAGGAACAGGGCAGACAAATGGACTGGGATAAGCTGAGGATTTTTCACGCGGTGGCCGACAAGGGCAGCCTCACCCATGCGGGCGAGGTGCTGCATCTGTCGCAATCCGCCGTCAGCCGGCAGATCCGCGCGCTTGAGGAAAGCCTCGATGTGACGCTGTTCCACCGCCATGCGCGCGGTCTCATCCTGACCGAACAGGGCGAACTGCTGTTCGAGGCCACCCAGGCCATGGCAAAACGGCTCGACGCTGCCGCGGCCCGCATCCGCGACAGCGAGGATGAGGTCTTTGGCGAGCTGCGCGTCACCACGACGATGGGGTTTGGCACGCTCTGGCTCGCCCCCCGTCTAGCACGGCTTTACGACAAATTCCCGGCGCTGAAGATCGATCTCATGCTCGAAGAACGTGTCCTCGACCTGCCGATGCGCGAGGCCGATGTCGCGATCCGCATGAAAGAACCCAGCCAGGCCGATCTGATCCGTCGCCGGCTGATGAATATCCGCATGCGCCTTTACGCGACGCCGGATTATCTCGCGCGTAACGGCACGCCGAAAACCATGGCCGATCTCAGCCAGCACCGTCTGATCTGTCAGCATCCCGGCACTCCCCAGGTGGCGGCAGGCGCGCGGCTGGTGCAGGAGATCATGGCACATGACATCCCCTCGACCCTGCATGTGAACAACTATTTCGGTGTGCAGCAGGGCGTGATCAACCATCTCGGCATCGGCGTGCTGCCCGATTACACGACCGAAGAAAACCCGCATCTGGTACGGGTGCTGGAAGACATCGAATCGGGCGAAGTGCCGGTCTTCCTCGCCTATCCCGAAGAACTCCGGCACTCGAAACGCGTTGCCGCCTTCCGCGATTTCGTGACGGAAGAGATCTCCACCTTCCGCCGCAGTCACGGCAGCTGAGACGCCCGCCTGAGGCCCTGACCGCTTTTGCCCCGCGGCGGCACCCGTTCCCACTGCCATATCATTTGCAGCACAGCCCTCATTCCTGAGGGGGTGCTGACCGGCCCGCGACGGCCATTCAGACGGGGCGGGTCGGTCACTGCCCCTCCCTCCCGGCCTCCGGATGAGACCGGAATCTGCGTTGCGGCGTTATCGCAAACACGGCCAAGAAGAAGCCATGCGGAGAGCGCATGGCGGCATTGCCCGGGCTGCGACATTGCTGCACTTGCATAATTCGCAAACAGCCCATAAATCAGGCTACGAGGCGCGGATCGGGGCAACCTGATCGCCCTCATACCTCCCTGTTGGACTTGGGCCGAGCTTTGCTCGGCCTTTTTTTTTTTGCTTTGTGCTATCGGGCTGCGGCATATGCAGACTCCCAAGGGAATCACGCCCGCCACAGTGCGACTGCGCGTCTCGCCGGCGCCTCTGTCGCATCTGCGCATTATCCCGACGCCTATTCCTGCCGCAAACCGGGCAGAGCCCTTCCCCAGGCGCGCGTCATGCAATAAGACGCGCGCAGATTTCCTGCATTGCCGCAGAAGTGCCGCAGCAGGCCCGACCAGACCAGAGCTGCAGACCCGGAGGCCCGATCATGTCAGACGCCGCACGCGACCCCGCAATCACCCCGGAGCTCATCGCCTCGCATGGGATCAAACCCGACGAATATGAGCGCCTGCTGGAGATCCTCGGCCGTGCGCCCTCTTTCACCGAGCTTGGCATCTTTTCGGCGATGTGGAACGAGCATTGTTCCTATAAATCGTCGAAAGTCTGGCTGCGCACCCTGCCGACGACCGGCCCGCAGGTGATCTGCGGCCCGGGCGAGAATGCCGGTGTGGTCGATATCGGCGATGGCCAGGCGGTCATCTTCAAGATGGAAAGCCACAACCACCCATCTTATATCGAGCCGCATCAGGGCGCCGCGACCGGCGTCGGCGGCATTTTGCGCGACGTTTTCACCATGGGCGCGCGGCCCATCGCGGCGATGAATGCGCTCTCCTTCGGCCTGCCCTCGCATCACAAAACCGCGCATCTGGTCAAGGGTGTGGTCGAAGGTGTGGGCTCTTACGGCAATGCGTTCGGCGTGCCGACCGTGGGCGGCGAAGTGCGTTTCCACAAATCCTATAACGGCAACTGCCTGGTGAATGCTTTCGCGGCGGGCCTCGCGGATACCGATAAGATCTTCTACTCGGCGGCCAGCGGGGTCGGCATGCCGGTGGTCTATCTGGGTGCGAAAACCGGCCGCGACGGCGTGGGCGGCGCCACCATGGCCTCCGCTGAATTCGACGACACGATCGAGGAAAAACGCCCCACCGTTCAGGTCGGTGACCCCTTCACCGAAAAACGCCTGCTGGAAGCCTGCCTTGAACTGATGCAGACCGGCGCGGTGATCTCGATCCAGGATATGGGCGCGGCGGGCCTCACCTGTTCTGCGGTCGAAATGGGCGACAAGGGCGGCCTCGGGATCAAACTGCAGCTTGATCAGGTGC
Source organism: Paracoccus sp. IB05 (assembly GCF_016405985.1). GTDB lineage: Bacteria > Pseudomonadota > Alphaproteobacteria > Rhodobacterales > Rhodobacteraceae > Pseudogemmobacter. Next base: position 41,337 of record NZ_JAEFCF010000034.1, read on the forward strand.
CGCAGCGCGAAACCAATATGACCGCCTATGAGATGATGCTCTCGGAAAGCCAGGAGCGGATGCTCATGGTGCTCAATCCCGAGCTGGAAGATGTGGCGCGGGCGATCTTCGTAAAATGGGATCTCGATTTCGCCATTGTCGGCGAGACCATCCCGGAAGACCGTTTCCTGATCCTGCACGGCAATGAGATCAAGGCCGATATCCAGCTGTCAAAGCTGTCGTCGAGCGCGCCGGAATATAACCGCCCCTGGGTAGAGACGCCGAAAGCCGAACCGCTGGGCGCAGTGCCACAGATCGGGGCGATCCAGGGCCTGAAAGTGCTGCTGTCGAGCCCGAACTACGCCCATAAGGGCTGGGTGTTCGAACAATATGACAGCCAGGTCGGCGCCGATACCGTCGTCACCCCGGGCCTGCCCGCAGGCGTCGTGCGCGTGCATGGCACCACCAAGGCACTGGCCTTCACCTCGGATGTGACGCCGCGCTACGTCAAAGCCAACCCGTTCGAGGGCGGCAAACAGGCAGTGGCGGAAGCCTATCGCAACCTGACTGCTATGGGCGCACTGCCGCTGGCAACCACCGACAACATGAACTTCGGCAACCCCGAAAAGCCTGAAATCATGGGCCAGTTCGTCGGCGCGATCAAAGGCATCGGCGAAGCGGTCTCGGCGCTCGACATGCCCATCGTGTCCGGCAACGTGTCTTTGTATAACGAGACCGATGGCTCCGGCATCCTGCCGACACCGACGATTGGTGCGGTGGGGATCCTCGCCTCGCTTGATGATCTGATCAACGGCAGGCCCCAGGCCGGCGACGTGGCGCTGCTCATCGGCGAAAGCTTTGGCCATCTCGGCCAGTCCGCCCTGATCGTGGAAGCCTTTGGCAACGAGCGCGGCGATGCGCCGCCGGTCGATCTGGCCCTGGAAAAGAAAAACGGCGATTTCGTCCGCGCGCATCGGAAATCGATCACCGCCGCCTCCGACCTCAGCGATGGCGGCCTGGCGCTGGCGGCTTTTGAAATGGCCGAAGCGGCCGGCACCGGCATCACCCTGATCCCGGGCGAGACTTCGGCGCTCTTTGGCGAAGACCAGGCGCGCTATCTTCTCGCGGTCCGTGAAACTGCTGCGGCTGAGATCGAGGCGGCAGCCATCACCGCAGGTGTCGCAGTCACCCGGATCGGCGCTTTCGGCGGCGACAAGGTGACATTCGGCCAGGACAGCGCCTCCCTCGCCGAGCTTTCGGCACTGTATCGCAGTGCCTTTGCCACTGCCGTGGGTCTGTGATCCGGCGCGCGACAGCGGATGATCTTGCCCGGGTGGACCTGCTGATCAAGGCCCATCCTTCTGCCCTGATGGATAAGGGCATCGACCAGCTGCACGAGATGCTGGAGGCCGAAGATTGCGAGATCCTGATCCGCGAGGATCAGGGTTTTTTGGGCTTTGCGACATTGCACATGTTTTATGACCAGGTCTGGTATCTCGACAATCTCGCGGTCGAGGGTCCGGGCCAGGGGCAAAAACTGATCCGGGATATGCTGGCGGTGGTGTTTGACAAGCTGGGCGCGCATCGTCTGATGTGTGACGTGGTGTTCGACAATCATGCCGGCATGACCGCGATGACGCGGGCAGGATTCACTTTCGAGGGCAATATGCGGCAATGCTGGAAGCGGAGCGGCATCTGGGTCGATTGCCATGCTTTCTCGATGCTGGCGCCGGAATGGCAGCGGATAAGGGGCTGAGATGGATCTGCGACCAAAGGATCTGGGGCCAATCGATCTGGGACAAATCGATCTGAGACTGGCCACTGCCGGCGATTTCGCCTTTATCCGCGCCCTCGCGCAGCGCCCCGAGAACCGCGCTTTCATCACCGACGAAGATGAGACCGCTTTGGCCGCCTATGTCTCCGCGCCCGATTGCCGTCTGCTGATCGCCGAAGAGAATGGCACCGCGATGGGCTATGCTCTCTTTTGCGAGATCGGCGACCCGTCAGGAAGGACAGAACTGCGCCGCCTCGCATTGGCCGTGACAGATGGCGGGCGCGGCCGCGCCTTTGTCGGCCAGCTGATCCGCTACGGGTTCGACAGGCTGCAGGCGCGCCGGCTCTGGCTCGACGCCTCGGGCGAGAACCCGCGCGCGATGGCGCTTTATGAAAAGCTCGGCTTCCGGCGCGAGGGGGTGCAGCGCGAACACTGGTATCGCCCGGATATCGGGCGCGCGGTCGATCTGCATCTTTTCGGCCTGATGCGCGGTGACTGGCAGGAGGCGGGCTGAGCCATCTCCCGCGGAACCATCTCCCCCGGAACCATGTCCCTTGCAGCCCCTGCAACCAGAGCTTACATCTTTCAGGGAATGAGCAAGGAGCAGCCCGATGCCAATGGAAGGCAAGGATATTGAGACCCTGATCCGGGAGACCTTCCCCGAGGCGAAGATCACCATCACCGACCTCGCCGGCGACGGCAATCACTGGGCAGCGGAAGTGATCGACGAGAGCTTCCGCTCCATGAACCGGGTTCAGCAGCAGCGCGCCGTCTATGCCAGCCTGAAGGGCAAGATGGACGGGGCGCATGGAGAATTGCATGCCCTGGCGCTGACCACCAAGGCGCCGGAATGAGCATATCTGCCGGAGCGTTTCTGCAGGGTCTGGCGGCGATTTCCGCTCTGCTGGCCCTTGTCGGATGGTGCGGCGATATGCGGGGCTTTCTGAAATATGGCGGCAGCTACTGGCCGCGTAAACGCCAGGCCGAGCGCTGGCGAGCCGAGAGGAAACTGAAATGAGTGCGCAGGATCAGATCCGCGAAACCGTCGAGAAAAACGCTGTGGTGCTGTTCATGAAGGGCACCAAGACCATGCCGCAATGCGGGTTTTCGAGCCGTGTCGCGGGTGTGCTGAATTACATGGGCGTCGACTTTGCCGATGTGAATGTGCTGGCCGATGCCGAAATCCGTCAGGGGATCAAGGATTTCTCCGACTGGCCGACCATCCCGCAGCTTTACGTCAAAGGCGAATTCGTCGGCGGCTGCGATATCGTGACCGAGATGACGCTTTCGGGCGAGCTGGATGCGCTGTTCGAGAAGAACGGTGTCAGCTTTAACAAGGAAGCCGCTGACAAGATCCGCGAAGCCAACGGCTGAAGGCGCGCGTTTTCCACCGGCGCCGGTTCCTTTCAAAGGAACCGTGCCGAAATCTTTGAAGATTTCGGCTTTTGGCAACCGCCCGGAGCAGCAGCCCGGGCGATTTGCTTTATTGCTGCTGACAGCCGTCGAGGATGGTCTTTTCCTCACCGCCTTCCGACCACATCAGGAAGGCGGTTTCGCCCTTTGTCCACCAGATGTAATGCGCCCCGTCCGAGGGCCAGCCATAGCGGGCACCGGAGGCTGAGGTTTCGATCTCCAGGGTGATCTGTGTCCCTTCGACATTCAGCACAGCCAGCGACAGATCCGGCGCATTCACATAGGTGACCGGCACTTCCACGCCGCGTTCACAGATGTAGCGGGTGGTCTGGAACGTGCTGTCCTGCGCCTCGGCCTGAGCCATACCCACGGTCAGGATCGTGGCAAAAACAGCCGCAGCTGCGACAGATCCGTTTTTCATTCTTCCGTCCTCCGGGGCGTGTCATGGGGGGGGCCATCTGCAGGCCCTGACAGATCGCCGGGCGCAAGCTCTTCCGGATCGGCATCCGGTTGGGCAATGACTTCCGGCAGCCCGCCTTCCGGGTCATAGTCCGGCTCAGACGCCATGTCGGGGCTGCCGCCCCCGGTGCTGACCGGATCGCCTTCGGGCGGCGCATCATCTGCGAGCATGACTGCGCCCGCTTTGGCCGGCGCCGTGTTCTGCGCGCTCTGCCCTGCCCCCGTCCCGGCGCTGCGCTGCAGCTCTGTGGCTTTCTCACCGATCCGCTCGGCCAGGGCTTCGGCCCGGGCCGCAAGTTCGGCGAAAGTCAGCGGCACCTGTGGCGGGATCACCGGCACCTCGATGCGTCTGGCCTCCGGCTCTGGCCGGTCCTCCAGCATCGAAAGCTTCGCCCGCAGCTCGCGCATTTCCTCTTCCTGCGCTGCCGTCCGGTCAGCGAGCATTAGCCCCGCCATCAGCAACATCTTCGTCTCCGGCAACCGCCCCATCGACGCCACCAGCGGCTGTGCCTCCACATCCAGCTGCGCCGCAGCCGAGCGCAGGAAATGTTCCTCTCCCGGCTGGCAGGACACCATAAAACCGCGCCCGCCGATCATTACCTCGATATCAGGCATGTTCCGCCTCCCCGATCTGCATGCTCAATGCGGTGGCGATCCCGTCAAGTTCGGCCATCTCGGCCAGCCGGCTCGCACGCAGCACATCAAGTTCCGCCAGCATCGCCCGGTTCACCGCCGCAGCATCCACCAGCCCCGCCGCCGAGGCTTCGGTGATCCGGCGCAGTTCCTCGCGCAGCGTCGCCGCGCTGCGCGTCATTCGCGCCAGTTCCAGCCCCTGGGCATCAAGCTGCTCGGAAAGCGCGGCCAGGTGCTCTTCATAACCGGCCCTGAGCGCGGCCTCGCGTTCACGCGCCTCGGCGAGGCGCTCGCGCATTCTGACAAGGGTGGGCTCCTCGCGCCCGCCCTGGGCCTCGAATTCAGCCCGTGCCTCGGCTCTGGCGGCGCGAATCTCATCCGCGGCCTGATGCCGGGCGCGTTCCGCAGCCTCCACCGCCCCGGCGGCCCGCGCCGTCTGGGCGTCGCGCGCCGCTTCGGCGCGGAGCCGCGCTGCTTCGGCCTCTCTGATCCGTTCTTCGGCCAGCGCCAGCTGTTCCGCCGCATTTGCCCGCACGGCGTCGATGGCGGAAAACCCGGCCTCTATCCGCCGCAAGGCCGACGAAATACGACGCTCGAACTCGACAATTTCCTGCATACCCGCCCTCATCGGCTTTTGGTCTTGCCGTAAGGATAGCCTGCACGAATCGCAGGCGAAACCCCTTCGCCTCAGTTTAGCGCGTTTTGGGCGCGTCATCGCCGCGCTTATTTCCCCTTTCCGGCCAGCGGCTTGCCATCAGAGCCGCCTCGCCGCTTGATCTTGGGCCTGGGCGGGACTATGCCGCTTCCTGTTTCCGCTATCATCGCAGAGGATCACCCAAGTGGACATCGCAGCCCTTCGCGCCCGTCACCCCGATCACTGGATGCGCGCCGCCGCCATCCGCACGCTGACGCTCGACGCGGTGGCAGCCGCCAATTCAGGCCATTCCGGCATGCCGATCGGCATGGCCGATGTCGCAACCGTGCTCTTCTCAAAGCATCTGAAATTCGATCCGACCGCGCCCCGCTGGGCCGACCGCGACCGCTTTATCCTGTCGGCCGGTCATGGCTCGATGCTGATCTATTCGCTGCTTTACCTCACCGGCTATGCCGATGTGACGCTGGATCAGATTAAGAACTTCCGCCAATGGGGCGCCATCACCGCCGGTCACCCGGAATATGGTCATGTCTCGGGCGTCGAAACCACCACCGGCCCGCTGGGTCAGGGCATCGCAAACTCGGTCGGCTTCGCCATGGCCGAGGAGCACCTGCGTGCCAAATACGGCGCGAAAATCCAGGACCATTTCACCTATGTCATCGCCGGGGACGGCTGCCTGATGGAGGGTGTCAGCCAGGAGGCCATCGGCATTGCCGGCCGCCAGAAACTGTCGCGCCTGATCGTGCTCTGGGACAATAACGACATCACCATCGACGGCAAAGTGTCGCTCTCGGATGTGACCGACCAGCGCGCGCGCTTTGCCGCAAGCGGCTGGGATGTGTTCCATTGCGACGGCCATGACCCGGAAGATATCGACCGCGCCATCACCGAGGCGAAAAAATCGCCCCGCCCGGCGCTGATCGACTGCAAGACGCATATCGCCCTTGGCCATGCCGCCCAGGACACTTCGAAAGGTCATGGTGCCCTGACCGACAAGGCGCAGCTGGAGGCCGCAAAAGCCGCTTACGGCTGGACCGCTGCCCCCTTCACCATCCCCGCCGAGATCAAATCCTGGTGGGAATCGCTGGGTCAGCCTGGTGCCGCTGCCCGTGCGGAATGGGAAACCCGTCTGACGGCGCTGCCCGGCGCCAAAAAGGCCGAATTCGAACGCAGCTTCGCGCTGGATGCTCCGGCGAAACTCGCAGGCGCCATCCGTGCGCTGAAGAAACAGGCCGCAGAGACCCAGCCGAAGCTCGCGACCCGTTCGGCGTCGGAGCAGGTTCTGAACGTCATCAACCCGATCCTGACCGAGACCTTCGGCGGTTCGGCTGACCTGACCGGCTCGAACAATACCAAAACCGCCGATCTGGGCGCCTTTGACATCGACAGCCGCAAGGGCCGTTACATGTATTGGGGCATCCGCGAACACGGCATGTCCTCGGCGATGAACGGCATGGCGCTGCATGGCGGCGTCCGGCCCTATTCGGGCACTTTCATGGCCTTTACCGACTATGCCCGCCCCGCGATGCGTCTGTCGGCGCTGATGGGTCTGCCGGTCGTCTATGTCATGACCCATGATTCGATCGGCCTTGGCGAAGACGGCCCGACCCACCAGCCGGTCGAGCATCTGGCGATCTCGCGCTCGACCCCGAACACGCTGGTGTTCCGCCCCGCCGATCTGACCGAAGTGGCCGAGGCCTGGGAAATCGCCTTCACCCAGAAAACCACGCCGTCGGTCATGGCGCTGTCGCGGCAGAACCTGATTGCCGTGCGCAAGACCCATACCAACCAGAACATGACCGCCAAGGGCGGCTATATTCTGGCCGAGGCCGAGGGCAAGCGTCAGGCGATCCTGATCGCCACCGGCTCCGAGGTCGAGATCGCGATGAAGGCCCGCGACCTGTTGCAGGCCGAAGGCATCGGCACCCGCGTGGTCTCGCTGCCTTCGATGGAGCTTTTCGCGCAGCAGGATGAAGCCTGGCGCAAGAAAGTGCTGCCGGCGGGTCCGGTGCGCGTGGGCATCGAGGCCGGCGTGCGTCAGGGCTGGGATCGCTGGCTGCTGGGCGAGCGCGGCAAGGAAACCAAAGCCGATTTCGTCGGCATGTCCTCCTTTGGCGCCTCGGCCCCCTATGACCGTCTCTACAAGGAATTCGGCATCACCCCCGAAGCCACCGTGGCAAAGGTCAAAGCGCTGCTCTGAGCGGCCAGAACCGACTGGCTAAGCAAAACAGAATGACAAAAGGGCGGCCTTGCGGGCCGCCCTTTTTCTATGTGCCTCCGGTGTCCGCCCCGCCTCCTGCCACCCGATCCCCCAAAGAAAAAGGCGGAGGAAATCCCCCGCCCTCTTTGATCGGCCTGTCGGGCCGGGATCCGCATGCAGAGCCGGTCAGACCTCTGACGCAGCCGCCTTCTTCACCGCTGGCTTTTTCGCCGCGGCTTTCTTAACCGCAGGTGCCGCCACGCCCTCAGCCGCAGCTTTCTTTGCCGGAGCCTTTTTCGCGGGCGCTTTCTTTGCCGCAGGTTTGGCCACCGCCGGTTTTGCCGGGGCCTTTTTCGCCTTCTTCGCCGGAGATTTCCCGGCCTTTTCCGCGACCAGAGCCAGCGCCTCTTCCAGCGTCACCGCCTCGGGCGCGATGTCTTTCGGCAGGGTCGCATTGACCTTTCCCCATTTGATATAGGGCCCGTAGCGCCCCGGCATCACCTGGATCTCGCCGCCATCGGGATGCTCGCCCAGCGATTTCAGCGGTTGCGCCGCAGCCCCCCGCGCGCCCGGCCCACGCAGTTTCTTCTGCGCCAGCAGTTCCACCGCGCGGTTCATGCCAAGGCTGAACACCTCTTCCGCATCGGCGAGATTGGCATAGGTCTTGCCATGTTTCACATAGGGCCCGAACCGGCCGAGATTGGTTTCCACCGCCTCGCCATCTTCGGGATGCGCCCCGATCTGGCGTGGCAGCGACAGAAGCTGCAAGGCGCGTTCCAGCGTCAGGCTGTCCGGCGTCCAGCCCTTGGGCAGGCTGGAGCGGTCGGGTTTCGGCTGCGCCTCGGTCGCCTCACCGCGCTGGACATAGGGGCCAAAGCGCCCTGCCCGCAGGGAAATCTCATTGCCCTGATCGTCCTGGCCGAGGATCCGCCCATCCGAGGCCGCCGATTCCGCATCGCCCGCGATGGGCCGCGTGTAACGGCATTCCGGATAATTGCCGCAGCCAATAAACGCCCCGCCCGAACGCGCGGTTTTCAGATGCAAACGGCCAGTGCCGCAGGTCGGGCAGATACGCGGATCAGATCCGTCTGCACGCGCCGGATAGAGATGCGGCGCCAGGAATTCATCAAGCTTATCCAGAACTTCGCCGATCCGGAGATCCGCCGTCTCAGCCACCGCCGCCGAGAAATCGCGCCAGAACCGCGCCAGCACATCCTTGTAATCACGCTCGCCCGCCGAGACGTCATCCAGCTCACCTTCAAGCGCTGCGGTGAAATCATATTCGACATAGCGGTGGAAGAAATTCGACAGGAAAGCCGTGACCAGCCGCCCCTTGTCTTCGGGGATCAGCCGGTTCTTGTCCTTGCGGACATATTCGCGGTCCACAATCGTCGTCAGGATCGAGGCATAGGTCGAGGGGCGCCCGATCCCGAGCTCCTCCATCCGCTTGACCAGCGTCGCCTCGGTATAGCGGGCGGGCGGCTGGGTGAAGCTTTGCGAGGCCAGAACCGCGCCGCCCTCGCCCAGAACGGCAGAAGCGATGCGCTCTTCCTTATCGCCCGCAGCCCTCGCCGCCGCTTTGGAAAACGCCTCTTTCAGCGCGCCGGGTGCCGGTTTGACCGCCTCGCCCTGCATGATCTGCGGCAGGCGGCCCTCATCATCCTCTTCCTCGTCGCGGCCCTGGTCATAGACCTTGAGGAAGCCGTCGAACAACACGACCTGACCATTGGCGCGCAGCCCCACCTGGCCGTCGGGCGAGGTGATATCGACCACGGTGCGCTCCATCCTTGCGGCTTCCATCTGGCTGGCGATGGTGCGCTTCCAGATCAGGTCATAGAGACGGCGCTGATCTTCCTCGACACGCAGCTTTGACGGATCCGCCGACATATCGGTCGGGCGGATACATTCATGCGCCTCCTGGGCGTTTTTTGCCTTATTTTTATACATGCGCGGGCTTTTCGGGACATAAGCGTCACCGAACCGCCGGCCGATTTCAGACCGCGTGGCCATCACCGCCTCGGGCGCCATATCGATGCCATCGGTCCGCATATAGGTGATATAGCCCGCCTCATAGAGGCGCTGCGCCGCGTTCATGCACTGCTTCGCGCCCATGCCGAATTTGCGGCTGGCCTCTTGCTGCAGGGTCGAGGTCATGAAGGGCGGCCAGGGATTGCGGCTCGCGGGTTTGCTCTCGACACCCCCCACAGTGAACTGGCGCGAGGTGACGGCATGCACCGCCATTTCGGCGGCGGCCAACGTAGGGATGTCGAATTTTTGCAGCTTTGCCCCGCCGAGCGTGACAAGATTTGCCTCGAATTCCTGGCCGCGCGGCGTGGTCAGGATCGCCTTGACCGACCAGTATTCGCGCGCCTTGAAGGCTTCGATCTCCATCTCGCGCTCGACGATCAGGCGCAGACAGACCGATTGCACACGGCCCGCCGATTTCGCGCCCGGAAGCTTGCGCCACAACACCGGCGAGAGGGTGAAGCCAACCAGATAATCCAGCGCGCGCCGCGCCAGATAGGCATGGACCAGCGGCTCATCGACCTCGCGCGGCTCCTTCATCGCCTTGGTCACCGCATCCTTGGTGATCGCGTTGAATGTCACGCGGCTGACGGTCTTGCCCTTTTTCAGCGAAGAGGCGAGCGCCTCTTTCAGATGCCAGGAAATCGCCTCACCCTCGCGATCAGGGTCGGTCGCGAGAATCAGTGCATCATCGGTTTTCAGCGCCTCGGCAATGGCGCGGACATGCTTCTTGCTCTCGGGCGCCACCTCCCATTTCATCGCGAAATCGTGTTCGGTATCGACCGAACCATCCTTGGGCGGCAGGTCGCGAACATGGCCATAAGAGGCGAGAACGATATAGTCCGGCCCAAGATATTTGTTGATTGTCTTGGCCTTGGCAGGAGATTCTACTACGACGACAGGCATGAATCCCTTTCCGGAACGTATTCTATACAGGCAATATGGGCGGTCCCAGATGTGGTGCAACAGGGGCAATTGTCAACTGTGACGCTGACAATCGTCTGACGGGTACCGGACTGTTGCATCGGTTCAGCGCCGCGACAAAAGCCCGCCGGGTTGCCGCTGGATCCGCCCCTCAAGCTCGAGTGTCAACAATTCCGGCACCAGCGCCGCGCTGGACAGCGAAAGATCACGCATCAGCTGATCTTCGGCCAGAGGGCTGGGGCCAAGCCGGTCGAGGATCATGCCATGCAGCCGCACGGTCTCGCTCAGAACAGCGGGACGAGCCGGTTTTTCGGGTCCGCGTGCCCCGACCTGCCGGTCATGTTCGGGCTGGTTCGTCGCAGCGGTCCCGGTCAGAGACACTGCCGCCCGGCGGATCAGGCCCGGCAAATCGGGGCCGGTTCCAAGCGCCTCGAACACATCCCCCGCATCCCGCAGCAAAGCCGCACCGTCCCGGATCAGATGGTTGCAGCCGGAGGAGCGCGCATCAAACGGGTGGCCGGGCACCGCCAGCACCTCACGCCCAAGATCAAGCGCCATCCGTGCGGTGATCAGTGAGCCGGACCGCGCCGCCGCCTCAACCACCAGCACCGCCCGGGCCATCCCTGCCACGATGCGGTTTCTGAGCGGGAAATGCCGCGCATGCGGCTGCAGCCCTGGCGGCTGTTCCGAGATCCGCAGCCCCTGGCGGGCGATATCCGCCGCGAGGCCGGCATTTTCCTGAGGGTAGATCACCTCGACACCTCCGGCCTGCACGGCGATGGTGCCGGTGGCAAGCGTTGCGAGATGCGCCTCGGCATCAATGCCGCGCGCAAGGCCCGAGACAGTGCAGAACCCCGCCTCGCCAAGATCCCTGGCCAGCCTGCGCGCCATGCGAACGCCCAGAGAAGACGCATTGCGCGCACCGATGATCGCCACCAGCGGCCGCCGCAACAGGGTGGAATCGCCCTGCAACCAGAGGACGGGCGGCGCGTCTTCGGTCGCGGCCAGCATGTCGGGGTAATCCGGATCGCCATGGAAAAGCAGTCTCGCCCCGATCCTGCGTCCGGCCGCGAGTTCCGCCCTGGCAACGCTTTCGGGACAGCATTCATAGTCCTGGACCCCGGCGGCACGGGCAATCGCCGGCAAAGCGGCAAGTGCAGCGGCGGCGGAGCCATGTTCCAGGACCAGCCGGTGAAAGGTGACCGCGCCGACCCTGCGGGAACGAATGAGACGAAGAGCATTGAGACGTTCCTCCTCCGTACGGGGTGGGGTGGGGTGTGTGGGGTTCGAAAGCTGACCGTCCGCCATGTCACCTCGCCTCATTCGCAGATCCGACATTGGCGGCACCTGGTTAACGAAAGCTGAAGATTTACCCCCGCCAACGCGAATTTCCGGCGTTTTCTCAGAGAACCCGTAAAATGCGCTGCAACCCTGGGCGCCCTCCCCGATCTGGTCATACTGGCGCGAAGGAATGCGCCGATCTGGCCTCATGGCTTTCATTGATCCGCGCCCGGCGATCTGGTCGAATGCGCGCAAGAAAGCGGCGGGCGTATAGCCGCCGCTGCCATTGCCGCGCGCGCGCCGCCCGGTGCCCAGAGGAGCCTGCCATGAAAAACGCCGAAGTCGCCAAACGCCGCGAGGATGCCATCTCGAAAGGCGTCGGCATGTCGACCCAGATCTATGCCGACCGCGCCGAAAACGCCGAGGTCTGGGATATCGAGGGCAACCGCTATATCGACTTTGCCGCCGGGATCGCGGTCGTCAATACCGGGCACCGCCACCCGAAAGTGATCGAAGCCGTCAAGGCGCAGCTCGACCGTTTCACCCATACCTGCCACCAGGTCCTGCCCTATGAGAATTATATCCGTCTGGCCGAGCGCCTGAACGAGGCAGTCCCGGGTGATTTCAAGAAGAAAACCATCTTCGTCACCACCGGCGCCGAAGCCGTTGAAAACGCAATCAAGATTGCGCGCCGTGCCACCGGCCGCAATGCGGTGATCGCCCTTGGCGGCGCCTTCCATGGCCGGACCTTCATGGGCATGACCCTGACCGGCAAGGTCGAGCCCTATAAGAAGGGCTTCGGCGCGATGATGCCGGATGTCTTCCATGTCCCCTGCCCGCAGGACATCCACGGCATCACCTCGAAAGACACGCTGGACGGCATCCAGAAGCTCTTCAAAAACGATGTCGACCCCGAGCGCGTCGCCGCCATCATCTTCGAACCCGTCCAGGGCGAAGGCGGCTTCTACCCGCTGCCGACCGATCTGATCAAAGCCCTGCGTGCCCTTTGCGACCAGCATGGCATCGTGCTGATCGCCGATGAGGTGCAGACCGGCATCGCCCGCACCGGCACGCTGTTTGCGATGGAGGCACATGGCGTGGCGGCAGACCTGACCTGTATGGCCAAGGGTCTTGGCGGCGGCTTCCCGATCTCGGCGGTCACTGGCCGCGCCGATCTGATGGATGCCAGCCAGCCCGGCGGCCTTGGCGGCACCTATGCCGGCAATCCGCTTTCGGTGGCAGCGGCCAATGCGGTTCTCGATGTGGTTGAGGAAGAGGGCCTGAATGCCCGCGCAACCGAGCTCGGCTCGCGGCTGAAGCAGAAGCTGGAAGAGATCCGCGCCACCACGCCCGAGATCATCGACATCCGCGGCCCCGGTTTCATGATCGCGGCCGAATTCGGCAAGCCCGGCACCACCGACCCCGATGGCGAGATCGTGAAACGCGTCATCGCCGAGGCGCTGAAGCGCGGGCTGATCCTGCTCAGCTGTGGCGTCTACGGCAATGTGGTGCGCTTCCTTGCGCCGCTGACCATCGCCGAGGCGCATTTCACCGAAGCGCTCGGGATTCTCGAAGCCTCGGTAGCGGCAGCCCGCCAGGGTTGACCCCTGTCAGAAAGCGACAATTGACTGAGGCTTTGCAGTCAGGGAACCTTATGACATCGGGCCGCGTTTACCACGCGGCCCAAAACCAAAGCTCTCCAAAGCTCTGCGGAGCGAACCATATGAGGTTGTCATGAAAGCGATCGTCCTTGCTCTCTCGCTCTCCGGCCTGGCGCTTTCCGCCTGTGTCGAAACCACGCCTACCCAGAACACCGTGCTCGGCGGCGTCGCCGGCGCAGCAGCGGGCGCCGCTCTGTCCTCAGGCGACGATATGGGCAAAGGCGCGCTGATCGGCGCGGCTCTTGGCGCAGCCGCAGGCACCTATCTCGGCCAGACCTCGACCAAGGGTCAGTGCTATTACCGCAATTCGGCCGGCCAGCGCTACGTCGCAGCCTGCTGAGCCGGTGGCGCAACTGCCGGTGGCGACGACACATGCGCCCCGGCGGATGCGTCCCGGTAAGCCGGTCACGGCCCTGCCCCGTCATTGCACACAGCCCCGGAGCCGCCTGGCCCCGGGGCTGTTTCTCTCTGAACCGCAAGCAGCGACACGTCGCAGAGTTTGCGCCGGCGTGACGGCGGGACTTGGCAGCGCCGGGCCCGCCGCATAGACAGGTCAGAAGCGCGGCGGCCCCTGCCCGTTCTGTTTTCCTGCAATCCCGGACCCATCCGCCGCTATGACCCTCCGGACCGATCTGCCCCCGCCCCTGATCATTCGTACCGGCGCCGTGCGCGTTCCTGGTGGCCGCAGCATTCTGGCAGCCCTGCACCTGGACCTGTCAGAGCCGAGAATCGCCATCATCGGCCGCAACGGATCGGGCAAGACCAGCTTTATGCGGCTTCTCGCCGGTCTGATCGCGGCAGAAAGCGGTTCCGTCAGCCTCGGCGGCGAGGATATGTTTAAGAACCGCCGCGCCGCCCTTTCGGCGATCGGCATCCTGTTCCAGAACCCGGACCATCAGATCCTCTTCCCAACCGTCGCCGAAGAGCTGGCCTTCGGGCTGACCCAGCAAGGGATCAACCGCCGCGAGGCCCGCATGCGGGTGGATGCGCTGCTGGCATCGGAAGCCCGCAGCCACTGGGCCGAAGCCTCCGTCAGCACGCTTTCGGGCGGGCAGAAGCAATATCTGTGCCTCATGGCGCTTTTGCTGATGGCGCCGCAGACGCTTTTGCTGGATGAGCCGTTTTCCGGCCTCGATATGCCAACCGCCTTACGGCTGAAGCGCCGCCTTGCCGCGCTCCCCATGCGGATCATCACCATCGGCCATGACCCGCGCGATCTGAAAGAGCAGAACCGCGTGCTGTGGTTCGAAGGTGGCGCGATCCGGATGGACGGCCCGCCTGACCAGGTTTTGCCGGCCTTTGAGACCGAAATGTCCCGGCTGGGAGAGGTCGATGCTGACACTGACCTCGCCGGCTGACACCCCCTGGCACCGGCTGCCTGCGGCTGTGAAACTCGCGGCGCTGCTGGGGTTCGGCATCGTCCTGATGGCTTTCACGACAGCGGTGCCGCTTGGGCTCGGGGCGGCGCTGGTGATCGCGCTCTATCTGCCGGGCGGGCGGCCTCTCTTCGCCCAGGGCGCGCGGATGCTCTGGCCGCTCTGGCCCTTTGTCCTGGCTTTGATGCTGTTCGGCTGGTGGGACGGGCGGCCCGGCCATGGCGCGCTGATCGCCTTGCGGATGCTGACCCTGGTGGCAGCGGCCAATCTGGTGACGATGACCACGCGGCTTTCCGACATGCTGGCGGTGTTCGAGCGCCTCGCGCGCCCGTTCTCACCGATCCTGCCGCCGCGACGCCTCGCGATGGCCTTCACCCTGGTGATTCGCTTTGTGCCCGTCATGGCGGAAACCGCGGCCCGGCTGGGAGAGGCCTGGCGGGCCAGATCGCCGCGCCGTCCGGCCTGGCGCATCGTGATGCCGGTGCTGCTTGGCGCGCTCGATACGGCCGAACACAGCGCCGATGCGCTGCGGGCCAGGGGGGGGCCGGATGGAACCCCGGTGAGCGGTGACACCTGGATTGAACATTGACCATTTTCACGGCTCATATTTTACAATGGGTTACGTGGAGGCGGTGACACATGGTTTGATATATTTCCGGCTAAACCGGGCAATATCGCCCGCTGCGGCATGTATCCGATCAAAAATTATTCAATAAAATCAAGGTCGGGAAAGGCGAGGTCGTGCGCGCATTCAGGCACGACCGTAACCTGTTCAGGTTACAGTCTAGCCGTTCACATATCCCACTTTGCGGAGGAATTCAGGTCGCCCTCGACCCATCGTGACATCTTCGCGCAGCTTCTCTTGAAGTAATTTTTCGGACGGTCTGGATGGCCGGATTGTCGATCTGCAATCGATATAAAGTCGGGCAGGCCGACTGCTGCAATCTCATGAAGCTCATACCCTTCTATGCGCCCGTCCTCGACATCTATGGCAGTTTCCGGGTGTTTCCTGACCGCGTCTATCACCCTTGACCAGCACATGAAGAACTGCTGACTGACAGAAGACTGCGTCGTCTTCCTTCGAAAACACGCCCCCGGTCAGGTCATCACCGCGACCAGCCAACCCGTCAATGGATACGCTCATACCATCGGCAATACCGATGAGCGCATCCACACCAGGACGCTGCGGGTCTTTTGAGATTCATATAGTTCTCAAGTGATCTCTTCGGCAAGCCGCTCCGCTCCGCCATCTCTTGGATTGGACCTGTCCCGGTTCTGTTCCGGTCAGGTGCTCATGTTAGGCGGCCCTCTGC
>NZ_JAEFCF010000035.1 GCF_016405985.1 Paracoccus sp. IB05
CGCCGAGGGGAGTAATCCCCCCAACCAGGGCCCCGGTCGAAAGGCCGGGGCCTTTCATCTTGCCAGCGAGCAATGGCCCTCAGCACAACTCTTCTGTCACGAAGCTGCGCTCGGCCTTGCCGAACCAGGCCGTCTGCGTCTCGCCTGTGTTCCATTCATAAACCAGGCCAATGACCCTGCCATCGTCCTTGTGGCGAAGCCGGGCGATTGGCCGGGCCTCGATGCGGTTGGTGCGGCATGAGCCGCCGCGATGGTCACTGGTCTGCACGTTCATAATACTTGTCTCGACTGTCACAGAACTTCGCTGGCTGGCGATCGGAACCCTTTTCGCAAGGTCGCTTCACGGTTGATTTGCGCGCGCTTTCATCACAACCTGACACAACGGTGGGGGAGCGGCCATGCCGTTACCCTTTTTGGTATCGCTGTTTGAGGACTGCACATTTTCTCGTGCGGGAGGGGTAATGGTTTGGACTATTGTTCCGGAAATGGCCCATTTGGATGCCCGGCTGCGGGCAATTGCACCGATGGGCTATTCACTCGTCATCCATGTGCGCAGTTTGACGCCAGAGCATTATGTCTCCACCTATCCGGAGCGTTGGGTCGAGATTTACACTGAGCGGCAATATGCGATGTTTGATCCGGTCAATCTCTGGGCCAGGACGCATTCAGGTCGCATCAGATGGAGTGAAGTGCCGGTCGAAAAGCTCTCGCCTGCTGGAACTCTGATCATGGATCACGCGCGCGAGTATGGCCTCAACTATGGTTGCGGCGTTTCTCGCAGTCGCATTGAAGAATATGGCACGCTCAGCTGCCTGTTTTGCGCCCGCGAGGATCGGGAACTGACCGACGGTGAGCTGGACGAGGTTGAGGGCATATTCAAACAGCTGCTCGCCTCTATCGAGGCGGCAAGACCGCTTTCAGAGATGGAGCGTGCTATCCTTTCTGATCTGGCGAACGGTTTGCCCTATAAGGAAGTCGCGCATCGGCAGGGCGTCAGCACCGAGACCATAAAGAAGCGCCTGGAGCGGATAAGGGACCTGCTCGGGGCGCGGAACTCGGTACAGGCAGTGGCAATCGCCACCAAGCGCGGTCTGATCCTGAACCAGCCAGCGTCCGGGCCTGAATAGCCCGTGCCAGCGTGGGTCAGCGGACATCGTCGGAGTCGTCACTGAGCGATGCGAGGAGAGCATCGATTTCCGCCCAAACCAGCGGCTCCAGCTGACCCCGCACCAATGACCACCGGCTGTCGACCCCCAGAGGGTCCTGATCGGCAAGCAGCCGATCAAAGATGGCGGCGGGCACTGCGACGCTGGTCCTGACGGTCCAGCTTGCCTGACTTGCCCGCCTGTCACTGGAAGGGATGGCATATGTTGCTGAGAGCCCCCACTTCTTGACGGCCTTCCGCAGGGCGGCCCGGATCACTTGTCGGGGGGCAATGCCGCAGGCAACCAGCCCTTGTTCCTGGCGCTTCAACGCGTTCACGCGCACGTCGACTTGGATCGAAGCTTTGGAGTCATCTCTTGAGGCTTGATCCTCCGATGCGATGCTGGCGCTCGGCTGCGCCGGCGCACGGGCCTCGGCCGCGCTGGCTGGTTCGTCTCTGTCTCCCGTCTGTGCCGGGTTCGTCGTGTTTTGTTGGGACAGACTGAACGAATAGGCCTGATCCGGCCGTGTCACGAGGGGGATGCGTTTGCGGACCATGTCACTCTCAGCCGCTGATGATGGTGTTCAAGATGTCGGTGGCTTCTTCCAGCGCCTCGACGAGCGGGCGGGCATGGGGCTTCATCAGCGGGTTGGGATCATTCTGCCGCGCAAGAGCGATGGCATGAAGCAGACCAAGCCGATCCATCTCCTTGAAGGCGTTTCGGTGCATCATCACGGTCTCGATGACCGGGAAGCAGTTGACCGCCTGTGCGATCAGTTCCGCATCGGCCTTGGTCGGTTTCGCGGGGACCATGTTCAGAACCACATGATGCTGGGGTAGGGCGCTCGGGTCGTCCACACGGGTCCGCAGATGGGCGAACCAGTCTGCGGTCTGGATGCCGACCTTGAAGTCGGTCGTCGAGAGCATCACCGGGGTCACGATGTGATCAGCCAGCACCGCGACGCTGTCCGACCAGTCCGCGCCGACACCGGCGGTGTCGATGAAGATCAGATCCGCCAGATCCTCGGCATAGACCCGGTCGATCTCCTGCTCGATGGCGACAATGCTGAGCGCCCTGGTGCGAGACAGCAGGGGCGAACTGTACCCGGCACCCTCCGCCCGTTCATACCAGGCACCGAGTGCATCGGTCCCGTCGGTGTCCATGAGAGTGACCCGGCGACCGGCAGCGATCGCGGCGCTGATCAGGGCGCGGCTCAGCGTGGTTTTGCCCGACCCGCCTTTGCGGGCCATCGCGGCGATTACGCGCAAGGAGTCATTTGGCATGGCACACCTGCAATAATGGTTACTCGTAAACATAAGAGCTTTCTTGTCGTAGGGCGCTGACCGGGATGCGTCAAGCGGGACGCAAGGCGCAGATCGCAGGAAGCGGCACGCATTGTGCGGCTTCCAGAGGACGTGGCGCAGGCAACGTGATGCAGATCCCATTCCCCTTCCGGCACTTCCCACTCCGCAGGATGCAGGACGCAAAGAGCGCGATGCAGGTGCCAGAAGACATGCTCCAGAGCGCAGATAACGGGAGGCATTTCGCATGGGACGGGATGCAAATCGCAAGGCGCGTGATGCAATCCGCAGACAACAGGAAACCGCCCCTTTGGGCCGATTTTTCATAATGAGTACAAGCCCGTAGGCCCGACTCCGCTTGTGCTGGGAGTCGGCGGGCTTGTACGATCTTGGCAAGAAATAGGAGCGTTAACTTCAAAATGTCCCCGGCCCGCCGACTGACCGAAGTGGAGCGTCTGAGGATCGCCAAAGAGCGGTCTGAAGGCGTGCCCGCGGCCGATCTGGCACAACAGTTCGGGGTCAGCCTGAAGGCGGTCTACAACGCTGTGAACCATGCTCACGGACGGCGCGCCTCGAACGGCAGTCGGCCTCAGGTGGTCGGATTGAGGCTCAGCTCGGCCGAGCTGCGCCGGTTTGATGCGGCGCTCTCGGCACGTGGCATCGGGCATCGTTCTGATGCTCTGCGCTGCATGATACTGGCCGCCAGCGACCTGCTCGCGCCCGATGTGCACATGACGGAGGAACTGCGCGGTCTTGGCGCGGCGATGAACCGGGTCGGCAACAACATCAACCAGATCGCCCGCCGCCTGAACGAGGGGCGTGTCCGTGGCGAGCAGGCGGTCCTGACCGGGTCGGAGAAGGCCGAGATCCGGGCTCTGGCCGGGCTGGTCTTCACCATCGCGGATCAGGTCCAGGAGATGAGCCGCAACCGGCGGGCGTCCCTCAAGCTGGAGGTGGACAAGGCGCTCGCGCCCTTGATCCGGGAGGCACGCGATGGCGCGGGCTGATGCCGTGAGGGCGGTCAATCCGGCGCTTTTTGATCGCGGCTGGAGCAAGGTTTCTGGCTCTGCCTCCGGGGGCTTTGGCAAACGGGCACAGATGATCCGCGCGGCGCGCGGCCATTCCCCAGCGATCTTCAAGGCGATCCGGCAGGGCGGCTGCCATACCGGGGCGCAGCTGCGCGCCCAGCTGTCCTACCTCACCACCAAATCCAGCTTCATCCTCGATTCCCGTGGTACGCATGATGGCAAAAAGCTGCTCTCGCCGGGTGAGATCGAGCGCGTGGCGCGGCGCTTCGAGAACCAGTGGAACGAGCGGCATGCACCAAAGCTCGGCCATACCGCGCATCTCCTGATGGCTTTCCCCATCGGAACCCGCTCCTCTGAGGCACAGGAGATCACGCGCGAGATCTGCGAGCGCTTCTTCGAAGGGGACGGCGCGCAGTTCGATTACATCGCGGCGATCCACGAAGATCGCGCTCATCCGCATGCCCATATCGTGCTGAACCGCCGCAGCAAGGACGGCGAGATGTTCTTCCTCAGGCAAGATCATCACTTCAACTATGACGCTTTCCGCGAAGCCATGGTCGAGGCAGCAGAGCGCCACGGCTTGCGCCTCGAGGCCACGCGGCGGCTGGACCGGGGTGTGCTCACCCGCGCCGCCAGCGATGTCGAGATCCGCAAAGCCATGGAAGAGGGCAGGGCACCAGTTGAGCGCCTGCGCACCGGGGCTGACCTTGACCACGCCATTGCCGAGGTGGCGCGCAATGCCGCCATTTACCGCGGTCTCGCTGCAGAGGCCTCGCGTTCGAACTTCCACGATGTTGCGGAGGCCCTGTCCCGGGCCGGGGATGTGCTTGCCCGGGGTGATCGTATCCAGTCAGACGGAGTGTTGTATATGAGTGATGAAGTTCATGATTTTGACCAACTGATCGATCGGTTTTCGCAGAACATCCGCCAGATCGAAGGGCTGATCGAACGCGCCCCTGCGTCCGAGCGCCCGGTGATCGAGCGTAAACTGACCGATGTGTTGCGCGAGGTCTCGCATCTGCAGCCCTTGGGCGACCGCTCCGACACATTGCATGAGCCGACATCCCGGGACGGGATCTATGCCGCGCCGAACCTGGTGGAGGCCCACAGGGACCAGCTAGAGGATCCGGGTCTCAAGTCCCGTGTCACCGAAGCGGTGCGGGGAACGGGCATCGACAGCGATGCGGTTCTGGCCCGGATGCGCGAGGGGGCGGGCAATGCAGCCCTAGAGCAGCAATGGCTGGCGCAGGATTTGCGGGCCATAGCGAAGGAAGAGCAGCTTGATCTACGTGACACCGCGCAGCGCGACCAGGCGATGGACCGTCTTGAGGCCGTTCATGGCAAGCTCGGGGATGTGCTGACCGAGGCGCGCGTTCTCCGAGCCGTGGAGGATGTGGAGAGGGAAGGGCCGGAAAGGGAAGAAGGGCTGAGGCGGCCGGAAGTTTCCGGCCACCGCGTTTCTGCTGACAACGTGGCCGAGCGCAGCGAGCCGGACATCTTCAGCCCCACTGAGCGTCAGGAATTCCGGGCGCTGGTCAAACAGTTCCAGCGGACGGATTTCAGCTATCCCTATTCCGATGATCCGCGGGCGCGGCGTGATGGCGAAAAGCAGGTGGCCGAAGCGAAAGAGGCCTTCGATCGCTTTGCCGAGCGCTCGCCCCAACATGCCGAAATTGCGACCATGGCCTGGGAGAAGGCCACCGATGTCATTCAGCCTCCAGCCAACGGCATTCGGGCCGCACATCGTACCCTCCATGCCGGCGATATGGATCTCGCGCAGCGTGATCCGTCGATCCGCCTCGGTCCGATCACAGAGGAGGTGCGCGAGATGGCGCGCTTGCGGGCCGAGACCCCCCAGGAGCAGATCCGCGATGCCGTCAGCCGGGAGATCAACCAGCTCCATGCCGCAGGCGCCTCCCGCGAGCGGATCATCGAGAGGCTGGCCGAGGTTGAGGACGACACCCGTCAGGCCCACGCGGAACGCCGCAATCTGGATGCGACAGCGCCCCAACTGGCCTCCGCCTTGCGACAGGCCGCCGACGGCAAGGTCGATCTGGCCTCGGATGCGGCGCGACACCGCTTCGTCGAGCAGGTCAATGATCGCCTGACCCCAACCGAAATCGATGATCTGCACCGCGGCGATGCGAAGGTGCTGGACCGGATCACCCCCAATGCGCTCGAACAGCTGCAGCTGGCGCGGGCCTATCTCGAGGCCATGGAAGTTCATGCCAATGATCCGGCAATGGACCGGGTGCTCGAGCGGATCGTGGAAGAGCGCCACGGCGAGGATCTGCGGCATTCCCTCTCCCATGGTGAGAAGGGGATCACCCATGGATAAGGGTCGCATGCTTCTTGGCGCCGTAGTTCTGACCCTCCTCGGGCTTGCCATCGGCTATGTACTGGCGACGATCTATTTTGCCGTCCAATTTGGATACTCGACGAGCAACTTTGATCTCACCCTGCTGGCGCGGAACTGGCTGGGGCTGAGAACCTCGGCTCCGCAGGATTTCCTCTGGGTGAACGGCATCATCCTCGGGACGGGTCTCGCGGCCCTCCTCCTGACCGCCACCATGCTCGGCGATGCATTGACCCGCTTTGGCACCACCCATTGGCAAAGCCGGGCCGAGATGAAGCGCAACGGTTTCTTTGCCGGGCCGGGGGCCGGGTTCCTGCTCGGCAAGATGGGTTCACCGAAATCGAAGAAGCCCTTCATTGTCTCGCGCACCTTTCCGCATGCCCTGGTGGTGGCCCCGACAGGCCGAGGCAAAGGGGTGGGCTTTGTGATCCCAAACCTTCTGACCTATCGCGGCTCGGCCGTGGTCCTCGACGTCAAGGGCGAGAACTTCCGGGAGACCTCGCGTTTCAGGGCCTCCACCGGCGACAAGGTGTTTCGCTTTGCGCCGACCGACTGGGAGCGTCCGACCCATCGCTACAACCCGCTGGCGCGTATCGCGGCGCTGAAGAACCCCGATCGCCAGCAGATGGAGTTGAAGCTGACAGCCAAGCTGTTCCTGCAGACCGACAACGAAAAGCTCAGCGGTCTGCTTGCAGGCGGGATTGATCTCTTCGTTGCGGCCGGTCTTTTGGCCTTCGAGCGCGGCAACCCGACCATCGGCGAGATCTACCGCATCACGGCGTCGGGCGGGAACAAGCAGCTTGAGTTCCTGAAGCGGGCGGAGGAGGTGAAGAACCCTTCAGCCAAGCTGATTTTTGAGCGGATGGCCTCGACCAACAATGACACGCTGACCTCCTACCTCTCTCTTCTGATGACCTCCGGGCTCGATACCTGGGACAACCGGGCGATCGACGCGGCAACGGCGACCTCGGACTTTTCCTTCCGGGACATCCGTCGGCAGCCGTATGCGATCTACCTGGTTGTGGAATCCGAGATGGTCCGGCCACTGGCCCCCCTGATCCGGCTGTTCTTCTCGGATCTGATTGCCTCGCTGCAGGCCGCGGAGCCGGGGAAGGATGAGCCCTGGCCGGTGATGATCATGCTCGATGAATTCGACCGGCTCGGGAAGATGCCGATCGTGGCCGAGAGCATCAAGACGCTGCGCTCCTATGGCGGCAACCTCGCTATCGTCACCCAGACCATCCCGGCATTGGACGAGATCTATGGCGAGAACACGCGCCGCTCCCTTCAAGGCGGGGCGGGGGTAAAGCTATATTTGACCCCTTCCGACCAGAAGACCATCGAAGAGCTGAGCCAGGCCGTCGGCAAGACGACCAAGCGGGTGGTCACCCGGTCCCGTTCGGTGGGGCGTAACCCGTTCGAGGGGCGCAGCGTGACCGAGCGTACAGAGGAAACACCGCTCCTCAATGAGGATGAGGCGCGGCGGCTGGATCTGGACGAGGTGATCCTCGTCGTCGATGCCCAGATGCCGATCCGGGCGCGGCGCATCAAATACTATGAGGATCCGACCCTGAAAGTGATCCATGCCGCGCAAGCAGGCGATCTTCTATACCCGGATGCCGAGAAGCGGCAATACGATGCACGGTTGAATGAGGCCGAGGCGGCGGTTGCGAAACTTGCGCAGCAGCTGCAGGCCGTGCAGCAGGGGGCGGCGCGAGGGCAGGGACCCGCTACCCCACACGACCCGAAGCCGGTCTTGCGAGCGCCAGCCCGGCGTGGAACCCTAGCTCTCGCGCCAGAGCCGATCAGTTTGGACCTTTCCGCGCTTGGACAGACTGAGGAAAGCCGCCTTGCGGTTCAGAAAGCTATCGTCACGACCGCAGAGATCATCGCTGGACATGGAGGCTTGGGAGCCGGTGACTAAACCTGAGCGGGTTCAGAGCATACCATTACTGACGGGGCCGAAGCGTCAGCAGTTTCAGTCCATAGCCGCCTGTCGTCCCCGCCCGATGCTGCGTGGCCGCATTTCCTAAAGCAGACGGTCGACGCGTGGCGCAGAAAATCGCCAGTCGGAGCGTCGGCGTTGCGGGACAGAGCTGTCGTTTGCATCCGCTGGACCTCAAAAGCCTGCCGAACTGACCTCCCACCTTACCCCACCGTACAGCGCCCACCTCCAGTGTTGACATTGTCGACCCCGACACTATTATCTGTCATTGCCTTATGACCGGTGCTCCCTGACTTGGCCTTAGTCGCCTCGTTACAGCCCGGTCTTCTAATTTCTGGACATCACTGCATCAACATTGAAGTACCTTAAGCAGCACAAGTCGATCAGTGAATGCATCGACATCATGTTGATGCGAGGTATGGAAATACCCGACCGGGGCCATGCCGAGCGCTCCCTGCACCGCATCGGGTACTACCGGCTCAGCGCATTTGGGTATCCGTACCGTGACTTTTGCCCGATCCCGACGCCTGAAGGCGAGGTTGAGCAGAAGATTCGATGCGATAAGTTCAAAGAGGGTACGACGTTAGATCATGCGATCAGCTTTTACCTCTTCGATAAAGCACTCCGCATAGAGCTCCTCGATGCGATCGAACGCATCGAGATCGCAGTCAGAACCGCGATGATTGAGGTCCTTGGGGAGTTGGGCCCACATGCCCATCGCGACAGGCGCTCATATAAAGACCGTTTCAGCGAAGAAGATGCTGAAGGTAATACGCCGCTCGGCCTATTTATCAATGGCCTAGATCAGCACTTCAGGAGCTCAAAAGAAGACTTCGCGAAGCATTTCAGGTTGAAATACTTCGGCCCGCCGCCGATCTGGATCGAAGCAGGGACATGGACCTGGGGCAATCTAACCCACATCATCGCTCACCTATCCGACAAAAATAAAATGGCAATTGCGGCACACGTCCACCCGGACCTCCCCATGAAGACTTTTGCGTCATGGATCACAGCGCTCAACGACGTCCGGAACAGCTGCGCACATCACGCCCGGACGTGGAACAAGCCCTTGGTTAACAGCCCGGGTGTCCCACCAAAAACGATATTTGGACAGTTGGACCACCTCCGCCAGCCCAGGATGGGGGACGACGCGCCGACGAAAAAGGTCTACAGCGCGATGGTCATCATGATCTTCATGCTGCGACAGTATTACCCGCGCACTGAGTGGCACGTCCGTCTGCGCGACATGATCTTGACCCAGGACCTCCCTTACGAGATCCGCCCCCACACCGCGGGTTTCCCGCAGGGCTGGGAGCACGAGGCCATATGGAACTGATCCTCGGCCTTCACTCATTCGCAATCGCTGCTCGATGTTATGAAAGGCCGGTTCGGGCTCCGAAGAACACGCATGCTAAGACACAGTAGTCGGTCGGTTTGGCGCCCGCAGCCGCCCAAGTGCCCACTGCAGCCGAGCGCGGCCCTTACCAGCCGGTCGACCTCGACAAATGCTGCTCTGCCGCATGCTCCGAAGCTGCCCTTCGTCTTGCGCCGCAGCAATCACCTGGCCAAGATGGTAGCGATGCGGGACGAAGCCGACATTCGCATATGCATAACTTGACAAGCTATTTTAGGGGTGGACCGCCCGAACCTACCAAGCTGGTGGTCTGAATAGTTCGGCATCTTGATCCCATTCTTCTATGGTATTCAAGGTGGATTTCCAAGTTGAAAGCTGCAAGTTGGCAAATGTAAGCATATCAGCTATGGTTCTGAATGGCCGCTCCGAGCAGAGGTTTCGACCCAGTTCGGCCAAAACTTGATCAAGGTAGTCGTGAGCGTTATCTACCAATGCACCGCAATAGGTCGGACTTGACCCGGTATGGGTTATTATGTTTCTGGCTCGGTAAATTCGATGCATCTGCCAACGAACAAGCATTTCATGCCTGCCTAGGTCCTCTAGCAAGTGCTTTGGGGAGAAAAATCGCTTCCCGATACTATATCCGCGAAACAAAAGAACGGGATTTTTCTTCAGTATGCGACATGCCTCCTGGTGATCTGCAGAATTCATCCTTTTCAATATGAATGCAATTCTCCAATCGGGAATAGTGGCTTTCTCTTTGCAAAACTCAACGAAGTCTTTGGAGTTTACCTCCACCCTCCTTGCCCATGCATCAAGGATTCGGGCAGGATAGCCGAGAGAAATTAAAGGCAACAATGATTCCGCTACATCCTCAACAATTGAGGTTCTTTTCATATTCCTCCCAACTATCTCCATTGCAGTCCAAATATTGAGGATTTGCGCCTCTTCGCTGGGAGTCGATATCGCCTGACCGTGAAGTGTGATGGCTCTAAGAAATTTAGATAGCTCCCTTCGATCCGAATACTTCAAGTTGCCCAGAAAAGAATCCAAGTTTCCAAGGGTTCTTTTGGTCTGCCCCTCATCGATGAATGTCATTCTATTTCTTAAAGAGTGAACTCGGTAGCACTTGTTTGTTTGAGGATTTAAGGCCCTTGCGTTTGTTTCAAAAGATACGCTTGACTTGTGGTCAAATATCGCTACGAGATCGAAAAGATTCTGGATTTTCCGCATTGACCTATGAACTGCAGCATGGGGGTCAGCTGCATTAATCCCATCAATGACTACAAGCTTCTTTGTGCTGCTTTCTTCAAGAATTTCATCCGCTCTGCCCGGCCTAGGTATTACCTTGAATTCCTCAGGCATGTGTTCATGAAACTGAATATCGAAGGCGTTATAGTGATCAATATTGACGTTATCTGACTTGATATCCACCCCTAGAAGAACTTTATAAGTCGACGATCGCAACGCGGTTTCGCTAAGAAAATCGATAGCCTTATCTGCAGTAGTTTTGGGGTTTTTGGGATTAAAGTTTCTTTTGGATACAGCATGAATAAAACTACTGGAAATTCCAAGATTTATTTTAGTTGTAACGATATTGGAGATAAGATAATCTATTTTTTCTTTGGATGGGTTTGGTAGCCTTAATTGATGGTCCAAGGCGGATTCGAGCGCGATAGCGTATGAAATGGGATTGAGACGAGCGGCAACTGTTCCAACTCTTGACTCAAGGTCAGAAGCTTCTTCTATATTATTGGGGAGTATGATTTGAGTTGAAATTCCAATCAAATCCTTCGCCACTGAATCCGAGTTCAGCCGATGGCGCAACTCCTCCAATACGAGAGAAATCTCCCCCTTTCCCTTTCCTGTGTCGCGAACAGTCTTAATAAGTCCTAACAGCTCCCTAGCAATGAATGGAGAGTTCAACGCCGGAGCTTTGTAGCTATCCAATGAGTAGTGGAACGTAAGTTCAACGAGTCTAAATTTTACAAACCTATCCAGCTCCGCATCTGCCGATACGGGCGCGTCAACCACGGCGGGGACAGTGTTATTCATCTAATTTCCACTATTCTGGCACCGTTATGGCGGCTTTAAAGCCCTTTCATGTGATTATGATTTTTTCTTACTCAGAGGCAATTAGAAACATCAGGTGTGGGTTTGATTCTATGCCGCGCCCGCATTGGGCTTAGATACCATTCGCTTGCCCGAGCGTCTGCTATGGGCTCCGAGCAACATGCTGCGGCACAGAAACGGGCAGGCTCGCTGCTCTCAGCTGCATCGCTCCCCACGGAAAGCGATCGTGGCCCTTACCAGCCGGTCGAGCCACACCGTTGCTGCATGGCGGCGTTCTCCAGAGATGCCATTCGTAAACTTCACCGTGCCTCTAGCCCTCGGGTCATCGTGCCGCCCTTTGCCCGATAGCACTCTTCAAATTCAGGCATATGTTCGCAAGATTCCACGCCATCTAGATTACCCGTGGCATGGCGGGCTGCATCGTCTCATGCAACTCACGTCCACGGCGACCGATGATTGCGGCGACCGCGTCGGGGGCTAACCCGGCGATCGACTCGCCATTCAAATGACCCGCCCGGAAAAGCGCAAGAATCTCGCCTCGTGTCAGAGGGAAGCCAAGGGCACTCAGCGGCACCGCTTCGGCTGGAAGGCCGAGATCAAGCCGGGTGAGCAACAGCACTGCTGCTTCCTGATCCTCGGCCCGTTCAAGTACGATCGCGGCAATGCGCAGCGCAGACTCCAGCAGGAAACGAGAGCCGTCAGCGTAGCCGCGAATGTCGCCGTGCCCTACCCTGAGGAATGCATTAGACGAGTATCGGGCCTCGATATTGTTGGTCGGTTCACCAGCGATCCAGTCGCTCACGATGAGCGCTCGCTTGCACCGGGCATAGAATGCAACATCGCTTTCAGCGCGATGCTGCAACGCGCGGCCCACTCCATGTCCGAAGCGGCCAAGGGCGGCCTGCTGCCACTGCGGCTCACCCCTGCGGGTTTGCGGTGTGTAGTCCTCGTCGCGCTCCGGCAGGCATTCGACGAGTACAAGGAGGGCTTCCAGCGTGGCGTCGGCCGGGTCAACGCGACGCAACAGCTCAACGAGGCGCATCGCCGACTCGAGCGTGAGGGGCGACTCTCCGCAGGCTCTCCCAAGCATCGTCAATCGGAGATTGTCGCCGTCTACCTCGATCAGGCCATCGGCGATCATACGGTCCAACAGCCGCTCCAGTGTCGGGACCATACGATCACGCCACGCCGGATTCTGGAGGGCGGCGAGATAACCGCCATATGTATTTGCGATCAGGTCGACAACCGCTCCGCGCGGAACATCTCTGACCTGCGTTAGCAAACGGATCACCCAGGTGCCCGACTGGTTCGGGTTGAACGATGACCGGATAACCTCTGGTTGACCCTGCACATATTGCCGGACAAGTTGATTGCGCTCCATGGGAGTATCGGCGAGCAGGATAGCCTTCCCCTCAACTTCAAACCCCAAGCGACCAGCACGGCCTGCCATGTTCTTGTATTGAGCCACCGTGTACGGCTGCCGCTCGCGGCCAGGAAAATCGGTCTCGGCAATGATGACAGTAGATGCAGGCGTGTTCACTCCCGCTGCAACCGTGCTGGTTGCGACGAGCACTCTGATCTGGCCGTCTTGCCGGCGGAAGCCTCGCTCCACTGCGACACGCTCATCTCGAGTGAGATCGCCGTTGTGGAATGCGATGCCGCCCGCCAGAGCACGTCGAAGGCTCTCGGACATGTGGGAAAGGTCACCTTCGGGCAGCGCATCGATCACGTCTTGCGCTGCCGGAAGCCCAAGCTCGGCAGCGAGGTAGTTTGCGCAGCCGCTCGCCGGGCCACGCGCGTTGCGGAAGACGATGACTTTCTCACCTGCATCGATGAGATGGCGCACCAGCGGTACGATCAGGTCTTGCGACGATTGATTTTGGCCACGCTGGCGGACCGCAAAGCGATCGAGGAATTGGATAGTTTCAGGACCGTTCGGCCCCAAGCGAGTCAATGCACCAGTTCGATCAAGCACGCCTTCCACCAATGGGACCGGCCGATGATCAGTTTGCAGAAGGCCGCAGCCGAGCCAGCGGTCGAAATGGTTGGCCTGACCTATAACCGCACTCAATGTGATGAGCTGCGGAGCAACGCCGCGTTGGCGCGCGCTCACAAGGTTCGTGAGCAATAGTTCAACCACCATGCCGCGACCTGGCTCAGTGATGAACTGCGCCTCGTCGAGCACGACCAGGCCAATCTGATTGAGCATGTACGCGGAGGCGACCGACATGCTGAGGAACTTCTCGTAGGTGAAGAACGCGATGTCGTATTTGCCGCGCAGGACGGTACCGACCTGATCCTGCCAATCGCCGGAGCAACGAGCAATCCGGAGCCCCAGGCGATCCCCGTAGATGGCAGAGAAGTCTTCAAATTTCTCGTTCACGAGCGCCTTGTAGGGCAGCAGGAACACTGCTTTGCGGCCATCCGCGATGGCCTTGAGCGCAGCCAACTCACCGATGAAAGTCTTTCCTGCACTAGTCGGCGCGACGACCATGAGCGAGTTGCCGTCCAGCACCCCTTGTTCGTTGACCGCTTCAATCTGAAGTTCGTTGAGCCCTTGAGGAAAGCGCTCATGCCATGCGTCGACAGCTTCTTGCGGAATACCCGCTTCCGCCAGTTCGCGAATGTCGCCGGTGGTCTGAAAATTGACCCGTTCGGGAAAGGCTTCACGATAGCGGGCACCGATCTGGCCGGGAGGAAGAACGAGATCGCCTTCGGTCTGGCCGAACATGGTTGGCGACTGGATATAGCCAAATCGCCCAGCATTCGCCGTGACAAGGCGGGTAACGCGATCGACGAGCTCAAGCACCCCGAGAGGGGCGTCTGCAGCCACCAAAACGTCAATTACGGCCTTGGTGAAGAGGCCGTGCCGCGATTGGGGATCCTCTAGCGCCTCTTGGTCGGCTGCTGATGCGGCGAATAGGATACGTCCCTGACCTGCCACGTCGACAAGCGGGAAAGCCACTGCGTCACGGGGGACCAGGCCGGCATCGATCACGCGCGCCGGAGCACCGCCACTGAAGCAGCAATCCAGCAGCAGGATGACTGCACGCGCTCTGGTCTCTCGAAAACGCTGAGCGAGCTCGTCCATACCGAGCGTCGTGTTCGGCAGATCGGCTACGTTCGTATCATGCAGAACCAGACGATGGTCTTGCGTGCCGTGTCCGGCGAACCCGAGGATCACCACATCGTCTTCATCCGCGGCACCGAGCGTCGTGTCGAGAACATCGCGCAGCGCGGCCAGTGTCGCGGCATCGTCCGTTATCAGGGGCCCGTGGAGATCGGCAATGCTGTCCGACAGCACCGCCCACAAAGCGGTGGCATCGCGCGAGGCTCCCGTCAGATCACCGATGAAGGGATCCGAATGCCGATCGATGCCGATGAACGCCCCCCGGATCATTGATCAGCCTCGCATCACCTGAAACGACGCGAAACCAGGTTGCTCGGTTTTGTCCAGCGCAACAGCGGCGAATGTCTCCCGCGAGGCGACTTGCTTGTTGCCAACCTTCTCAAACCATACGCACCAAACCGCGGTGCCTTCGATCGACCAATACTCGCCGACCTGCTCAACCGTCATGATCGGTCCGCCCGATTTCAGCTGAACCGTATCGCCCGGCGCAAACACCATGTTTCCCCGCCTCTCGCTCGAATCTTGCATATCGACTCAAAGTTAGGCTGCATTGCTGCATTTTGCGAGATGGCCGGCCAAACGGGCCATGATTTTATACTCTTTTTACCAATCAACACTTTCAATCGTCCAAGTAAAGCCAAGTATCGAGTAGAGGATCTGCAGCAAGCTGGCCCGGTCAGCCGTTCCGGTGCGATGGAAGGACGACCCTCTTTTGCATAGAGCCGGTCGAATTCGGCATTAAGCAAGCGCAGCGCATCGTTGACGACGGCCCGGATCTTGCGCAGCGGATGTCCGCTTTCTCGGTCTTGCTGCGGTCGCGGTGCTGCACCACCCTCAGTCTGCTCTCCGCCCTCCCGCTCATACGCAGAAGACTGATCGCCAAGATCCACAGCCTTGACTTTCGTCGCGGGCTCCACATGTAGTAACGTAACCACAAGCGGAGGCCGCGATGACGATTCATACGATCAGCAGCCGTGAACTGAACCAGGATCTGGCACGGGCAAAACGTGCGGCGCTTGACGGTCCCGTGTTCATCACGGATAGAGGCCGGCCAGCCCATGTCCTGATGAGCTTTGCGCAGTATCAGCAGATGAGCGGCCAGCGCCGCAACATCCTCGATGCGCTTGCGGTGCCAGGACTGTCTGACATCGAGTTCGAGCCGACAAAGGCTGAGATCATGTCCCGACCGGCCGATCTGTCCTGATGTTCCTGCTCGATACCAATGTGATTTCCGAGTTGCGTAAGGCGGGGGATGGCAGATCCGATGCCAATGTCACCGCCTGGCTGGGTAGTCAGGATGCCGGGGCACTGTTCATTTCGGCAATTGCGGCGATGGAACTGGATATCGGCGTGCGCCGCATCGAGCTGCGCGACCCGACGCAGGGAGCCATGCTGCGGGCATGGTTCGCAGAACGGGTCCAGCCGGAGTTCCAAGACCGGATTTTGCCGGTAGATACAAGCGTGGCACTGCGATGCGCGGGTCTCCATGTTCCTGATCCGAGATCAGAACGGGACGCGCTGATAGCGGCGACGGGGCTAGTGCATGGTTTCACGGTCGTGACCCGCAACACCGGTGATTTCAAGGACACAGGGGTGGTCTTGCTTAATCCTTGGGTCAAAGCGTGACTGACAGCCGGAAGGCGCTGTTACAGGCCTTTGAGCCAGGCGAAAATTGCCATGGCACCTTTTGAGGGGACGTCTTCTCCCGGTTCTCGGGCGAAAAGCAACCGGTATAGGGGTTGGCAGGTCCGTAGCTTATCCCGTTCTCAACGAAGAAGCCCAATCGCCCGAGCAGCCACGCCCGGTGCCAGCACGAGCCCGCCAGCAGCAGACGCAGCCAGCGTGGCGGTTGGCGGCCCGAATAGCCAGCGAGATACATCTGGTTCAGAAGACCGCTGCGAAGGCGGGTTGCAGTGCAACCCTTACCCATCTTTCCCGACCGGCACGACTGCAAAGCGATCAGCCGTGAGTGAGGTCTCATAGACGGTCTGCCCGTCTTTGGCGTAATTGCTCTCGCCGATCCGCCCCCTCACATGGACGAGGTCGCCGGGTTTCAGGTTCTCCTTCAGCCAGGCGAAACCTGCGGTGCTGCGTTCGAAGAGGGTGACGGTGTTCCAATCCGTGCGCTCGCGCAACTCGCCGCTGTCCTTGTCCTTCCAGCTGTCGGTTGCGGCGATGCTGACCTTCAGGACCTTGCCGCCCCCAAGCTCGGTTCTGCGACCGACATAGCCCTGAATCTGGAATTCCGCGAAGGTGTACAACATATTATCTCTCCTCGTTACGATACTAAACTTGAACGGTAGGTTCCCTGCGGTCGACTACTTCCCGAGCCGCCGCGCTCTCTCCGCGACCCGAACGATCTGACCGCCGGCGGCCAGAGCTGCGGATTTCACGGCGGGGGCGTTCTGGGCGATCTGGCGGCCGACCATTTCGCCGGTGCTGAGATTTCCCATTCGCTCGCGCGCCTGCACGCCGCGCGTGTTCATCATCCCGCGGGTCATGGCCACAGTCCCGGCTGCAACCGCTGGCCCAGCCACCACCATGAAGTTCCCCGACAGCCCGCGCACGATCAGAGGCGTTGCAGCAACGAAGCCCTTCGCCAGGAAAATCATCACGAAGAAGGGTATGAGCGAGCCGATGTTGGTGGCGGATTCCGGGTCTCCGACCTGTGCAAGGAGGGCGTTCGCCATTCCGACCACGGTCGAGAACATCGCGGCTATCACCACCGGATAAAAGGCATAGCTGACGGTCGTGGAAACCCAGCGATGGAAGAAGTCCTTGGTCGCATCGAACAGCGACAGGGCGATCATCACCGGCGCCAGGCCCAGCATCAGCGAGAGCATCATCTTGGCAAAGATCAGCACGATCCCGGTCATGAAGCCGAGGATGCTGAGAAGGATGAGGCCGATGCCGCCCAGGATCGCGCCCGTCATCCAACCCAGATTGTTGCCGATCGCATTCAGATAGGCCGAGAACCGTTCGATCAGATTGTCGAACTCACCGGCAAAGTGCGTCGCGCCGGCCCCTCCACCCCCAACCGATGCGACCAGCGCCCCTGCGATATAGTCCAGACCGCCGATCACCGCATTCGCGACCGCATTGAAGCGGGTCCAGTTGAAGGCGAAGAACCCGATCAGGGTTAGCTTCAGCAAGTACCAGAAGAAGGTCGCACCATCCATGCTGCGGTACTGGAAGGTCATGTTGATGCAGAGGCCGATGAGGGAGAGCGTGACCATCAGCAGGGTGATCGTGCCGATATTGCTTGCTACCGCCCCAAACTGCGATTCCGCAGCCGAGGCGAGGAAGCTATCGGCTGAGCCAACCATCCAGCTGACGACGCTCATTACCAGTTGCCCTGCGCTTCGCAGACAGTTTGAACTGCACGGCGCAAGTCATTGGCCTGGCGACGCAATACCCGTTGGGTTTGCGTGTGCTCAGCCTGCGGAAGGTCCGCGAAGCGCTCGGTATATTCAGCGTCTGCAGCAGACCAATCCGGGAAACGTGTTTCGCAGGAACAATCGCCATTTGCCACGATGGTTTCCCACGAGCGCAATTCATAGAGGGCCATCACGGTCAGCGCCTTGTAGGCTTCGCGGGGAGGGACATTTTCAACCCATGCCGGGCGCTCGGGCCTGTCGTTGCAGATCCGGTACCGTTGCGGCTCAAGCGTAGGTGTCAGATCGTTGGTGACGGGCGTTTGGCCGATGGCCGGAAGGGCGGCGGCGCAAACAGCAGCGGCGAGAACAAGAACACGCAAGGGGTTTCCTTTCATCATTCGGCGGCAAGGCGTGAGGGGGCCTCTTCAGAAGCGATGCCGGGCAGGTAGAATTCGGTGATGCCTCTGGCCCCTTCATGGCGGCCGGCCTGTATGATGACGTCGATCGAGCCTTCGATGTAGGTGATCATGTCGGCATAGGTCATCGGAAGGTCCGTCTTCAGGGCGGCAATGGCAAGACGACGGACGGCGAGCTGCGGTGTCTCGGCGTGAAGCGTGGTCAGCGATCCGCCGTGGCCGGTGTTGATCGCCTCGAGGAAGGTCATGGCCTCCTTGCCGCGCACCTCGCCCAGAACGATCCGATCCGGACGCATGCGCAGGGTCGAGGTCAGGAGAGCATCGGCGCTGCGGGCGTCAGATTCCCTGTCCGAGATCAGCGTCACGACATTCGGCTGCTCGGGTCTGAGTTCGGCCGCCTCCTCGATGGTCAGGATGCGCTCTTCATCCGGGATGAGAGAGATGATCTTGCGGGCGGCGACGGTCTTGCCGGTGGAAGTGCCGCCGGAGACGATCATGTTCAGCTTGTTCTCGACGCAAAAGCGCAGCGCAGCTTCGATCTCGCCGGATGCCACAACCTTCCGCAGCGCGAGATTGCGTTCCTTTCGCAGCCCCTCAAGGCTGCGTTCGCGCCCGTAGAGGAAGCCAAGCCTGATCTGCTCGAGGGGAAGTGTCGAGAAGAAGCGCAGCGAGATCGAAAATCCACCCTCGACCGCCGGCGGCTGGATCACCTGCGCCCTGATCGGTCGATGCCCCCAAAGGATGCTGACCGACACTATGGGCTTTCGGTTACTGAGCGTGGTGTTCGCCGCCGAGGCAATCTGATTGCCCAGGTCGCGGATCTCGATCTGGGTGAGTGGCTGACCCAGATCCCGCATGAAGTGATCGCCCTGGAACTCGCCCCAGACACGGCCATCCGGGTTGATGCAAATCTCGATCACATCGGAACGGCGGATTGAATCCCCCAGCCGTGCCAGCGAGGCCTCGAGGTAACTTGCCGCCATCAGAGGATCTCCAGATCGCGGTCGACCATGACCGTGATGCGGGTGCCCTGCGGCACACGGACCACCGGGCGGATCGAGAGATAGTCCTGCATCACGCTGCGGCTGGCATCGCGCAGGTCCGTCGCCACATCGCTTGCCGCATCCGAGGTCCTGTCGTCATCGATGCTTGCCGCGGCGGCCGCGGGGATCGCGCCGATCAGGGAAATGAGTGCGGCAGAGCCAAACCGCGTGCCGAAGCGGCTGTCGACATCGCCGGTGACACCAGAGCGGCCGAGTTCATCACCGCCAAAGGCGCTGATCTGGACGGTCTGGTTGTCGGGAAGAATGATCCGATCCCAGCCGACCATCACCCGGGATTGCGCGAGCGAGACCTCAGAGCGGTAGCGCCCGATCAACTGGGCACCGCGCGGGATCAGTATGCGGGTGCCGTCAAAGGAATGTACATCTTCTGAGACGACCGCCCGGATCACGCCGGGCAGGGTGCTGTCCATGGCGGTTTCCAGCACAGCCTGGATCATCGTGCCCTGCACCACAGTGTGGCCCGGGTTCACGATGATCTCGGCTCGGGTCATGGGCGCAGCGGCTGCACCACCCCGTACGAAGGCCTCGTCGGCGCTCAGCCTCGCAGCTTCAACCTCGGATTCCCCGTCCGCTCCCCCACCCACACCGGACCAGGCAAGCATAGGGGAGGTAATGCGGGCCTCGCGCGCGGCTGCCTCGGCAGCCCGCCGGCGCTCGAGTTCGGCAAGCCTTGCATCTTCTTCGCCGGTACCGGGAGCTCCAAGCCGAGCGATCTCGAGATCCATGCGAATGCGCTCCAGCTCGCGGTCCCGTTCGACCAGCTGCCTCTCAAGAACGCTGCGGGCTTCCGCATTTGACGCGTCCAGAGCCGCCAGCTGTGCTGTCAGATCCGCGATTGCCGCCTGCGCCGCTGGATCGCCAGTGTCGACGGGACGCGCGCGCAATTCGGCCAGTTCGGCTTGCACTCTTGCAAGGGTTTCTCGCAGTTCGAGTTCTGCGGCACTTGGCCCTTCAGGAACCGGCGCGGGTGCCGGAGCAGGTTCTGAAACCGGCGTTACCGGGAATTCTCCGAAGCCCGACCCTGCGCTCTGGAACTCTTCAGCAGCAGCCGTTGGCAAGCTGGGCTCTGGCTTTGGCTGTAGGAGCAACCACCCCAGTCCACCGATCACCAGAATTGCGGCGCTGCTGAGCAGGGCCGCAAAGAGAGAGGGGCGTGCGGGCGCTTTGCGCTTTCCCGTCGAGGCCTCTATGGCTTTGAGGCGGGCAGAGAGATCGTCGGGATCGCCGCTCATGACGATGCCCCGCCCTCAGCGCCTGACATGTCCTGGATGCAGATGACCTCCTCGCCGAGGCGCAACACCCATTGGCGGTGAACCCCGGAGACCCGGATCACACTTTCTTCCTGCGTGACGGAATTCACAGTTCTCTCGCGGCCGCCGGTCCAGCGGAAGATCGCGGGGATCGGCGCGTTCCGTCGGAAGCGGAAATAGGTAAACGTGCCATCATCCCAGACCGCCGAGGGCGTAAACTCGCTCTGGCTGCTCACGGCGTAATTGCTGTTTGGGGTGCCCGCGGCAACGGCGTTGACCGCCGGCGTGGCGGCATCCGGATAACGGAACTGCACGACATAATGTGGCGTCTCGCGCGCCTCGACGACATGGAAATAGTAGGAGCGCCGGTTTGTATAAACGGTGATATTGGTGGCGACATTTGACGCCACGGGCTTGATGGCAAAGGCCCGGCCGCCGGGCACGCCGTCGAACTGGAAACCCGCCGTATCGCCCGCGATGATCGAGCGGATGGTTTCTCCTTCGCCGAACTCGATCGAGGTGACACGGGTCAGATTGGTGACCACACGGTAGACCTGTCCCTCGGTCCAGATGGCAACCCGCACCCGGCTGTCATGCGATCCGGGGCGCGGTGTGGTCTCGGCGAAGGCTGGCGTGGCGGCCGTAAGCAAAGCCAAAGCGAGAAGCCGGGCGGGGAGGAGATGGCGGGGCAGGGCAAGCTTCATTCCGACCGGTCCGATCTGATGGCATATTGAGTGACGGTGAAGCCGAAGGGGTTTTGCCAGACATCGTCGATACTGCGGGCGCGCTCCGGGCGGAACTCGAACATCAGCGTTGCGGTAAAGAGCCCGACCTGGCCGCCTTGCGGGCTGGTCAGACGCTTGCGCAGTCGGATCTGGGCGCGGTTCTCGCCGATCAGGGTGATGCTGGCGATCTCGACGGCCATCTGCGAGGTCGCCCCATAGCGCGTTGGCGGATAGTTTTCCTGGCCGCTGGTCCACATGGCCCGCATGCTGGCTTCGGCTGCGCTGGCTGATTGCGCCAGAACTCGGTTCACGCGCAGATCATTGTCGAGCTGGTTATAGGTCTCGCGGTCAAGGATGTAGCGATAGATCTGGGATTCGATCACCGCCGGACGCTCGGAGAGCCGCACCGCCTGGACGGACGCATTCGGCAGTGCAAGGCCGCTCTCCGGGTCATAGGGCACCACCACGGGCAGGGGAGGCTCGACAAGGATCGCGACGGCAGCCGCCGCGAGGCAGCCCAGAACCCCAAAACCGGCCCCGGACAGACCGATCACCCGCCATTGGCGCTCCCGGCGCAGCGCGCCGTAAACCAGCTCTTCCTCGACGACTTCCCGCACGGCCATATTCGAATCCGCCGTCATTCGA
This sequence comes from Paracoccus sp. IB05, assembly GCF_016405985.1. Lineage (GTDB taxonomy): Bacteria > Pseudomonadota > Alphaproteobacteria > Rhodobacterales > Rhodobacteraceae > Pseudogemmobacter. The sequence goes on from NZ_JAEFCF010000035.1 coordinate 21,810, forward strand.
GGCTCGGCATAGTGAAGTCCATGTAGCGCCGCTCTTCGGCAATAGTCGCGGCATCGACCACGCCCGCGTTGCCCGCGCCGATGGTCTGGATCGCCTCCAACTCCCACATCCGGGTCATGGCGATGGCGAGTTCTGCCGTGACGCGGGTGTTATGGTCCATGGAGGCCTTGAGATCATCCATATCGGGGATCATCGCGACGAGGCGCTCGACCCGCGCCAGAGACTGCGCCGCCTCTTCATGGCTGTTTTGCGCAGCCGCCGAGAGCACCGCGCCTGTGGTCGCCCGTGTCGCGATGCCTTCGGCTCCTGGGCTCCCGCTGGTGGCGATCTCACGCAGCGAGTTCTCGTCGAAACCCGCGCTTGCCAGCGCCTGCTGCATCTGGGTGCGCATCGGACCCGCGGTGACCCCGAGGAGGTTGCTCCAGTCTCCTTGCTGGATGCCACGGATCAGGCCGGGGATGTCCTCGAACTTGGCCTCAAGCAGTTGGTCCAGCTCGCCGCCCATGATGAGGCCGAGGATCTCTCGGGGGCCCGTGAGGGACGCGTACATGCTCTGCAGCTGGTCGAATTGCTGCTGAAGCATGTCCAGCTGCTCGAGCGCGTTCTCGAAGATGTCGCTCTGGATCCCAAAATCCTCCAGCATCTGCTGGAGCTGACGGATTTCCTGGGCGATGTTCTGGGTATCGACCGTGGGCACGCCCTGGGCCGAGGCGCCCGTGGCGAGACCGAGGCAAAGCGCCGTGCAGATCAGAAACCGTCTCATCGCAAATCCTCCAATCGGAAATTCATGAACCGCCGCTCGGCTGCCTGTGCAGCGGCCAGTGCGATCTGTTCATCACTCAGGGGTTGGGTCTGCGCCGCTTTCAGTCGGGTGCGGATGGCAACGATCCGGGCCAGTTCGGCGCGCGCGTAGGTGTTCAGGGCGATGGACGCCTGCAGGTCTTCTGTCGTTCTGATAATACTAATTATGTCATGCAAGCGCTTCGCAGCGGCTTGAACCGACACCATGGAATAGTCGCCATAGACGCCGGATCCATGCGCCGAGAGGCTGAAACTCGCATTGGCCAACAGCACCGGATCGATGGTGCCAAGCGCATCCGGGCCGCCCACCATGGCCAGATAGCGGTTGTACTGCGCCGGGATGACTACGACGTAATTCTGGGTCTCGGCGAAAGGTGGCACGCCGCTGTATTGCTGCACGCGGCCGGGCCCGGCGTTATAGGCGGCCAGCGCATGGATGATGTTGCCATCGAACATGCCGAGCATCTGCGCGAGATAGCGTGCGCCGCCGGTCACCTGCAGATAGGGATCCTCATAATAGGCCGGGTAGATGCCGAGATCACCGGCCGTGCCCGGCATGATCTGGGTCAGGCCGAAGGCGCCAACGTCGGATTGCGCACCGATCTGGAAGCGGCTTTCCTGCCAGATCAGCGCTTGCAAGAGGCAGCGCCATTGCACCGGCGTCAGCCCGGCGCGCGACACCCCGGAAAGCGAATAGGTGTCGCGGGCCCCGCGGATGATCAGTTCTTCGACCGTTTCGCGGGCGTCACCGAACAGGCGGGTGGCGGCGGGGTTGCCGTCTTCGGTCGCAAAGAGCGCCGATGCAGCCGTCTCTCCCCCATTCCCGGCCTCCAGCGCGGCCACACTCGCACCAACGGACACACTGGCGCCGACAGTCATCGCGCCAAGGATGCTCTCCAATGAGGCCAATTGCTGGCGCTCGATCTCGGCCAGTTCCTCCTCCCGGCTCAGCCGGTCGCGCTGCAACGCGATATCCAGATCTCGCTGTGCAATCGTCGCCGCCGTCCTGGCAAAGCCCTGAGCGTCAAAGGTCGGCACACCTTGCGCCCCCAAGGGCTGCGCCAGCGAAATGCCGACCAGGAACTGTGGCAGGATAGGTGCCAGAACCCGGGCCACGGCTTCAGTCCGCCGCGCCAATCAGGGTGAAGGCGCAGGGATCGGACGCCCGCGAGACCTCGCCGCCCATGGTCGAGACCGTGACGTCGGAGGGACGCTCGGCGAAACTGAAGCAATTAACCCGTGGGGCCTGCCCGCCTGCACAAGCGGCAAGGAGCAGGAGACTGCCGAGGACGGGAAGATGGATAAGCCGGGCACAATTTACACGAGACATCACACTACACCTTCCAGAAATCAGGGCGGTCGCGGTAATCCGCCCCCACGAGTTGCTCGCCCTTCTCCATTCCGCCAAGGACGGTCACGAGAGGGCCGAGGGCTGAGAGATCGGCATCGATGACAACCGAGCCACGGTCGTCGCGCACCAGCGCGAGGCGCGAAGCGGTCCCCACACCGAGGAGGACATCCAGTTCCTTCTCGCTGAGACCGAGCATCGCGTAATCGGCTGCGCTGGCGCGGATGTTTGGCAGCAGGATCTGCGTCGGCACCGCCTCGACGATTGTCTTGCCGGTGCGGGTGCGCTCGAGCTGGCTCGCATACTGGGTCATCATCACAACGACCGCATTCTGTTTGCGGGCTGTCACCAACCAGTTGCTCAGGCGATCCGCGAAGTACGCATTGTCGAGCGCTTTCCAGGCTTCGTCGATCAGGATGACCGTCGGGCGTCGATCCTCGATCACCCGTTCGACCCGGCGGAAAAGATAGGAGAGCACGGCCATCCGCTCGCGCTCGCTCTCGGAATCGAGGATGCCGGTCAGATCGAAACCCGAGACCTCGCCGCCGAGCGAAAAGCTGTCTTGCGGATTGGCCCCGAAGATCCAGCCGTAGCGGCCAGTCTCGGTCCATTCCTGCATCCGCTCGAAGAGATCGCCGTCATCATCGGTCGAGACCAGCAGCGAAGCGAAATCCGACCAGTTGCGTAAGGATGCATGATCGGCACCCGCGTTCTGGCGCACGACCTCCTGCAGGCGGTTGGTCTGAACCGGGGTCAGCGGCCGGTCGCGGCGCTCAAGCAGCGTCGCCAGCCAATCGGCAAGCCAAGCCTGACCTCGATTGTCGATCTCGGTCTGAAGTGGGTTCAGCCCGGTGGGTTTGCCCGCGCGTACGGTGGCATAGCTGCCGCCGAGAGCGCGGACCGCCATTTCCATCCCGGCGCGGTAGTCGAAGATGAAGAGCCGTGCCCCGGCCCGGCGGGCCATGGTCATCAGAAACGCAGCCAGCACCGATTTGCCGGAACCGGGACGTCCGAGGATCAGGGTGTGCCCGCCGGTCGGCTCTTTCAGAGGCGAGCCCTGTTCATGGAAACTGAACCGGAAACCGCTGCGCTCCGGGGTTGGAAACAGCGTGATCGGCACGCCCCAGGGCAGTTCCTCACCGGTCTTGCCGAGCGGGGTGCGATGGAAGGTCGCCAGATCTGCGAAGTTGTGGTTGGTGATCGCCGCCTTGCGGCTCCGCGCTCCCGTATTCCCCGGGTGTTGCGCCATGTAATGCGCGCGCGACCCGAAGCCCTCCGAGATCAGGTTGATACCGGAACTGGCGGAAATGTTACGGATTTCCGCACAGATGTCGTCGAGATGGGCGCGGGTCCGGGCATAGACCGCCACACTCATATGATGCTCGCCGAAGATCAGCCGCTTTGATTCAAGATCATCCTGCGCCAACTCCAGCTCCTGGGCCAGACTGACCGCGCCGTCATTGGCTGCCTGCATCAGCCGAAGCTGGCGTTTGATCCGACCGGCCATGATGTTCGAATTGATCGGCACGAAGGAATGGGTGACGACCATATCGATGGGCAGGTTCAACTCATCCAGCATCAGGCTGTCGGTCTTGGCGGGGTAGTTCTTCACCGCGAAGATCGTCCCGAACTTCTCGCCCACGGCCCCATCGCTCAGGTGAATCTCCGCGCCGCGGAAGGTCACACGGGTATTGGCGATATCTTCGGCCAGGATGCCGAGGCGCGATGCCGGGAAGAGCGGATGTTCCTCGCCAGTGTTCAGGCTGCCGAGGAAACCGAGCAACTCGCCACTCTCGGCCGTGAGCAGGCGCGGCTTCAGATCGGAAAAGCTGGAGAGCATGAATCCCACCACCTCATCCAGCTTGCGCAGGCGCCGCACGGTGTCGGCGGCCAGTCGCGCGCGGGACGCCGCCGCGATGAAGGGGATCCGGCTGCCCGGATCGGGGCGCTTCAGGATCGAAAGCGTCAGGGTCTTGTCGCGCAACCCACCCTTTGCAAGCTGCGCCTGCCAGCGCGCATCGACCGCAGCGGCGAACCCCTCGCCCGGGATCGGCGGAAGCCGCGTGTCCACCGCTTTGGAAACCTTGTGCAGATAGAAGGAAAACTCCGTCCCGACCTGCGCCACCACACCCGCAAGCAGCGCTCCGATCCGGTCAAGATGGCTGTCATCGGAGGTCGTGCTGTTCACCCCCTCCAGCCGGATGCATTGCATCAGCTCATTGCCCCGGGTACGGATCGTATTCCCGGCCACCAGGCTGACATAGGGGAGCATATGCGCGAGCCGCTTCTCCTTTACGGCCCAGGTCGGCAGCGCCGAGATTGGATCGGCAAGAAAATCGGCGCTACCCTCGGCGGCGATCGCTGCATCACGGGGCATAGCTGTCTCCCCCGTGATGCTTGCGGTTCCGCGTCGACGGGGTTTCCTGAAGCGTGATCACCAGCACGTCGAGGAAGTTCGGATCCCAATCCGCCGCCTTCCACAGAAGCGGCCAGGCAATCCCGGCCGCCACGACGATGATCCAGCTCTGGACCCAGAGGAACAGCATCGACGAGCCAAAGAGCCAGACCATGGCGTACATGATCGGCAGCCCCATCAGCTTGGGGGGCCGCAAGAGGCCGATGAAGACGCGCGACTGTTCCGCCATGACCCTCAGACCTCAGGTGGTCCAGATCGCGGCAACGATGGTTGGCGCGGCGGCAATGCCGGCGATCGCCACCAGCACCCAGAGCGCCTGGCGGAAGTCGAGGATGCCGAAGAGCCAGGACAGGAAGACCCCGATCAGTGCCAGCGTGCCGATCACGATGCCCAAGGGGCCGGTGATCGCATCAACGATGCCTTGCAGCAGTGTCTGCACCGGCGAGAGGTCGATGCTCTGAGCCAGCGCAGGGCCTGCCAGCACCACAAAGGCCATTGTCATGACCGCCGTGACGGAAGGGGATTTCATCAACTCGTTCCTTTCAGCCGCGCATAAACGGCCTGCACACGGGCCACATGGCCCTGGGTCTCAACATAAGGGGGGATGCCGCCGTGGCGGCTGACGGCCTCGGGTCCGGCGTTGTAGGCGGCCAGGGCCAGTTCCGGCGTGCCGAAAGTCTCGAGCATCAGGAGAAGATAGCGGGCCGATCCGTCGAGGTTTTGCCGCCAGTCGTTCGGATCGACCCCGAGGAAGCTGGCGGTATCGGGCATCAGCTGGCCAAGGCCGATCGCGCCGGCATGGCTAAGGGCCGCCGGGTTATACGCGCTCTCGACCTCAATATTGGCGCGGTAGAAGAGTGCCCAGTCGGTGACAGACAGCCCTGCCCGCCTCAGTGCGGCATGGCCACCATAGCGCAACGCGGTGTCTTCTATGCCTTGGAGGATCTCGGGGCTGGCAGAAGCAGACCGCGGCGTGGCGACACTGGCACCAGTGCCGCCATCATCCCGGGGTGTCGTGAAGAGGAAAAGTCGCTCCGGCGTCTCGTCGCCAAACTGGCGCATGAAGCCAGTATCGGATGACACCGAGGCCAGTTGGCCGTCCAGCGCCACCCGGAACACAAAGCCCTCTGCGCTCGCATCGCCCGGATTGAACCCGGCAAGGATAGCGAGGGCCAGAGGGAGGGAGGACGCTTCAGTCCTGCTGCGCGGGCTCTGGCAGTTGGTGGAGAGAGCGTCCCCCCTCGTCGAGCGGAATATGCGCCGTACGCATTCCGATATCCGAGAGGAAGCTGACAAGCCCTGCAACGGTCTTGAACTCGCGGGCCTTGATGTAATTGCGGCTGGTGACGACGATCTTTTCATCGCCGCCCACAGGCCCGATTGCCCGCACATACCAAGAGCCGTACCAGGCATTGAGGCGCTTCTCGGCCGCGGTCCGACAGACCACTTCGGCCGAATAGCCCTGTGCCAGCAGCTGTCGCAATCCGTCTTCTGTAACCACATTCGGGGCGTCTTCTAGCATGGTCTCCCCGCGGCTCCTCTCCATTGAATGGGTCAGGCCATGGGGAATCAAATCACCACAGCCGTATCATTACACTATTATTGATAGCAATGATTATTTGATGCCTTGACGGCAGATCATCGCTCCATAAGGGTGGATAGCCCAAGACCGTGACAAATCAAAGCAATGACGGGGCATCGTCCGAAACATGGTGAAGGTGCGCCTGCTACCCTGCGTTGTCGCGATCATGGTGAGTTGCTCCACCGCCTCGGCGTCATGCAATCCTCCCGAACGGCCATGGTTGCCGAGTGATCCTGCCGATGTACGCGCCTATGCCGATCTGATCCGGGAGGACTTCGAGGGCTACATCTCCGCAGTGCAGGAGTATTTCCGCTGCCTCGATGCGGAGCGTGCCCGGGCCTTCTCTGAGGCACAGGAGGTCAGTCAGGATTACGGGCGCTTCCAGAGCGTGATCGGCCACTGAGGTGAAAATCGGACGCGCCAACCACATGACAAGCAATGCAAGAATGTTGCATTCAATAATGGTGTATCGTAGCGATAAGGGGTAACTGAGCGAGTCGCCTCCATGTACCCTGCCCTTCGAACCACCGTTTTGACAGCCTCTCTGGTCCTGACCGCCGCAGTCTCGAGCCCTGCTCCAGTTCAGGCACAGACCTACCAGATCGACTGCGCCATCCTTCTGTGCCTCGCCGGCGGCTGGCCAGCCTCTGTCCCCTGCGCACGGGCCCGCGCCGAGTTCATTCGCCGCATCACGCCCTGGCCGGTAGAGCCGCCCCTGCAGATCTGGCGCTGCCCTATGGGCGCATCCTTCGGTGGCGGTGTGCCGCTCAGCCCGATGGAGCGCCTCTATGAAATTGCGTTCCGCGAGCCGCACGAAAGTACCCGGCCCATCCCTATCGAAGTGCCTGGGCTGATCCTCGCGCAGGCCGAGGGGCTGGCCGACGTCGACATCTCCGGGGATGCTTTTGATTTCGTACGCAGCATCCGGGTCTACCACATCCAGTTCAGCCAGCATCAGAACCGCGATGGCGACTGCATCCGCAGCGATTCCACCCGGCTCGGCTCCTATGGCACGCAAGGCGACTATGGCTGGGCCAGATCCTCGGTTGCCGCTGTCCCGGAAGCTTCCGACCTCGCGGTGCCCGAGCATTGCCGCAGCTATTCCTGGCGCTCAGTCTTCGTGGACTGGCTTGACCATGCCGGAAACTATGGATCGGAAGAGGTCCGCTATTGAAAAGCCGCCGGAGCCTTGCGGCTCCGGCGGCTCTCTGTGTCGGGGACGTTCGATCCCCTTTTTGAAGACGACGCCAGACCAAAGGTCCAACACCAAAACCTCAAAGAACACTCACCTAGCCAGAGTATTCTAGTCCATCCTTTGAGGTTGCGCAACCAATAATGTTATATTGCATGCTATGGTGATGTATTGCTGTGATCCTGGCGCGTCGTATCGGAGACGACGATCATGGAACTCACCACTGGCGCCATCCTTCGCCGCATCACCCACACAAACCTCTCCTGCGCCGCACACAAGCTTGCGACACTGATCCTCGACGGCATCGCCTGGAAGGAAGGCTACAACGGCCTGCCCCATGGAACCGCCGCCTTTACTCTGAGCGATCTCGCCGAACGGATGGAGGTCTCGCGCCAGTATCTGCACAACCTGCTGACGGAGCTGGCGGCTTCCGGACTGCGGCTTCTGCGCCATCGCGGCAAGGGCAGGTCCGCGCCCTGGCTCTTCCGGTTCGGCTGCTGCGATCAGCCGGATGCTGAGGATGACGTGTCAACCACAGCTGACATCTCGCCTTATATAAGGGATTCAAACAAAAATATATTTCATGGAACAATCATGGTGGATCGTGAAAAGCCTGAAACGGCAGCGCGCTGGCTGGCGCTGATCGGGAAGGCCAAGACCGCCCTGCCCTGCCACAAGGCGGACAGCCGGCACATCTGGGATCGCTTCCGGGAGTTTAACCGGCGGCGTGGGCACGAGGCGGTGCCGGCGGGATATCTGCTCGGGTTCATGCGGAAGTGGCGAGGCAGCGGTGGTGAATTTCGACCGAGTCCGCCTCCACAGGCTGCCAAGTCGATTTCGGCCAAGGCAAGCCAGCTGCAGCGTCTGATGGCGCCCGCCCCGTTTATCAACCGATATTTCCACGAGGCAGACTTGAAGCGCGCCATCGGCAACGATCGCTATGAGCAGCAGGTGGTTAGCCTGTCTGCCAGGTTTGGATGTTCGAGGTTCCAAGCACAGTTGGCGGTGCACGGCATGGCCGTCTCAGCAGGCACAATTCAGCGATGACAGTCCATCGCCGAGTCAACATACCATACGAGGTACTGTTTGAACCTGAATCCACAGGCGACTAACCAACTACAATGATTTGCGTAGAAGTGAGGCAGCGCCATAGGCATTGCCTATTCTCTGAGCGAGACAGATTGGTTTCCGGCACTATCCGCGCGCAGGTCAAGATCAGACGCAGATGAGAGAACGAAGCCAAGATTGTCGCCAAGGCCAAAGGGAAAAATCACCGGTTGGGCCTCTAGCGTTCCGAGTCCAACAGGACGAGCTACGGCTTCCAAAACGGCAGTTGTCATCCAACGCACGAGGTCCGATCCTTCCAACGCACAGGGTTTCTTCCGGGTTAGCGTCTTGCCGTTGTCACTTCGATCAAGCAGCGCCCAGTCTATCTGAGACTGAAGGACCATATTGGTCATCCGTCTGGTCCCCTCACGTTCGCCATAGATTTCTGCCATCCGACGATGCACTTCAGCGGTCGTGCAGTCGCCTTGAAGCGAGGTCAATCTGCCAACGATCTCGGCCACTTTGGCGAAGAAGGGATACGTCACGATAGCCATGCCCCATGTCAGGGCCGCCGGCGAGGAAGAGGGTGCCGATTGGAACAGTTCCACGCCGCGTTGAGCAAAAGGCTCCAGATCCTTTCGCGGCTCCAACCAAAGGCGGTTCAGTACGGTTCTGGTCTTCTTCCTAGCCGCAGGCCCTGAATGGGCTTCGTCCAACAGAGCATCAAGCTCGCTGATGTCAGCGAGACCGGCCCTGACTTCCAGCGCTTTTTTCGCCCACTCGAGGCGGATGAAGCGGTCAAATCCTATCTGAGGTGCTGTCGCTCGCATGTTCTTCTTTCTTCATTCTTATCTTCACAAACGGCACAACCAGTTCCTCTAACGCCATTCCTCCGTGAGCAACGATCTTGTTCCCTCGTGGCACAAACGCGCCGCGTTCATTAGCGTAAACTGGCAAGAAGTCGGACGGAAGCCCTGGACCGCTAAACTGAAATGCATCGATATCGGGCGGAACGGATGCAGCAAGGTCCGCGCTGCGATAGGCTCTGACGCGCTCACCCTTCATCTCGGAGACAACGCCCTGGCTGAGCCGTCCAATGCCGTCGGCATCAACATTGCCATGGTCCGCAGTCAGGTAGATATGATAGCCGTGCTGAGCAAGCATGAGAAACAGCTTTTCAATGAAGCCGGTATCGCACCACTCGCGAATTTGGCCGGCAATCCCGCGTTTCCCAAGCATTGCTCCGTGGACTATTTCATCGACCATATCAACGACAAGGCCCGCAACTTTGGTCGTCGGCTTTGAAAGTACGTCCTCGAGTAGAGCCAACTGGTCGGAACGTTTGAGCCCCTTCTGGAAAACGACCTCTGGCTTTCGGAGGCCGTTTTCCTGCCAGAACTTCGTCCAGAGAGACGGCTCTTGTGCCGTCGAATCCATTGAGCCTTGAAACTCCCGCGGCTTGAGGCCCGAAAAGAGCGCCTGGCGAGAGATTGACGTGAGCGTCGGCAGCCACGCAAAGCAGCCGCCCTCGTCGGCGGAAAAGTCGGGAAGCTTGGTCGACAGGTGGTCCCTGATCTGGGCCCACTGGTCCAATGCCAAACCATCAAAGACAAGAAGAGCAATTCGATCTTCGCCAAAGCCCCTGCGCATCGCGAGATAGCGCGGCACGTGATGTACCATCACCGGCGCTTTTGCGACGGGTAGGGACGGCAAGTCGGCAAAATGCTGAAGCACCCAATCCTTGAGGCGGGCATCGGCCTCTCTTTGCAAACTCTGGAGCTGCCCCTGCAGGTTATCTGCGTCCGCCGCTTTCAGTTCGTTGAAGCGGTAAATGAGTTCTCCAAGGCGGCGCGCCGCCTCTACCCAATCTCGATGTGACGCCCCCTCCGAGGGTAGACTCGCTGCGTTCCTTTTCGCTCCCTCCGACACCAAATGCGTAAGTGCCTGAGGGTCATCTATCAGACCAACCTGTATCCAATCGGGAAGGTGCTCAGGACGGACACTTGCCTCAATAGGCTGAAGGGCTCCCTCGAGGAACATGGTATCTATGATCACCCTTACGTCGGGGTGATCAAAGGGCACGTCATATGCATGGCCTTCGACCGGCTCCTGATCCCTGCCGCGGGCATCAGGTTCAACGCCATATTTTGCGACGAAACGCGCCCAAGATTCATGTATTGCGCGGAGCATAAAGGGTTTTGAGGCGAGCAGTTCACTAATCGGAAGACTTCCAAGAGATGTGTCCCGAAGAACGGTTGCGACATGGTCTGCAAATAGGCTGGGAAGGCCAGCCCCGCGGTAGTGAAGCCGCAGAGCTTCTCGCCAAAAATCCTCCGGTCGATTCAGCAGATAAGGGCTAAGCCTGAAGATGTGCGTGAGGACAAAATTCTTGGTCTCAGCCTCACCGAGCAGCTGCGTCACATGCTTCTGGTAGGCTTGGAACAGCCCTTCATGGTGTTCAGCATCAAGCTTGCGGACGACACCATAATTCAGATTAGGGAAAAGATCAGCCAAGCTCAGGCTGACTTGTCGTGCTGCCCTGATGTAGTCCCAAGGGATGGAATTGATGTCCGCGCCCCGCCACTGCAGGATGAGCGCCTTCGCGGTACCCTTCTGACCCACATCCCATGCGGATCGATAACGCTCTTCATACTCGGTTCTAAACGAAACAGAATCTTCGAACGGGAGAACCTCAAAATCGCGTTCGCGGAGCCCGAGCAGAATGGTCTCATCCAAGAGCAGGCCATCCGGATCCAAGGCGATCCAGAAGCGAGACAGATCTGCGGGAAACTCCCGCAGGATACGATCGGCCCAAATACTCATCGTGCACCAGCCACCGTTTCGCCAATTCGCAACACGAGGAGGGCATTGAGATCGGGCGAGTAGGAGGCCGCAGCATCGAGCTGCGCCATCCGAGCTTCATGTTCTTTCTGCAGCCGCTTCCGTCGATAATCGCGAACAGTCTGAAGCCCCACTCTGCCAATCGCCTGGTTTCGAGCTTCGAAAGCGTAGAGTGCGCGTTCGCGTTCTTCATCGATCCGAGCCTTGTGCTCTGTCACAAGATCGGAGAACATCCGCTCTCCTTGCGTGACCGCAGCCTCTTTCGATCTCTCGAACCAGTCGCGCGGCGCCTCGATCTGAGGCGCATTAATCGGCTCGATCTGCTCCGTCAGAAGCACATCCCAAATGCGTTTTGCCGTTGGTTGGAAGGCGCGTCCTTCATCATTGACGAAAACGGATAGGAAGCGGCGGCGGCTGAAATCGTCAGCTGCCAGACTGACTTCCCAAAGCGACCAAACGCCTTTCACACTATCAGGCAGGCCTGTTATGCGGACAGCGGGGACGGGTTGACCGGCGATGCAACGCGGAAGATCGGCAATCAAAGCCTGCGCTCTAGGATCTTCCAGCGTGACCCACTCTACTTCGGGCCGATCTCCCGCGGTACGCGCATCAAAACACACCGAAGATGACTCTGTGCCATCGGCCCACCGTATCCGCCAGGTATCGCCTTCCTTCTTGGCTTCACCCCCCCGCGCAGGGAGGCCAGTTGTGATTGCCCGCTCCAGCCAAAACTGTGCCGGATGGTCTCGCCACTTGCGCGCATCATCGGCTTCTAGTTCATGGCCGTCGGCGAGCAGATCACTATTCTTCCGGTTCTCTGCCAACGAGGATCGAAGCTGCGTCAGAACGGCATCGCATTCTGTGTCGATCGATGCCGGGTCTTGGATCCCCTGAACAAAGAGTTCGTCGAACAGTGGCTCCGCCTCGACCGAATCCATCACATCGGCAACTTTGTCCACGCCGAATTCCTCGGCGATCACAGCGAGCTTTGTTTCGAGAACTTCGCGCACCCGATGCTCGACAGTGTCTTCGAGTACGAAATTGATGGCTCGCACAATATGCGGTTGCCCAATGCGATCCACGCGCCCAATGCGCTGCTCGACCCTCATCGGGTTCCACGGCATGTCGAAGTTGATGATGACATGGCAGAATTGAAGATTGAGGCCCTCGCCGCCAGCGTCCGTCGAGATCAGGATACGCACATCCTTCGAGAATGCCCGCTGCGCGCGGCCACGCGCCTCAAGGTCCATGCTCCCATTGAGCGTTGCAACCGAAAACCCCCTGCTTTCGAGAAATTCCGCGAGCATGGCCTGGGTCGGAACAAACTCGGTGAAAACCAGAACCTTGAGTTCAGGATCGTTTTCCTCCTGCTGAATCTTGTAGATCTGCTCAAGGAGTGCTTCGGCTTTTGCGTCTGTTCCTTGCGCCTCTGTCTCACGCGCGAGGAACAAGAGTGCCTCAACGTCTTTTCGCTCGTCATCCAAGGCATCGAAGGCCACGGCGATATCGATCTGGTCATCACCCGTTAGCTCATGCCAGTCTCCGACACCTTCGGTGGAAAAGAGCTGAAGCTGTCGCTGGTCGTCGTCCAGGGCGAGGAGCCGCTTTTCCAAGGTTGCACGGATAGCTGCGGTGCTGGACGTCACCAAACGCTGCATAAGGATCATCAAGAAGCCGATGTGCCGCTGCTTCGATGCCATGGCTTGGTTATAGCCGTGGCGAACATACTCAGTGATCGCTTCGTACAACCCTTGCTGTGCTTTGTGTCGGTCAAGCCAGGCGACAGCCTGAATGCGGGTCATTCGAGGCTTGAACAGAGGCTTGCCTTCAGCATCGATCGCAAGCCTCTTCTCTGTCCGCACAACGAACGGGCGCACGCGGTCGCTCGAGACGCTGGTCTCATCGGGGAAAGAGTCCCGATCCAGCAGCTGCATCAGACGGTGGAATTGATCCGTTTTCCCTTGGTGCGGCGTTGCCGACAAAAGCAGAAGGTACGGAGCAGCTTCGGCAAGTGCCGCGCCCAACTTGTAGCGCGCAACCTGATCCGTGCTGCCTCCCATTCGGTGAGCCTCGTCGATGATCACAAGGTCCCAGTTGGCCGAAATCAGGTCTTCGAACCGTTCACGATTGTAGGTGCTGAGTTGCTCCGCGCTCCATCCGCGCCGCCCTTCGAGCGGTTTCACCGAATCCAGCGAACAGATCGCCTGATCGTGAAGCCGCCAGAGATTCTCCTCATCATCTCGGAACTGACGATATGCCGAAAGCTCTGACGGCTCGATGAACTGAAAGTTCTCACCGAAGTGCAGGCGCATCTCGGCCTGCCATTGCCGCACCAGACCCTTGGGCGCGACAACAAGGATCCGCTTGGCCATGCCGCGAAGCTTCAACTCCCGAAGGATCAGACCGGCTTCGATGGTCTTGCCGAGCCCCACCTCATCAGCAAGCAGATAACGGATCCGATCCCGGCTCATGGCGCGGTTCAGGGCGTGGAGCTGATGCGGTAAAGGAACGACGCTCGACTGGATCGGCGCCAGAAGCAGATTGTCTTCCAGCGCATCCAGAAGCTTTGCCGCGGCGGCCGTGTGCAGGATCTGGTCGACTGTCGTTCGGACAGCGTCGAGTGGCCCTAGCTCCCGAGACCTGGCACGGACAATGGCATCCTTGCCCGGGAGCCAGACGCGGTATGCGGTTTCGCCCCACATCTCCTCCCGGTCCACGACGCGGCAGGGTGCGGCATGTCGTTCATGCCAGCACCACGCGCCAATGCCAAAGTCTTGGGAGCCAAGCGTCACGCATCAGCCTCCGTACGGGTCAGCGCCTGGTCGTACCAGAGCAGAAGCTTTTCATCCTCTTGCAGCGTCTCGTCCGGCAGCTTCTCGGCTATGCCAATGATCGTCTTGTAGTCCTTCGCAGCCCAGGCCGTCTTGAAGCCAGCGCGCAAGACCTCGAGGCGCGACTCCTTGAGCTGCCGCTTGTTCGCGGTCTTGTAGGCTTCGAACTCCTTCAGCAGCGACCGTTCGCGTTTTTGTTCCAGATCCTTCGCCTTGTTGGGATCGGGCACATACCAGCGGTCCTTTGCCTTGGCCTTCAGGCGCGGGTCTTCCTTCTCAAGACCCCGGAGATCCTTGAAGTTGGTCGAGAGATAGCTGTGAATCTGGCTCGGCACGTCGCCGTTTCCGTCGAAGCGTAGGAAGTTGTCTTCCAGCAACGCGGAAAGCTCGGGCTTCTCTTCATACTTTTTCCAGCCTGCCCCTAAAAGACTGAGAAAATCCGGGTGCAATTCTTGATAGGTTGACGGTCGCTTTCGAAGGAAGTCGGTAAGCCAATCGATTGCGCTGCGCTCGTCACTAATGAAGAGTTCCATTTGAGGCGCAGCCGCAGACATGGCACGCTTTCGATCATACTCCATTGCCTGTTCAGGCAAGAATACCATGCCATCTCTCTCCGAGAATTTTTGCAACAATCCCTCTTGGAACTCTTGCGATGACAGAGGTACTGGAAAGCTGTGCCGAACGAACCAAGAAACCATCCTATCAAAGATGATACGTGGATCCCTTTCATTAATATACTCGAGTACTCCGGCCCGTAGTTTGACCGTTGGAAGGTACCCCAAGTGCGTGCGCACGAAGTCCCAAACAGAAGCCTCGCTGCCTTGCGAATTTTTAAACCGTTCTTCAAGACCGCCGTTCGGCTTATAAGCTGAAATGACCAGATCCTGTTTCACCGCAGTTGTGGTCGTAACTGCCTTGAAGCTGCCTTGCTTCTTATCCAAAGCAGAAATGTTGGCGACAACGAAGCCTGCTTCCTGGAGCGCCGTCTGAATGGCATTCCAAACAGACGCCTTGGTATTCGAAAATTCGACCGTCATCCACCGCCCGGGCTTTAGTATTCTGTGTGCCTCCTTGAAACACTCGGTCATCAGTTTCCGGTAGTCATTGAGACCCTTGCCGTGTGAGGTATTTTCTACCGCCTCATCTTCCACTCGGGTCACCACGCCAAGCCAGCTTTCCCAAAGAAAGTTCAGCTCAGAGTAGCTGATATTCGAACCAAATGGTGGGTCGAGAAATATATAATCAACCGACTGATCTGGGATAGTCAGTTTTCCAGAATGACCAGTTGACACATACTGATGTGATATTTTGGGATTATATGCCCGCGAAATCATCCGCGCCTTTTCAGCGAACGAGTTTAGCACATTCTGTTCACCTTGCAGCGAAGGAACATAGAGCGTCCCCGCAGTCCATCCTTTCATTGGACCTGTAGACTTATCGAACCATGCCGGCGCGCGAAAACGTGACATCTTCGTCAAAACTGAAAAACAGTCCATGACGGCCATTCGCAACATAGACTGCACTTCCGGTTCATACACTTCCGATTCGCTGAGGATTTTAGAAATGAGTGCCAGCGTTCTCTGCGTGAAATAGTGATGGGTGTGCGTCATGCCGATGGAGTCGTTCCGGCGAGCCTCTCGTCCATCCATCATCCGGTTGATTGGAACGTGAGTCGAAGCATCCGTTTCATTAATCTGGCGGATGACGTCGAAATCTTGATCATCCGGCTCCTTCTCAAATCGGCTTGATCCAACACTATAGTTGATCAGCACAGGAACCTGCTTGGCTTGCTTGATGTCCTCTCCAAGCCTTCTATCAAATGTGCTTGTCCAAGATCTTTCTAGCGATCTTTTCTTCATCTCGTATGAACAGTGAGGACACCGAAATTCATCCAAAACCTTCTTCTGTACGTGATCAAGCGCTACGTTCCAGTAGATGATTTCTCCCGCGCAATCTGGACAAGCAAACACATCCGACCAAACAGTATAGTTGATTCTGCCTCGAATACCGTCAGCGTGCTCAGTTTCGTACATCCAGCCAAGCTCATCCTCAGCGGAGATCACGATATCACGAACCGCTGCATCGAATTTCTCAAGAGACGCAGGGTTGTTGTAGTTGTGGGCGATAAAGGTTGCAGCCGGAGCTAGGTCCGACAGGATCGCGTGCCGTCGTCCAACTTTAGAAATGGTTTTCCAAGTGGTTTTACCGTCTTCTTGTCTGGCATCGAGAACTGAACCATCGCCGCCGACGCGATACCCCAAAGATGAGACAATAGATGCATCACTGCATAGCTGTGCCGCGACTCCTGTCATTCCAGAACCGCAGAAGCCATCAAAGATTACGTCTCCCGGCTTGGTATAGTGCAGAATGTAGCGGACAATTGCTTTGTGAGGCACCTTTGTGTGATACCCGTGAGCATTATAGATTGTGTCATTTTTGCCTTCGCTCACATCCGCAACGAAGGGCTCTTTCTCTCGAACGTCGCTGGCAAGGTATGCCGTCCCGAATGTGTTAATTACGTCTTCGAGGAATGGGTTCGGACAAGCCGTGTAATAAGGCGGATCTGATACCGCCAGAATTGCTTCATCAGATCCAACAGGAAAACCTTCTTGAGCTCGGAACTCGGGCTCTTTCAACTTCTCTGCCAAGAGCTTCAGGAAGTGCTCCCGGCGCGCGTCATCGCTCGGGAAGGTCATACCCAGGCATTCGACCGGCCCGCCGTTCTTGCCGCCACCCATCTTCAGTTGTTCAGTCATCGGTTGGTCTCATTTTAATTTCGGTTGGCGGAAGTTCACTCGACCACGAAGCGCAGCTTGGAGGTGTCCTTGCCCTTGCAGCGGTCGGTCAGGAATGCCTCGAACCGCTTGCGTAGGTCTTCGGGCGTCGCGGGCGATCCGCCCTGAAGCAAGGCCTGCCGGATGTCGCTGCCCGAAACGACGACCTTGTCGAGGCCGGACAGCGCCTCTTGCACGGCGCTGATGAACTCGGGCGTGACGGGATCAGGCAATGATTTGCTGTCGACAAAGCCGGTGACGATCTTGCGCGACCCTTCCTTCAGCAGTTCAAAGTTCGACTGGATGATCGGATCCTCGAGGTTGTCGAGAAGCGTCTGCACCCATCCGTCCAGCAGCTGATCGAGCTCGTCATCGAGCTGTTTGAGCACATTGGCAGCAGGCAGCATGTCGCCCTGCTCATTCGCCGGGCGGAAGTTGCAGTGCGGGCAAACCGGGCTGGCCGCCAGTTCGGAGTCGATCAGCGAGGCGCAGCTCTTCAACTTGTCGAGTTTCTCCTCGAAGGTGGTGAGCTGGCTTGTCGGCATCAGCGAGATATTCGCCAAAGCCCGCATGGCGACGAGCCGAGAGTCTTTGCGCAGCGCGGTCTTCGTCTTGTCTTCGGACACTCCGAGACGCGCCTTGCTGTGCAGGCTGACATACGCCGTCACATAGTCCTTTTTGAGCTTGGCCAGCGTCTGCCGGTGTTCAGATCCATTCTGTCCAGTTCGACTCGTCGACAATGCATCGAGGACCTGCTTGCGCGTGTCCTGAGCCTGCTTCACCCAAGCGTGGTCAGACGGCAGCACCATCTCGGCCTGGCCAAGATAGCTTGCCGTGTTCCCGAGTTCGCCGATCAGGCTGATCAGTCCTTCCACGGAGTTCAGAACCTCAAGGTTCTTTTTCTGGGCTGCGATATCGTCAGACCCAATGCGCAGGTTCTTGAGCTTGCCGACCGTGTTGTAGGGCGACAGGCTTTCCGAGAAGGCCTTGAGCTCGTCGAGCTTCGATCTCCAGTCGCGAATCTCTTCCTCGCGCAGGAGAGACTGGCCCCAAAAGCTCAGCCGGTTCGCCATGTCAGTGGATGCTGCAAGCACACGTTTTGTGAGCTTGCTGACTTCCTCCTGAAGCGCCTTGACCGGTTCATCCGAGCCTTGAGTTGCTTGCTGCGCTAGACCCGGCGGCAACTCCAGCATCTCGAAGAGTGACCGGAGCACGGCAACGTTGATCTCTTTCGGCGCCTCAACATGCTTGAACTGCTTCAACTCATCGAGCGGACGATCCGCGAGAAGCCCGATCTTGCCGGAGTCAATTTTGTCCCCGGTAATCGCGAGAACAATGTCTCCGGAATAGACCAGTGACCCAAGCACCGTAACCAATAGGTCGGTCTCGAGCCGGTACTTGTCAGGGCTGAAATATTCGATATCCGCATTTCCAACGAGCAACTCACTGCGGTTAAGCACTTGCCCATGACCTTTGGCCTTCAGCCGCGCGAGAACCTCCTGAGCGTATCGAGATTGAACCGGGTCGATGCGATCACCATCGAGCATTTCGAGGCCATCCAGGACGATCACAGCGTCTTTCGTACGGTTGCTGCCAGTTAGGGCACGGAGCGCGTTGCCAATGAGCTGTTTTCGGTTGGACTCCGTCACGAGCGCCGAGAATGTTGGGTATTCGGGCGAAACATCGGCGAACCGGCTGCTTAGCGCGATCCCCGCGATCACGTTGACGACGTCGCGGAAGTTGATGCGCTCATCCGGCCCCAAGCGCGCTTTGTCCCTGAGTGAAATGCCTTTGGTCCAGTCACGAAGTGCCTTGGACTTGCCTTGGAACGTGACCTCGAATGCCTCCAGCTGTTTTTCCTGCAGCCATTTGCTCATTTCGCGCAGCGCATCGCGAGCGCGGTCGAGATACACGCCTTTCGCGCCACCACTTGCCGTGGATGCCAGTTCCTGGGCGGCGGCGTAGAAGCTCAGCAATCGCTTGATGGTTTCGTCTGGTGATTTCAGACGGAAGAAGACCTCGTCGGGCTTCTGCTCATCACGGAAACGCGGGGGATCGAAGGGCTGGATGAAGTACAAATAGAAATCCCGCTCTGGCTGAGCGGTCGGCCGGTCGTTCGGCGCGCCAAAGAACAGATAGCCAATCCGTTCGACGCGACGCTCCTGCCACTCGATCTGGTATTGCCAAATCTGGTGTCCCGTCACGTAGCTCGACTCGTCCGTGCGCTCCATGAGTTGGCGAATGGCGCCGTAGTAAGCGCGATCGAGCGCATCCTCGGAAAGAGCCTCGGCCCGCTTCTCGATTTGCGCGTCGTAATCGACGTCCTTTTTCAGGTCGAGATAGTATTGCTCGGTGTCTGGCGCCTTGGAGATGAATTGACCGTTTACCGTCTTGAGGGTCTCTCGAAGCGTGGTCTGGACTGCTGTGAGTAGATCGTCGGACGGATCGCCGCCCATGTCTTCAATACCCGGCTGAAACAGGCACAGCGTGTCGCGCAGTTCCTCGGCCGTCGGTCCGACCGGCACATAGATGTCCCCGCCCGTCGTCAGGCGGTGGACCGAAAGACCGTCAATGATGCGAAGCGCCATCGGCTTATAGGCTGGGCGAGTGAACGCCTTGGAGACCCTCTCCGCAAGCACTTCTGAGACCTTTAGCACTGGCCCGATATTCGGATCTGAGCGCAAGACGGAGTTTGTTGCGACAGTGTCCCAAAACTTGTCGAAGCCGATTAGACCAGGCCGATCTGAAGGAACCTCGTCGTCAAGGATTGCCTGGATCTGATCACGCAAGGTCACCAACGCGCCCCGCTTCTCGGTGAAGACAAGGCGCTCAAACGTCCCGATGTAGTCTGGGTGTACTGGGAACAAACGCACATACTCGTCCATCCGCTCATTCATTGAGCCATAGAATTTCGAGAATGGTGCAAGGTAAGCGCGGATCTTGTCCTGCTGGTCCGCGGACTTCTTCAAGAGACGTTCCGCGACAACGAAACTGACATCTTGTCTTGCCAGCAAGACCTGAGTGAAGCGGTCCTTCACCCTCCGCAGGCTATCCGCCACATGTTGAAAGCGGCTGCTATCGAAGATCGCTTCCTGAACGCCTGCAACGAAACGGAAACGGAGATGTTTGGTAACCTCTCCGATCTCGCGGAGGAAGGACAAGTCGAGCACAAGTTCGTGGTCCTTGCGCGACCGCAGGTATTCGAGGAACTCATCGACAACGAGGAGAACACCTTGATCAGGGTGGACCTCCGCAAAAGCCGACATCATCTCCTCGAACGCAGCCTTGTTATTGATGACCTTGTCGGCAGGCGGGAACGCATATGTCACGCCGTGCTTTTCCAGGAACACCTCAAGCTGTTGGGTGATGATGTCGCGCAATGACATCTGACTCGAGATCTCAATCCGATGTACTTTGAAGCGGCCCGCAATTGTCTTTGCAGCCTCGGCCACTTTGGGGTGCTGGATCATCGGCAGATATGCCTCATCTTCAGCGACAAGTGACAGCACCGACATCAAGTGCGACTTACCAGTGCCGTAGTTCCCGACCACCAAGACGCCTTTGTGGTCCACAGCCTCATCGAAGGAGAGCTGCGGGATCATGAGCTTGGCGATGCGGTCGGCCATGTCATCCGAGATGACATAGGTGGACACAAGCTTCTTGGCTTCATCAGGACGATCTGCATCGAGAAGCTGAATAACCGATTCAATGGGCTCAAATTGAATGAGATCGCCGTAACGCATTGCCATCTCGAGATTTCCTTTCAATTTACTCTGAACGGAACCACGCCATCACAGCTGTAGTCCTGATATTCTGGATGTCCTGTCGTTGCATACGACAGCCTGTTGTCTGTGAGGGTCCCCGGCCAAGCCGCAACAACGCGTCGCGCCTGAGAATGCCGCCGGAGCAAATCGAGCGGACTTAGCTTCAACTCCTGATCGAACAGGAGTTCGAGATTGTCCATGAGGAGAAGCCCTTCCCGTGAAAACTCATCCGCTAACCCTTTCAGAAGGTCGGCTGCTTGAAGGTGTCTCCTGGGGCTCGGGATTGTCAGCAGTTCTCGTCCGAGGGCAGCTCCAATGTTGAGGACGTGCAGCTTTCGACGTCCAGCCAGCTGGCGTAGCAAGTCGCTCTTTCCGGAATTTGGTGCGCCAATCAGCAGCAATAGTTTGCTGTTCACCACGGCAATATCGTCAACAACGCGTTCAAGTGCCTCGATCATCCGCTTACGCCTCCGCTCACGGACGCCGAGACGCTCGGTATCGAGTGCCCGATTTCGGGGGCGTTCATCAGGACAATCTGTTGGTCTTGCGGGCGCCGGGCGGCGGGATCTGTATCCAATCCCAAGCGCCTCAGCGCGTAATAGAGCAGCGCGCGGCGCACCTTTATCTTCGCTCTGCCGCCACGCATCCCGTAGTCGAGGGCAATGACCTTAGCCTGCGTCTCTGACAGTTCGGGATGAGGAGCCACTTCGAGGACGAGTTCTGAATTCCAGTCGAGATCATCATCGGCCGATGTCCCGCTTTCGCGTGAGCCACGAATCTCAATCATCCGGGAGAGAAGGAAATCCTTGAAACACTCGTCGGTTAGACAAAACGCGCGGGCGTGCCAGCGAAATCCATCGAAGGCAATCGCGTGAGGCGCAATCCAACGCCACCGCGGATCTGGGCTGGAAAGGGACTGGTATCGTATCTCTATCTCTTCGGATCGCCTGATCGCTCCCACAACGGACCGAAGCGTCACGGGGTCAACACCACGGACCGGCGTCGGCGCAGAGGCAAAGGACGGAAGATTAGCGATCCAGGAGTCTTCGCGGTCAAGAATGTTTTCGGCCACGGACCGTAGCTGAGCTAGATAGCGACTGGCATCAGGTTCCAGAAATTTTGGTTGGAAAGCACTGCCTCGCACATAAGTCCGCGCACTCTTGTCGTAGACCATGTTCGCCGGAGCAAAGCCGATGTAGCGATTCAGGTCAGTGGACGCTTGGTTGACCGAGACACCGAACTGATCCATGAGGTCACTCCGGTTTACATGCCCCTCCCAGAACAAGCGGAACTCTATGAACTCGAGACGTTGCTCGACTCCCCATCGCAGTTCTGACCTGTCGCTATCCACCCTGGCCTCCCGGTATCCCAATGCGCATTGTAACTATGCGCGCCCACTTTCTGGGCCTGCGACAACCTTAGGGAGTGACACCGAGATTATCAATCGAATTTCAAGGCGTTGCCCTGGAAGTTGACCATTCAGGCGTAGGTCGTTCTGACAAAAGGGATTCCTCTGTCAGTCGTGCTATGATTCAAGCTCATCTCTACGTGGGAGATGAACTTGGCAGGCAACCTGATATCCGACGATGAGTGGACCTTCTTCGAGGGCTTCATTCGTGCCGTCCGGCACCCTAACGGGCGGAAACCTGCGGACCATCGTCTTGTTCTCGACGGGGTTTTCTGGACCGCAAGGACTGGTGCGCCATGGCGTGATCTGCCCGAAGAGTTTGGGAAGTGGTCCTGGGTCTACCGTCAGTTCCGCCGGTGGACTTTGGCGGGACTGTGGGAGGATACCCTGGATGCGCTGAACCACGCTGGGATCGCGCCAGACAAGCTCCAGATGGTTGATAGCACTGTGATCTGCGCTCATCATCATGCGGCGCGTGCAAAAGGGGGACACCGAAAGAGGCTCTTGGCCGCTCGAGAGGTGGGTTCTCGACCAAGATCCATCTGCGCGTCAACGGAGCGGGCCTCCCGATGAGGACCGAGCTAACGCCCGGGCAGGTTTCCGACTACACCGGCTACGATCTGGTGATGGCCGGCAATCTGCCACAGCCCGCCGTCCTGGTGGCCGACAGGGGCTATGACTCTGATAAAATTCGGGAAGACATCGAGAGCCGCAACGCCCTGCCCATGATACCGATGCGAAAGAATCTAAGGGTGCGCAAGGTTGTCGACATGAGCAGCTACACCCTGCGCAACATGGTCTAGCGCTGCTTCAACAAGCTGAAAAGCAACCGTCGGCTGGCAACCCACTACGACAAAGCCGCCGAAAGCTTCGTCTACGTCGCCTTTATCAGGCGACGGCTCCTCCATTTGCCAACATGACCTCGGGGGTGTTATTGAGACAATAAAATGCTCTACTCGGCTGAATGTCAATGATGTGTAGCCGACGAGTATTTGTGAACCGTCGTTGGCTCAGCATGGCCTGCCCTGCTCGTTCGGGCCAATCAATGTCGGCGTCTGCGTGGAAGACCACCCTGCCCTTCCCCAATGAACAGCCAGTTATCCCGCATTATGCAACCAATACCGGGTATGACGCCGCTCGCCTGTTCGCGTCAGGGCACCCATCTCCACGAGGTCCTGGAGGTCTCGAGTCGCTGTCGCCCGTGACGTGCCAGTGATGGAGATATAGGTCTCGGCACTGAGCCCCCCTCGGAAACCTTCCGGCCCTTCACGGAACATACGCTCGACCACTTTCGCCTGCCGCACGTTCAACCTGCCCCGCAGCCGGTCATAGAATCTTGCCTTGGAAATGAAAAACGCGACACGCTCCAGCGTTGCTTGCTGCGCCTTGAGGACTGTCTCGCCGAACCAGAGAAGCCATGGCGTCACGTCCAAAACCTTCTGATGGGTTTCAAGCTGCTCGTAATAGGCCCTTCGATCGCGTTCGATCGTATAGGCCAGCGCGATCAGGCTGGGCTGGCCGATGCTCTGCGCCAGCGACTTCTCCGCCAGAGCGCGGCCAAGACGACCGTTGCCATCCTCAAAGGGGTGAATACTTTCGAACCACAGATGCCCAAGTGCAGCCCGGGTCAGCGCCGCGACAGGTGCTGCTCCTTCCGGAGCGGATGCGTTGAACCAGGCAACAAACCTGTCCATCTCGGCAGGCACCTGAGCGGATGGCGGTGCCTCAAAATGCACGCGCTGCCGGTCGATACGGCCGGACACGATCTGCATCGCATCGCTGTGTCTGCGATAAGCACCGACGATTTCAAGATGTCGGTCATGGGACAAGAGCATCCCATGCCAGCGGCAAAGCGTATCGTGGTCCAGCGGCTCGGCGTAGCGCGAGTAGACATCGACCATCATCTCGGCGATGCCCTCTTCACGTGCTTTCACAAGCGTGCCATCGATCGCCAGCCCGAACTGGCGGCGCAGCGAGGATTGGACGCTTGAACGGTCCAGAACCTCGCCTTCGATGGCACTTGTCCGCATGGCCTCTTCGCTCAGAAGCTCGATCCGCAGGCGATCCCGATCATCGCCCGTGACATGGCGAACAGCACCGACGATCTCGCCAGATGAGATCAGGAATTTCTCCTCAAGTGGTTTGATCGCCTCGTCGTCATATCGAAAGCGCGGCCAGTCTTCCTGGGTCCAGTTCCAGCGCATGAGTTATAGAGCCTCCGTATATTGCTCACAATATAGCAATTTTATGAGTTATAGAAGGCTGATCTATGCATCATCCTACATCACCCGAGCTTCCGCGCGCGTTGAGCAGGCTCATCTGCTTTGTCTTCTGCGAACCCTGAACCGGCGGCATGTTACGAATCCTCCACTCAGTCTCGATGTTCTGAGAAGTTTTGCCACTCGTCATCGTCAGGCATGAGCCACCCCGAGCCGATCACCCATACGAACGCGGGCAAGAAAGGTTATTCGACCTCGCCCGCAATCGGCAGATCCAGCGCGATGTCGGCCTGCGGCTTCAGCAGTCCCGCATCTTCCAGCGCCTCGATGTCCGGCAGGTCGCGCAGGGTTTCCAGCCCGAACTGCACCAGAAACCCCGGCGTGGTAACCTAGGTATAGGGCGCACCGGGTTCAGGGCTACGCGGACCTCGGGCGATCAGGGCCTGGCGGTGCAGTCGTGCGATCAGATCACGGCTCACTTCGCGGCCGGTCAGTCGCGAGATCGCGCCGCGGGTCTCATCATCGACGAGCTCGGCTTCGTGCCCCTGTCGAAAACGGGTGCCGAGTTGCTGTTCGAGCTGATCTCGCAGCGCTATGAGCGCGGATCGACCCTCATCACAAGCAATCTGCCCTTCGATGAATGGACCGAGACATTCGGCTCGGAGCGCCTGACCGGCGCGCTTCTCGACCGGCTGACCCACCACGTCAGCATCCTCGAGATGAACGGCGAAAGCTACCGCCTCGCCAACAGCACTGCCCGCAAGCGGCGCTGATCAAGATCCAGGCATCTTACAACTACTGGCCCTGACGGGCCAGCGCGCCATAGCACGCGCCAGCTATGTGACAAGCGCGCGCCATGGCGCACATCCTCACCAACTAGCCTGGTTTTGCTCCGCCGCCATGGCCGACTCTTGCGCCGCCGTTGACAGCAGTCCCCGTCCTCGAGCGAACAGCCATAACCCTTAGAGATCGCCAGCTTTGATCCGCAAAGAAGACCGGAGTGACCTCGCAGACTTCGGTCGCTATGCCTTCCGCCCATGATACCCACGAGCCTCGAACTCCAGACGACCAAGTTCGGAAAGCATGGCTACCTCTGGCGATTGATTTCCGTAAGGGCGCTTTCTGTTCATCAGCATTTCGATAGTTTTTACACGCGACTGCAGATGGGTTGGGCTGACAGCCATCTTTAGCCGGCTGAGTGCTGCCTGGTCGCGATTATTCTGAAAATCTGCCAGTGCGTCGAGGATGTCCTCACCTTTGCTTCTCGGGCGATCAGAAAAGTCAGGGTTGCTATCGCGATTAAGCTCTGGATCTGCCGCAGCTGTCTCCAGCCCACTATTGATGGCACTCGTAATCTTGAGGATCAATTCGCTCCTATAATCCTGAGATCCCGAAAAATGCGCACTGCCGACAAAAAGATTTGGAAATCGAAAGTGTCTCGCAACAAGTCCAGGAAGTATCTCTTGAATGTGAATGACTCCGGACAGCAACTGATTCGTGCTCTCCGCATCGCTGTCTGGGCGCCAAGTGCCAAACCCTTCGAGTTTTTGAAAAATGGTGTCGACGACGGCATCCCCAGTGTTCCAGTACTTCATATTTAACTCATCCCTAGGGCGTTAGGCCGCCCCATCAGTTTTCCATATTAGAACTGTGAAGAACAGAAACGCGTTGCCTTAGTGTAGCCCGAGCAAGTGCGCAGCCTAGACCGCAATCGCCGCTTGGGCTGCAATAATTGCTTCGACAGCAACCTGAACCTCCGCATAGAGCTCCGCTTCGAGCTCGCCTGCATCGATCTCGACAATCAATGCATAGCGCACAGATGGCAAACCATCGGCCAAAATCTTCTTTGATTTCCACCATCCAGTGACAGGATGAACGGCGAGCAAGTTACGCCGCGCCAGATCGGAAGCCTTGCACGTCAGCTGATCTATATGCAGCGAACCGACATGGCGTCGGTTGCTACCGAAATCCCAAAGATCATCCTCATCGCCAGCAGGGCCATCCGGCTGTTCGGCCGCCTTGCTGATGCGAGCCAAAAATCGGGCTTCGTTCTCGCCAGCACGATTGAGTTGGAAACGCAGATTATGGGACGCGTAGCGATACCGAACGCCGCGCGAGGCTTCTGACGGGTTCGGAGCGATAAAGCTGCTGAGTGCTACCCGCAGAGTCACATCCGCATTGCCGAGCGCGCGCAAGGCCTCAACGGGCCAGGGAAGGGCGAACAGCTTCATCTCGTTGTGGATATCACCGCCCGTTTTTTCAGAGATCCCATAGGGTATAATCGTGTCTTCCACGATGAGCGTCAGGGCGTTCGACGCGCTGCGGCGGGCACGGGCCATGTCCGGAACGCCAAATCCATAGCGCCGAAAAAGCGGCGTATAATGACCCTTGTTCGGCTGGACCGGCAGATGTGCTCGCATCTGCTGTGTCCAACGCGCTGAAGACACATAGAGACCACGGACTGTCTCGGGCCAAAGCGCCGGATACTCCGACCAGAGCTCCGTAACATCCTTCGCTGCCAGCGCGGTCGCCGCACTGGTGTCGAAGGTGAACGTAAAGGATCGTGCAGGATAATTGTGGTGCGTCGAAAGGAGAGACAACCATCCGTGCCGCATTGGTGGCGGCATTGCACTCAGAGCCCAGTTTCCACCTTCAAGAACAACGTCGGGCTTAATGGGCCAATGTGACGACCACGATGCAGTTCGCGAAGCAGGCGATAGATCTCCGAATGGTGCGAGCGCATGGGCCAGTTCACCATCTGGTAATACGGTCTTCTCGGTAAAGGCGCCGACAGACAGAACGTTCCACGCCTGGGCCGGGGACTCAATCTCATTGTCCTCGTGATCGCATCGGTCGAGGTAGTTTCCTGCTCCAAAAGTAAAGTTGTCGGTATTTCCTGCGGAAACAAGTACCAGGCGCTGTTGTCTGATTTCGCCAGAGACACCGGCGGCGAGCTGATCTACTTCTGTTGACCACGAGGTCGGGGCTCCGTCGTGCGGCGTATCCTCACCCGTCGTCGTCGTCATGGTGAACGTACGGCGTCGGGGGCCAATCTGTTCGACCGTATTGATCCCCTGCTTGGTCACCACGCCCAGAAGATGATGCGGGTTCACACCCGCATCTGGCAGCAGTTTGACAGATTCCAGGCGGTTCCTAACCACAACAGGATTCATCTGATGGAGTTTTTGCGTCAGATCACCGAAGAGCGCGAGCCCCGCCATTTCCGTGCCATGGCCCTTCACATCCTCCAATCCCCAGGCAGGATACGCGGCATGTCGATCATCCACGCTGAGCGCCGGCTGAATGAGAGGATGCGACCGACTGACACCGGTATCCAGAAGCGTGACGTAACCAGCATTGAGCTGGTCAGCATAGGTCGTCCGACCTGAAAGCTCATCGACCCACTGTGCCTGTTCAGCCACCGGCAAACCGTCGAAGAAATCTGCGGTGATTGTCGGAGCGGCAAGTGCGCGTACACCACCCAACCGCCGCACAGCCTGAGCGAGTTGGGTGCGGTCAGCCTGGACGACAACCACTGTATCTTCGGGAAACTCCAGCCGATCTGCCCCCACAACCACACCATAGTTTGGCGCAGCCGCGACGAAGGCTTCGGTCATTAGAGGTTCGAGCCAAACCTCCCAGATGGTCGCAACATCCGCCGCAGGAAATTTGCCTGATGGGCTGCGCCAGAGGGCACGCAATCCCGCTTCGGTGATGGCCGCGATACTTTGAACCAGGTCCGCATTCTTTGGGCGGCCCGGGATGATTTCACCATCCTTCTCGCGATCAGGCGTATCTTCTTTCTGAAACTGCTCGACCTTACTACGCAGCTTTTCGATACCCGCGGCTGTTGCAAACACCGTCGCTCGCTCTTCGTCGCCACCGGGAACAGGGGCATCTTCAATGCGAAGAAGTATCAGGCCACTGGCGTCCAAGCTTTCCTTTTTCAGACGTTCATCGACACGGGAGCGGACTTCCAGATAGACGCCAGGAAGCTCAGCGGCCGGAATGTCCGGCAGCGCGTCGATGGCCTGAAGTAACGCTTGGGCGTGAGCCGCACGATTGGGGACATCACTTGGTCTTTTGGAACCGCCCCCGCCCTTTGCTTGGAACGGGCGAGTTTGTCCGAGATTGCGAAGGTGGAAGTGCCGAAGGTCTCGCGCCATTATCAACGGTCCCTAGTTCTTGGAGCGACCTTCGGCGTTCGAGGGCATCAAGCAAATCCTGTGTCGCAATCTTGTCAGTATCGTTCAGCACCGCACGCCGGGCGGCATCTTCCGCCGCCGCCACAACATCAGCCGTTGAGAGGCCTGTGGCAACATCTGTCACCCGCTTCCACCCCATGCGGGCGAGTGAGAATCCGATCAAACGGCGTTCGAGTGCCTGCCGAATCGCAGGGCCATCGGGCATCACAAATGGCAACACCAAATCGAAGCGACGCAGTACCGCTCGGTCGAGAATTCCTGGCAGATTTGTCGTGGCGATGACGATCGAAGGCCCTGTATCCTCATCCAGGAATTGCAAGAATGAGTTCAGAACCCGCCGGGCTTCGCCGACATCGTTCTCACCGCCACGAGCCGCCGCCAAAGCGTCGATCTCGTCGAAGAGATAGATCCCGCGCGTTGTTTTGACGGCATCGAAGATCATCTTCAGCTTCTGCGCTGTTTCGCCCATGAACTTCGTGATCAGCCCGTGGAGCATGACCGAAAAGAGGGGGTACTGCAGCTCGCCGGCAAGCGCTGAAGCACTCAGGGTCTTACCGGTTCCGGGAGGGCCGGAGAGGAGAATACGCCGCCGTGGCTTCAACCCTTTTGCCTCGAGTTTTTCGCGCATTCGCGTCTCGACGACGAGATGCGCGAGTTCACTCTCGATCCTGTCCGGCAGGATTACATCGACGAGGCGCTCAGTCGGATATGACGCGGCAAGGAACCCCGCCAGATCACCGCGCGGTGTTGCGATAGGCGTTACAGCAGGGGCTCGATTCGCGGGCGGCTTTTGCCCAGCTTCAGCCCATTGTCGCAACTGTTCAGCCAGCCGGGTATGTCCCTTCTGCTCTTCGGCCGCAGAGAGTTGCATCGCCAGATCGTAAAAACGATCGGCGTCTCCCTCCGCGTGGCTCTTAACGAGGCCGATGATTTGCTGGGCGGATGCCACGCTTAAGCTACTCTTTCTTCGAGATTTTTTATCGACGTTTGTTACGTTGAGATTCTATACATAAATCACTCAGCGGACCAGAAAAATCGGCATGTAGCCCGACGCATGGCGGGGCTCAAGCCCCTCTTCGTGCAGCACATACTGGCAACATGCGGATCATGATCAGGAGGGGGAGCGCGGTCACTCAACTTGAAGCGGTTCCCCTAACATAACCGCATCTTCTAACTTCTGCGGATCCGCAGGATTGAACAAGCACCCCAAGCTTAAGAAGACACGGACCCAGGGCACGGGCGATGCGGAGTCAGGCGGCACCGTGATTGCGGACCTCAGGCTTACCGTAAAGTCCGATATTGGCGTCGCCCCAGACTTTCAGCGCCATCAGGATCGGCTCCATACTGCGGCCAAGCTCTGACAGGCTGTATTCCACCTTCGGCGGCACCTGAGCATAGATCTTGCGGGTGATCAGCCCGTCCTCTTCCAGTTCCCGCAGCTGGTTGGTCAGCATCCGGGGTGTGACATTCTCGATCTGCCGGCGGATTTCGTTGAAGCGCATGGTGCCCGACTGCAGATGGAACAGGATGATCGCCTTCCACTTGCCGTCGATCAGCGCAATCGCTGCCTCGACCGAACAGCCGGGCGTGCAGTCAAAGCGGGAATGGCGGACCTTGGCCATCACGGTATCCTTTTTGATACTATAGGCGATATTTGTGCATATTGCGCTGAACGTATCACGGGCGCAGCTTCCGGGCCAGACAGTGGCACAAGGAGGCCCCCATGAAAGCCATCGGATACCAGACACCTGGCCCGGCATCGGTTCTGACCGAAATCGACCTGCTGCGCCCGCGCGCCACAGGTCATGACCTGCTGGTGCGGGTCAGTGCGATTTCGGTGAACCCGGTAGACACCAAGGTCCGCGCAGGAGCCACACCGGAACCGGGTCAATGGAAGATCCTTGGTTGGGATGCGGTCGGCGTCGTCGAAGAGGTCGGCGAGTCAGTCACGCGATTTCGCCCCGGCGACCGGGTATTCTATGCCGGTTCCATCACCCGCCCCGGCACCAATGCCGAATTCCATCTGGTCGATGAGCGGATCACCGGTCATGCGCCGACCAGCCTGAGCGACACCGAGTCAGCCGCCCTGCCGCTGACCGCGATCACCGCATGGGAGATGTTGTTCGACCGGCTTGACATCCGCCGCCCGGTGCCGGGGGCCGCCAATGTAGTGCTGATCATCGGCGGTGCGGGCGGTGTCGGATCCATCGGCATCCAGCTTGTCCGGGCGCTGACCGATCTGACGGTGATTACCACCGCCTCCCGCCCCGAGACGCGCGACTGGGTGCGGGACTTGGGCGCGCATCACGTGATCGACCACAGCCAACCGCTGGCCGCGCAGGTCGGGGCGCTCGGGATCGGCGCGCCGGGGCTGGTCTTCTCGACCACCAACACTGATCAGCATCTCGCCGGGATCAACGATCTGATCGCGCCGCAGGGCCGCTTCGGATTGATCGACGATCCGGCGGCGCTCGACATCCTGCCCTTCAAACGCAAGGCCGTCTCGGTGCATTGGGAGTTGATGTTCACCCGACCCATCTTCCAGACAGCCGATATGGGAGAACAGGGCGAGCTGCTGGATGAGGTGGCGAAGCTGGCAGATGCTGGCCGGATCCACAGCACGGTGACCGAGGTCCTGACTCCTATCAACGCCGCCAATCTGGCAAGGGCGCATACCCTGATCGAGACCGGCAAGGCGCGCGGGAAAATCGTGCTCGAAGGGTGGTAGGGCCAACCGTGAGCCGGTCGAACAGGGCTGTCGATTTGATGTTGCGCTGACAATGTATCCAGCAGTGAAAACCGGCATGGCTTTCACTGCCTGGCCATTTTTCAGCACAGGTTGAAAGCCTCGATCCCACTGAAACCATCCACGTTGCTGGACAGATGAGCACGCCTATCCCGAGACCTTCAGCAATCCCCTGGCGGCAGGAACGGACAGATCCCCCTGACTTACTGTGTGTCTTCCTCCGTAGCCTCGCGCTCCTCTCCGAAGACCAGCATGTCAGAAATACCACCGCCGTCCTTTTGCAGCAGGCCCGCATCCTCGAGCGCCTCCATGTCCGGCAGATCCCGCAAGGTGTCCAACCCGAAATGCTCCAGGAACCCCGCAGTCGTCACATATGTATAGGGCGCACCCGGCTCGGGACTGCGCGGACCACGGGCAATGAACCCGTTGCGGTGCAGGCGGCCGATCACATCCCGGCTTACCTCTCGCCCCATCATCCGGGAAATCTCGCCGCGGGTCACCGGCTGCAGATAAGCAATCGCCGTCAGCACCAGCCCCTCAGTCGGAGAGAGCGGTCTCGTTTCAACAGGGTTGCCACGCACGGCCCGGATTGCATCTGAGAACCCGGTGCGCGTGCGGAACTGCCAACCGCCAGCGACCCGGGCGATCTCGTAAGGCCGGTCGTTCAACTCGCTGGAGATGTCCTCGATCAGCAGATCGATGCTGCACTCGCGCCCAACAATCCCGGCCAGTGTATCCCGCCCGACGGGTTCGGCTGAGGCGAAGAGGACGGCTTCGATCCGACCCATCCATGTTCGCCAGCGCAGTGCCTGCGGCAAATCCGCGAGTTCCGTGTCGAAAGCAATCCCTTCCGAGCGCGCCATGGTCAGAGCCCGAACAACCGGAAGCCGGAACGGCCGCTCAGCTCGCGCACCGCACCCTCCGACATCAACCGCTCGAACAATCGCCTGCTCGCCCAGCGGGACATCTTCGCCGAACTCCAGGAGCCAGATACCGCATCATCACCGCGCAGCAGAGCCAGCACCTCGCCGGCGCCCTTGGCCCGAAGTTTCGGCTCGATCTGATCCAGGCGCTGCGCGATCACGGCCATCCCGGCTGCCAGCCGACAAGCCTCGGCCGCACCACTCGCCGTCGCAAGAAAGATCGCGCGCTCGAAACCATCACCGCCTGGCCGGGACCGCCCCTGTCCAGGACCCGAACGCATGAAAGAAGCATGGATCTGGGTTGCTAGAACCGGGACCGGCAAAGACCATCGCATCCGCATCGAAAGCGCAAGATCAGCTGCCCACCAGGCCAGAGCTTCTGCGTCCGCCTGCCGCGCCATGATCGCTGTCGCTACCCTGGCAGCTGTGACCGGGGCTGGCGCCTGGAAGCCCAAAAGTTCCGTGAGTACCTCGGGAAGATCACCGAGCGCTTCCGTCCATCTGACGCCGAGCAGCCCGGCGGTGCTGCGCAACCGCTCATCGTCAAAGGACCCAGAACGCCGACACACCCGCCGCCAGGCCAGCAGTACATTTCCTGCCGGTCCGGGCTCGCTTCCGGACGGTTGCAGGCACCAGCCGTCCCGCAGCGCATTTTCGTCTTCCCGCCGCCCCAGCAACCGAACCGTTTCCGCTGCGGCTTTGAGCGCCAGACGATGCCGCCATGCCCCGCTCCATGGGGCCTCGCTGCGCACCAGATTATCCAGTGCGGACAAGGCGCTACCTGCCATGTAGGAGGCCTCGACATCCGTCGAGACAGCACCCTTCGGCACCGCCCAGGCCGGAACCTGGAAGGCGTCGAAATGATGTCCCCATGCAGGTTCAATCTTCTTGTTCATAGCCCCGTAGGCTAGCGCCGATGTGCGCTTTGTGCCAGTATTATTGCAAATTACCGCACCGCATGTCTGCGCACAAAGATGTCCAATAAGATTGCATTATCGGTCGTTCTGTTCTTCTATAGAGAGATGCTCTTCAGAACCTCCCAAATGTGTCGGATGGCCAGAATTCGTGAGATTCAAGCACTTCGTCGAAGAGCATGCCGGGGTTCATGAGATTCTGGCGCGGTATTCATGAGACTGGACGCGCCGGT
>NZ_JAEFCF010000036.1 GCF_016405985.1 Paracoccus sp. IB05
CCCGGCATGTTCTTCGACGAAGTGCTTGAATCTCACGAATTCCGGTCATCCGACAAAGTAGTTGTTTTTGATATTTTTCTCCTGCTAAGCAGAGGTGTGTCCGATAATGCAACCTTATCGGATGTTATGGCGAGGTGACAGCCGCGGCGGATATTTACATTATGAATAAGTTTAAGCGCCGATGGATCTTTGTAGCTCCAGATGCCGCGACCATCCCCATCCCCCGCCTTGCGGCGCTGGATCAGGCAATCTGTCTACCGTGAAGATATTGAAACAACGAGTTTTCTGCCGGATCATCCCTCGCGGCTCCCGAACCGGTTGCTCGGCCTGAGGAGCCAGCCCGTATCCTCGAGCGCAGCGGCGATTCCCGGGCTTGAGGGGCGCCGGGAAGAGGCAATGCAACTGCGCGATCTTCTCGCCCTTGGCCCGGCGCATCGCGGCCTTGCCCTCTGGCCGGGGACGCGGCTTTGGCCAGAGCCTTCGGTTGGGGTCGCCCCGTGGCGCTGGTTGCAGCACATCTTCCGCTCACAGCGTTCCGGCTGGAGGGAGAGGTATGGCTTGCCGGCAATATCGCAAAGATTCCTATAACCCGGTTGCCCTGGATCTGTCAGGGCATTGGCGTGAGGCGGTTCAGTCCGCAGAAGTCAATGGCCTGCCCAATCCCAAGCCAGTCATCCTGTATGCGGAGATCTTCTGCCTCCGCTATGCCGTCTCCTGCCGCGATCTGGCGGAGACAGTGGCGGAGCGATGGGATACCGTCGACTATGCGACGCTCAACCGCTGGGTGGTTCTTTAGGCGCGCAATCGCGACTTACGGTGCGCCCGACCGGGTGGTGATCGACAAGAGCGGTGCCAATCTGGCTGGCTTGCAAGCCGTGAAGGTCATTCTGAAATTCACCGACGAAGGGCGCACGATCCCGATCCAGAAAGTCAAATGTCTCAATAGCATTCTCGGGCAGGATCACAGGTTCGTCAGGCGGATCACCCGCCCAGTGACGGGCTTTAAGGCCCTCTACCCGACCGCAGCGACCAGTGCCGGGATCGGGACTGCTCACATGATCCGAAAGGGTCAAATCCGGGCGAACGGCACCACGTCATTCCACACCTTCGCGGACCTGGGGGCATAATCATGTTCAGCAGCCTCACCCTTAATAATAACTGAAAAGTTGCGACAGCACCCACCTGCGGCCTCAAGCACAATAGCGCACCACCGCCAGGCCAGGCTGACATGGCGCCGGCGGTGCCGTGTCTGTGGGAAGCCCCCGCACCATGGCCCACATCTTCACGGGGTGGCGTGGATTTATGTCGTAGTGGACACATATTCCGTTCTCTCGATGCAATACACGTCGGTTTGCTGCGCGGGCACCGGAGGGGCACTTTCCTGGCAAACCTGCCCCGCAGAACGGCCTGCATGCCAGAGAGGTCGTTCGCATCGTCCGACTCCGGGGTCGGCCGCTGTCACGGGTGACCTCGGCAGTCTGACCCTCCGACTGTCCCAAAGCCTTCCTGCACATTCTGCAATGGCGGCATTTGATAAATGAATTATGCGCCCTGGCATCCCTGCGGCTACGGAAAGATGTAAGTAGGGAGTAGATTATGACAGGCACTACGACTGGCACCTGGGTCACTGCGGTTTCTGTTGCCGAGCTGGATGACGGCGACGCAATGCGTTTCGATCATGAGGGCCGCTGTGTTGCGGTCTATAATGCTGGCGGCACATTTTACGCTTCGGCCGGCATTTGCAGCCATGAACATGCCTTCATGTCAGAGGGCTATCTCGATGGCCATATCATCGAATGCCCCCTGCATCAGGCGCTGTTTGATATCCGTACCGGCGCCAACCTGTCCCCTCCTGCGACGAAATCCCTGCAGACCTATCCGACCCGGGTGGAAAACGGAAAGGTGATGGTTCTGCTGGGCTGATGAGACACGGGGCTGCGTCGGAGGAGACGCGCAGCGCCGCAAAGCAAAATCAAGGGAGGAACGAATGAAACTGACACGCCGCAGCGTGCTTGGCAGCGCATTGGCATCGACGGCTCTTGCAGCCATACCCACCGGAATTCTGCCGCATCTCGCGCAGGCTCAGACTGGCGGGGGGGGGCACAGCGTCCTGAACGCCCTGATCGCGCAATATGCGGCGGCCGCCGCCGAAGGGATGAAGAACGCCTCTGTCGCCGCGCTTTATGACCGCGACGCGTTCACCGATTACCTCGAAGTCTATCCGGTGGCTGATCTGGTCGATGGCTTTGACTGGAAGCCGGGCATGGGTGCAACCTTTACCGGGCCCTATAGCAAGCTCGAGATCAAGGCCCCGTTCACCGATTACATTCCGCTTCCCGAGGGACCGGTGCTGGACCCTGCGAAGACCTATAAGATCGGCTTCGTCTTCCACGGCTTCAACCATCCCTGGCTGATTGCGCTTGCAGATACCGCAGCCTGGGAGGCGGCGCGTCACCCGAATATCGAGATCGAAGTCGTCGATGCAGAATTCGATGACAACAAGATGGGCCAGATCATTGATACCTGGGTGACGCGCCAGTTTGACGGGATCGTCCTCTGGCCCTCGCGCGAGGCGCCGATGGGGCCGCCGGTGGATCGTGCCATTGATGCCGGCATTCCGGTGGTCAGCGTTGACCGTCGCACCTCGTCGCAGAAGATCAGCTCTGAGGTTCTGGGGAACTTCTACGCGAATGGGCTGCAACAGGGGCTTTATCTCAAGCATTCCGGCCAGACCGGCAAGATCATCCTCAACCGCAAGGATCTGGGCAGCACCGCCGATTCCATCCGCACCGGCGCATTCCTCCAGGTGATAGGCCAGGAAGAAGGCTTCGAGATTGCGGGGAACTACCACACCAACAGCCAGCGTTCGCTTGCGTTCCAGTCAACCGTGGATGCGCTTCAGGCGATCCGCGATGTTGCGGTCAGCTTCAATACCGGCGGCGAAGAGGCGATGGGCGCACTCGATGCGATCCGCGAAGGCAACCGGCTCGATTCCGCGCCCGATGGCAAGCGTATCGCCATCCTCGCCAATGATGATGCGAAAGAAGTGCTGCATGAGGTGGAACAGGGCAATATCGCCATGGTTTCCCCCTATACGCCGCTGATCGGTGATATCGGGATCCGGACCGTCCTTCTGCATATCGGGGCGAAAGAGGGGCTGAATGCCGCGCCGCCGCGCCTGGTGCTGACCCCGAACCTGCCGATGATCACCCGTGAAAAGATGACCATCGAAGGGGTCGAAACCATGACGCCGGCCGAATGGCCCTATGCTTACGGTCCGGCGGTCGCCTGAGCGGGCCCGGATCCGACGGCGCGCTTCCGGCTGGCTTTGCCACCCGGAAGCCGCCGGTTTCCTCCGCAGCCCTTGCCAACGGAGACTTCCCTTGTCTGATATCCAGAAAACTCACAACCCCGCGGTTTTTGTGCGGGGAGGGTCTCGTCTTGCCCGGGCCTTCGGGAGCGGTGGCGGTGACCTGAGCCGCCTTTTCGTGCTGATCGCGCTGCTGGTGAGTGGCGCGCTGCTGTTTCCCGGATTTGCCAGCCCCGGCAATGCCATGGTGATCCTGACCTCGGTTGCCGGGGTCGGGATCCTGGCGCTTGGCATGACCATGGTGATCATCACCGGCGAAATTGACCTTTCTGTCGCAGGGATTGCGGTGCTTTCGACCGTGATCGGCGGCGTCCTGCTGCCGGGGGGCTCTCCGGCCATGGTGATCGGGGCGGTTTTGCTGACCGGGCTGGTCCTCGGGCTGATCAACGGGATCCTCGTGGCCGCGCTGCGGCTGTCCTCGCTGATCGTGACCCTGGCCACCATGGGGATCGCCAGCGCGCTGGCGAATATCATCTCACGCGGGCAGGCCAGCTACCCGAATGCAATGCCGGAATTCCTCTGGTTCGGGCGCGGCGCAATCGCCGGCCTGCCGGTGCCGGTTGCTCTGTTCCTGCTGGCGGCGGCTGTCGCGCTGGTGCTGACCGGATCGGCCAGCTTCGGGCGCAGGCTTTATGCCACCGGCGGCAATGCACGGGCCGCGGAACTGTCCGGTGTTCAGACCTGGAAAGTCCGGCTTACGGTTTTCGCCTTGTCAGGCCTTGCGGCAGCGCTGGTCGGCCTGATCGAAAGCGCGCGTCTGGGCTATATCAATCCTGCCGGTTTTGTGGGGCTGGAGCTGAAGGTTCTGGCGGTCGCGGTCCTTGGCGGTGCGGCGCTTTCCGGCGGTGTCGGCTCGGTCCGGGGGGCGGTTCTTGCCACGCTTATCATCGGCTGCATCAACAATCTGCTGAACCAGGCCGGGGTCAGTTTCTACATGCAGCAGGTGGTGACCGGGCTGGTGATCCTTGCGGTCGTGGCCCCCGGATTCAGCAAAAGGATTGATGTGCGATGAGCATTGCAACAACGCCCCGCCACAGGGGGCCTGCGATCATACCGCAGCTGATCGGCAACCCGCTTCTGTGGTTGCTGGTGCTGATCCTGGCCCTGGGCCTGATGACCAGCCCGGTCTTCCTCAGCGGCAATAATATCGCCAATGTCCTGCGCAATGCCGCAGTGGTCGGTCTGCTGGCCACCGGTTTTTCGGTGGTGCTGCTGACCGGGCGGATCGATCTGTCAATTGCCTCGGTCATGGTCTTTTCGGTGATTGCCGGCGTGCTGCTGACAACCGAGGCCGGGCGCTATCTCGGATATCGCTGGATAGTGCGCGGCAATACATTTGCCGGCCCGGAAGCGCTGGCCATCGGGCTTTGCCTGGCAAGCGGGGCGCTGCTCGGGTTGCTGAACGGGCTTGGCTCCGTCGGGCTGAAGATCACCTCTTTCATCTTCACCCTGATCACCATGACGGCCCTGCGCGGCGTCAGCTATCTGATCACCAATGGCGCGCCGGTCTATTATTCGGAAGGGCTGATGCGCTGGCTGGGCGAGGCGGTGTTCTTTGGCCTGCCGGTGGGCTTCATTCTGTTCCTCGCCATGGCGGTTCTGCTGCATCTGACCCTCAGCGGAACGGTTTTCGGCCGCAGGCTGATGGCCATAGGCGGCAATGAAAAAGCCGCGCGTTACAGCGGCATCAATACCGGGCTGATCGTGATTGCGGCCTTTGTGATCAGCGGATTCTGCGCGGCACTGGCGGGTGTGCTGTTCACTGCCCGGCTGATGTCGGTCGAGCCGGCCCTGGCACAGGGCTATGAGCTGATCGCCATCACCATCGCGGTCATCGGCGGGATCAGCCTCGCGGGCGGCACCGGGTCGATCCCGAATGTCCTGCTCTCGGCGGTGACATTTTCGGCGGGGCTCAATCTGCTCGCGATCTGGGGGATCGCGACATGGTACCAGAACCTCGCCATTGGCATAGCCCTGATCGCAACCGTGATCCTGACGCGGGTGCTGAACAAGGCAAAACCGTCCTGAGCGGCGGACATAACGGGAGGAGACAGCAATGAACGGACATCTGACGCTTGGCGTCGATATCGGCACGACCAATGTCAAGGCATCCATCCTTGACACCCAGAGCGGCAGGATCGTCGCTTTCGGCTCACAGGAGCATCCGCTTTTTCACCCGCGCCCGGGCTGGGCCGAGCAGGAGGCCGACAATTACTGGTCGGCTGTGGTCTCGGCGATCCGGCAGTGCCTGGAACAGGGAAATTTCGCAGACCGGATCGCGGGGGTCGCGATCTCGGGTCTGGTCGGCGTCACCCTGCCCGTGAATGACAAGGGCCAGCCACTGCGCCCGGCGATGATCTGGATGGACAGCCGGTCAGAGGCCGAATGCGACGACATCCGCCGCCGCGTGGGCGAAAGCGAGATCAACCGTATCAACGGCAATCGCGTGGCGCCCTGGTTCATCGACCCCAAGGCGCTTTGGATGGCAAAACATGAGCCGCATATCTTTGCGGCCACGCATAAATTCCTCTCGCCATCGGGCTATTGCACCTTCCGCATGTCGGGCGCCTTTACAATGAACACGGGCGATGCAGGTCTCTGCTATGCCTATGAATATCAGAAAGCCGCCTGGAACGCCAAAGCCGCCGAGGCGATCGGCATCCCGATCGAGAAACTGCCCCGTCTTTACCAAAGCCATGAGGTGGTCGGCGAAGTGACGCGCCGTGCCGCCGAGGAAACCGGTCTACGGGCGGGAACCCCGGTCGCGGCGGGCGGCACCGATATCAGCTCTGCGGCGCTTGGGGTCGGGGTGACGCGGCCCGGTCAGGCCTTCTATTCGATGGGGACCGGATCAAACCTCGGGGTCATCATTCCGACCGAACAGCGACTGGATGAATTCCGCGTCCTGAAATGGCCGCATGTGCTGCCGGGGCTGACGATGTTCGATGCGCCGATGGCCTTTACCGGCGCCTCGCTGAAATGGTTCCGCGATCAGTGGGGCGACAGTGAATGGCAGCTGGCCGAGCGGATGGGCGAGAATGTCTTCGACCTCTTTACCGCCCAGGCCCGCCATGTGCCGCCCGGCGCGAACGGGCTTTTGTATCTGCCCTATCTGGGCAATTCGCTTGCCCCGAACTGGAACAGCAATGCGACAGGCGTTTTCTTCGGTGTGCGTCCGACCACCGGGCGCTCAGATATGATCCGCGCCCTGATCGAGGGTGTGGCCTTTGATCTGCTGTCGAACTTCCGCATCGCCACCGAGGCCGGAGCCGGGATCGACACGCTGGTGCTGAACGGCGGCCCGACCAAAAGCCGGTTCTGGAACCAGATCACCGCCAATGTGGTGAACCGCCCGCTGCAGGTGCCGGATATCGGCGAGGCCGCGCCCGTAGGCGATGCGGTTCTGGCAGCGGTTGCCGCCGGGATCTACCCCGATCCGGTCACGCCGCTCGCCGATATCGTCCGCATCCGCGAGACCATCGACCCCGACCCCGCCGCCCATGAACGCTATATGGAGTTCTTCTCGATCTGGCAGGAGGTGTACCAGAACCTGCGCCCGA
Organism: Paracoccus sp. IB05; assembly: GCF_016405985.1. Taxonomy (GTDB): domain Bacteria; phylum Pseudomonadota; class Alphaproteobacteria; order Rhodobacterales; family Rhodobacteraceae; genus Pseudogemmobacter. The sequence goes on from NZ_JAEFCF010000036.1 coordinate 6,931, forward strand.
CCATGGACCGCCATCGCGGCCTCATGGAACGGCTGGAGGGCTGAGCATGGATATGTCTGCGCCCTTGCTGGAACTGCGCGGGATCGGCAAGTCCTTTCCCGGCGTGCGTGCGCTCCATGATGTCAGCCTTGATCTGCGGGCGGGCGAGGTCCATGCGCTGCTTGGCGAGAACGGCGCAGGCAAATCGACACTGCTCTCGTGCATGAACGGGTTGTTGCGCCCGGATGAGGGCAAGATCCTGATCGCTGGCCGCGAGGTGCAGTTCGCGCGCCCTGCGGCCGCGATTGCGGCGCGGTTGGCTATGGTCCACCAGGAGCTGGTGCTGTGCAGCAATCTGAGCGTGGCGCAGAATATCTGGCTGGGCCGTGAAATCCGGCGGGGCGGCGGCAGGATTGACCGCGCCGCGACCCGGGACCGCACCCGCGAGCTGCTGGCCATGGCCGGACTGGATCTGGATCCGGATTGCATCCTGGGCACTCTGGGCCTGGCCGAACAGCAGATCGTCGAAATCTGCAAGGCGCTGGCCAGCGATCCGCGCATTATCGTGCTGGATGAACCAACCGCCTCTCTGGATGACGACCAGGTGCAGCGCCTGCTTGGAGTGGTGCGCCGCCTCAGAGATCGCGGTCTGGGCATCATCTATGTCTCGCACCGTCTGAACGAGGTGCTGGAGCTTGCCGACCGCATGACCGTGCTGCGCGACGGGCGTCATGTCGTCACCCGTGATCTGAACGGTATGACCGAAGACGGGATCGTCTCTTACATGGTCGGCACCAACCGCGCGGGTAACGGGTTCGCCTGGTCAGCCCGACCGATTGGCGCCCCGGTGCTGGAGGTCGAGCGCGCTGTAACACGCGGCAGGCTGAAAGATGCCTCCTTGCGGGTCCATGCCGGCGAAATCGTGGGGGTCGCGGGTCTTCTCGGCTGCCACCGCGAGGAACTGGCCCAGACGATTTTCGGCACTGTGCCGTTGCAAAGCGGGGCGATCCGCATTGACGGGCACAGCCCCCGCCTCACCTCGCCTATGGCGGCGATCCGGGCGGGCGTGGCCTATATGCCGGCGGACCGCAAGGAACAGGGGCTCGTCCTGGGCATGTCGGTCGGCGAGAATATCACCATGACCGAACTTGACCGCCTTTCGCGGCTCGGCCTGATCCGGCGCAGTGCGGCGCGACGGATGAGCCTTGATCTGATGCGCCGGCTGGGCATCCGCGCCAGTGGACCGGGTCAGCGCGCGGGGCAGCTTTCGGGCGGCAATCAGCAAAAGATCGTCATCGCGAAATGGATGACGAAGCCCGGCCGGGTGGTGATCGCCGAAGATCCCACACGCGGTGTCGATATCGGGGCGAAAAGTGAGATCTGGGGCGCCCTGCGCAGCCTTGCCGAAGAGGGGCGCGGTTTGCTGGTTATGACAACCGAGCTGCAGGAAATGATGCAGGTCTGCGACCGCATTGTTGTGATGAGCCGCGGCCGCGTCACCGGGGAATTCACCCGCGATGCCTTTGATGTGGAACGGATCACGGCCTGCTTCTTCTCGTGAAACGTGCCGGGCAGATGCCCGGTCGGGGTGAAAGCAATAACCCCATGCAGAACATGAATTTAACGCCTGAAAGCCGGCCCTGTAGCCTGACAGAGGCTTAGTCTGAGAGGAGGATTCTCGAATGGATGGAAACGGCTCTGCCAGCTATGCTGGCATTGGCGGGATCGGCAGCAATGTCTGGCCGCTCACTGGCGCGGAAATGATTTCGCGCAGCAAACTCAAAGAGTTGCGGGCACGTAGCAATGGGCCGGGACTGGTCAACCTTGCGGTGCATATCTCGGCGCTGGCGGTAACCGGCTTTCTGGTCTGGCTGGCCTCGGGCAATCTCTGGCTGCAGATCCCGGCCATGGTGCTTTACGGCACGATCATCGTGCTGACTTTTGCGCCACTGCATGAATGTTCGCATGGCACGGCCTTCAGATCGCGCTGGCTGAACTACCTCGTCGGCATCGCCATCGCGACGGCGACGCTCAGGCCCTTCCTTTATTTCAAATACCGCCATGCCGCGCATCACACCTATACGCAGCATGATGATCTCGACCCCGATATCGTGCCCTTCCCCACTTCGCTGCGCGAATATTTCCGTCTGGTACTGGGCGCGTCTTTCTGGCCGAAACTGCTGGGCACTTTGTGGCGCGGCGCGACCGGGCGCTACAATGAGGAAGAGAAAAGTTTCCTGCCCGAAAGCGTGCGCGGCCGTGTTTCGCTGGAAATCCGGCTGGATGTTCTGCTTTACATCACCATTGCGGCGGCCTCGGTCTATTACGGCAGCATGATTGCGCTGACCTACTGGCTGATCCCGCGCTTTCTGGGTGAGCCCGTTCTGCGCGCCATCCGCATGGCCGAACATACCGGTGCCGAGGAAAGCCCGGACCTGCTGGCAAATACCCGCACCACGCTGGCCAATCCGATCTTCCGCAAGCTCTACTGGAACATGCCCTTCCATGCCGAACATCACCTGGCATCCTCGGTCCCGTTCCATGCGCTTGGTCAGTTGCATGACCATGTGCAGCCGCATCTGAAACATGTCAGCCGGGGCTATATCCAGGTCCATCGCGAGATCCTGGCCGAGGTGCTGCGCCTTCAGCGCGAGAAAAGGCAAGCACGATGAGCATGGATGCGGGCCGGATTGCCGGAACTGCCAGAATTGTCGTCATCGGGTCCGGCCATTCGGCCGGGCGGCTGATCGCCCAGCTGAAATCTCTGGGCCACAGCGGTCGGATCGTGCTGATCGGCGAAGAGGCACATCCGCCCTATGAGCGGCCCTGGCTCTCGAAATCGATGCTGACCGAGCCGGTGGAACCAGCGCTGCCTGCTATTCTGCCTGACCTGGAGGGCGTGGAATTCCGGCCCTCGCGTCAGGCGGTCGCGATTGACCGCAAGGCGGGGCGGGTGCGGCTGGAGGATGGCAGCGACGAGGCCTATGACATTCTCGTCCTCGCCACCGGTCTGGCCCCACGCAGGCTTGCGCTTTGTGATGGTCTGGAAGACCGTGTGCTCTGCCTGCACAAACTGGACGAGGCGCGCGCATTGCGTGCCCGTCTGGGCCAGGAAACCGGAGGCGGCAGTGTCGCGCTGGTCGGGGCAGGTTTTATCGGGCTGGAGGTGGCCTCATCGGCCCGTCAGCTGGGCTGCGCCGTCGATATCATCGAAAAGGCACCCCTGCCGCTGATGCGCGCCCTGCCAGAGGCCCTTTGCCGCCGGATCGCCGCATTGCATGAGGCAGAGGGCTCACGCCTGCATCTGGGAACCGGGGTGACTGCCTTAGCACCCGAGGGCGACGGTGTCCGGCTGAGCCTGGAGAATGGCTGCCATATTTCGGCAAAGACGGTTGTTCTGGGCATGGGCGGCACACCGCGTGACGCGCTGGCCCGGGAGGCAGGGCTTGATCTTGCCGACGGGATCCTGACCGATGCGGCCGGCCGCAGCTCGGACCCGCAGATCTTCGCAATCGGCGATGTCGCCCGCCGGCGCTCCGGCACGACGGAAGCGGCCGGCCTCAGGCTGGAATCCTGGCGCAATGCCGAGGACAGCGCCATTGCCGCCGCCGCTGCAATCCTGGATGCGCCCCCGCCTCCGCCCCCGGGCGCGCCGTCTTTCTGGACCGAGCAGCTGGGCCAGCGCATCCAGTTTATCGGACAGCCGGTCGCAGATGGCGAGCTCTGGCAGTCGGATGAGGCCTTCCGCCCCGGCTATGGCGCCTTTCTCATGCGCGACGACTGCCTGCACCAGGCGGTTTTCGTCAATGCCCCCAAGGTCATGCGCGCCGCCCGCGAGGCCTTTCGCCGGGATGGCAGAATTGCCGCCGACACCCTCTCTGCGCTTGGTTTCCGGCGCATCTGATCCCTTCCAGTTCTTTACGGAGACGCAAAGATGATCCGTTCATCCGCAGCGATTTGCACTGCGGCGGGCCGCCCGCTGGAGATTGCCGAAGTCATGGTCGCCCCACCCCGCGCCGGCGAGGTTCTGGTCGAGATCGACCATACCGGCCTGTGCCATACCGATCTGACTGCGCTTGAAGGCGCGAATGCCACGGCGGTCTATCCGCTGATCCCCGGCCATGAAGGCGCGGGGCGGGTGGTGGAAACCGGCCCGGGCGTCACCGGGCTGAAGCCTGGCGACCATGTCATCCCGCTTTACGGGCCGGAATGCGGTGACTGCGCCATGTGCCGGTCAGACCGCACCAATCTGTGCTGGACGATCAAACCCACCCGTGACCGCGGCGTGATGCCCGAGGGCAGCGCCCGCTTCAGCCGCGACGGCGAGGTCATCCATCACTTCATGGGCACCTCGACCTTCTCACGCTATACAGTCGTGCCGGAAATCGCCCTGTGCCGGATCCGCCAGGATGCCCCCCTGAATGAGGTCTGCCTGTTCGGCTGCGGCGTCACCACCGGTGTCGGGGCCGCGCTGTCTGAGGTGCGGCCAGGCGACCGCGTTGCGGTTTTCGGCCTGGGCGGCATCGGCATTAATATCATTCAGGGCGCGCGTATCGCCGGCGCCAGCCAGATCATCGGCATCGACCTGTCCGGCAGCAAGACCTCCCTCGCCCAGAGCTATGGCATGAGCCATTTCATCCGCCCGGACCCGGCTGGCAGTGACACGGTCACCGAGATCCGCGATCTGACCCAGGGCGGCGTCGACGTGGCCTTTGAATGCACCGGCGTGCTTTCCGTCATGCGCCTGGCCCTCGACGCAGCGGTGCCGGCCTGGGGCAAAGCGGTGCTGCTGGGGGTAGAGCCGCCCGGCTCCACCCTTTCCGTACCGCCGGTCCAGGTGCGTTACGGCAAATCGCTGCTGGGCAGCTATTTCGGCGGCGTCAAAGGCCGGAGCGGGCTGGGCGCGCTGATCGACCGCTATATGGCCGGAGAGATCGACCTGAAAGGGCAGATCACCCACCGGATGCCGCTCGCCCGGATCAATGAGGGGTTTGATCTCATGCGCGCCGGGACATCGGTGCGCTCTGTCGTCAGTCTGGTCTGAACCATGGCACACGAAGATGAAGCGGATTGGGTGTTTCGTGACCGTCATCCCGAGCGCGGCGAGGTCTATGCCCGCATGGACAGCGAAAGTGACCGGGCCTATGCGACGCTGAAACTGCAGCGCGGCCTGCGCTATGGTGACCATCCGCGTGAGGCCTTCGACCTTTTTCCCGGCCATTCAGGCGCGCCGCTGGTGGTCTTCTTTCATGGTGGGTACTGGCAGTCTCTCTCGCGCGAACGCTTTGCCTTTGTTGCAGACCCCCTGGTCCGCGCCGGATTCAATGTCGCTCTGCCCGGCTATCCATTGGCGCCAGAGGCTTCGCTGAGCGCGATTGTTTCCGCAGCCAGTATCGCAGTGAAAGTCGCCACAGAGGCCGCAACTGCGGCTGGCCTTGCCCCATCCGGCTGGATCGCCGCAGGTCATTCTGCGGGGGCACATCTGGCACTGATGACCGCGCTTTCACCGCAATCTGTTCCATTGCGTGGTGTGGTCGCCATCAGCCCGATCTGTGATCTTGACCCCTTGCGTGGCACCAGCCTCGACAGCGCGCTGAAGCTGACCAGCGAGGATGTCCGGAGCCTGAGCCCTGCGCGGCTGCCTCTTCCGTCCGCCAGGGTGCAGATGATTGTCGGGGCAGATGAAACTGCGGGCTTCCGGGGTCAGGCCTTCAGCCATACCGCCCGCATGGTGCAGGCCGGCCATGATTGTTCCTGCCGTGAATTGCCCGGCCTCAATCACTACACGATTCCCCTTGAGATTCGTCGCCCTTACTCGTCGATCATGGCTGCAGTCATCGAGCTGACCGGAACACCGGCAGGCCAGGGAGGAACAGGACTATGCTTACAAGGGAACGTCTGAATTACATCAACTTCAACCAGCTGCGCTCTTTCTTTGCGGTGGGGCGCGAGCTGAGCTTCACCAAAGCGGCGGATCTGCTGTGCATCGGGCAGCCGACGGTCACCACCCAGGTGAAATCGCTTGAAGAGACCTATGGCAGGCAGCTCTTTTTGCGAACCCCTTCCGGGGTCGAGCTGACGACAGAGGGCGATGCGCTGATGCTGATCGCCCGCCAGATATTCGCGCTGGAACAACGGGCCCATGCGCTGCTGACCAGCCGGCCCGAGATCGCCGGGCGGCTGCATATCGGGACCGTGGGGCCGTTTTTCGTGATGAAGCTGCTGGCGGGCTACAGTGACAGGTTCCCGCTGGTCCATGTCACGCTGGAAAGCGGCAGTTCGGACCGGATTTACCGCAAGCTGATCGACTACAAGGTGGATGTTGCGATCCTTGGACGCGATTACGCTGATCCCCGGCTTGATGATGTGGCTCTGGGCGAACATGAGGTCATGCTGCTGCTGCCGGTCGCGCATCCCTGGGCACAGCGGCAGAAGATCATGGTCGAAGAGCTGGACGGGGTGCGCATGATCTGGCGCGAAAGCGGCTCCATGACCCGGCGTGCCTTTGAGGGGATCCTCGAAAAGCGCAGTGTCCGGCCCTCGGTGGTTATGGAACTGGCGCGGGATTCCATGATCGAGGCAACCGCTGCCGGTCTCGGCATCGGGATTATTTCGCGCACCGAATTCGACAGCGATCCGCGGCTGGTGAGCCTGCCGCTCGCCGGAGAAAAGCCGGTGACCCATTCCTATGCCGCCTGCCTGAAAGAGCGCCGGTCGATCGGGTCGATCGATGCCTTCATGACCATGGCGCGCAGTGCCGCCGACGCTGCGCAATCGGCACCGGCCGAGACCAATACAGACCGCCCGCAAGGCAATCTCGTCGACATCAGGCGGGCGAAGCAGAAAACAGGATGACAGATGGCGAAGCCGATAGCGGATATGTTGATTGTGGGCGGTGGTGTGAATGGCTGCGGCATCGCGCGGGACGCTGCGGGACGTGGCCTGAAGGTTATCCTTTGCGAAAAGAACGATCTCGCCGAAGGCACGTCGTCGCGCTCGACCAAGCTGTTCCATGGTGGGTTGCGCTATCTGGAGTATTTCGAATTCCGTCTCGTGCGCGAAGCCTTGCGCGAAAGGGAGACCCTGCTGGCGGCCATGCCCCATATCGCGCGGCCGATGCGCTTCGTCCTGCCCTTTCACCCGTCGATGCGGTTCGAGGGGGGCACGCCGGCATCGCGTTTGCTGGGCCGGTTCATGCCATGGCTCCGGGATCGTCGCCCCGCCTTTGTGATACGACTGGGCCTTTTCCTTTATGACCATATGGGCGGGCGCAAAATCCTGCCGCCGACCCGCCGGCTCAATCTGCGCAAGGATGAGGCGGGTCAGGCGCTGAACGGCGCGTTCCGGAAGGGATGGGAATATTCGGATGCGGCGGTCGATGATGCCCGGCTGGTCGTGCTGAATGCGCGCGATGCCCAAAGGCTGGGCGCGGACATCCGGACCCGCAGCGAGGTCGTCGCCGCAAGGCGTCAGGCCAATTTCTGGGAGGTCGATGTTATTGGCCCGAAAGGGCCGGAAACACTGCGCGCGCGGCTGGTCGTCAATGCCGCCGGCCCCTGGGTCGGCGGGATCAGCGCAAAACTGTCTCCGAGGTCCGAGCGCGGGCTGCGGCTTGTGCGCGGCAGCCATATCGTGGTGCCCCGCATCTTCGGCCATGACCGCGCCTATATCCTGCAGGGCCCTGACGGCCGCATCGTCTTTGCCATTCCCTATCATGAGGATTTCACGCTGATCGGCACGACGGATGTCGACCACAGAGGCTCGCCTGATCAGGTGAACTGCTCGGATGAAGAGGTCCGTTATCTGTGCGATTTTGTCAGCCGTTGTTTCGAAAAGCCGGTCCTGCCCTCGGATGTGGTCTGGCGTTATGCCGGGCTGCGGCCGCTGCTGGATGATGGTGCGGGCGATGCCCGATCCGCCACCCGGGACTATTCGCTTGACCTGGAACAGAATGACCGGGCGCCTCTGCTGACGGTTCTGGGCGGCAAGATCACCACCTATCGAAAGCTCTCCGAGGCTGCGGTCGATCTGATCGCGCCCCTCTTCACCAGCTGCAAGGCCGCCTGGACGGCCATGGCACCGCTGCCGGGTGGAGATTTCGACCCGGGGCAGGCGGATGCTCTGGCACAGGCACTGACCCGGCGGCATCCCCAACTCCCACCCGCCACCTCCCGCAGACTGATACGTGCCTATGGTACCGAGGCCCTGGTGATGATGGAGGAGGGGCCGGGCGCCGATCTCGGTGGCGGCCTGCATGAGGCCGAACTGCGCTGGATGGTTGAGCGTGAATTTGCCACGACACTTGATGACGTCATCTGGCGCCGAAGCAAGCTTGGTTTGCGTGTTGCACCGGAGGGGCGCCGCAAGATCCGGGCCTGCCTCGAGCGCCTGATCCTGGAGCAGAGCCGGTATCGCAGACAGTAGCTTCTGCCAGGTGGTGCGGCTCTATAAAGCCAGTCTTAGACGCAGTGTCGCGCGCGGTGACAGAGCCCCGTGTTCAGCGAAGGGTCCTCGGGTCCGGTGATGGTTTCGTCTCTTCGGGCCAAAGGAGAGGTGCGTTGCGGTGACAGGAAATCACCATCGAGACCGCCGGGACGCCGGCGAAGCTTCAGCCGATCCTTGCCGCTCTTGATCTGGAGTTTCTGATTGCCGCCCGCTCGCAGGGCGACAGGTAAGAAATTGAGGATCTGTTCTGATGGGGTGGCGTCCGGCCTGGCAGCCGTTGCAGGTTGTGCTGAACAACCGCCCTGTCGGCACGTTGAGCCGCGAGAGCAATAGCGCGACCAGGTTTGTCTATCACCCGGACCGGCTGGCCTGGGAACACGCTTCCGGTTTCTCTTTCTTTGCCCCTGCGCGGGACACCCTGGCGCGGCGCAGCCGTCCTTGCATTTTTCGAGAGCCTTCTGCCCGATTCCGACCGGATCCGCCGGCTTGTCGCCGAAAGGCTTGGCGCGCGCGGCACGGATGCCTGCGGCCTCCTATCGGTGATCGGCCGCGACTGCGTGGGGGCTTTGCAGGTCATCGCAGGCGAGGGTGTTCCTCCCGGCAGCACCGGCCAGCCGCTTTCCCTTTGTCCCCGGTGAGGCAGCGAGCCAGCTTCCCCAGGGCTTTCCCGCCGCCATTGTCGAGAGCGTTTCCGCCGCCGCAATATGGCGCAGCCGCAGCCTTCTGGCGCTCGGGGCGTCAGTGACCGGCTGCGCGGCAAGGCCCGGGACGGCCCCGGTCAGATCATGCCGCCATTGGCGCGCAGCACCTGGCCGTTGATCCAGCCGCCATCCGGGCCGACGAGAAAGGCGACCACGGCTGCGATGTCTTCGGGGCTGCCGAGCCGTTCGAGCGGGTTCATCTTCGCCAGATGCCCGACAAGCTCGGGCGACTTGCCATCGAGGAACAGCGCGGTCGCGGTCGGCCCGGGCGCAACGGCATTGACAGTGATCGAGCGGCCCCGCAACTCCTTGGCCAGAATGCCGGTCAGCGTCTCGACCGCGGCTTTGGTCGCGGCGTAAATGCCGTAGGTTTCAAGTTTAAGCCCCACCACGCTGGTCGAAAAATTCACGATACGGCCCCCGTCGCGCAGGCGTTTCGCCGCCTCGCGCAGGGTGTGGATCGTGCCTTTCAGATTGATGTCGATCTGGCTGTCGATCAGCGCGTCTTCGCTCTGGCCGATCGGGGCCAGCTTCATGATTCCGGCATTGTTGACGAGAACATCAATACCTCCGAAAGCAGCCTCGACAGTGTCGAACATGCGGGTGACGGCAGGGACATCCCTTACATCGGCCTGGATGGTAAGGGCCCTGCCGCCCGCTTTTTCGATAGCGGCCGCAAGCTCCTCCGCCGGCCCGACCGAGCCTGCGTAATTGATGACGACGCTGTAGCCGTCAGAGCCAAGGCGACGGGCGATGGCCGCGCCGATGCCGCGAGACGCGCCGGTGACGAGGGCGACCTTATTGCTGTCAGTCATGTCATTTCTCCTGTGCTCAGCGCCCATGCGCCGGATTGCAGGGAATATGCGCTTTTCTTTGAACTGAATAATCACCTATATTTTGGCATCACTATTCCATTGTAACGAACAAAAGCGGGCCGGCTTTCGCAGCACCCGCGCGGGAAACAGAGCAGAGATCATGGACCGACTGGACGCGATGCGGCTCTTCACGCGGGTCGTCGAAAGACGGAGCTTCACTGAGGCGGCTTTTGATCTCGACATTCCGCGCTCCACCGCGACCCAGGTGATCCGGCAGATGGAAGACCGCCTCGGAGCGCGGCTGCTTCAGCGCACGACGCGCAGCGTGCGGCCGACCCTCGACGGCGAGGCATATTACCGGCGCTGCATCACCATTCTCGCCGATGTCGAGAATGCCGAAGGGGCCTTCGCCGGTGCAACGCCAGAAGGACCGCTGCGCGTGGATGTGCATGGCACATTGGCACGCCACTTCATTCTGCCGGCGCTGCCGCAGTTTCTGGAGCGCTATCCCGGGATCGCGCTTTACATGAGCGAGGGCGACCGGCTGGCAGATCTTGTGCGCGAGGGGATCGATTGCGTGCTGCGTGTCGGTCAGCCGCAGGACAGCGAAATGATCCTGCGCCGTCTCGCAACTCTGCCAGAGGTCACGCTTGCCTCACCGGATTATCTGGCCCGCTTCGGCAATCCCGCTGATGTCGACGCCCTTGCCGGCGGCCATCGCATGATCGGATTTCACTCGACGGCCACCGGGCGGCTGCTGCCGTTGGAGTTTTCGGTTGGCGGCAAGGTGCGCGAGGTGATCCTGCCGACAACGCTTACCGTCAATGCCGCCGAAAGCTATGTGGCGGCCGCCAGGCTGGGCCTCGGATTGATCCAGGTGCCGCATTACCATGCCGAAGCCGCGATGGCTGCCGGCGAGCTGATCGAGGCGCTGCCAGCCAGCCTGCCGCCACCCCTACCGGTTTCGCTTCTCTATCCCACCAACCGGCAGCTGTCGCCCCGGGTGCGATTGTTCATCGACTGGGCGGCGCAGCAGTTTGCCAGCGGTCAGCGGGTCTGACCCTCGCGACTGACCCTCGCGCCTGACGCACGGGCCGGGCCCTTGCCGGTATGGGATTCAGAACGTCCGGCCAAGCTTCGCGGCCCGTTCCAGCAGGCCGGTGCGCGCGCTTTCTGACCCTGTACTGCCATGCAGAAGCTCCAGAGAGGCCTCCGCTATGCCGCAATAATTGAGGACGCCCTGCACCAGCTGCGTCTGCATGGCGCTGTCATAGCTGCGCTTTGCGTATTGCCCGGCATCGGCGGCGGCGAGGCCGATCAGCAGGGCCTTCTGATGCGCCAGCCTGCGCTCGCCATAGGCCCAGTCACGGTTCCAGACCCGGTCGATCCAGCCCTTGCTCGTGGCCGGCAGCGACCACCACCAGACCGGGAACACGAAGGCGAGCGCGTCGTTTCTCGTGACCCGCTCCTGCTCAGCCAGAACGGCGGGGCTGTAGATCTTGCCGGGCGTATCACGATCGGGCTCGTCCTCGACGCCAAGGCGCGGATCAAAGCCTTCTGCGCGCAGATCCGCGATTTCGGCCTGGTGCCCAGCCTCTTGCAGGCCGGCGACAAAGCGGTCCAGAACCGCGCCACAAAACGAATTCCGGCGCGGATGATCGAAAACAACCAGGACGTTCAAATCGGGCCTCCATACTTTTGTGATGCGTCATCCGGCCCGGCCGGTTCCGGCAGCGCGCCTGATCGCTCAGGGCAGAATCCAGGGCTGACGCAGGATGCGGAGAGAGACCTGGTCTCCCGGACGCAGATCCGCGGTCAGGTCAGGCGCCTGCCGCACCAGAATTCGGGCACCGGATGCGAGGCGCACCAGGATTTCGACGACCGGCCCCAGGAACACGATGTCGGTAATGGTGCCGGTAATGGTGCCGGTCTGGGCGGCCGTCAGGGCGGCGGTTCCGGTGTCGCTGCGCAGAACGGTGAAATCCTCGGGCCGGAACAGGGCCGCGCCTTTGCCGGGCTGAAGGCCCGGCGTTCCGGTGGAATCCCCACCCGCCAGGGCGACAGCAGGGTGCGCCTCGTCAAACATCTCTGCCGGCAGAAGGTTCGAATGCCCGACAAAGCCCGCGACAAAGGCGCTGCCTGGCTTCTGGTAGATCTCTCCGGGCGTGGCGAACTGTTCGACCGTGCCGTTGTGAAAGACCGCGATGCGATCAGAAAGCCGCATCGCCTCTTCCTGATCATGGGTGACGTAAAGGATCGTGGCGCCGGTGCTGTCATGGATCCGTCTGATCTCGCGCTGCAGATCCAGTTTCAGGCTCTGATCCAGCGCGGCCAGCGGTTCATCCATCAGAAGCATCTCCGGCTCGTAGGCCAGGGCGCGCGCCAGGGCGACCCTTTGCTGCTGCCCGCCCGAGAGGGCATTCGGCCGGCGATCCGCGAATTCCTCCAGCCGCACAAGCGCCAGCATTTCCTCGAGCCGCCGCTTTTGCCGCTGCCGGTCCCATTTGCGCATCTTCATCGGAAAGGCGATGTTTTCGGCGACAGTCAGATGCGGGATCAGCGTGTATCTCTGGAAGACCATCCCGATATTGCGCAGGTTCGGCGCCACCGGAAGCAGCGAGTCACCCGCAAGCCGGATATCCCCGGTGCTGGGTGTTTCAAGCCCTGCGATCATATAGAGCAGTGTCGATTTGCCCGAGCCGGACGGGCCCAGAAAAGTGACGAATTCGCCGCGTCCGATCTCGAGGCTGACATCGCGCACGGCGATGCTTTGGCCAAAAGATTTGCTGAGCGCGTCAATTGAAAGCCAGGCTGTCATCTGCCCCTCCGGGTCAGGATTGCCGCGATCAGCAGCAGGATCAGTGAAAAGGCCAGCACCATCGTCGAGGCCACCGCGATCACCGGCGTCAGATCCTGGCGCAGGGTGGTCCAGAGCTTGACCGGCAGGGTTTGCAGGTTCGGGCCCGCCATGAAGATCGAGATGACGATCTCGTCCCAGGAAATCAGGAAGGCGAAGATCACCGCTGTGATGATGCTGAGACGAATGGACGGAAAGGTCACATGCAGCCGCGCCCGCCAGCGGCTGGCGCCGCAGAGGACGGCGGCATCCTCAAGCGAGGGATCAAAGCTGTTCAGCCCATTCACAAGGATGATCACGGTGAAGGGCAGGGCCACGATGGCATGGGACAGCACGAAGCCGATGAATGTGTCATTCAGCCCGGCCCGCAGCGCGAGAGAATAGATCCCCACGGCCAGCACCACCACCGGCAGCACCATCGGCATCAGCAGCAGCATATGCAGCCACCAGGCCCCGCGCAGCCTGCCACGGCTCATCGCAAGTGCTGCGCCCAGCCCGAAGACCACCGCAATCACCGCCGCCGCGAGACCGACCCGGAGGCTGGCGCCCAAGGCCGCGAACCAGCCGGGATCGGCGAAAAACGCCTCATACCATTTCAGTGTCCATCCCGGCGGCGGGAAGATCAGCCAGCGCGACGATCCGAAGGACAGGAGCACAATGAAAACGACCGGCAGCAGCAGGAAACCGGCCACCAGAAGCCCGATCGCAACCAGGACCCAGCGGAGGGCGCCGAGATGACGGAAATCCAATAACATCAGCGGCCTCCCTTTGCGGAGCGCAGCGGGTCGAACAGGCGCAGTTGCAAGGCATAGGCCGCAAGCGTGATGGCAAAGAGGATGAAGGCTGCCGCTGCGCCCAGACCCCAGCGAAGCAGGGATTGCACCAGATGCACGATCAGCTCGGCCAGCATCATGGTTGAACTGCCGCCCAGCATCACAGGCGTGATGAAATAGCCCAGCGACATGACAAAGACCATCAGGGCGCCTGCTGCGATCCCCGGCACGCAGGCCGGCAGGAAGACATGCAAAAAGCACTGCCATCGGTTTGCGCCGCACAGCGCGGCGGCCCGCAACAGCCCCGGCTCAATCGCGCGCATGGTGCTGAGCAGGGGAAAGATCACGAAAGGCAGCAGGATATAGGTCATCCCGATCACGACCCCGGTCATGTTGTTGACAAGGCTCAGCGGCTCCGAGATGAGGCCAAGCCCTTTCAGCATCCGGTTGATCACCCCATTCGACTGCAACAGGATCAGCCAGGCGAAGCTGCGCGTCAGCAGGCTGGTCCACATCGAAATGAAGATCAGCCCCAGAAGAGCCATGCCCCAGAACCGGTTTGAAACCGCGATCAGCCAGGCGACGGGAAAGCCGATCAGCACCGTCACCACGGTCACCACCGATGCGATGGTGAATGTGTTGAGCAAAACCGTGCGATAGGCCCCGGATTGCAGCAATTCGGCATAATTCCCGAGCCCGGCTTCGGGCTCCAGAATGCTTCTGGCCAGCAAAAGCGCGACCGGCAGGAGGAAGAAAAACAGAACCAGAAGCAGCGCCGGGATCGCAAGCGTCGCGGTCGCTCCCTCAAGCCTTGCGCGCAGCGCCGCGCGCCAGCCCCGTGGGGCAGGGCCGGGCAGCTGTACGGAGCGGGTCTTATCAGGGCCTGTCTGCATCTGTTCTTCCCCTCATGACGGATCAGCCGGCCTGCCACTCATACCAGCGCGCGCTGATGGCGTCGCGATTTGCGGCCCACCAGGCGATGTCCAGCGGCACATTCTGCGCCGCATGTTCGCTGGGCTGATAGGGCAGGATCTCGGCCTTCAGCTCGGGGATCGCGCCGGGATTGGTCGGTCCATAGGCCGAGAGATTGGCCATACGGGCCTGGCCTTCCGCGCTGCCCGCATAGGCAAGAAAGCGCATCGCCGCCTCTTTGTTCGGCGTGCCTTTGGGCACGACCAGCACATCGGCCGCGACCAGGTTCTGATCCCAGGAGATGCCGATATCCAGCCCGTCCTGGATCAGCGACCAGAGACGCCCGCTCCAGAGCATCCCGATCTTTGTCTCGCCCGAGGCGACCAGCTGCTGCGATTCCGCGCCGCTGCTGTACCAGACGATCTGCGACTTGATCTCGTCGAGTTTCTTGAACGCGCGGTCCAGATCGAGTGGGTAAAGGTCTTCGGGCTTCACGCCATCTGCCAGCAGTGGCACCTCCAGCAGGCCCGGCCCGACCCATTTGTAATAGGCGCGCTTGCCGGGGAATTTTTCGAGATCAAAAAGATCCGCCCAGCCTGCGGGCTCGGTATCGAAGCTGTCTTTGACAAAGCCGAGCACATGGGTCGAGACATAGCTGCCGATGGTGTAATCGGTCACAAAGCGCGGATCATGCGAGTCGCGGTCGATGATCGAGAAATCCAGTTTCTCCAGCAGCCCCGCATTGCCGGCAAAGACGCCGAAGTCATGTTCGACATCTACCACGTCCCAGGTGACATTGCCGGCCTCGACCATTGCCTGAAGCTTGCCGTAATCCGAGGGGCCGCCCGGGGCGACTTTGATCCCAGTCGCCTCGGTGAAGGGGCCGATCCAGGCCTCTTCCTGCGCGGCCTGGGTGGTGCCGCCCCAGCTGATGAAATTGACCACTTTCCCATCGGCCAGGGCGCTGCGCGCGCCGATCAGGGCCAGTGCGGTGCCCGAGCCGAGAGCGGCAAGGAGAGAACGTCGGTTTATCATGGGTTTCTGTCCTGTTTTCGCTATGAGGGGAAATCAGCCAAGGATCCGGCGATAGTAATCCAGCCAGTTCTGGCCGAGGAAATCGTCGATCTGCTCCTCGGTCCATTTGCGGCGCGCAAGCTCATCGGCAAGGCGCGGCAGATCGGCGGGCGTGCGCATCCACTCCGGCCAGACCGGCGGCACCACCGGCGCCCAGTCATAGGTCGACCGCCCGGTCCGGACCTGGCGGATATAGGACAGCGGACGACGCCAGACGAAATCAGTGCCAAGCCCCAGCGATTTATGGCCAACCACAGACGCGGCATGTTCGACCATATCGATAAAGGTCTCCAGCTTGCAGTCGATCCCGCCGGGAAGCATCGCGGGGAACAACACCATCCCGAACATGCCGCCGGTTTCGGCCACCTTCTTGAGCACATCGTCGGATTTCAGCCGGTGGGTCAGCTCGAACTTATGGCCGTATTTCGTGCCGAAGCTTGACGGGTTGGAATGGGTGACGGCAATCGGCTGGCTCGAATGCTCGATACTGTCCAGCGTGGTGCGCAAACCGCAATGCGACACATCGACGATCATCCCGAGCCGGTTCATTTCAGAGATGATCTTCCTGCCGTAAAGCGACAGCCCGCTGTCATTCGGCTCAAGGCAGCCGGAGCCCGCAAGACCCTGGTGGTTATAGCTCATTTGCAGGCAGCGGATGCCCAGATCATAGAAGATCTCGACCAGCGCCAGGTCATCTTCCAGCGGCAGGGTGTTCTGGAAACCGAGGATGACGGCGGTGCGGCCACTTTCGGCGATCCGGGTGATGTCATCTGCGGTGCGGGCCTGTTCGATCAGGTCGGTATGATGCCGGAAGGCGCGCCGCCAGCGCGACAGGGCGGAAAGCGCGTCACGGGTATTGTCGAAGGTGTAGTTCATGCAGGTCGTATGAACACAGGACACTCCGCCCCGGTTCCATTCCTGAAAAACCTCGACATCGCATTCATCGGCCTGCAATCCGTCGATCAGGATGCGGCGCTTTTGGGGGGTGAGTTCGGACATGGTTGCCTCGTCGTGTCAGGATTTGCGGGTCAGGATTTGAAAGTGTCAGAAGAAAGGGGCGGTGATGGATTCCGCCGCAAAACTGCGCTGGATCGCGGGGCGCTCGACCAGAGTGTCGAGATGGCGGGCCAGGTCGGGGAAGCTGCGGGTGGGCTTTGACAGCAGGCGGCACCAGCGCCCGAGGAGCAGCAGGTAGAAATCGGCAATCGAAGGCTGTTCACCGGCAAGCGCGTTCCGCCCCTGCAAGGCCGCGTCCAGCACGGCCAGATGGCGCAGAAGATGCGCCTCCATCCTCGCCCGATAGGCAGGCTCGTCTTCGGGCGGCACATAGAATTCGGGGCGGTAATACTGCCAGAAATCCACCTGGACCGTATTCGTGAGAAAGGTCAGCCATTGATAGGTCAAAGCGCGCTCGTGGCTTCCGGGCGCGGCGATCAGACCCGCCTCTGGATGGCGGTCTGCCAGATGCAGGCAGATCGCCGCCGCCTCGAACAGCGTCAGATCGCCATCGACCAGCGTCGGAATTCTTCCATTCGGGTTCAGCGCCAGATAGTCCGCGCTTTGATGCGCGCCCTTCTTGCGGTCGACGAGGATCAGCTCATAGGGCACCCCGATTTCGTTCAGCACAAAATGGGGCGCGAGACTCGCAAGTCCCGGCGCATAATAGAGTTTGTACATTCTGGTATGTCCTCAGCTCAGGCCGGTGTTCTGCGGCGGGTCGGCCTGCCATCGCGGTTTCATATCGAGGCGCTCCAGCATCCGCAGATGCGAACGCCGCGCCTCGTCATAGGCTTTCGCGGCGTCGACCAGTTGCGGATGACCGTCCGCCCAGACAAGGACGCCGTTGACGATCACCCTGTCGACCGATTTCGAGCCGCAATTATAGACCAGCGACTGGACCGGGTCAGACCAGGGGTGGGCCTCGGGCAGATCGGTGCTGCGGATGACGATATCGGCGTATTTCCCCGGCTCCAGCGAGCCGAGATCGGCTGCCATTCCCACCGCCTTCGCGCCGCCGATGGTGGCCAGTTCCAGCACATCCATCGCGGTCATCTGCTGGCCGTCACCCTTGGCGCGGGTGCCCAGCAGCGCCACAAGCCCCTGAAATCCGACATCATAGCGGCAGCCGGAGGCAACGCCGTCGCTGGCGAGCGAAACATTGGCACCGTGGCGGCGCATCTCGAGATGTCTTGCATGTTTTGCCGCCTGAGCCCCCAGATTCATCGAGGTCACCGGGCACCAGACCGCTGTCACCCCGGCTTCTGCCGCCAGCTTCACCTCATCGGGATCGAGGTCGTTCATATGGCTGAAGGTCATATTCCCGCCCAGCAAACCGTGATCTGCATAATGGCAGATCGCCCGTTTCCCCAGGCGCGCAGCATCAGCCCCGGCATCATGATGGTCAAAAGACTGATGCATGGTCAGGATCACGCCATTTGCATCCGCCACCGATTTTGCCGCCTGAAGCAGTTCGTCCGAGGTCGAACCAAGCCCGAAAACCACGACACAGCCGCGGATCAGCGGCTCTTTCGCCGCCGTATTGCGCTTCAGCTGCCCGCCAAGCAGATCAAGGCTGCGGTCCAGATCGCGCGCGGCGCGTGACATATCGTAAACGCCATCGCTGATCGGCAGATCCCACAGGAACGGATCCCCGATAAACCCCCTGATGCCCAGCTCTGCGGCGGCTTCGGCGGCAGCATCGGCATATTTCAGCGTTCCGGCCTCAAGAAAGCAGGTCGTGCCATTCGACAGCATTTCAAGGCAGTTGAGCATTGTTGCCGCGCGCTCGTCGGCAAGGTCAGAGAGATCCCACCACTGGCGCAGCACATTCATCATCGTGCCGGTTTCCAGCGTATCCGGCAGCGCCCCCCGGGCGGTGTTCATGAAATGCACATGGGTGTCGATGAAGCCGGGATGAACCGTACCGCCTTTGGCGTCGATCACCTGATCTGACCGGTAGCGGGCAAGGATCTCCGCCTCCGGTCCGACATCAACGATACGCCCGCCATTGATCGCGATCGCCCCGTTTGGCAGGCAGCGCCGGCCGGAATCCATGGTGATGACAAAGCCGTTGCGGATCAGACTATCGACAGGCAGCTGCTCCATGACATAGGCTCCGCTAAGGCTGTTTCCTGTGGCACCCCTCAGGCAGGCGCGCCGGTTCTCCTCAATCATAAAGGGTCAGCCTTACCGCTCAAATACTTATTACGACTTTGTTGATAGATATTTCGTATCAATAGCGTCAGGAGGGGACCCGGCCATGATCAGATCATCCCCGCCGGCAGTTTTGCGGCCTGGGCCTGGCCCGCCTTACCGGAGCTTTCGCGGGGAGGTTTTCCGGCACTGACGGCCACTGTGCGGGCAAGGGCCCGGTCTGGCGCCTGATCGCGGATCGCTTCTATGATTGACATGACAGCCGGGCTGCTGGCGGCCGTCTCTGGGAAAACCGCGTGCAGCGTGCTGACAGCGGTCAGATCGGGCGGGCACAGGACCGCGACCCCCCTCGTCACGGAGGCCACGCTTTCCGGGACGAGGCTGTAGCCGCAACCGGCCGAGACCAGTGCGACCATTGTCAGGGTGGAGCCCACAACCTGCGACACTTCGGGCGAGAAACCGGCCGTCATGCAGGCCCCCATGACAGCATCGAAATAGCCTGGTCCAATATCGCGCGAAAAGAAGACAAAGGGTTCAATGGCCAGATCCGCCAGGCGCAGCGTCGGATCACCGACCCGGGGATGATCCTCGGCCAGCACGAGGACGAGACGGTCAACCGACACTTCTTCCGTTACAAAACCCGGCGCGCGCCAGGGGCCGCGGATCAGAGCGACATCCAGTTCGCCCTCCAGCAGCATCTCGCCCTGGCGCACCGAATTCGCCTCGGTCAGACGAAGCTCGGTTTCGGGCCAGGATTCGCGGAACCCTTTCAGGATCGCCGGCAGCAGCACCGAGGACGAGCTGACAAAGCCGAGGCGGAGCGTCTCGCCTTCGGCACGCTGCACGGCACCGAAAGCGATTTCGGCGGCTTTGAGCGCGCGCCGCGCATGGGGAAGGAGCCGGCGCCCTGCCGGGGTCAGTCTGACGCCTTTGGTATCGCGGTTGAACAGCGCCTGTCCGACATAGTCCTCAAGCTGGCGGATCTGCTGTGACAAGGGCGGTTGCGAGATATGCAGTTTTTGCGCTGCATTGCGGAAATGCAGTTCCTCTGCGACGGCGACGAAATATCTAAGCTGACGCAGATCCATATATCATCAACTCCCTTGCGGCAGAATATGAGATGGGCGGGGGCACAGAAATTCTGGCAGGCCCGGTGAAGTCGCTGACTATAAGACTGGATCCGGGCGCCAACTACCTGGGGTATCGGAACCATGTTCTCTTCTTCTTCGCTTGCATAGGGTTAACCTGCTAAAGGTTCCCCATATCGCAAAGTTGGACCCGATCTGAGCGGGTCAGCAGCGCCGGTGACAGGTTTCTCATGCGGCGGGGAAAGCAGCAGTGATCTGCTGCCGGTTTCACGTGCCGTCTGAGCGGCTAGCAGAAACGCCCGGTATAGTCGGAGGCGTCAGCACGCCCGCCGCCACAGCGCGGTGACGATCTGTCATCAGCCTGGCGCCCGCAATGAAGGGCGCCGCTACTACGGGCAATGGGGAAGGTGCCATGTAAGGAAGGCCGGAAACCAGAAAACCGGTGGCCATGAGAAGAAGGGTCACAAATGAACAGGACCCGTCACTGAGAACCCCCTCCGCGAAACCTCGCCCGGAAGCGCCTTATGGGCCGCCTGCGGGTGGGATGACTGGTTCGGGGCTGCGCCCGTGCCCCTTCAGGCGGGCTGATGGCGGATGTCATGGGCGTGCTCGACCGGCTGCTCCTGCGGCTTTGCCACAACTGGCATCGGCCCGGATGGAGGCGCGCGCCGTCCCGCCGGAACTGCAGCGCGTGGACCGCCCGGTCGTGGTGGTCGATGTGAGTTTCGCCCGCGCAATGCGCGACCGGGACCGGATCCCGGCTTCATTCCTCAAAGGGATCGACGGGCTGCGCCTCACCGCCACAATGACCGGGCCATCGGCCCCGAGCAGATCGGCAAGGCCTAGGGGCGGGCCGGGGATGAGCTTCCGGACCTGATCTCCCGAACCTGATGTCCCGGATCGGCAACCGGCTCGGGTTTGGCACCGTGCAGCGTTTCCAGCCCGCCAGCAGCGGCCTTCCTGAGCGCAGTTTCGTGACCGTCCCGGCCGATTGCGCTGTGGCAAAGCCGTTCCCGCCAGGGTGTTGCCGCCGCATGGCCGTCTTCCTCGAGACAGGTCAGGGCGATCAGTTCAACCGGTTCAGGTGACGTTCGAGAATGGCTGAAGCAGCTTTGGTATCATGGCGGCGGATGGCGACCATGATACCATAATGATCATTGTCGACGCGCGGTTTCCACCGTTTGCTGTAATGGACAAGGATATAGCGCGCCGCCAGATTTTGCATACTCTCGACCGCTTCCAGCAGCCGGGGCATCTCGCAGGCCTCATAGATCTTCATATGGAAGGCGCGGTTAAGCTCTTCCCAGTCAAAGATATTCTGCGCCTGGTCACAGGCCTGGCGCAGGGCGTCGGCCTCGCGCACCTGGCCGGGGGTGAGATTGGGCACGGAATGAAGCAAGGTCAGCGGCTCGAGCGCCAGCCGCATCAGCTTCAGCTCCCTTTGCGCCATAGGGTCAAGTGGCGCAACCTGCATTCCCCTGTTGTGCTGTGACACGACCAGGCCGCGCGCGACCAGTTTCAGCAGCGCCTCCCGCACAGGGACATGGCTGGCACCGAATTCGGCGGCGAGATAATCCTGTCGGAGCTTTTCACCCGCCATCAGCTCGCCACGGATGATGCGTCTTGCCAGTTCATCCGCGATCAGCTGTGGCGTTGGGACGGCTGGCATGACGTCGATCAACCTTGGTGGGGACGGAGGGAAAGAGCGAGGCGGGCGCCGTAAAGGGCCGTCTATGATCTGCGGGCAATACAATAAGACGGGCGATAGGTCAAAGTGGGCGGCCCTGCCGCGTTGATCTCTCGCAGCAGGCCGCGCAGCCGGCCCGGCGCAAGCCGCCCTGCGGCAAAGCCGTTCACGCCGCTGGCGCGCAGATGCGCAAAAAGATCTTCGGCGCTTTCGAACTGCAGGGTGATGGCCTCATCGCGGAAGACAAGAACCTCCATCGCGGCGGGCAGGGCATCACATATGCCGGCAGCGTTTAGATAGGAGGGCGCCCCCCGGGGCAGGCCCCAGCCGGAAAATTCGGGGAAATTGTCGGGGCCAAAGCCTGACAGCGCCAGCAGGCCCGC
Source organism: Paracoccus sp. IB05 (assembly GCF_016405985.1). GTDB lineage: Bacteria > Pseudomonadota > Alphaproteobacteria > Rhodobacterales > Rhodobacteraceae > Pseudogemmobacter. The sequence goes on from NZ_JAEFCF010000036.1 coordinate 28,798, forward strand.
GGGGCGCAGGGCCTGCCCCGCTTTGGCCAGCAAGGCGCGCGGATCGGCGATCCATTGCAGCATCGAGGCGCTGGCGAGCAGATCCAGATCGCGCGGGAAATCACAGGCGGCGGCGTCTCCGGGCAGAGGATATACCCGCCCATGCCCCGGCCAGGCCAGCTGCGGCAGCGGGGCGACAAGATCATTCAGCCAGATGTCCTCGGGGCACAGGCGCGCAAGTTGCCGTGTCAGAAGGCCGGTGCCATGGCCCAGTTCCAGCACCCTGCGGGCGGTGCTGATATGGGAGAAGATGCCTTCGGCCAGGCGTCCGGCGATCCGGGCCTGCGCCAGCGCCGCCCCTTCGTAGCTGTGATGATGGCGGGAAAACTCCGCCGCGATCCGCGCCATCATCATCTGAACTCGCTCCAGTCCCGCCAGAGGGGAAAGGGATTATGGCCGCAGTCGAGCCAGGTGATCTGCCGCTCCGGCCAGCCCGCGACCATTCCGCGTTGTGGAAAGATACGGTCGCGCCGCCCGGCAATGATATGGGTGAATGCGGCGGCGGGGGCGGCCTCGCGCAGGGCAAGATGTTGCAGTTCCAGCGCGAGGGCGTCGATATCTGTGTGTGGCGGCAGAGCGGCCCCGGCGCGGCGGGCGAAGCGCTGCAGGCTCTCTGCGGTGAGTGACGCCGCCGTGGCGTCATAGGTCTCGGGGCCGATGGCCGCGCACGGATCGGGCGCGCCGCAGATGGCGGTGGCCCGCGCCGGGGCCAGATGATCCAGATGGCGCGCGGCGACAGCCACCCCCATCGACCAGGCAATCACATGCAGCCGGCGATAGGGGCGCAGCAACGCCACGGGCAGGGTTTCATCGCGGTAATCGTCGAGAGCCAGCACATCTTCGCCGCCTTGCATGTGCTGAACAGCGGCTGCACCGACGGCCCAGCCGCCATAGAACAGGATCAGATCTTCGCTGCCGGATCTTTGCAGCCATTGCGCCCGCATCAGAGCCCCTTTGCGATGGCAAGCATGGCCGCGCTGACCTTTGTCAGCTCGTCCGGGCGGATCGTCAGCGGCGGCATGGCATAGAGCAGCCTGCCGAAGGGCCGCAGCCAGACGCCGGTCTCAGCGCAAAAGCGGTGCACCTTGTCCATCGGCAGGGGCGCTTTCATCTCGATCACCCCGATGGCGCCCAGAACCCGGAGGTCCGCAACCGATGGCAGGTCGGCCGCGGGCGCGAGGTCACGCTGCAGCTGCGCGCCGATGCTGCGGGCCCTGGCGCTCCAGTCCGCGCTTTGCCACAGATCCATTGCGGCGGCGGCAACGGCGCAGGCCAGCGGATTGGCCATAAAGGTCGGGCCATGCATCAAAGTGCCTGCCTCCCGCGCCAGATCACCGGTGGCAATGGTGGCGGCCAGGCTCATCATGCCGCCGGTCAGTGCCTTGCCAAGGCACATGATATCGGGCCTGACCCCTGCCAGATCGGCTGCAAAGGGGGCGCCGGTGCGGCTGAAGCCGGTGGCGATTTCATCGAAGATCAGCAACACGCCATAGCGGTCACAGATCGCCCGCAGGCCCCTGAGATAGGCGGGGTGGTAGAAATACATCCCCCCTGCGCCCTGGACGACTGGTTCGATGATGAAGGCGGCAATCTCTGCGTCATGGCGGCATAGCAGCGCCTCGACCTCGCCCAGCCCGTTCAGCGCCGGGTCCTCGGGCCAGGCGGCGCCATGGGGCACTGGCGGGCGGGCGGCGAAGTGCTGCGGCGCAATGGCCCGCCCGAAATGGCTGTGCATGCCGGTCTCGGGATCGCAAAGGCTCATCGCCTTCCAGGTGTCACCGTGATAGCCGCCGCGCACGGTCGCCAGGGCGGTGCGGCTGCGATGGCCACGAGCGATCTGGACCTGAATGGCGAGTTTCACCGCCACCTCCACCGCCACCGAGCCACTGTCGGCATAGAAGATCCGGTCGAGCCCCTCAGGCAAAACAGCTGTCAGCCGGCGGCTCAGATCGATGGCCGGCTGATGGGTCAGCCCGCCGAACATGACATGCGGCAGCCGTGCCGCCTGGTCTTGCAGGGCTTTGACCAGCGGGGGCGGCGCATGGCCAAAGGCCGCGCACCACCAGGAGGACATGGCGTCGATCATCCGCCGGCCATCGTCGAGCGTCAGCCAGATGCCCTCGGCCCGCTCGACCCTGTGCTGTGGCGCCGGCCGCGCAATCGAGCTGTAGGGATGCCAGATATGGCTGCGGTCAAAGGCCAGATCCTCCATCACAGCGCGGCCTTTATGGCGCCGAGGTCGATGCCCTGAAAGGCCTGTTCCAGCGCGGGGCGGGTGACATGCGCCAGGCGCGGCAGCCGGCCGAGGGATGGCAGGGCGGCGATCCGGCTGATGGTCTGCTGGCTGTCCTGCATTTCCGCGCCGATAAAGACGATGCCCAGCAGCGGCAGGCGGCGCGCGCGCAGGGCTTCGATCGTCAGCAGGCTGTGATTGATGGTGCCAAGTGCGGTCCGTGCCACCAAGATCACCGGGGCCTGCCATTGCGCCATCTGATCGGCGTATAGGAAACTGCCGTCCAGCGGCACCAGCGCCCCGCCCGCCCCCTCGACCACCAGAGCGCCGTCAATCCTGGGCAGGGGCATCGCGCCGATCCTGACCCCCTCGCGCGCCGCCGCATGATGCGGCGAAGCGGGGAGCTTCAGCCGATATGCCTCGGGCAGGGTGGGGCGGCCGGTCAGGCGGGCGACGGTCTCGCTGTCGGTCTCTTCATCAAGCCCGGCCTGGACGGGTTTCCAATAGCTTGCCTGCAAAGCCAGGGTCAGCCCGGCGCTGAACACGGTCTTGCCGATACCGGTATCGGTGCCGGTGATGATGACGGCAGAACTCATATCGGCCCCCGGATTCTCATTCCCGCAATGGCGGTGAAAAGCGCATCAATATCCGTGACTTGCAGCCCGCCGGTGATCGAGATGCGCAGGCGCGCGGTGCCTTTCGCCACGGTGGGCGGGCGGATGGCGCGAATATCGAAACCCGCCTCGCGCAGGTGACGCGCGGCCCCGAGCGCCGCGTGGTCCTCCCCGAGGATCAGAGGCAGGATCTGGCTGCGGCCGAGGTTCAGCCCTGCGCTGCTGGCGGCGCGATGGGCATGGAGGCGCAGGGTTTCGGCATGCCCGATCAGGGCGGGCCGTGTCTGCACCAGCAAAAGCGCCGCGCGCACCGCTGCCGCAACCAGCGGCGAGGGGGCGGTGGCATAGATAAAGGGGCGCGCGCGGTTGATCAGCGTCTCGGTCACGATGCGCCCGGCGCAGATCAGCGCGCCGCTGGCCCCGAGCGCCTTGCCGCAGGTATGGACCACAACCGAGGCAACATCGTCCGGCACATCGGCAAGCCCGCGCCCCATCGGCCCGTAAAGCCCGGTGGCATGGGCCTCATCGAGGACCAGAACCGCGTCGCACGCCCGCGCCAGAGATATGAAATCCGCCAGTGGCGCGAAATCGCCATCCATCGAACAGAGCGTCTCAAGCGCGATCCAGATCCGCCCCGAGCCGCCTCTGGCGCGCCAGTCGCGGATCTGATCCTCAGCATGCTGCGCGTCATTATGGCGGAACTGCTGGTTCTGCGCCGGGCCAAGCCGCATCCCCTCATGCACACTGGCATGGATCCCTGCATCATAAAGCACCAGATCATCCGCCATCGGCAGGGCCGAGAAGATCGCCTGATTGGCCTGAAAACCGCCGCCCATGAACAGGCAGGACTCAGTGCCGAAGAAATCGGCGGCCTCGGCCTCCAGCGCTGCAAATTCCGGATCATTGCCGCGCAACAGCCGCGATCCGCCCGACCCCACGGGCACACCGCGGGCGATGGCCGCCTGCACCGCTTCGGCGAGGGCGGCGGATGCGCTCAGGCCCAGATAGTCATTCGAGGCAAAGTCACGCCCCAGAGCCGGCAGCAGCGCGCGGGCGCGCCCCCGCGCTGCCGTGACCGCAAGCCGTTCGGCATGGCGGGGAAACAGGCTCACGCCGCCGCCCCACAGGGGCGCAGCACTTCGGCGCGCAGGCCGAGCCTTGCGAAAAGCTGTGCGTCTTTGCTGTCGCCGGGATTATCCGCCGTCAGCAGCGTATCGCCGACAAAGATCGAATTGGCGCCGGCGAAAAAGCACATCGCCTGCAGCTCATCCGACATCGCGCTGCGCCCCGCCGAAAGCCGGACATAGGATTTCGGTGCCAGGATGCGCATGGTGGCAATCGTGCGCACCATCTCGATCGGGTCAAGCGGTGGCACATCGGCCAGGGGCGTGCCTGCCATCGGCATCAACATGTTGATCGGGATGGATTTCGGCGGCTCGGGCAGATCGGCCAGGGTCTGGATCATCGCGATCCGGTCCTCAGGGCTCTCGCCCATGCCGATGATCCCGCCGGAACAGACATTGATCCCGGCCAGGCGGACCCGCTCCAGCGTCTCCAGCCGGTCGGCAAAGCTGCGGGTGGTGATGATCGAGGGGTAAAAGCTCTCGGAAGTGTCGATATTGTGGTTGTAATAGTCCAGCCCCGCGGCCCTGAGCTGCACCACCTGGGCATCATCCAGCATCCCCAGTGTCATGCAGGTCTCAAGCCCGAGGGCCTTCACCCCCTCGACCATGGCGATGACCGCCTTCATGTCGCGCGCTTTCGGCGAGCGCCACCCGGCGCCCATGCAATAGCGCGTCGCCCCGGCGTCTTTGGCCTTTTTCGCCTCGGCCAGAACCTTCTGCACCTCCATCATTTTCGAGGCGCTGAGCTGCGACCCGTTGCGCGCCGATTGCGCACAATAGGCGCAGTCTTCCGGGCAGCCGCCGGTTTTGATCGACAGGAGTTTCGCGCATTGGATGCGGTTCGGGTCGAAGTTTGCCCGATGCACGCTCTGGGCGCGGAACAGCAGATCCATCAGGGGCAGATTATAGACAGAGCTCGCACGCATTTGCATCGGGGTCCTCCGGCAGGGCTGCGATCAAGCAGACAGGGATCCGGACGCGCGCTCAATTTGCAAAGCTATCTATTATTCGACCCAGGGCTGAATTTATTTTAATATTTAAAATCAAATATATAAATCATAATTTGCGTGGATCGCGAGTGGCAGGGTCCTTCCGCTTTGTCTATAATATATTATCCGCATCCCGTGTTTCTGCGGCGCTGCAAACCGCGCCATCATCCGGCCTTGGATCGCAGGCTCCGCAGGCTCCGCAGGCCACGGCCCGGTGATGGGAGGGCCATCGCAAAATCCGCTCTTTGACCCCATCCTCCGTCTTTGGCTGGCATCCCGTCGCGGCCTGTCCCGGATCACCATGCAAGTGGTGATCCGGGTGATTGCCTCACTCGACGTCACCGGCTTTGGGCAGCGCCGCCCAGTCTGCAAGGAAGGCGTCGCGGTTTGCTGCCGCCTCGGCCTCATCCAGCGCAAAGGTCCTGATGTCGCTGATTTCGGGCAGGCCGACGTGATCGGCCACGGTGATGTCGGTGCGGCTGGGGCGACGGAAGGCCACCTTCAGGAGCGCAATCTGCGCGTCTTTCGACAGCAGCGCGTCGATGGTGGCTTTGGCCGCCTCGCCCGCCGGGGCGTTCCTGATCAATGCGGCATATTCCGGCGAAGTGAAGGTGCCATCCGCCGGATAGACCAGCAACAGTTCGGTCTGCCCGCCATCGATATAGGCGTAGCTGTTGGTCTCATAGGTCAGCCCAACGGTATATTCGCCCATCGCCACACCTCTCGGCACATTCGAGGACGAGCCGGACACCACCATATTCGACACCACCGCCTTGTAGGTCGCCTCATCCAGGAGCTTCGACAGGCCCCAGACGATCGTATAGCCGGTAGAGCTGTTCGCCGGATCGGCCAGGATGATGCGGCCATTCCAGGCCGGATCCGCCAGATCGGCCCAGGTCTGCGGTGCGGCCTGACCGTCCAGCTGGTCGGTATTCACCAGCATCGTCACCACATGCAGGTTTGCCGGCAGGAACAGATCGCCCGGATAGCGCAGCTCGGGCAGCATCGCCTCGAGCGCGGGCGAGGCATAGGGCTCGAAGAGGCCCTCATAGGCGCCCAGCGTATTGGCGGAAGATGACCAGAACACATCGGCCTGTGGCGCCGGGGCCTCGGCCTCGACCCGGCGCAAGAGCACGCCCGAACCGCCCGTGATCACGCCAAGACTGGCACCTGCCTGTTCCCTGACGGCGGCCTGCACTGCCTCATAGGCCGGGACCGGGTTCGAGGTGTAAAGCACCGGATCAGCGAAGGCTGCCGGCACCAGCGCGGCGGTCAGCAGGGCGGCGAGCGGGGTGGATTTCATGAACATCGTCATACCTTTCTGTCGAAATTTATATTCTGGGCCGGGGCCGCATTGCCGCGCCCCCGGCAAGGTCACCGCAGGGCAAAGACGTCGATGCGGAAGACGCGGGCGGCGATGATGATCGGCAGCAGGATCACCGTCACAAGCACCAGCCCATAGGCCGAGGCATAGGCCATCAGCCCGGAATCGATCAGCCGGAACACCTGGATCGGCAGCGTCTCGCGCCCGCCGGAATAGACGAGGATCGAGGCCGACAGCTCGGCCACCGTCGTGGTCCAGGTCAGGATCGCGGCCGAGATGATGGCGGGCAGCATCACCGGCAGCACCACCCTGAAGAAGGTCGCGACCGGCGCAACGCCAAGGCTGATCGAGGCTTCTTCAAGCGAGTTCGGGATATTGTGCAGCGTCGCCTGCCCGTTGCGCATCCCGAAGGGCATCCGGCGGATCACATAGGCCAGCACGATGATGGTGGCGGTCCCCGAGAGCGGCAGCCAGCCGCCATGGAATGTGGCCAGCAGCCCCACCCCCAGCACCGTGCCCGACAAAGCCAGCGGAATGGCCGAGACGTAATCGACGAAGGGCGTCAGGATATTGGGCTTCTTGACCACCAGATAGCTGACCATGGCCGAGAAGATGATCGAGATGAGGGTCGCGATCCCGGCATAGGTCAGTGAATTGACCAAAGGCTGCGGCGCGGAGACGAAGACCCGTTCCAGATTGGCCAGTGTCCAGCTGCCCCATTGCATCACCGGTCCGCGCGAGGCGGTGAAGGCGCCGATGATGATCGAGATCAGCGGCAAAAGCGAGATCAGCACCACCAGCCCCGCCAGGGCCGCGACCAGCGCGCCGCGCATCCCGCGCAAGGGCTGCGGCTTTGCGCCCCGGCCCTGCACGATTTCATATTTGCCGCGCCGGATGATCCGGCGGTTGACGAACAGCACCGCCATCACGATCAGCACCGAGACGCTGGCCAGCGTCGATTGCATGGTGATGTCCGAGGCGCCTTCCGCCACCGCCGCCTGATAGGTCACGACCGACAAAAGCGGCAGGCGATGCGACAGGATCATCGAGATCGCGAAATTGCCCACGGTCATGGTGAAGACCAGCAGCGCCGAGGCCAGAATGGCGGGCATGATCACCGGCAGCATCACCTTCAGCCGCGACTTGCCCGGTGCGGTGCCAAGGCTTTGCGCGGCCTCTTCCAGCTGCGCATCGAAACGGGCGATGGCCGAGACGACACCGATATAGACATAGGTGTAATAGATGAAACTCATCGAGGTGATCAGCCCGAACCAGCCATAGAAGCTGGGCAGACGGATGCCGACCTCGCGCAGCGAGCGGGTGATGAGCCCGTTATTGCCCAGCATCATCAGCCAGGTCTGGGCGGCGATCACTTCGGGGATCACCAGGGTGATCAGCGGCAGCAGCGCGATCAGCCCCTTGCCGGGAAAGGTATGGCGGGCGGTGACATAGGCCATCGGCACGCCGATCAGCGTGGCGATGACGGTGACGGCTGTGGCCAAAAGCAATGTGTTGCCGATGGCCTGCATATATTTGGGGTTGTCGAAAAGGCGGGCCCAGCCGCTCGGCCCGTCGCCGGTGACGCTCGCGGTCAGAATATTGGCCAGCGGGTACAGCACGAAAAGCGACAGCAGTGCCAGCGCCGCCACCGTCAGCCAGAACCATGGGGTGCGGATGCTGGCGGTCATGCTGCAATCACCCGGGCCTCGGAGGCATCGATGCCCAGACTGACCGCCGCCCCGGGGGCAAAACCGTCATGGCCCGGGCCATGCAGATCCGCCATCACCTCGATCCCGTTGCCAAGATCAAGCCGGTAGCTGGTTTTCGATCCCAGATATTGCCGCGACCTGACAGTGGCGGGCAGGTTCTGGAAACCCTGTTCCGGCGCGGTGGAAAGATGCAGGCTTTCGGGGCGCAGGATCAGCAGGCCTTCGGCTGCAGGTATTTCGCGCGCATCGGTGGCAAGGATCCTGCCCTGGCCGAAATCGGCCTCGACCAGCCCGCCCCCTGCCGGGCGCAACCGTGCCGCCAGCCGGTTCGCCGCGCCGACGAAATCGGCGACATAGCCGCTGCGCGGCGTGGCATAGATCTCCTGCGGGCGGCCAAGCTGTTCGATGGCGCCCTTGTTCATCACGCCGATCAGATCCGACATCGACAGGGCTTCTTCCTGATCATGGGTCACGAAGACGGTGGTGATATTCGCCTCGCGCTGCAGCTCGGTGATGGTCTCGCGGATCTGGACGCGCAGTTTTGCATCCAGATTGGACAGCGGCTCGTCCATCAGCAGCACCGCCGGCTTGATGACAAGCGCGCGGGCCAGCGCCACACGCTGCCGCTGGCCGCCCGACAGCGCCGCCGGGTGCCGGTCGCCCAGATGGCCCAGGCCGACCCGTTCCAGGGCCTCGGCCACCTTGCGGGCGACATCCGGACCGCGTTCGCCCCGCGCATGCAGGCCATAAGCCACATTGCGGTTCACCGTCTTGTCGGGAAACAGCGCATAATCCTGAAACACCATGCCGATGGCCCGCTTATGCGGTGGCAGCCGGGTCACATCGATCCCGCCAAAGCGCAGACTGCCCCCCGCCGCCGGCACAAATCCCGCAATGGTGCGCAAGAGCGTGGTCTTGCCGCAGCCGGACGGGCCCAGCAGCGTGAAGAAACAGCCCTCGGGGATATCAAGGCTCAGGCCCGAGATCACGTTTTCCTTTCCATAGCTGACGGTAAGATCGTCGATCCTGATACCCATCTGATGTCCCTGTCTGTTGTTCTTGCTGTTGTTCCTGTCTCAGCCGGTCATGCCGGAAGCGACAGGCCGTCGATCACCGCCAGCGCGGCGTCATGGCAATGCCGCCCGCCGGCGGCGAGGATCCGGCCATCGCTTTCCAGCGTCAGCGGCTGTCCCTTCCAGTCCGAAATGATGCCGCCCGCCCCTTCGATCACCGGGCGGAAGGGCGCGAAATCAAAGACCTTCTGCCCGGCATCCAGCGCTAGATCGCTGCGCCCCTCGGCCAGGCGGCCATAGTTCAGACAGGCGCCGCCATAGACCCGGTTCGCGGTTTCGCGCCGCAGCGCCTGCAGCGCCGGCAGTTCGGCGGCGCTCATGTAATCCTGATTGGAATTGGTCATCACCGCCTGCGCCAGTGATCCGCAATCGCGGCAGCGCACCGCACGTCCGTTCAGCGTGGTGGCGCGGTCCGGCGCCCCCAGCCAGCGCCCGTCAACCGGCGGCACATCGATGACACCCAGGCGCGGCACGCCCTCCACCGCCAGGGCGATCAGGGTGCCAAAGACCGGGATGCCGACGATGAACGGGGCCGTGCCATCGATCGGATCCAGCACCCAGACATGGCTGGCGCCTGTATTCTCGTCGCCCTCTTCCTCGCCGATGATGCCATGCGCCGGGTAGTGCGTCGCGATCATCGCGCGCAGTTCTGTCTCGATGGCCCGGTCGATCCGGGTGACGAAACTGCGGTCGGGTTTCACCTCGACATCCAGCCCTAGGGCGGTCTCGCGCGCCAGGACCGCGCGGGCGGTATCGGCCAGCTGCCCGGCAAAGGCGATGTGATGATCTTCGATGCCCGAAAAGCGGGTCATGGCCGTTTCTCCCTGTGCCGCAGGCAGGATGTGACCCGTCGCCGTACAGAACTGCCCGGTGACGGCCGCAGATCCCGGCTGCGACTCGTTCGTCTCATGTTGATGGGGAAACGCTAGCGCCGCCGCGTCAGTGTGGCAATATGTGTTTTGCGTGTCGTTTTGTGTTTTCTAGATGTCCGGCTTTTTGTGGCAATCCGGGGCGAGATCGGGCAAGTATACCGGGGAAACAGCCAATCGGAGCGTGGCAGAATGTGGCAAGAGGAGCGCCATCGTCGGATTCGCGACCAGCTGACAGCTTTCGGCCAGATCTCGGTCGACCGCATCACGGAAGAATTCGGTGTCTCGCGTGAAACCGTGCGGCGGGATCTGATGGATCTGGAACAGGCCGGCGCGTTGCGCCGGGTGCGGGGCGGTGCGGTGCCGGTCCGGCGCGAGGACACGACCTTCGGCATCCGCGTCACGCTGCGCCTGCAAGAGAAACGTGCAATCGCCACAAGGGCACTTGGCCTGCTGCAAAGCGGGATGACGATTTTCATGGATGCGGGATCTACCAGCACCGTCATGGCTGAAACCCTGGCGGAACCCCATGGTCTGACCGACCTCAACATCATCACCAATTCGATGGATGTCGCGCGGCTTCTGGCCGAACGCCCCGACCAGCCGGGACGGCGCTTCAGGGTGCTGATGCTGGCAGGCGAGGTGAAGCATGATCCGATGGAGACCCATGGCGGTGCAACGATCAACGACATCCAGCGCTACCGCGCCGATGTCGCGCTGCTGGCCCCCTGGGGGATAGATGCCCAGATGGGCGCGATGAACTACTTCATCCACGGGGCGGAAATTGCCCGCGCCATGGTGCGCAATGCCGACCGGACCATCGTCCTGGCCGATCATTCCAAGATCGCGGCCCCTGCCCGTTCGGTGTTCTGCCCGGTTGCCGATATTGACCACCTGATCGTCGATGAGGCCGCGACCGCCCGCCCTGGCTTTGCGGAGCTTGCCGCGGTTTTACCGGGCCTGATCGTCGCGCATGGAACAGCAGGGCGCGACTGACGTCTCATTCTCTTCTGAGGAGCTCTCGCCGAGACAGAAAACGCGCCTGCTTTACCCGGCCGCGTTGACTGCGGCACCTGTCGAGGGGCGCGTCTGGAGAATGCTGCCACACCGCATCCCCGACAGCTCAGCGGCGGGCATCATCCGACGTACCAATGCCGGATCGTCACTGTATCGGCGCCACACAGAAACTGCGGGTCGAGATCGGGTTGTGCCAGCAGCGGCCCTTCGCTTCGGTCACCGGACCATCGGTTCTGACCTCGTTCAGGCGCCAGATGCCGTCCTGGACATAGGTCACGCTGCGGTCCCCGTCCGGCCAGACATAGACGTTCAGCGCGATCTGCTCCCGCAGCTTCTGCATCTCTGCTGAAGCCTGCCAGAAGATAAAGCCATGGCAGGGTTTTTCCGAGATCACCTTGCCATTCGCCTCCCTGACCTGACAGGTGAACGGGTCAGATTGCAGATCGCCCGCGCTCCATTCCTCCAGGAGCTGCGCATTGGCCACGCAGGCCTGCGTGATATTGTCCATACAGCCCCTGTCAAAGGCGCGCGAGGCCTCGGAGAGCACCAGCGGCGGCGGCGGCGGATCCTCCTCCTCTGCGGGCGGTGCGAAGGCAAGGGGCGCGGACGGTGTCTCGCCCCGGCGCACGCTGTCAGTCAGCATCCCGCCATAGATCAGGCAGGCCGCGCCATCGGTGGTGGCGACGCGCTGATGAAAGCAGCCGCGCTGATAAGCGGCTAGGGCAAGTGCCGGATCGGCGGGCTGGGCTGCCCCGCCGGAAAGCAGATCGCCGGCCAGCCTGCACCCGTAAGGCGCCACCGAAGCGTCGGCGCTGTCGCAGGTGAACCGGGCCCATCGCAGGGCCTCGGGCAGACGCGTCTGATCCGCCAGTGCCAGTTTCGCGGCATCATAGCAGGCCCAGCTGTCCTGATCATTTCCGCTGGCCATCAGCGCCTCGCAGGCCATCGACCGGATATAGAGCGCGCCTTCCCCGTCACCACGCTCTGCCATCGCATCCGCAAGCTGGCTGCAGGTATTGCCGGCCTGCGCCATGGCGTGTTCATCCCGGCAGCCCATGCGCAGGGTCGCAAGCCAGGCCTCAGGATCGTCGCGGGCGGGGATGGTCACGCCCTGGGCCTCATATCCGACCCTGGCGTAAAGCCCCGCCAGTGGCGCGCAGCCTTTGATATTGGTGCGCGAACAGGCCTCTTTCAGCATCGCTTCGACCGTGTCCAGACCGTCCGGTGCCTCCAGCGCCGCATAGACATAGAGCGCCTGACTGCAATCCTGCGACGATCCTTCCACGGGGGACAGGCAGGATCGGGAAAGGGCGTCATATCTGACGCGCAAGGCGGGACGGGCCTCGGAAAGTGTCACGTCCATGGCCGCGCCGAGGCTTTCGCAGATGCTGTCCTTGCTGTCCTGAGCGTCACAGAGCGCAATCGCGCGGGCGGCCGCAGCCTGCCGCTCGGCCACCGGCCAGAAATCGGGCAGCTTTGAGAGGGTGGCGCAGGCCGCAGGATCGCCGGCTGCGCAGCCTTCAGTCAGGAAGGCACTGGCCCGGGCCACACGCGCCGGACCCCGCGCATCGGGATCGCCATAGGTCAGGAAATCGCGGTAAAGATAATAGGCGGATTTGCAGCTGCGCTGATTTGGATCGCGCGGCCCTTGGGTGCAGATCCCCGCCTCGATGCCCGCCAGCGCGAACCGTTCATCCTGGGTCGGCCCCGCCGCACCCCGCGCCGCTGTCACCGTGCGAAAGCCCTCTTCCAGCGCCTCGCAAATCCAGCCGATCCCTTGCTGGCAGGCGGTCAGATTTGCCGCGAAATTCGATGCCGCCTCGACGAGGGACGGGTTGCGATCTGCCGCCGTGTTCCGCGCCAGCAGGATACAGCCGATGCGGTCCTGCGCATCGCAAAGCAGTTTCGACAGTTCCGCCGTCACGCGATCATCCGTCGCAGCCCCGCTTGCCAGCGCCTGATCCTGCGCAAGCTCTGTCGTATTGTCCTGCCGGTTGATCGCCAGCTGGCACCCCTCCAGGTCTTTGGCCATACAGCCCAGCAGAGCATAGCGTGTGACCACAGCCGGCCCACGGCCCGGCCCTTCCGGCGCGTCATAGATCAGGCTGGCAAATGCGGTGCAGGCCGTGCCGAGGCCCAGATCGCAGGCCTGTTTCATCCCCGCAGGATCCCCGGCCTGACGGGCCTCGGCCAGCAATGCCGCCGCTTCCTGCCCCCCGCCCTGCCCGGCCTCGACAAATCCGGCGTCCTCCCGGATCAGCGCCGCACTGAAACCGGCACCGGAGACACAGGAACTGCCCTCTGGCAGCTGATCGGAAAGGCGGATTGTCCTTTCGCTGGCCCCGGTGCTCAGAAGACCCAAGACCAGCGCATAGCCGCCCGCCTGCAGCCGATACCCGGATGCAGAGGGGCCAAAGGCAGGCAGGGAGGCCGCGAGACCGTTCAGCCCCGAAAGCGTATCGGCGTGGCCCGCAACAAGATGGCAGGTGTTCGGCGGCGCGAGATAGCGCTGCTCCTGACCATCACGGGCAGGCGTCGGGGGGCAGAAATGCGTGACCCCGGCAATCTCCAGATAGCCCACGGCCCGTTCAAGCCCCTTGCCGGTCGCATAATCCAGCGCGAACCATGCCGCGCCATCCGGGCCGAAGGTTACGTCGCGCAAGGAAACCGCTTCGCCCGCCGCCAGTTCGCGCGCTTCCGCCCCGGCTGGTGTCACGTAAACGGGTTGCGCCGCACAGACATGGCGGGTCTCCAGCGGCTGATGGGGCACAGGCTCCTGCGCCAGGGCCGGAAAACAGAATGCGGTTGAGAGCAAGGCAAGGGCGGGCAGCGTGATCCTGATCATTAAAACTCGCAAATGGTGATGTCCCGGGCCACGATCACAGGCCGGCTGCCGATCTCGGGCAGGATGGACCGGAAGGGGGCCGGTTCCAAGCAGGGACGCGAAGCATCCGGCGTGATCCTGCCGAGCGACACGGGATATGTCCGACCGGGATCCGGGCGTGACTGTTCCCGCAGAACATCTGTGCTAAAGGGCGTGGAAACATACGAAATGGACGGCGTCATGCGGAAACTTCTTCTTGTTATCATCGGTCTCGCATTGCTTGGCTTCGGCGGCTATCGACAATTTGCCGGTGCGGGTGTCAGCGCGGCAGACCAGGCGCGGTGCGAAGAACAGGTCCGCGCGCAAAGCGGCACCGATGCCGAAGCCCTGGCGCTTTTGCTGCCGAAATGCAGCGATACCGGCATGGTGGCGATGATGGAGGCCCAGGCATCGGGCGATGATGCCCAGGCGGCAGCGCTCCGGATCTCGCAGGCCAATCAGGGCGACCTGACGGCGCATCTCCTTGACTGGGCGATGATCGGCGCGGGCCTCGCCGCATTGGCGGCAGCTGCGGCCCTGAACCGCCGCCGCGCATGATCAGGATGCCGGGGTGAAGACGTCGCGCCGGATCTGGCTGCTGATCCTGATGGTCGTCATCGGGACCGCGCCACTCGCTTCGGTGGCCCTGGCCGGGCTGATTGCGGACTGGAACGGCTGCGCGCTGCATGAGGGCTTTGCACAGCCTTGTATCCTGTTCGGAACCGATATCGGCGGCGTGCTTTACACGATGGCAGTCATGGGTTGGCTGATGCTGATTTCGCTTTTCTTCCTTGGAGGCGGATTGCTCGGGCTGGCCTGGGAGGGCGTCATGCTGATCGCCCGGAGGATGTCGCGACGCCAGAGATAATCGGTGCAGCTGCATCATGAAGGTGTGCGCCAGCGTCAGCTGACAGATCCAGGGATCAGATCGGCGGCTTTTTCCGCAATCATGCAGAGGGCCGCCCGGGTGTTGCCGGCAACCACTGTCGGCACCACAGACGCGCCAGCAATGCGCAGCCCCGCGAGGCCGTGCAGCTTCAGCGACGGGTCAACCACTGCCATCGGGTCGGTGCCCAGATTTGCCGTTCCGGCATTGTGATAGATGGCCTGGCCATTGCGGCGGGTGCCCCTTTCTGCGCCCATTGGCCGACGTCACGCGCCTGGCCCCTGACCCAGATCATCCCGTTGATCAGGGTCGAGCCACCAAGGCCCTTGCCGCGCGGGATGGATATCTGGCGGTCATAGGTCGCCGGCTCGGGCTCCGAGGTGAAACGCCAGTTGTAAACCGGATCGACAAGCAGTTTGGAAAAGCCCGCCGGGATATCGATCCACATGCTTTTCGGCGCGCCGCCATCTTCGACCAGCAGCACCAGGTGGCGGCCATCCTCTGACAGCCGGTTCGCCGGCACGCAGCCCGCCGTGCCGCCACCCGGACTGATTTAGTCGAATTGCTCTGTCACGGATCAGGCTCCGGGAATGAGTTTGCCGGGATTGAGGAGGTTCAGCGGATCGAGCGCCGCTTTGATCCGGCGCTGCAACGCCAGCTGCGCGGCCGGCAGCAGGCGCCCGACCTCGGTAAGGCGGTAGCTGCCAAACACCGTGTTCGGCCGTCACCGAACCACCGCAGGCAATCACCAGATCATGCACGGCGCGGTTCAGGGTGCCTGTGGCCCCGGGCCGGTCGGTGAGAATGTTGAAATGCAGATTGCCATCTCCGATATGGCCGAAGACATGCGGTTGCAGCCGGGCACCGGTCTGCGCGGCGAGATCCTCCGGCACGGACCGGCTTTTCAGCAGGAAACCGGGGATCCTGGCGACGGGCACCGAAACATCGTGCTTTACCGAGGTTCCGCTGGCGGCCTCGGCCTCGCTCAGGCTTTCGCGCAGATGCCATATCGCGCGGCGCTGTGCTTCATTCGCGGCAATCGTGCCGTCATGGCAGAGACCGGCCTCAAAGGCCTGACCGATCAGCGCCTCAAACTCCGGCGCGCTATCCGGCGCGGTTGAGCTGGCTTCGATCAGCAAAAGCCATCCGTCCTGCACGGTGACCTGGCATGCCACTCCCATCCTGTCACCGGCACGGAGGCTGGCCGCAGCCGAGATGATCTCAAAGGCCGAAAGGCGCTCGCCCATGCGGTCGGTGGCAAGGCCGTAAAGCTCCAGCGCGGGTGCAGGGTCCGTGACCGCAAGCAGCGCGGTCGCGGTCGAGACTGCCAGCGGTTAGGTCTTCAGATCCGCTTTGGTGATGATCCCCAGACAGCGCTCAGAGCCAGTGAAGAGCTGCATCCGGTTCAGGCCGGAATTGTCCTTGTGCAGACCATCCAGCCGCGAGACCACGCTGCCATCGGCCAGCACCACTTCCAGCCCAGGCAGGCGTCGGGCAGCGATCCCCGCCCGCAGCATATGCGCCCCGCCTGTATTGGTCGCGAGGCTGCCCCCGACCATGGCCGAGCCGGTGGCTGCGAAACTGACCGGCAGACCACCGAGGATGGCGGCGCGGTCGGTGCGCAATATGTCGATAAAGACCCCAGCCTCAACCGTGGCCGTCATACCGGTCCGCGCCAGCCACAAGGGCGCCGAAATGGCGATGAACGGCATCGGCCTTCTCTGGATCGAAGGCGGCAGGATCCGCGAGGTCCGGCAGTTCTCGGAGGATCAGGCTGCCGAAGACCGGTTCTGGGGCTGACCATTGGGCCAGAGGCAATACGCGGTCCCAGCCAGTCAGACGGGAACCGGGCGAGAGATGTTTTGCCCAGGCAGTTCAATCGACGCGGAGAGCACCCTTGTGGCAACGCCGCTCTCCGGTGGCGCCGGGTTCCCGTCATAGCGGCTTTGGCCCGGCTTTTAGTGCGGGCATCTCAGCCTTGGCCCTCGCCCCAAAACCAGGCATCCGATCGCGGCCAGCTGAATGGCGGCGGCGCTGAGGAACAGGGCCTCTGCGCCTGCCATGTCGCCCGGGCGCAGCAATCCGAACGTGGCCGGTGCAAAGGCATAGCCCGCCTGACCGATGGCGACGATCAGCGGTACCACGCGGGCGGTCTCTGCCGGGGAAAACTCCTGCTGCGCGATCAGGGGCGGCAAAGATGTGGCATTGCCGATCCCCAGCCCGAACAGCGCGATGCCGAGGAACAGCCAAAGATCAGCATCGCCGGCGGCCATAATGAACATGAGCGAGCCGATCACCTGCACGCCGTAACTGGCACAGGCGACAAGGCGACGGTCGGCATTCGCGGGCATCATCTGGCCGACCAGGGTCCGCCCAAGGATCGCGGCGAGGGTGGCACCGCCCATCGCAAGGCCCGTCATCCCCTCACCCAGCACCGGAACCAACAGCGAGAACAGATGCGCCAGCAGCCCGATCTGGGCGAAAAGCCCCAGCATCATGCCCGCGGCCAGGGTCAGGAATTTGCGGTCGCGCAGGAAGGATCTGCGCGCCACCGTTTCCGGAACGGTGTGCGGGCGCGGGTGCGCCCCTCCATCCGGGGTTTGCCCCAGGCTGTCCGGTGTGTGCCGGAACACCAGCACCGACAGCACCCCAACCGCGACAACCATGACCCCGCCGATGGCCAGGGTTGCAGGAACAAAGCCGATCCCCGCAATCAGCGCGATCCAGAGCGGTGAGAAGATGACGCCGCCAAAGCTTGCGCCGTTATAGGCCAAGCCCAGGTCGGCAGGACGGCGCAGGCTGAACCAGGGCGCGATCAGCGCATTCACTGCCGCGGCGCCCATCGCGACCCAGCCCGCTCCACTGGCCAAGGCCGCCAGAAACAGCTGCGATGGCTGTGCCGCCAGCGCCCAGCCGAGGATGCCGACCGCCAGCAACACCGCGCCGGTCACCGTCACAACCGGCACCCCAAAGCGCCGGTAAAGGCGTGGCAGTTTGGCCACCACCCCGGCCCCGAACAGGAAATGCACCGTCACCGCTGCCGAGACCAGTGTCACCGGCCAGCCGGTCCGCGCGACGACCGCGTAAAGAAATACCGGCGGACCATAGAACCCCACGCCCCAGCCGAAGATAGCCAGCAGGAACGTGGCGGCGACAACATGCCAGCCAAAGAACGGACGGGCGGTGCGGGCAGGCAGGGTCATGGGGAACTCTCGTTGATCTCGTGCCGGTTATGCCTGCAACCCGGCCTGGGATGCTTCGGCGAAACCCGAAGCATCCGACACCGCTTTGCGCTAAACTGCCCCCAACCGGAGGAGCCCCATGGCCACATCGAATCGCATTGCCGAAGTGGCCGCCGCCGTGGGCGAGCCTGCGCGTGCCGCCATGCTGGCGGCCCTGATGGACGGGCGCGCCCTGACCGCCGCCGAACTGGCCGACCTGGCTGCCATCACGCCGCAGACGGCCAGCGGCCATCTTGCCCGGCTGACCTCGGTCGGGCTGATCACGGCGGAAAAGCAGGGACGCCATCGCTATCACCGCCTTGCCGGCGCCGATGTCGCGCGGATGATCGAAAGCGTCATGCAGATCGCAGGCGGTGTGACATTGGCCCGGACCATACCCCGGATTGGCCCCAGGGACGCGGCCCTGCGGCAGGCGCGCACCTGCTATGACCATCTCGCGGGGGGACTTGGTGTCAGCATCGCCGATGCCCTGCGCGCCAGCGGGGCGGTAGAGATCGACGGCGATGCCGCTGCCCTGACCGAGGTTGGCCGGGCGCAGATGCAGGCGCTCGGCATTCTCGCACCCGCCCGCAGCACCCGCCCGCTCTGCCGCCCCTGTCTGGACTGGAGCGAGCGCCGCCCGCATCTGGCGGGTGCCCTGGGCGCCGCGATCTGCAGCCATGCGCTGGATCAGGTCTGGGTGCGACGCCGCGCAGGCACACGGGCGCTGGAGATCACACCGGCAGGCAGGATCGGGTTCAGGCAGGCCTTCGGGGTGGTAACTGTTACAGGCCAACCGGGCCTTGCTGCATCCCAGGCTGAACGGCAGCCGTGGTAATGCCCGCCTGGCAATGACGCTGATGGCCCACAGGGCGCGAGGCCGCCGCCCCCGCATTTCACCAGCTCGCGGATCAGGTCACACCCAAAGCCTTGCGCGCCATGACACCAGCGACGCTTTCTGCGTGCGGATTTCATCCGCGCGGTGATTGCCTGTCCCTCCTCCGGGGGCCGTTCGGCAAAGACCTGCCCGCGACGCCTGATGCGGCCCGACGTGCGGATGAGACCTGAGCCGCCAAAGAGGTCACGCTGCCCTGTCATCCTGCAGAACCCTTCACGTTGCAGGCAGGACCGACCCGCTTTTGCTCACCGTCGCCGGGAGACACCTCCAGGGGCGGTGCGGAACAGCAGATCCAGAGGCCTTCGATGCGGGGGGACAGTTACCCGGATCGCGCCTGTGCCTTCCGTGTTTTCCGGGGCGCAGTAATTTCACGCGCATTAAGCTCGCTTGAAATCCCGGCTCGGGAAGCGCTTGCGGGTTTGTTGCTCCGGGTTGCGCGCCCCGCCCGCTGTCCGCATCGGCCCGGGGGTGGCTCGCCCTCTGGGGTGAGATCAGCAATCGTGCCGCATTGTGCAATCTCCATCGCGCCCGCTTTCAGGATGGCCTGTTCCAGGCCGCGCAAACCGCCGGCCACCTCTGCCGGAGCCGCCACAGCCCTGCCCGATATGCCGGAGCCGTCGTCATTCCAAAGTATGGTGACGCCTCGCTGGCCCCGAAGCGCAAAGGCTGACAGTCTGACCCTTGCGGACCCTGATCCCGGAGGTGGAAGGTGACAGCTGACGGTAATCCCGGTAATCCCGCGCCGCTCCGGCAGGTGGCCGCGCTGGCACGTGATGTTTCGGCGGGGCTGATTGGCCATCACGTCCTTGTCGAGCGGCTGATGATCGCATTGCTGACCGGTGGCCATGTGCTGATCGAAGGGCCACCCGGCCTTGCCAAGACCCGCGCGGTGAAGCGCGTCGCGCAGGGGCTGAGCGGCGGCTTCGCCCGCATCCAGTGCACCCCTGACCTGATGCCCTCGGATATCGTCGGCACCCAGATCTTCCGCCCCGATGGCGGTCGCTTCGACTTTCAGCCGGGGCCGGTGTTTCACGATCTGGTGCTGGTGGATGAGATCAATCGCGCCCCCCCCAAGGCCCAATCGGCGCTGCTGGAGGCCATGGGCGAGGGCCAGGTGACGACGGCGGGGGTCACCCGCCGCCTGCCGGATACATTCATGGTGGTCGCCACGCAGAATTCGATCGAGCATGAGGGCACCTTCCCGCTCCCCGAGGCGCAGCTTGACCGCTTCCTGCTGCATCTGAACCTCGAATTGCCCGATGCTGCCACAGAACGCGCCATCCTTGATCTCGTCGAGAGCGAGGCCAGAGAAGCGCCGCCGCCGCCTGCCGAAAAGCTGGATGGCGAAACGATCCGCGCCGCGCGGGCGGCTGTCGCAGACATCTTCCTTGCGCCGGCGCTGAAGGATTTCATCGTGCGGCTGGTGGTGGCAACGCGGGAAACAGCGGGGGGCCCGCTGGACGGGCTGATCGAACATGCGGTCTCGCCGCGCGGCACGCTGGCGCTGGCGGCAGGCGCGCGGGCGCGGGCGGCACTGCTGGGGCGCGACAACGCGCTGCCGGAAGATGTCGATGCGCTGGCGGCAGATACGCTTTCGCACCGGCTGATCCCCAGCTGGCGCGCGGTGTCCGAAGGTCTCGGCCCCCGAGACCTTGTCGAGCGGTTGCTGGCCCATGTTCGTCCGTGGTGATCCCCCCCGCGCCAGTGCTGCTGCCGATCCCGCAGGGCTCAGCGCCGGGCGGCTGATGGCGCTGGAACCGCTGGCCGCGAAAGAGTTGCGCGATGCGGCGAGCCTCGCCGAACGGCCGGGCAATACCGCCACCCGCCGCCGGGGCAATGGCCATGAGATCCGCGAATTGCGCCCCTTTGCCGAGGGCGATGATCCGCGCCATATCGATGCCGCCGCCACTGCAAGAACCGGCGCGCCGCAGCTGCGCAGCTTTCATGAGGATCGCGAGTATAATCTGATGCTGCTTGCGGATTTCCGGCGTCCGATGCTCTGGGGAACCCGGGGCCGGCTGCGTTCGGTCGCGGCAGCAGAGGCGCTGATGCTGGCCGGGTGGAAGGCCATTCTGGCGGGTGGCGCGGTCGGGGCAGCGGTGCTGACCGATGACGGGCCCCAGATCCGGCTGCCCCGTCCGCGGCATCGCGGCATGGCCGGGGTGGCGGCATGCCTGGCCGATGCCCATGCCGCAGCGCTGGAGCGGGCCGGCCCGGGAAAGGGAGAAAGCCTGGCGCTGGCCCCCGCGCTCGCGCAACTGGCCCGCCAGGTGCCACGCGGCGCCGGCATCCTGCTTGCCACCGGCCTGGATCTGCCGGGTGAAGGGCTGGATGCCGCCCTTGCCGCCTTGCGCGCGCGCGGCCCGTTGCAGCTTTTGCTGATCGAAGACGCGGCAGAGACCGCGCCGCCGGCCATGGCAATGCCCTGTATTACCCGCGCGGGCGAGGCCGGGCATCTGCGCCTTGATCCGCTGCCGGCGGAACGGGATGCGCGGGCCGCGCGCTACCAGGTGCCGGGCCAGGCCGTGCGCCGGATTTCCACTGCCGGATCATCGCCATGAATGACGATCTGCTGCACAGCCTGCATCCGCCGCGTCTGCCTGAGGCCTTTGCCGCCCCTGGCGCAGGCGATTTGCTGGCGGGTTTTGGCCTGGGCCTGATCCTCGCCGCGCTGATCCTGACGCTGGCCATGCCCTTGCTGCGCCGCCGCCCGGCAGTGCCGCGCATGCGCGCGAGGCTCGCCGCGGCGGCGGCTTTGCCCGAGGCGGAACGCAGCCTTGCCCTCGCCCGGATTGCAACCGCAACGGGACGCCCGCTGCCCGAGGATCTGCGCCAGGATCTCTATTCCCGCAAAGGCGCTGATCCTGCCCGGCTGGAGGCGCTGATCCGGCAACGCAGGCGGCGGGCCGCCCCGTGATCACATTCGCCACGCCTCTCGCCCTTTTGTTGCTGCCCTTGCCGCTGCTGGCGCGGCTCTTGCCGGTGCAAAGCGGCGGTGGTCAGGTGATGGAACTGCCCGAAGGCATCGCCGCTGTCGCCCGCCCCACCGAGGCGCCGGACCATCGCCGGTCGCATTTGCTGCTGGCGCTGATCTGGGCCAGCCTCTGCCTTGCGCTGGCCGGGCCGGAACGGGTCGTGCTGATGCCCGATCAAAGCGCCTCTGGCCGCGATATCATGATCGCGCTGGATATGTCGGGCAGTATGGCGACGCCCGATTTTGCCCTGGACGGCGCCACGGTCACCCGGCTTGAGGCGGTGAAACAGGTGGCGAAATCCTTCATCGCGGCGCGCAGCGGCGACCGGATTGGCCTCGTGGTCTTTGCCGACCGCGCCTATGTCGCAGCCCCCCTGACCTATGATCTGAAAGCGGTCAGCCGGGCGCTGGATGAGGCAGAGATCGGGCTGACCGGGCGCTCGACCGCGATTTCCGAAGGGCTGGGCCTTGCGCTCAAACGCAGCCTTGCCGAGGCCTCGGATGCCAGGGTGATCGTGCTGCTTTCGGACGGGCGCGAGACGGGGGACCGCACAGATGCCCGCCTTGTCGCCGGCCTTGCAGAAAAGGTCGGGGTGCGGATCCACACCGTCGCCCTTGGACCCGAGGATCTGGAGACCCGGCCCGCCGCCCGTGACGCGGTGGACGTGGCGATGCTGCGCGCCATTGCGCAAGAGGCCGGCGGCGAGACCTTCCGCGTGCGCACGACCGCCGATCTGCAGGCGATGGCCGGGGCGCTTGACCGGCTGGAGCCCAACCCCACAAAGCGCCCGCCGGTCGAAGTGCCGCATCCGGTCTGGACCTGGCCCGCCGCGCTGGCGTTGTTCCTGACCCTCGTCGCCGGCTGGAGGCGATGGGGATGAGCGGCTTTCTGCTGTTGCGGCCCGCCTGGCTGCTGGCGCTGATCCCGGTGCTGGCGCTGGCGGCTTTCGCGCTGCGGCGCAACCGGCGCGGGGCCTGGACGGCTGTCACCGATCCGGCGCTGATCCCGGTGCTCCTGCACCTGGGCTGGCTGCGCAACAGCGCCGGAACCCGGGTTATGCTCTTGCCCTTTATTGCTGTCGGGGTGACGGCCCTTGCGCTGTCGGGCCCTGCGGTGCCCCAGGCCGGCAGAACCGAATTGCGCGCGCTGGATCCGCTGGTTCTGATGCTGGACCTCTCGCCCTCGGTGGTCTCCGAGGCGCGAAGCCTGTCAGACCTCCAGGCAGCGGCGGCCGGGCTGATCACCGCAGCGGCGGGGCGCCCTGTTGGGATGATGCTTTACACTGCCGATGCCTGGCTTGCCTCGGCGCCCACCACCGACAGCGATACCCTCCTCAGCCTGATCGGCGTTCTGGACCGCGAAACCGCGCCGATTGCCGGCAGCCGTCCTGATATCGCGCTGGCCATGGCGCGCGATCTGTTTTCGACAGCGGATGGAGAGGGGCACAGCCTGCCGGGCGGTGTCGATCTGGTGCTTGTCACCGATGGCGGCGGCAGCGGCCCGCGCGCCACCGAGGAGGCCGCGCGCCTCGCCAGCGATGGCGCCAGGGTCTGGGGGCTGGCCCTGACCCCTGCCGTTGCCGCTCCGGCTCAGGATGCGGCGGGCCTTGCAGCCATTGCCCGGGCGGGCGGCGGCGAGAGCTATGCATTTGCGGATATCCCGGGTCTTTCCACCGCGATCACCCGCGCCCGCAGCGCGAAACTGGCGCGCGAAGATGTCGCCGGCGCCGGGATGCGCGATCTCGGGCCATGGCTGCTGGTGCTGGCGCTGGCCTGCCTGTTCCCGCTGTTCCTGAGGTGGCGCTGATGCGGCTCGCCCTTCTCCTGTCCGGGCTTCTGGCCCTCGTGCTGGCGGGCAAGGCGCCGCTGGCAAAGCTTCTGATCCTTGCGGGTCTGCCCGCTTTCGCCGCCCCCCTGCTCGAAGATCCTGCGATCCGGGGTGTCGCGCTGTATCAGGCAGGCGAATACCAGGCGGCGGATGACGCCTTTCGCGTGGCGGGCCGGGTCTCGACCTATAACCGGGGCCTGTCGCTCGCGATGACCGGCGATCTGCCACTGTCGCTCGCCTATTTCGATGCCGTCCTTTTCGCCAATCCCGCCGACAGTATCGCTCGCGAAAACCGCAACGCCGTCAATGCGCTGGTGCCGCCGCATCTGGGCGAGGCCAATGCCGCCGGGCGGATCGCCGCGAAGGTGATCGCCAGCCCGACCGGCGTTCCCTTTGACGAGATCAAGCGACTGGGGAAACCGCTTGATGCCGGTGGCCGGGTCGCGGATGGCACCTGGCTTGAAAGCATCCAGGACGATCCCGGTGAATTTCTGCGCCTGCGGCTCGAGGCCGAACATCTGCGGCGCCTTTCGATGGGGCTGACCGCGCCGGATCAGGGGGACCCATGGTAAGGCTGCTGGCTCTGATCCTCGCGCTGCTGGCGCTGCCCCTTGCGGCTGGCGCCGAGGCCGGTCTGAAGCTGTCCATCCTGCGCGATGGCGACGGCCCGCAACCGGTGGTGGGTGAGATGATCCCGGTCATCATCCGCGCCGTTTACGACTACAAGATCGCCAATGAAAAGCTGGAGATCACCCCCAGCACGGCGTTCGACTGGATCCAGACCCATCCCGATGACTGGCATGAGGAGCGTATCGACGGCCTGCCGAAGATCGTGATGGAGCGCAGGCTGGCGCTCTGGCCAAAGCGGGCGGGGCCTTTGCAATTCGGCCCGGCGCGCCATCAGCTGACCATCATCAACAGGCAAAGTCAGCGTGAGGATGCGCTGGTGGTGGCACCACCGCTGATGCTCTCGGTAGGAGAGTTCCCGGCGCTGAAAGGCTGGCATTTCGCAGCGTCAGAGATTGACCTGACCGAAGAGCTGTCCACTGACCCTGCGCATCTTGCCGATGGAGAGACCGTGACCCGGGTGATCCGGCTGCGGGTGGCTGATGCGCTGCCCGAACAGATCCCGCCCCGGCCCGTCGTGTCAGAAAACTGGCTGATCACCTTTGCCGCCCCCACAAGGCGCGAGCTGATCCGCACCGAGACCGGGCCAGAGACCGAGGTGATCTGGTCCTGGCAATTCCGCCCCCATACCGGCGAGCCGGGTGTGCTGGAGCCGGTGAAGATCCCCTGGTTCAACACCCGGTCGCGCCGGATCGAGACGGTCGAAATTCCCGCGCTCACCATCGGCTATGCCAGTTTCTACACCGGCCAGGTGCCGCGCGGGCAGATCGGGACCGGACAGGCGCTGGCGCTGGCGGCCATGGTGGCGCTTGGCCTTGCCCTGGGCTCTGGCCTTGCCGCCTGGCGGCTGCGCCCGGATCGGAGCGGTCAGGCGCTGCGCCGGCTCCGGGCGCGCTACGCGCCGCT
The DNA here is from genome assembly GCF_016405985.1 of Paracoccus sp. IB05. Taxonomy (GTDB): domain Bacteria; phylum Pseudomonadota; class Alphaproteobacteria; order Rhodobacterales; family Rhodobacteraceae; genus Pseudogemmobacter. The sequence goes on from NZ_JAEFCF010000036.1 coordinate 53,992, forward strand.
GGCGCTGATCCGGCGCTGGCAGGCCTGGCGCAAAGGTGATCTTCTGACCCTGCGCCGCCTGCTGGGCGAGGCGGGCGCGGCGCCGGAAAGGCTCACGCGGCTCGAATCGCAGATCTACGGGCGGCCGTCACAGCCGCCGCCACAGCCGGCTTCTGCGGCGCCGCCTCACACCTTTGGCTGAATTGTCGCCAGCCGGGCCGCGTTCAATAGTGCAGATAACAAGGCCGCTGTGGCCGGGGAGGAACATATCGTGACCTATGAGAATGTGAAAATCCATCCTGCGGTGGATGGCGGCGTGAAAAAGGGATCTGCCGGCTTCGGCGGTGGCACTTTGCATTGCAATTGTGCCAGCGACCGGGTCGAGGTGAAGGTCTCGGCGCAGACCGCGCATAACCATGTCTGCGGCTGCACCAAATGCTGGAAACCCGATGGTTCGGTCTTCGCGCAGATCGCCGTTGTCGGGCGCGACGCGGTCAGCGTCACCGCCAATGAGGGCAAGCTGAAGATCGTGAATGCGGCCGCGCCGATCCAGCGCCACGCCTGCACAGGCTGCGGCGCGCATATGTATGGCCGGATCGAGAATAAGGAACACCCGTTCTACGGTCTCGATTTCGTGCATACCGAGCTTTCGGACCAATCGGGCTGGTCGGAGCCGCAATTCGCGGCCTTTGTTTCCTCGGTGATCGAATCCGGTGTGGATCCGTCGCGGATGGAGGGCATCCGGGGCCGGCTGCGCGAACTGGGGCTGGAACCCTATGACGCGCTGTCGCCGCCGCTGATGGACGCGATCGCCACCCATGCCGCGAAAAAATCCGGCGCTCTTCCCGCCTGAGCGATGCCCCCGCGTCCGGAGCGGTGTAACACGCTTTCCGGACCGGGGATCTCAGCCCGAAACCCCGCCATGCCCCGGATCCGTCCGGCGGCATGGCGTCACAAAGACAGCATGTTAAGGACCTGACCCATGCGTACCCGTGCCGCCGTTGCTCTTGCCGCAGGCAAACCGCTGGAAATCAT
>NZ_JAEFCF010000037.1 GCF_016405985.1 Paracoccus sp. IB05
GGCAAACCATTGAAAACAAATGGACCGAAGTCTCAATAACTCCGGCAGACCGACATTCACGCCCGTTGCCGTCCATCACGGTTCCTTTGCCCGCAGGATTTCGACGGGCTTTCGGCCTTCCTGTTGGCATGCCGGCCTGCAGATAGAGGCAGGGCCGCCGACGTTACCAGACCGGAGGTGTCCCGATGGCTGATGATGTGATCAATCAGGAGAATGTGGAACAGGCAGCCCCCACCCCTGCCCCTTCCGATCATCAGCCCCCTGCTTTGCGCGATCTGGCAGAGCGGGCGCGGACCTATGCCGACGCGGCGAGTTCGGCCAATACCCGCAAGGCCTATGCCGCCGACTGGAAGCATTTTGCCGGCTGGTGCCGGCGCGAGGGGTTGAAGGCCACGCACCCTGATCCACAGATCACTGGTCTCTACATCACCGCCTGCGCCAGCGGTACGAAATCGGTCGGCGGTCGGAAGAACGCGGTCTCGACCATCGAACGGCGACTGTCGGCACTGGTCTGGGCCTATACGCAGCGCGGGCTGAAGCTGGACCGGCGCGACCGCCATATAGCCACGGTTCTGGCTGGGATCCGCAACAGCCATGCCGCGCCGCCGCGCCAGAAAGAGGCGATCCTGCCCGAGGATCTGCTCGCGATGCTGGAAACCTGCGACCGGGGCACGCTGCGCGGGCTGCGGGATCGGGCCATGCTGCTGATCGGCTTTGCCGGGGGCTTGCGGCGGTCCGAAATCACCGGGCTTGATGTCAGTCGTGACCAAACGGCGGATGGGCGCGGCTGGGTCGAGGTTCTGTCCGGCGGGCTGCTGGTTACGCTGCGCGGCAAGACCGGCTGGCGTGAGGTCGAGATCGGCCGCGGCTCCTCACCCGCCACCTGCCCGGTCGAGGCGCTGGAGTTGTGGCTGAAACTCGCGCGGATCAGCCAAGGGCCGCTGTTCCGCCGTATCACTGGAAAGGGAAGGGAGCCCGGGCCGCTACGGCTGAACGACCGCGAGGTCGCGCGGCTGGTCAAGCGGGCCGCACAGGCGGCCGGGCTTCGCGGAGACCTGCCCGCGAAAGACCGCCCTGCCTTCTTCTCGGGCCATTCGCTGCGCGCAGGTCTTGCCTCTTCGGCCGAGGTGGACGAGCGCCACGTCCAGAAGCAGCTCGGCCATGCCAGCGCCGAGATGACCCGCAGGTATCAGCGCCGCCGCGACCTGTTCCGGATAAACTTAACGAAAGCGGCGGGTCTGTAACTGCTTCAAGATCGACTTTCAGCGAATCGACCCCTTGCAAGGAGGAACTTCGCCCCCCTCTCAACTGTTGCTGCTCGTGTGTGGATACACCCGCTCTCATCAGGTATCTCTACAAATTGACCCAGATTCGATATGATTATCAACATATTGAAGCTGCCCCAACATACAGACCTCGCTTGCGAGCTTTCATCGTCGGTGAAAAAAGGTTTGCTTGATCGCTAGTTGCATGGCATTTCTGATTCCGACGCTGGACAGGGCTCTTTTGCCCTTCACACCGTCAACAACTCACTAAGAGCCGTGAACGGCCGAACGAGCGGAGCAGAGATGAACGATCAAAGCAACACTTCGCCTGATGGCTTGAGTGTCAATGTGGACATGATCAGCCACTATTCTGACGTTCTGGCCGCGTCCCTCGACCAAGAGATGCGGCGCGCCTACATGCCGAGCGAGAGGAAGAGCCTTCGAAAGTTCACTGCCGGCGAAGTCTCTGAGTTCACTGGGATCACCGCTTCAAATCTGCGAACTCGACACAAGGATGGTTCCTTCCCCGAGGTCGAGACCGATGCGCGCGGGCATCGCCTCTATTCCGCGGAAGAGCTCGCCACCATCCGCGATATCATGTTCCGCACCGGAAAGAACGCTGAAACCTATAAGCCCGGCCGTCGCGGAGATGACGAGTTACAGGTCATTTCGGTCGTGAACTTTAAGGGCGGAAGCTCGAAGACCACGACCTGCATACACCTCGCACAGCGTTATGCGTTGCGTGGCTACCGAGTGCTTGCCATCGACATGGACGCCCAGGGCAGCCTCACTACGTTCTTCGGATACAGACCAGAACTGGACTTCGAAAAAGAGGGCGAGTTAACCATCTATGACGCCCTCGCGTATGAGGATCCTAGCGCTGGAATTCGGCGCGCAGATCTGAAGCAAGTCATCCGCAAGACCTATTTTCCGAATCTGGACATCGCACCTGCCAGCCTCATTCTTGCAGAATACGAAACCGAGACGGCAAATGCTCTTAGCCAAAATGCGATGGGCCGGGCTGCGCACTCTCTGTTCGCCGTAAGGCTCACCGAAGCGCTCATGAGTGTGCAGGACGACTACGATCTGGTCTTGATCGACTGCCCTCCCCAGCTTGGCTTTACTACATTGACAGCGCTTGCCGCATCGAATGGCCTCCTCGTAACTGTGGTTCCCGGCATGCTGGACATTGCGAGTATGAGTCAATTTCTCAAGTTGGCAGCTGAAACCATGCGCGCCATCAACGAGAGTACTGGACGTTCGCAGGAATGGGATTTCCTCAAATTCCTCATCACCCGCTACGAACCCTCTGACGGCCCGCAGACGCAAATGGCAAGCTACTTGCGTCACCTTCTCGGCGGCTTGGTCATGGTCAACCCTATGCTCAAGTCGACAGCAATCAGTGATGCTGGAATGACCCATCAAACGGTTTATGAGGTTGATCCCAAGCAACTTGTTCGAACTACACTGGAGCGAGCGCTTAACAGCGTAAACGCTGTCGCGGACGAACTGGAAGCAGTTATCCAGAAGGGTTGGGGGCGCTAATGGCACGTAAGCTTTTCGAAAACATCAAAGCTGGTGTCCCTTCGTCCACTGCTACGGACATTCAAGGGCATCCGGTTGAAGAAACCGGGCAACCCAGAATTCGTTCCGCACGCGCGCTGCGTGGGGGTTTGCTGGAGATGAGTGCAAACTCTATCCGGGATTTGGATCCTTCCGTCATCATCGAGGACGGTCCACGTGATCGCCTTGCACTTGAAGAAGATGCCATCCAGGCGCTCGCCGAGAGCATTCGACAGCATGGCCAGCAAGTTCCGATCCTTGTCCGACCATCGGCCGAACCTGATAGGTATCGAGTAGTTTACGGTCGGCGGCGCATTGCAGCGGCCCGCATGTTGGGAATCCCCGTAAAGGCTTTAGTTCGCAGCCTCGACGATGAAGCGTCAGTCGTCGCGCAAGGCCAAGAGAATAGCCTTCGAGTCAATCCTTCCTTCATTGAAAAAGCGGTGTTCGCGGGGGCTCTTCGCGATGCGGGTTACGAGAGCGGCACTATACAGGACGCGCTTGGGATCAGTCGCCAAGCACTCTCCATGTTGACTATTGTTCAACAGGCTATCCCGCTGTCTGTTATCGAAGCAATTGGCCCGGCCCACGACATCGGACGGCGTCGCTGGATGGAACTCGCCGACCTTGCTCGCGAGACCGGCATAGATCTGATCGAGAGCGCCGCGAAAGTCAGGGCACGCCTCGACAAAGAACCGTCAAGTGATCGGCGCTTCGAAATTATCCTCGCTTCGGCCAAGATCAAACCAACCGGGCAGATCACCGAAAAATCCACTCCTGTCAGCGTGAGTACCGAGGACGGTACGAAACTGGGACAGGTCAGACGCTCAGGTCACGAGGTGCTTTTGGCACTGTCCGGAAAGGACGCTCCCGAATTCTGTGCTTGGGTTGAGCAGAATGCTCCAGCCCTTATCCAGCAACTCCATTCCCAATGGCGCGCAACAAGCAAGCCAGAGGAATGATCCAAACCTTCAACAGCTTAGCAGAGGAGCAGAACGTCACCGTCAAACAATAAGAGCCCCCCAGAGTATCCCCCGGAGAGCTCTAAACTGCGTGTGGTAGCTCAGTTTTAGCAGCCCTTCCCCTTGATGGTCAAGAACTGCCGATTCGGCAGAGCGACTTTTTATGCCTTTCGACTGGGTGTCCCGTTGGAAGGCTTTGGGTACTCATGGCCAGCGGTGGCACTGAGCAACAACTATGAAACATTCTTCCCGTGACACATGCTCGGTTCAGAAGCTTTCTGACACCGACCGGCAGATAGCACCCTGGTGGTCAGTTTTCCGTAGCCTCCGAGATGCTCGGACTAGTTATGGGCTCAAGGCTGGGCACCTAACAACCCTTGCAGCTCTTCTCTCTTTTCTCCGGGAAGGCGACGGACAGATGATTGTCTTCGCCTCAAACGAGAGCATTCTAGAGCGGCTAAACGGTCTATGCGAGCGCACATTCCAAAGGCATGTCTCTCAACTCATTGAGGCAGGATTGCTTCGACGCAATGATAGTTCGAATAGGAAGCGGTTCAAGCTTCGCGGACCGACGAACAAGGCATTGGCCTTCGGCTTCGATCTGTCCCCACTCATTGAGAAAGCGCCTGAGATTTCGGCCTTTGCACTGGAAGAGAGCAAGCGAGCATCGCATGCAGCGATGTTGCGACAACAAATTCTGTCTCTTCTTGCTGCCTCTGATCATCTCAGCATTGATCCCGCGAAAGATGCTCAGCTTAGGCAAGTGCTTCGACGGAAACTCCCCATAGACATGTTGGAGCACATGCTTTCAACGCTGGAAGTTGCCGCTGATGCTCGTAGCAGATGTAATGGCACGATCACGGCAAACTCGGAAGAAGCAGACAAAATGTCGGCCAACGACCAGCAAAATGTCGGGCACATTCATAAGTCAAAAGAAGAAGATATTGAAATAGATAGGACAGAACTCAAGATCAGAGCCAAAAATCTAAGCTCAGCAGAAAATCTGCTAAGAAAGCTCAGGACCGCCTGCCCTACGGCCGGGACTTGGCTGCAGTCAGGTCTATCCACATGGAATGACGTACTAGCACAAGTACATCAGATCGCCTCATGGATCGGCATATCGAGTATTGTGTACAATCGAGCAGAAACTAGGCAAGGTCGTGAAAACACCGCTGCCACCCTACTAGCAATCCTCGAGCGAGCGGAAAAAATTCGCCAGCCAGCGGCATACTTTCACGCAATTACGCTTGGGAAGAGATCTGAGTCGTTCAATGTTGATCGAATGCTAAACCAACTGATGGTCGCAACTTGATGTCATCCGCGGATGACATGGCTGCAGTTCTTCTGTGCGGATGTCATCCGCGGATGACATCACATCCGGCTTTAATGAAAATCCCTGCTGGGGAACAACTTTCGCGCCTGCTCGCGGGGATGCCGCGCGACCGCCCTGCCCCCGGTTCGGATCGGCCGCACCGTCTCCCCTGCCCGCTCGGTCTCGGCCCCGATCTTCAACTGCTGCCCGATCGTCGCAAGGCGCGGCGAAAGATCTTCGATCTGCTCTGCAACGAGGTGAACAACGGCACCATCCCGCTCGATCCTGCCAGTCACCCGCAGCAAACGCCCCGCAATCACCGCCTTTCGGAAAGCCTCATAGACCTTCTTCCAGACCACGACATTGGCAACGCCGGTCTCATCCTCCAATGTGACGAAGACCACGCCGGATGCTGTTCCCGGTCTCTGGCGGGTGATGACGAGGCCGGTGACGGTCACCCTGCCCTTCGCCTCTGACAGCTGTTGATGCGGAAGGCTTTCCGGCAGATTTGGCCGCAACAGCTCCAGCGGATGAGCCCGCAGCGAAAGCCGAAGCGTCAGATAGTCCTCGATCACCTCTTGTCCAAGCGTCATCTGCGGAAGATGCACAGAAGGTTCCGCGCCCCCTTCCCCATCCATGCCGAACAGCGGCAGCGGCTTTGGCGCTCTCAGGGCTTTCGCTTGCCAGAGCATGTCCCTCCGGTTCTGTCCCAGACAGGCAAAGGCGTCCGCTTCCGCCAGGCGCTCCAGCGCATCGGGATGAACTCCTGCCCGCCGCCACAGGCTCTCGACATCGGGATAGCCGTTGCCGCGGGCAGCGACGATCCAGCCTGCATCCTCTTCCCGCATGCCCTTGATCTGGCGGAACCCTAGCCGCAAGGCGAGCGCATCGTCCGGGCGCCGCTCGAGGGTGCAATCCCATTCCGAATGGTTCACAGAGACCGGCCGCACCTCGACGCCGTGATCGCGGGCATCCCGGATCAGCTGCGCCGGTGCGTAGAAACCCATCGGTTGCGCGTTCAATAATGCGCAGGTGAAGATCGCCTGATGATGATGCTTCAGCCAGGCAGAAATATAGACCAGCCGTGCGAAGCTCGCGGCGTGGCTTTCCGGGAACCCATAGCTGCCAAAGCCCTCGATCTGGGCAAAGCAGCGCGCGGCAAACTCGGCGTCATAGCCGCGTGCCAGCATGCCGCTGATGAACCTGTCCCGGAATGAGCCAATGGTTCCCATGCGTTTGAAGGTCGCGAGGCTGCGGCGCAGCCGGTCCGCTTCCGCCGGCGAGAAGCCCGCCGCGACCACCGCGATCTGCATCGCCTGCTCCTGAAACAGCGGAACGCCGTAGGTCCGTCCAAGCACTTCCATCATCGCGGGGCCCAGATCCTCTACCTTCTCCTTCCCCTGTCGGCGATTGATGAACGGATGCACCATGCCACCCTGGATCGGGCCTGGCCTGACGATGGCGACCTCGCAGACCAGGTCGTAGAATTTGCGCGGCTGCATCCGAGGCAGGAAGTTGAGCTGCGCCCGGCTTTCCACCTGGAAGACCCCGATGGCGTCAGCGCGGCAGAGCATCTCATAGACCTGACCATCCTCGGCTGGGACATTCGCCAGCGTCAGCTTCCTGCCCCGCTGATCCTCGATCAGCCCGAAGGCCTTCTGGATTGCTGTCAACATCCCGAGCGCAAGGATATCGACCTTCAGAAGGCCGAGCGCGTCGATATCGTCCTTGTCCCATTCAATGACGGTGCGATCCTCCATGGCCGCATTCTCGATCGGGCACAGCTCGTCCAGACGGCCATGGGTGATGACGAAGCCGCCGACATGCTGCGACAGGTGCCGGGGAAAGCCGATGATGTCGCCAATCAGCTGCATCGCCAGGGCGACGCGGGAGTTGTCCGCGTTCAACCCGGCATCCCGCAGCCGGTCCTCTCCCGGCGCCGAAGAGGATGATCCCCAGATCTGACCCGAGAGCCGGGCGATCACATCCTGGCTCAGCCCAATGACCTTGCCGACCTCACGGATCGCAGCCCGCGACCGGAAATGGATCACGACAGCGGTCAGGCCAGCGCGCTCGCGGGTATAGCGTTCGTAGATCCACTGGATCACCTCTTCCCGCCGCTCGTGCTCGAAGTCGACGTCGATGTCGGGTGGCTCGCCGCGGTCCTTCGAGATGAAGCGCTCGAAGATCAGGGTGATGCTCTCCGGCGGAACCTCGGTGATGCCGAGAAGATAGCAGACCACCGAATTGGCGGCTGAGCCGCGCCCCTGGCAAAGGATCCCACGCGATCTGGCGAAGACCACGATGTCATGGACTGTCAGGAAGTAGGGCGCATATTCCACCTCGGCGATCAGCCGCAGTTCCTTCCCGACCCGCGTCACGATCTTTGGCGGCGCACCGTCGGGATACCGGCGCTGCAGCCCCTCTCGGACCAGACGCTCCAGCCTTGCCTGTGCCGGTTCGCCATCCTGTGCTTCATCCGGATATTGGTAGCGCAGCTGGTCGAGCCGGAAGGCGCAGCGGTCGGCGATCTCGACCGAGCGGCGGATTGCCGCCGGGTATCGATGGAACATCCGGGCCATCTCGGCACCGGCCTTCAGGCGGCGTTCGCCATTGGCCAGCCGTCGCTCGCCGATGGTATCGATGGTGCAACCCTCGCGCAGGCAGGTCAGCACATCCGCCAGCGGGCGGCGTGCCGAGCGGTGCATCATGACTTCTCCCACAGCGACCTTGGGCAGGCCGGTGGCCTGAGAGAGGATGGCGATCCGGTCTATCCGCTCCTGATCCTGTCCGTCATAGAAGGGCGCCGCACCGAGATAGCATTGCCCGGCGAACCTGCGGGAAACCCGTCGAAGGCTGATCTCGATCCGATGCAGCTCGGGGGAAACGGCATCCAGCACATCGGGTGGCAGTGCGATCAGGATCATGCCCAAGCCCCAGTCCTGCAGATCCGCCTCCTGCAGATGGCACTCGCCCTTGGGGGCACGGCGCTTGCCGAGGGACAGGAGCCGGGTCAGCCGCGACCAGGCCGCGATATCGGTGGGCAGGGCCAGCCATTCGACCGGGCTGTCGGTGAATACGAGACGGGCGCCAGGGATCAGGCGGGGCAGGCGGCTCTCCGGCTGGATCCCCGCAGCTGTCTGGTTCTGGCCGGTTAACAGCTGCTGCCGGCTGGAGGGATCGGTAACCCGCTGTGACCGGATCGCCGGACCTTCGTCACCGGCATGTTCGGCTTCCCGCAGCCGCGTCAGTTCCTTCAGGGCCGAGAAGGCCCGAACTACACCCGCCACCGAATTCCGGTCGGTGATCGCGATGGCCGTCAGCCCGAGTTCGGCCGCCCGCGTCACCAGTTCTTCGGGATGCGACGCGCCCGTGAGGAAGGTGAAGTTGGTGGTGACGCAGAGTTCGGCATAGGCGGTCACAGGAATGTCCCCTGCACGGCCCAGGCCGGGGCCATGGGGGTATGAAAGAGCCAGAGCCGCGGCCCTTCCTTCGTCTCGATCCGCCAATAGTCCCGAACGCCGCTGCGCCAGGCGGGATCATCGAACCACCATTCCGGGGTGATCCGTTCTGGCCCGGCAGCGCGCAGGGTGGTGAAGCTCATCCGTCGCCAGCGAAACCGCGCCGGGGGATGCCCCGAGGCTGCTGTGACCGGCTCTGGCGGAAAGATCATGGCCGGTCGGCGGGGACGCTTGCGGAAGGGCAGAGGGGTCGCCTCGCTATAGGCGGCGGGCACCGTCAGGAAGCTCCGTTCCGGGATGCGGCTCTCGGCGGGCAGAAACCGCAGGACGTGGTCGAAGCCCAGGCGATTGCCGAGGCGGGAGATCAGGTCGTTGAGCTCGTCCTCCTGCCTGACCTTTGCCTCTCCGATCTGTTGTGGAGCCAAAGGCTCCGTCACCACGGCTTCGATCCGAAGCGCGTCGATCCCATAGCCGGAATCGACCTCTTCGACACCCTTGCGGAACAGTGCAGAGATACGGACGGGATCCCTCATCGCCCGGGCGAGCCCGACTTCGACCGTGACAGTTGCCTTGTCGACCCGACGCAGTTCCAGCCGCACGCGCCGCGCACCCATATGGGCTGAGGCCAGCTTGCCGCAGAGGCGCTCGAGCAGACGGTCGAGCCCCGCCATCACATCACCCGTCAGCCCGATCGGTTCGGGCAATGTCATGCGTACCCCGAACTGCGGCGCCTCGGGCAGGGCACTGACAGGCTCAGGCATGGTGCCGAGCATCTGGTCCAGCGTCGTGACCAGCCCCGGCCCGAACCGGCGCGCGAGCGGAGCCCGCGGCAGGGGGATCAGATCGGCAATGCGAGAAAGTCCCATGCGCGACAGCCCCTCGGAAATCTCCGGCGAGATGCGCAGCGCCGAGACCGGCAGACGGCCGAGCCGCTCCGCCAGCAATCCATCCGGCACGATCCCGCCGCCATGGCGGGCCAGCGCGTGCGCACCGCCGCGGCTGCCGGCAATCGCGCTTTGCGCGTTCAGACCCGCCCGGATCAGCCGGGCCTGGAGATCGCCGCGCAGATCCTCCTCGCCGCCGAAGAGATGCGCGACCCCGGTGATGTCCGCGATCAACCCGTCGTCACCATCTGTTGCGACCTGAGGCGCATAGCGCACCGCCCAACGGCGCAGAGCCACCAGCGCTGCCGTCTCACGCACCGGATCCGCGAGGCGCGTCGCCAGATCGGGCACAAGGGCGCGGGCATCTGCCAGGGGCATGCCGCGATGCAGACCCTGAGCTCGCGCAGCAGCATTGAGACAGTGCAACTGATCGACATTGCCCGCGCGATGCGTCAGGGCAAAGGGCCCCTCGACGGGGCGTGTCCGCAGGCTGACGTCACTGGCCAGCCTCGGAAACCATATGGCAAGCAGTCGTCGCGCCATCCCACTGCACGGTCCAGAGTCCAAGAGTTCCTGATTTGTTCTTATTAAGACTCCACTGATGACGAGTCGAGTCCGCGGGTCCGCCTGCCGGATCACATTTCCAGCGGGTCTCGGCCGCGTTGCAGCCCTGACCCTCCCGGATCAGCAACAGGCCGGTGGTTTGCCCGGCTTCGGCGGCCAGTTGCAGCCGCCGTCCTGCGGTCAGACTGAGCGGCTTCGTGGGCTCGCCGATGACGAGGCCGGAGGGCCGTGCGCGCAAGGCCTCCTCGACCGCCCAGAGAAGGTCGGTTTCCGAGCGCGTCTCGATCAGATGCAGGCGTTCCCCGATGCCAGCAGGTAACCCCCGTGCCATGGGGCGCAGGGGCTCGTGCTGTGGCAGGATCCAGAAGAGCGGGCCGGGGTGCCGGGAGGCCTGGAAGAGAGCGAAACTGCTTCTGCCCGAGCCTCCCGCTTCATGGACGCGGGCAGGGACCAGGCTGAAGGAATCGGTCGTGGCCGTCGAGCATGGCCGGTCACGCAGGATCTTCACGTGCGCCCTCCAGAACGATGTCCAGGGCACCGTCGGGCAAGGGGCGCTGCAGCCGCAGAGCCTGCTCCGTCGGAGCCGTCAACCAGGTCCGCCACTCCTCCGGCCGCGTCAGGATCACCGGCATTGCTTTCTCATGAACCGGTCGCACCTCGCGATTGGGAGTACAGGTGAGGAAGCCGAACAATTCGGTCGTCAATTCGCCTTCTTTCAGCTTGCGCACCGAGGTCCATTCGGTGCGGATGCCGGCAAAGAAGGCCAGCGGTCGATCTGGCCCGAGGGCAAACCAGACCGGATGGTTGCGCGGCGCGCCGGCTCTTCCGTCGAGCTCGGAAAAGCTGGTGAAGGGGACGAGGCAGCGGTGTTCGACGCCGAGCCAGCGCCGCCAATGCGGCGAGGCGACATTGCGGATATTGGTCACCCCGGGGTCCGAGCGCTTGCCTTCGAGATACGCAGGCGGGGTTGGCATGCCCCATCTTGCTTTGGTCAGCTGCCATCCTCGCCCCGGGGCAGGGCGAAAGATCGGTGCCGGATAGTCGGGCCAGATGCCCGGCATCGTTGGGAGGTTCCCGGTGTCGTCGATCAGCTCTTCATCGACTTCCATGACTTCCTGGAACACCTGACGCATCGCGTCCTGGCTCTTGGTCTGGGAATATAAATTGCACATCTGGCTCTCCCGAGTCGGGGAAATCGGAACAAGAGGGAACATTGACAGAACAAACGCGGTTTGAGAAGATTCCTCCTGTGAGTTCGGAGGCCTTGGAATGTTCGATGTCCCTGTACAATGCGAGGCCTTCCCACGAGAGATCCAGCTGAAGAGGATCGACCTTTCCTGCAACATGAGACGGTTCTACCGGATGACCGTCGAGCGTGATCTGTTCGGCGGCTCCAGTCTGATCCGGGAATGGGGCAGGATCGGCTGCCGGGGCCAGTTGCTGATCGAACGGCACGGCGATGAGGGACAAGCGATCAATGCCCTGCTCAAACTCGCACGAACGAAACGCAACCGGGGCTATGGGGGCGAGTAGCGTCGCCCCGGTCTGCCGAAGGCGGCCATATATGGACCTCGAGTGATTTGTGGGCAAGACACTCCCTCAAATTCCGGTTAGGATTCAGCGAAGCAGTGAGACCTCTGATTGATTGAACCATGGCGCGAAGTGACCTCCTGATAGCCCTTGTGCGCGCCGGCGCTGCCGGTGATCGGGAAATGCTGCGCTCTACGACCGAGGCGCTCGTGGCAGAAGAGCGAGCGCAGAACCATCATATCGTCGCTGACCGTCTTGAAAAGGCGATGGCGAGTGTTCCCGTCGCTCCGCCGCCACTGACATCCGCCGCGATCCTGTCAGGAGCAGGCAAGGAAGCCATTCTGGAGGTCGATCCGCGTGCCCGGATGGAGCAGTTGCTGCTGCCGCTGCCCGTCCAGGAAAACGGCAGGCAATTGGTCCAGGAACACGTCCGGGCAGATGTGCTGCGAGCCCATGGCTATGAGCCGCGACATCGTGTGCTGCTCTCGGGACCTCCCGGCAACGGAAAGACCTCTTTTGCCGAATCCATCGCCGAGGCTCTTGGCCTGCCTTTTTTTGTAGTCCGGTATGACGCTCTGATCGGCAGCTATCTAGGCGAAACCAATACGCGACTTCGTAAACTCTTTGACTATGTTCGCACTCGTCCGAGCGTCCTCTTCTTCGATGAGTTCGATGCGATCGGTAAAGAGCGTGGTGACACACACGAAACGGGCGAGATCAAGCGGGTTGTGTCTTTCCTGTTGATGCAGCTCGACCAGCTACCGAGCTATGTCATCGTCGTGGCGGCGACAAACCACGGAGAGCTGTTGGATAAAGCTGTCTGGCGGCGCTTCCAGTTGCGCCTCGACTTTCCAGCCCCCGATACCGCCAGAGTTGAAGAATTTCTTGACCGGGTGATCTCTCATTGGCCAGATAGGCCACGCCTTGCGATCCGCACCATTGCGGGAAAACTCGGGGCAGTGAGCTATGCTGAGGCGCTGGATTTTTGCCAGAGCGTGCGCCGCAGGCAGATATTGGGACTGGGAGAGGTTTCCGTCGACGCGGCACTGAAGATCGAACTCGATCTCTGGGCCTCCCGAGTGAGGCCGGAGGCATTACTGAATGGTCAGCGACCCGGGAAAACCACTGCTGCGGCTCCAACCCGGAAAGCCAAGTCCGCGCCTGAAGAAGGATAGCCCCGGCTTTCCTCCGCCACCGCCCAAGTACCAGCGGGGCTCTCAGGGTCAGAAACTTGGTCCCACGTTTCAGCGCCTTGCAGATGTGCTCGCGCGAGACCCCGCCGGTCTTGAACTCAGGCAGGATCCGTCGGCGCTTGCACCCGAACGATTGCTTGTCTTTGAGGTTCGGGGAAGTATCCAGAATTTTGCAAATGCGATCAAGAAGGTGCCAGGCCTTGAACTGATTGACGAAGAGGAACTACTACCCTCCGAAGATGACAAGCAGCCAGTGGCCTATCTTCTCGTGCCAGATGCTACTGCCTTGTCCCAGATCCTCCGGCTTTGGACGAATTGGCTACGCTCCGGCACTCTTGGGACCGGCTTTGCTCCATGGCGGGATGTCTTCGATTGTTTGCGGGATCTTCGCCCGTGGGGTCCCTCGGACAGGGTGCAGGGGTCGGACCGTGATATTCTCGCCGAGCAGGTCGCAGGTCGCGGCGGCGACGACATGATTGCTTTGGAAATCGAGCTGGTGTTCCGCGCCGCGGAGAGGGCAGGGGCCTCAAATGAAGCAGAGCTGACCGAGGCAATTCGGGCGCATGACGGGCGTATCGTCAGCCGCGCAAGGCTGACGGACATAGCGTATCATGCGGTTCTGGCCCGCCTGCCGGTTCGTGCGATCCTGGCAATCATTGAGCGCGCCCAGTCCAGTATCGCTGGTCTGGATTCGGTGATGCATATCCGTCCGCAAAGTGTGGCGACCGCCGTCGAAGTCGAAGACATGCTGCCGCTCCAGGCAGCGGCGGCAGATGGTGACCTCTCTAGGGATGCCATCCTTGCGCTTCTGGATGGTGTTCCTGTGGCGGCACATCCTCTGCTGCGTCGCCATCTGATCGTCGAGGACCATTTCGGACTGGAGCCGGCCGCCTTGGTAAGCCAGCGTGTCCATGGCACCGCGATGGCTTCTCTTATCATACATGGGGACCGGAACCGGACCGAGGCGCCGTTGCCTCGACAGATTCATTGCATTCCTGTCCTTGGAAGCTCGGACGAGTTTCCGCAGGACAGGTTGATTGTGGATGTCATCTATCAGGCGATCGTGCAGATGCGTGATGGCTCTGATCCAACTGCGCGCCATGTCATCATCGTCAATTTGTCCCTCGGTAACCGGCACCGTCAGTTTCAGGGGCAAATGTCTCCATGGGCCCGACTCCTTGACCGCCTGGCTCACAGATACGGGATCCTCTTCCTGGTCAGCGCCGGGAATATCGTCGGAGATTTCGAGGTGCCGGCCTTCTCAACCAGCCTGGCTTTCGAGGGGGCGACACCAGACGCCAGATCTGCGGCGCTGATCCAGGCCATCGCCGGCATTCAGGCAGACAGAAGGCTTCTTGCGCCAGGCGAAACCGTGAACGGATTGACGGTGGGAGCCAAGAATTCAGACTGGGTCTCGTCAAACGACCGCGCAGCTGCGCGCGCCAATGTCGACCCTTTCCCGATCCTGGATACGTCAAATCCATCCAGCGCTCTTGGCCCGGGTTTTGCCGGGGCGGTAAAGCCCGACTTGCTTATGCCGGGCGCACGCGAGCACCTTCGCGTCGTCGTAAGCGGCGCTGGTGGTTCCATACGGGTCTCCCCTGGCCGCCCTGGCCGGGGTGCGGGCTTGAGAGTTGCTGCTCCACCATCCGGTCAAGGACTCGAAGGGTCCGAGAGCTATACCAATGGGACCAGTGCTGCGACATCCATTGCATCACGCACGGCGCACAGGATTCACGACGCGCTCGAGGCCGCCTACGGAGACCGTTTCCTTCAACTGCCCCCAAGAAACCGCGCTGCGCTTCTCAAGGCTCTCCTTGTGCATCCCGCGCGCTGGCCGGATGCAACGGCAGCCTTCGTACGCCGGCTTCTCGGCCCACAGGGAAGCGGCCAGGCCTCCAAGCAAAAGGACAATATTCGGCGCTTTGTCGGATACGGTCCGGTTGACGCAGATGAAGCAGTGGCCTGTGCGGGAGATAGGGCAACCTTCTGGGCGACAGGAGAAGTCGGGCCCGAGCAAAGGGTGCCGATCTCGATACCTATACCGGCAGCATACGGCGGCAAACCGAGGCCGCACTCATTCTCAGCCACGCTGGCGTGGTTTACGCCCGTCGCTGCGGCGCGCCGGTCTTACCGGTCTGTCAGGATGAAGATACTGGACCCGGATGGGATTGCGCAGCTCAGCGTAAAAGCGCACCCGGATCAGCCAGATTTCAACCAGACCAACCGCGGCACTGTGTACACTCGCTCCTGGCGCGGCGAAAAAGCGGCGATTGTAACGGCAGATATGACCATCCCGCTTTGGATACAGCGCGAACCGGATCAGGGAGAGCGGTTGGATGAACCTGTTACCTTCGGTCTGGCCGTAACCATCGCAATGCCCGGGGTCACAGAGATCTACGAGCAGGTGAGGGACCGCTTGCGCGACGAACAGCGTGCTCAGGCAAGATAGAAGCTACACGCGCTTCTGATGCAGCGCTAAGGCCGGGCAACGGCTTCCAGAAGGTGGAGGAATGTCAGCCGCGTTTTCAAAGCCAGTGCGAAATAGGCCTCTCTCAGCCGACTTCTTTCTCCGCACATGTGTTGATCAGAAACGAAGCTGCGGTTTAAAGGATCGCAGCGGGTATCGGGCGAAGCCAAAGTGAGCTTGAGCAGCTTCGAAGGCTCCTGGCTGAAAAGCTTCGAAATTTGAACAAATTTTGAAACACTCAGGCTGTTAACCCCGGCTTCATATTTCTGCATTTGTTGGTAGCTGACACCGACTTCGTCTCCCAGATCTGCAAGCGATATCCCTTGTGCACGACGAAGATCGCGGATTTGCTCGCCCAATATGATGTCGATGTCTCTGTGCATGCCCTCGCTCATCTGGTTGATCGGGTAGATGCTGCGAAAACGGTTTGCCATTTCGCTCCCCTGATCTGTGATCGGGGAGTTGAGAAGTCTTCAAGACAGAAAGACCGCTTACACCTTTGGGCCGCGAGGCCTTGGACATGCGCGTAAGCCTCCCCGACCGAAGAGGTCGAGGAGTGCGGGTAACGGCTGCACTACAGAGAGCCGCTGTCTTGAAGGGGTTCTCACGCCCCGAGCCGCACGTGAGGTGCGACCCGAGCGATACAATACCAATCACCGCGCAGTGTTCAAGGGAGCCGGTTGGTCAGAGAACTGCCGCCAACGCGCAATCACATAGGGTGAGCCGACCTTGATCGGTCGTTCTCCTTATTGAAATGTACCGTTTTGCCACCATCGTTTTCCGACCTGGTTGGCCTTCGAGTTGGCGGATAGGGTTGCCCCGCCGCCGCTGCTCGCAACGATATCCTCCGCCCGATCCTACGCTTGGGTCGAGCCGCCTGTAGACGCTGGACAGGATGTCATGCCGAAAGTCGGGTCGAAGCGAAGATGAGGTCCTTGAAAGCGTTCGGTGAACGGATCGCATCACGAGATCCGGACCGTCTGGCGGCCGCTATTCGCGGCGCAACCTCTCCGGGGCAGTTCAGGACATCGAGCACAGTGCAGGGGTGCCGAGCAGCGCCACACCCATCAAGACCGGGTTCAATGCGGAGCTGACCAATCCGGTGCTTGGTTCATCGCTCCAGGCCAGAAACTTGGCGGCCCGACTGGCACCGAGGGGGTTATGCACCGAGATCGAGGTGACGACCAGAATGCTACGTGTCGGCTTAACATAGAGCATTTCCGTTACCATCACGTCGCCGTTTGCCCGAGGGTTGAGCAGATACAGCGAGACGGAGTTCGCCGTCCCGATGACGCCGGGATGGCTCGCCAGGAACAGCGTGTGTGAGGGCTATGTCGATGCCCATGTCCGCCGACTGGAGGCGCTGCGCCGGGCCGGGATCGTCGAACGGATCGACGCAGACCAATGGCGCATCCCCGATGATCTGGTCAACCGCGCCGCCGCCTACGATGCCGGCCGCGACCGGCAGGCCAGCGTTCGCGTCCTGTCCCCGGTTGATCTAGGCAAGCAGATCGGATCGGACGGCGCGACCTGGCTGGACCGGCGGCTGATCCATGGCGAGACGGCCGACCTTGCCCCGACCGGCTTCGGCCAGCAGGTGCGCGAAGCGATGGACCAGCGCCGCGAGCATCATATCGAACAGGGCGACGCCACCCGAGCGCGGAACGGCCGCATCTTCTATCGGCGCAGCCTTCTCGCCACTCTGCGCGAGCGCGAGGTTGCCCGCGTCGGCGCAGAGATGGCCGAGAGCAAGGGGCTGCCGTTCCGCGCCGCCACGGACGGCGAGAACGTCAGCGGCAAGTTCACAGGCACCGTGCAGCTATCAAGTGGCAAGTTTGCCGTGGTCGAGAAATCCCATGAATTTACTTTAGTCCCGTGGCGGCCGGTCATCGACCGCCAGCTCGGCCGCGAGGTCATGGGCGTCGTGCAGGGCGGTTCAGTGTCGTGGCAGTTGGGCCGGCAGAGGGGGATTTCGCTGTAACGAAAGACCACTTCGGGGAGACAGAGAAGTGACAGCTCATCCTTCTCATTATAGCTGTCAAAATATAGTTTCAGGAAACTGGCGCATGACAACGTCAGGTCATAAGGTTCGTAGATTATCGATAACAAAGTCGGCACGCTGCTCGACCCCCACCAGCGGGAGCTTGACTATCTGATAGCCAAGCCTGCTGTAAGTCTCTGCCATAACCTTGGCGGTCGCCTCGGCCTCTTGCCTGCCCTGTTTGCGCTCAGTGTCCTGCGTGAAGATGGCGTCCCAATACGGGGCGAGGAAAACCCGCTTATTGTAAGGGTAGGTTTTGGCCGCCGCTTCGAAATGAGCAGGCACAGGTAGCCCGCAGAGTGTGAGATAACCAACAACATCCGGTATTCCACGATCCATAAGGACAGGCTCATCACTTTGAAGAGCGTCCTGATAGGAACGCAACTCCCAGCCCAACATGAGTTCGGCGAAGAGTGCGCGATCCGCCCAAGGCAAAGCTTTACCGCCGATCTTGATCTGGTCTCGAATGATCGCCCTGCCGGCCTCGGGCATGGTGCGTAAGCCACGCTGTGCCATGGCATCGATCAGACTGCTTTTGCCGGAACCGGGACCACCAGTCACGACGATCATGTGTTCAGCATTTGTCATCTATGCCACGAAGATCGGATAGAGTGAGACAACCAGCAGCGTTGCCATGGTGAGATTGAAGGCGCGCAGCTTCATAGGCTCCGTAAGAAGCCGGCGGAGGCCGACACCGAACGCCGCCCAGATGCCGACGCAGGGCGCGTTGATCACTGCCATCAGCAGCGCAGCTGCGGCCACGGACGACAGCGAGGGGGAACCCGGAAGATAAGTGGCGACGGCACCGAGCGCCATGACCCATGCCTTGGGGTTGAACCATTGGAACGCAGCAGCGCCAATGAAGCCCAAGGGTCTGGCAGCCGATCTTTCTGCATCCTCCGGTGCTGCGGCCCCGGCGATCTTCCATGCCAGATACAGAAGATAGGCGCCGCCTACCCACCGCAGGACGATGTTGAGCATGGGATACGCCTCGAAAATCACTCCAAGGCCCATCCCGATGATGACGACCATCGCGGCGAAACCAATGCTGATGCCCGCAATATGTGGCAATGTCCGCCGAATGCCGAAATTAACACCGGATGCGAGCACCATCATGTTGTTCGGTCCGGGCGTGACCGATGTTACGGCTGTGTAGAGACACAGCGCCAGAAATGCTTGCAAGCCGAACAAGTTGGGCGCGGTTAATTGTGAAACATCTGTCATGACTTGACGCGATCCGCGACGTCAAAAGGAAGTTTTTGGCGCGACTGGCACCAATGCTTCGACCGGCCGCCATCCTCCATTTTCATGATCCGCCTCATTGTTGAGGCTTCAGAAATCGGCCGACCATGGTCGTGATCAATTTGCGGCTCTCCTCGAAGTCAAGGTCCGCTGTCATCAACGGCAGCATCGGCGCGGCATCAAGGACCGCCACCAAAACCGCGCTCGTGTGCTTTGGATCAAGACCGGAATCGACTTCGCCACGTGCCTGGCCGGCTGTCAGCGCTTCTGTCAGCAATGTTCGAACACCATCGGTGTTCTCTTTGAGGATGGCTCTGATTCTTTCGTTGCGTCCCGCTTCTGCCAACAACTCGAACAGAATGCGGCAATGACCGAGATCATCCCACCCCTTCATGCTCCACAATTCCGATAGCAGAACAGTTGCCGTCTGTTCGCCTTCAGGGTGGCCGCTGAAATGGCTGTGGAGGCTGGCAAGGTAATCATCCGCCATCTGCTCAATGATCGCGTCCTTGCTAGGGAAGTAGTGATAGAGGTGGCCGGGGCTCATTGCCGCCTCTTTGCAGATCATCGAAATCGACGCGCCTTGCAGACCATGGCGCAGGAAGCACCGATGTGCCGCTGCGAGAATCTCCTGCCGTCTGCCTTCATGCTGCTCGGGAACGCGCTTGCGGACCATGGGACCTCCATAAAGATAGAATGATCGCTCTAATATATCTTGACCGCACGCCGATCATAACTAGAGTGAGCATTCAATCTATGTCGGAACGGCTGGTGAGTCCAGTCCTATGCTGCCTCAGCCGGTCCGATTTCCAAGGTGCGAGGCCACATGAACAGACCCCTTCCGATCATAGCGACCAGCCTGGCTTGGCTACTGGCGGCTTTCTTTCTCTTCGGCGCTTACGGCAACATCTTCATCTCAGAGGAAAATGCGGCGGCCTATGTGGCTTGGGGTTACCCCGACTGGTTCCATTACATCACCGCCATTCTCGAGCTGGCCGCTGGGCTGTTGCTGATTCGCGCTGGCTCGCGGCCCTATGGAGCCGGGCTTGGGGCGATAGTGATGGCTGCCGCGTCTCTCACAACACTGGTGAACGCCGATTACGGCCATGCAGTCGCTCCCAGCATTGTCCTGCTCGTCTCGCTGGTCGTGCTGGGCCTGTCCTTGGCCGTCCGGCGCGCAGCCGACTGAACCTTCCCCTTTCGGAGAATCCCCGATGAATAGCTCACCTACTCCGGCCGGTTCGGCCGATCCCGCAAATGCGCCTGCGGCGCATCTGGACGGATGGTCCGATCTTCTGTCCGGCCGCCACCTCGCCATTGTTCTGGTCATGGCAAGCGGCGTGCTGCTCTATGCCATGAACCTCTATTTCACCGCCGCACTGATGCCCTCCATCGTCGCGGATATTGGCGGGCAGCAATATTATGCGTGGGTGACGACTGCGTTCGTTATCTCGGCAATCGTAGCCTCGCTGTTTGTCAGCCGTATCCTCGACTGGAAGGGGCCGGCGCTTGCCTATGTTACGGCGTTCGTCGTCTTCGCGCTCGGCGCAGCGGCCAATGCCGCCAGCCCAACGATGGAACTGCTGATCGTCGGTCGCGTCGTGCAAGGACTGGGCGGCGGTTTGCTGGCAGGGCTTGGCTACGCGGTGATCCGTGCCGCACTCCCCGAACGCCATTGGGCGCGAGCAACCGGCGTCGTGTCAGCCATGTGGGGCTTGGGAACGCTGTTCGGGCCGGCCCTTGGCGGTGTGTTCGCGGAACTCGGACTCTGGCGCTGGTCCTACGGTGCGCTTGCGGTGGTTTCGCTGCTGTTTGGAATCATCGCTCAGCGCGCGTTCGGCCGCATGGCCGGCTCGGGGCATCGTTCGCCTGTTCCCGTTGCCTCTCTCATTCCGCTTGTCCTTGCCACCATCGCTATCAGCCTCAGCGCCATCGTGCCGATAGGCTGGCCGACGCTGGCAATGGTCGGGATCGGTCTAGTGCTGCTCTGGCTGTTCGTCGTCGTGGAGCGGCGGGCAAAAGAGACCATCCTTCCGCACATCACCTATCGGCGCGGCAACTCCCTGAAATGGGTCTATCTCACGGTTGCTGCCTTGAGCGCGGGCGTGATGGTGGAGAACTTCATTCCGCTGTTCGGCCAACAATTGGCTGGCCTCTCCCCGCTGATCGCAGGATTTCTCGGCGCGGTTCTCTCGTTGGCGTGGGTCATCGCTCAGCTTTTCGTGGTGTCGGTCAAGAGTGAGAGCGGCCGCCGCCGGGCTATCCGCGTCGGCCCATTGCTGCTGACGGCCGGGCTGATCGGATATGGGCTTCTACAGGTCGCCGGTGCCGATATTGCGATGGTGCTGATTTGGGCGGCCGTCCTCGCATTCGCTGGCATCGGCATCGGACTGGCATGGCCGCTGCTCGGTGTGGCCGCGATGAGCAGTACCCACGACTCCGCCGAAGGGGGTAAGGCTGCCGCTGCGATCACCATCACACAACTTATTGCTTTCTCGATCACCTCTGCGCTCGCCGGCACGCTGATGGCGGCAGGCGGGGAATCTGCGGTGGATTCCGCTCGCTATGTTACGCTCGGCATCGCGCTTCTTACCCTGTTAGGCATCTTCGCCGCTGGCGTGGCAACGAAAAAGTAGCCTGCCACCATGCGACGGCGGCGTCTGAAAAATGCGCATCCGGATAGATCGTCTCAAATTCTCGGCGGTCGCATTCCCCTCGCGTCACTGATTCAGACGCTTGCCGTCGCCGAACATCTGAACTTCCGCCACGCCGCCAATGCGCTCGGCGTAGCGCAATCCAGCGTCAGCGCCCGCGTGAAGGCGCTGGAGGAAGACCTTGGCATCCTTCTGTTCGAGCGTCACGCACGCGGCGTCAGGCTGACCGAGGCAGGACGCCTTTTCGTCGAGCGGATAGCTGCCGGCGTCGATCATCTTGACCATGCGGTGAAGACAGCAGGCATGGCAGCGACAGGGAAATGTGGTCGCATCCGTATCGGCATCCATGCCCTGATCCCCGGCAGCTTCCTCGCCGAGCTGATCGCGCAGTATCGCAAAACCCATCCCGGCATCGAGGTCGAGATGAACGAAGGCACGGCCCGCGATGCGGTCATCCAGCTTCGCGCCGACCGGCTGGATGTGGTGTTCGTCGCGGGCAAGCTTGAATTGCCCGACTGCCATACCCGCCCGATCTGGACCGAACCGCTGGTGGCGGTGCTGCCGGAACAGCATCGTCTTGCCGGGCAATCGGCAATTACATGGGCCGATCTGGTGGGCGAGACCTTTCTCGTCCGCCATGGCGGCACTGGCCCGCAGGTTCATGACCACATTATGCTGCGCTTCGCCGGACGCTGGCCTGCGCCGCCAATCCTGCGTTTCGACGTAGGGCGCGGCATGCTGCTGTCCATGGTTGGGCAGGGCTTCGGCATCACCATCGTCGGGGCAGCCACGGCACTGCTGCCGACGACCGGCATCGCCTTCCGATCGTTATCCGACGAGCTGGAGCCGGTTGCCTTTACCGCCGTCTGGTCGCCGTTCAACCGCAGCACCGCGCTTCACAATCTGCTGTCGCTCGCCAGCGAAATGGGACGATCGGTTCGGGCGGACCGATTTTAGCCGCGATTCGATCCGGTCAGCCAGCATAGACCGAGCGACGTGCAGGGTGCTCGGCATCGTGGCCCCTGGGTAGAGGGCTATGAGAGTGGTATTGCGCCCGGCCAGTAGAAGGCATCATCGGTCGGACGCGGGCCGAAGATGGCCTGACCGACGCGCACCACATCCGCACCTTCCTCGATGGCCAGTTCGTAATCACCCGACATGCCCATGGACAGCCTGGTCAGCCCCGGATGGACAGCCAGCGCGCGGTCACGCAACTCGCGCAGCAGGCGGAAGCACGGCCGCACCCGCTCGGCGTCGGAGCTGAAGACCGCCAGCGTCATAAGCCCTTGTGGCTTGAGGCGCGGATAGTCGACCAGTCGCTCGACGAAGGGCAGAAAATCATCGGGATGCAGGCCGAATTTGCTCTCCTCGCCCGAGGTGTTGACCTGCACGAAGACATCGAGGTTGCGCTCCAGCGCGTCAAGGCGGCGGTTCAGTTCCTCGGCCAGCCGGATACTGTCCAGCGCATGGAACTCGGACGCGAAACGAACAAGGTATTTCACCTTGTTGGTCTGAAGGTGGCCGATGATGTTCCAGCGGATCGCCAGATCGGCCAGCGCAGCCTGCTTGTCACGCGCCTCCTGCAACTTGTTCTCGCCGAAATCGGTGATCCCGGCGGTGAAGGCGAAACGCAGGATATGGGCCGGAACCGTCTTGGTGACGGGCAGCAGGCGCACCGCATCGGCGCTGCGACCGCTGCGCAGGCTGGCGGCTGCGATGCGCTCCTGAACATTTTTCAAATTGGCGGCGAAGCGACTGGCGGGATCGTCGCCGAAGCGGGCGATGTCCTTTGGCGAAAGATCCGGCATCGGGGTGGCGGTCATTTAAGTGCTGGCCTCACTCATGCTGTTCAATATGGCAGCGGAAAACGCGCGACCAGTTGGCGCACACGGCCGGCGATCTGCCCGCGCTCGGAATCGAGCGTTCCTGCGCGTACGCCGTGAAGCGTATCGAGGATCAGGGATGCGATTTGGCGATACTCATCGGGACCAAAACCGCGCGAGGTGCCGGCAGCGCTTCCCACACGGATGCCGGAGGTCACCATCGGCTTTTCCGGATCGAAGGGAATGGCATTCTTGTTGAGCGTGATGCCGACCGACTCCAGCGCCTTCTCGGCGATATTGCCGGTCACACCCAGAGGACGCAGATCGACGACAGCGAGATGGCAATCGGTGCCGCCTGTGGTGATTGCCAGACCACCCTGGATCAGGACTTCCGCAAGTGTGCGGCAGTTCTCGACCACGCGTTGCGTATAAATCTTGAAGGATGGTTGCAGGGCTTCGCCGAAAGCCACCGCCTTGGCCGCGATCACATGCATGAGCGGGCCGCCCTGAAGGCCGGGAAACACCGCAGAGTCGATCTTTTTCGCGATCCCGGCATCATTGGTCAGAACGAAGCCGCCACGCGGGCCCCTCAGCGTCTTGTGCGTGGTGGACGTGACAATATCGGCATGGGGCATTGGCGAAGGATAGGCGCCACCAGCGACCAGCCCCGCGAAATGGGCCATGTCGACCATCAGGATGGCGCCGACATCGTCAGCGATCTCACGGAACCGTGCGAAGTCGAGTTCGCGCGGATAGGCTGACCCGCCGACGATCAGCAGCTTGGGGCGGTGTTCGCGTGCCGCTTCTGCGACCCGGTCCATGTTGATGAGGTGGCTGTCGGGCTCTACGCCATAGCTCGCCACGTTGAACCATCGCCCCGATATGTTGACCGGCGCTCCATGGGTGAGATGCCCGCCGGCCTTCAGGTCGAGACCGAGGATCGTGTCGCCGGGATTGAGGAGCGCGAGGAATACCGCCTGATTGGCCTGGCTGCCCGAATGCGGCTGCACATTGGCATGGGCGCTGCCGAAAAGCTGCTTCAGCCGCTCGATGGCGAGGTCTTCCACCACATCGACATTGGCACAGCCGCCATAATAGCGCCGGTGCGGATAGCCTTCGGCATATTTGTTCGTGAGGATCGAACCTTGCGCTTCCAAGACGCCGGGGCTGACGAAGTTCTCCGAGGCTATCAGTTCGATGCAATTACGCTGGCGGTTCTGTTCATCAGCAATAGCGGCGAATACCGGACTATCTCCACCCGACAGACTGATGCTTCCAACACTTCCTTCGGCAAGGGGCTGGCTCGGGGCGTAGGCTGTCGATGTTGCCATCGCTGATCTCCTTCAAGGTTCAGGCAGGGAGCGGCTCACCACATGGGCATCATGCGGAAGCCGGTTTGCCGGTCCCTATCACGAAAGTGGTCTGATATTCCCATCCACTTATGGGATCATATCCAGACCATTTAGGTAGGCATCCTCACCGACTGGAGTGCGTTCGCCAGTTTTCTGACTGCAACCTCAAGCTCCGCCGGCGTGTATGCGGCAAAGCCCATCAGGAAACCGGCCTTGCCGCCGCCCGTGGCATGTAGCGGCGACAGTCCCAACAACTCCACGCCGACACGGCGCGCGGCATCCACGGCCACGCGCTCGGGAATGTCGCAGGTCAGAACGCAGGGCATCTGCAAACCACCGATAGGAACACGAGGTTCGACAAAATCGGAAAGGTGTTTGCGGACCAAGCTAGAAAGCGCATCAAGCCGTTGCGCATAGATGCCGCGCATAGCCCGCACATGCGCGCCGAAATGCCCGCCTTCCATGAAACGTGCGAGAGTAAGTTGCGCTATGGACGCGGTGTGACCATCAAGCAGCGTGCGTGCGACCGTCATCGGCTTGACCAGTTGCGGCGGCAGCACGAGATAGCCGATCCGCAAGCCCGGAAAGAGCGACTTGGTGAAGGTGCCGATGTAGATGGTCCGATCATGCGGATCGAGGCCCTGAACGCAGGCGGTGGGCTTACCCGCATAATGGAACTCGCTGTCGTAATCGTCCTCGATGATCCATGCCTGATGCCGGGCCGCCCATTCGATCAGCGCAAGCCGACGATCCAGCGCTAGCGTCACACCGGTCGGGAACTGGTGTGAAGGTGTAAGGAAAACGGACTTCGCCCGACGCGGGTCGTCGATGATCGGCTCAACGACGATGCCCTGTCGGTCCACACGAACGGGTACGCATTCCAGCCCCGCCGCGTCGAACGCCTTACGTGCGCCGTAATAGGCCGGGTCTTCGATGAAGATGCGATCACCGGGATCAAGCAGCATGTTCGCGCAGAGCGTCAATGCCTGTTGCGAACTGGTCAGCACCAGCACGCGGTCGGCCGTGGCGCGCGCCCCGCGTTCGAGATTCACATAGTCGGCGATAGCCCGGCGCAGCGGCTCAGCCCCCTGCGGATCGCCATGCAGCAGCGCCAACGTGCCGGTTTCCTTCAACACCTGTCGTTCCAGCCGTTCCCAAAGCGGGAGGGGAAAGCTGCGCGTATCCGGCACTCCGGGTGCGAAGGGGCGCGGCATGAGTATCTCACGCACACCACCACTGCGGAACGTAGCGTCGCCGCGCTTACTAAGGTTTGGCGCTTGGTTGCGCATGAGAGCGTCGCGCTTGGAGCGCCGATGTCCGGGTGCGAACTCCGTCATTTCCGCCACGAAGCTGCCGCTGCCGACGCGCCGTTCAATGAAGCCCTCGGCATGAAGCTGCGCATAGGCGGATTCTATCGTGTCGCGCGAAACGCCCAGCGACGCCGCAAGCGCGCGAGAGGCTGGGAGCGCCTTTCCGGGGCCAATCGCGCCGTCAAGGATCAGTTGCCGGATCGCCCGCTGTATCCGCGCATGGAGCGGCATCGCCGAATGGGCAGGATGGGCGAGCCATGCCTTCACGGATTCGAGCTGTGAGTGCTTGAACAAATGGTCTGATCCTCTGGAAATAATTGGCGGGGAACATCAGGCCATTGACCGGCTAAATGTCAAGGCATGTTCGCGGCCTCGTGCCCTGTCGCCCTGCCTTGGAGAATTTTCGGAACCATGTCGTCCAGTCCGTCACCATCGCCTATCCGGTTGAATGATCTTACCCACCCCATCGTCGCCGGGCTGATCTCCGTCATCGTCAACTATGGCGGGACGTTCATTCTTGTGTTCCAAGCCGCGCGGGTTGCGGGCCTTAGCCCGGAATTGACGGCATCATGGGTATGGTCGGTATCGATTGGCGTCGGGCTGACCGGGCTGTTCCTGAGCTGGCGCTACCGCGAGCCGATCATTACGGCCTGGTCAACACCGGCTGCCGCCTTTCTTGTCACGGCGCTTGCCAGCACGTCCTATGCGGAAGCGGTCGGAGCCTACATCATCTCCGCTGCTGCCTTCGTTCTGCTCGGCATGTCGGGATATTTCGAGAAGGTCATCCGATTGATCCCGCCCGGCATCGCCTCGGGCCTGCTCGCGGGCATATTGCTGCAATTCGGAATTGGGGCCTTTGGTGGTGCGAGCGTCGATCCGCTGCTGGTTGGCCTGCTGATCCTTGCCTATGTGCTGCTCAAACGCATTTCCGCGCGTTATGCCGTGGTCGGCATCCTCGTAATCGGGCTTGTGTTTCTGCTCTTGCAGAATCGCGTCGATCTGTCGGGCCTGCAATTGAAGTTCGCCATGCCGATATTCACCATGCCGGAGTTCACGCTGAACGCGGCATTGAGCGTGGCGCTGCCCTTGTTCCTCATCACACTGACCGGCCAGTATATGCCGGGTATGCTGGTGCTTCGGAATGACGGGTTTAAGACGAGCGCCAACCCCATCGTGACCGTGACCGGCCTTGGCTCGCTTGTCATGGCCCCTTTCGGCTCCCATGCGTTCAACATCGCCGCCATCACGGCCGCCATCGCTACGGGCCGCGAAGCGCATGAAGACCCGTCGAAGCGGTGGATCGCTGGTATCGCGGCAGGCTGCTTCTATGTTCTGGTCGGCGTGTTCGGCGTGACCCTTGCGGCGGTATTCATGGCGTTCCCCGCCACGTTCATCACCACGCTCGCGGGCCTCGCGCTACTCGGCACCATCGGCGGCAGCCTCGCGGGAGCCATGGCGGAACCGGCATCGCGCGAAGCGGCGCTCATTACGTTCCTCGCCTCGGCCGCCAACATCAACATGCTCGGTGTAGGAGGCGCTTTCTGGGGGCTGGTGATCGGCCTCATCGCATACATGGTGCTGAACGGACAGCTTCCCCGCAAACGGCCTGTCGAAACTGCGATCAGCGAAGGCGCGGCAGAGTGATGACCATGCAGACCTCTATCATCTCGATCCAGAGTCAGGTTGTTCATGGGCATGTCGGCAACAGCGCCGCCGTCCTGCCCATGCAGGCGCGCGGGCTAAACGTGGCGGCGGTGCCGACAACCCTTCTTTCCAACAATCCGCATTTCGAGACTATGCGCGGGCGCGTGTTGGAACCGGAATTGGTGGGCGACCTGCTACGCGGCGTCGAGGAACGGGGGTTGATCGAAACGAGCCGCTACATCGTTTCGGGTTATCTCGGCTCGCGCGCCAATGGCGAGGTGGTCGCGGCGTTCGTGGAACGCGCCCGCCAGCTCAATCCCGACATCACCTATATCTGCGATCCGGTCATGGGCGACTCCAATCTCGGGGTATTCGTCGCCGAGCAGGTCATCGAATGTCTGCTGGACCATTTGGTGCCGCTCGCCGACCTCTTGACCCCCAATCAGTTCGAGCTTGGCTTGCTGACACAGAGCCAACCGACATCATGGCCGATACTGAAAGCAGAGGCAGCGAAGGTTCAGGCAATCCGGGGGGCGCGGCTCATTGTTACCGGCTGCACATTCCCAGACACCCCGGCCGGTTCGCTGGAAAATGTCGTGTTTGAGGATGGCACGTTCATGCGCCTGACCTCTCCCCGCCTGCCTATCGTACCGGTCGGCACGGGCGATTTGTTCACCGGGCTTCTAACCGCCAACCTTGCGCACGGCCGCAATCTGGTAGGGGCCGCCCGAAATGCTGCCGCCGTGGTTCTCGAAGTCCTCGGGCGCACCATCGCCGAGGGCGAACATGAAATGCAGCTCGGCAGCGTCATCGACGCACTGGTGGAGAACATCGAATGACGAGCGCACTTCTTGCCGTATTCCAACCGGCGTCCATGGTGTTCGAGCAGGGTGACGGCGCATGGCTTACGGCAACCGATGGACAACGCTATCTCGATTTCGGCGCGGGAATTGCCGTCAACGCCTTGGGTTATTCGCATCCTCATATCGTCGCGGCACTGGAGCAGCAGGGTCGCAAGCTAGGTGTTCAGTCCCGGCATCTGGTGGATCGGGTTTAGGATGAATCGATCCGGCTCTGATGTCCAGATTTTGCAGATGTATTCGTAGGGCGTGAGGCCGCTCAGCGTCTTGAGCCTTCGGGCGAAGTTGTAGGCTGCCAAGAAATCCGCGAGGTGCGTTCGAAGCTGGTCGTGGCTGTCGTAGTGGTATCGCTTGACGGTTGCGTCTTTGATCGTGCGGTTCATCCTCTCGACTTGGCCGTTCGTCCACGGATGGTTCGGCTTGGTCAGCCGGTGCTCGATCCCGTTGGCCTCGCAGATCATGTCGAAACGCATCGGCCGCGAATAGATGGTGTTCCTGTTGCGCGGCTGCTCTGCGAACTGGATGCCATTGTCAGTGAGAATGGTGTGGACCTGGTAGGGCACGGCTTCGAGCATGTGCTGCAGGAACTCCCAGGCGGTCTTTCTGTCAGCCGTTGCAACGAGTTGGGCGACCGCGAACTTGGCCGTTCGGTCAATGCCCACAAAGAGATAGAGCTTGCCCTCACCCGTCTGCACCTCGGCGATGTCGATATGGAAGAACCCGATGGGGTAGCGCTTGAACTTCTGCCGCTTGGGCTTTTCGCCCTCGACATCCGGCAGGCGCGAGATTCCATGGCGCTGCAGACACCGATGAAGCGCTGACCGCGTCAGATGCGGGACAGACGGCTGCAGGGCATAGAGGCAGTCGTCCAGCGGCAGCAACGTGTGGCGCCGGAATGCAACAACCATCGCCTCTTCTGCCTCGGTCAGCACCGTTGAGCGCGGTTCCGTCGGCCCGGTCTTCCTATCCTCGACCGTCGCACGCTTGCGCCACTTCGCGACCGTCTTGGGGTTGATGCCCAATTCCCGGCTCAGCTGCGCGAGCGAAGCCTGCGATCGCTGTATTGCAGTTCTGACGGCGTGCGTGGTCGTGGCGCTCCCGTGACGAACTTGTCCCATGCTGCATCCTTCCATTCCAGAGAAAGGATCGCACCATCAAACCGTGGGATCAAACACCTAGGGGACGGCTCTGTATCATCGGCATGGCGTGGATGCTTGCGCTGCTACATTCTCCGAGCAACGAGGAACCGTGATGCTGAGAGACCACCGCCCCGATTTGGTTTTCGTTGTCACAGGGGAGGTGTGGCTCGAGTTCCTGCGGGTTCGTGAGGAAACGGGCGATGCTCTATGCCTTGGCTTTTTGCAGACTTGCGAGGCCCATATGAAGGAAGCCGAAGACGCCGGGGACGATGAACGGCTGTGGCACTGGCGGGCCGTCATGAGCCTGGGCTGCCAATATGGTCTGTCGTTCGTCAGCGCCGTTGAGGTGGACGGCGAGGTTATGAGGGAAATGGAGAAAACCCCGATATTTACCTATCCCAACGATGCGGATCTGACCCGCGTGGTGATCGACGGGAAGCAGTTGGACTACGTTGCGCTCCGATCCGATGTTGCTTTACCGTTTTTCGAAACGATTGCTACACGTGAACCCGACCACACCGTCCGCATCACTCATAAAACAGACAAGGAGCAGTTCTATACCGTTATTGCTGAGGCCGATATCGCGGCGCTGAACGCGGCAATTCTGCGCCATATGCCAATCATCCCTGTCAAATTCGCCGCCGATACTTTGGTTCTGCTCCGGGAGAAATTCACCGCGCAATTCGACGACGCGGAACCGCATCAAGACGTTCGGGCATTTATGACGGCGGAAGGTATCCCCTATCAAACATCCGGACATAGCTATTACATACAGTTCGCAAGGGTGGCGGAATAGCGAAAGGCGGGGGATGCGGATGGATCGTGTTGTCCTTTACAGTGAGGAAGCGACTGCCAGTACCAGGAAATGGTGGAGGACAGACGCGGGATTGGACGGCAACGGCGACATCCGCATCATCAGCGGAGACGGCAAGATTGAGTGGCATATGACCATTGCCGCCAAGGACGTGCCATTAATGAGATCCGCTCTTTCCTGCCAACTACAGGATGCCGCGGATCGCGATGCCCTTACACTCCTGGCTCAGAGGTTCACCGTCAGCGCAGGTGGTGGCAATCCCTACGATGAGATCCAAGTTTTCTTAGAGAGGGAAAACATCAGCCACAACATCACCACCTGGTGAAACGGAGAACAATCAGGCCAAGCGCGTCAGCGCGAGGCCGCGCCGGCTGTCGCGTGACAAAAGATACACCGGACGGTAGGGGGAGGTGCCGTCCGGTGCGGTCGTTGTAACCGCTCGCGGGGTTGGCCAGATATGGGATGCGGGGCAATGGCCCTTCGCTAACCGATCTCATGCCTCCCCGCTATCGGATCGCTTCAAGCCTTCAGCGCGTCCTTCACGGCCTTTGCCGGGGCGAAGGTCAGCTTTTTCGAGGCCGCGATGGTCACGGTGGCGCCGGTGGCGGGATTGCGGCCTTCGCGTTCGGCGGTTTCTTTCACCTTGAACTTGCCAAAGCCGGGGATTGAGGTTTCCTCGCCGGCGATGGCTGCTTCCGTCACGGCTTTGAAGACAGCCTCGACGGCCGCTTTGGCCTGAAATTTCGTCAAGCCGTTCTCTTCGGCGATCTTGCCCGCAATGTCATTGATCGTGGTCATCCTAGTTTACTCCTGTTGGATTGTGACGACCATTGCAGCTTTGGCCGCGAAGCGGAATCGTCAAATTCGAGGCCTGATAGAACCTTACACAGATTCTTGGCGTTGGATTTCGAGAACGTCTGCGCGCTCTTCGGCAGGAGTGGGCACGTAATCTTTCATCAGGTCCATCGTCTGCTGACAGGCCTCATCACGTGCTTGCAGGGGTGCGGCAACCAGTCCCCGAAGCGCATCGAAACTCTCGAACTGCGCCCTCTGACTGGTGGCTAGAAGCCTGATCGTGCCGATTGGCCTATGGCTTTGCATGAACATTTCCAGCCAGGCACCGAGATAGTCGGTTCCATCACCGATCGGGGAGCCGCTGGCTTCCAACCTGTAGACAAGAACGGCGTCTGTGATTGCCTCGCCACTGGTCGGTTCAAAAGGACCAAGCTCCCGGCGTTCCAGTAGCCACTGCAGAGTGATGTCCGGGATTGCGTGAAGCACCCGAGGGATGTCCTCGGGACCTGGCATTGGCACAGACAGCAGGGCGGTGTCGAGGCACCGCCACTGACTGGTGGTCGCGGAATAGAATGCAAGCAGATAGCGCATTGTCAGCATGCCCATATGTTCTTGTTGTCGCTGGCATCGTCGCCCGACCTGCAGGTAGGGATGGCGTCTTCTGCTCGCAAGGATCTGCGATTGAGGCTGGGCGACATGTCGCCCATGGGCGGTTGCCGCTCATGGCGATAAGCGACTATCTCCGCCGAAACAGGCGGCTCAGCCATCCACTCTCACTTGCCGCTTTGCGCCGCTTCAGCCCCGGTAAACCGGCGAGAACTGCACGACCAGCCTCTGTCAACTGATAACGTCTTGCGCTGGCCACCTTGAAGAAGCCGCGGTCAGTCAGGCGCTCAGCTATCTGGTCGATGGTCGGATTCCCGTCCGCGTCAACCAGGGACAGAACCCCATCAGGTCGACCTTCGGCACGGCGAAGAAGATCGACCCATGATGAGGGAAGGTCATCGGGCACCGCATTGCTCCCAAAGCAGGGGCACTCGGGAAACCCGACCGGTTCGCAGGATCTTCACGTCTGCCGTACCTCAGCGGACCACCAGGACCGGCACCTGGCTGTGGGCCAGAACTTCGGCAGTCTGGCTGCCGAGCAGCAAGCGGCCTAGACCTCGCCGACCATGTGAGGACATACAGATTAGGCTGCAATCGCGGGTCTTTGCGGTCTCGACGATGGCCTCTGCCGGAAACCCGTTCGGGACATGCAGAACTTCGGCCGACACGCCGATCTTGTCGGCGGCCTCTTTCGCGGCCTTCAGGATGCCATCGGCCAGTTCTTTCTGGCTCTCTTCATAGCTGCCATTCATCTCGATAGGTGCGACCCATGCGCCGCCTGCAGCTGCGGCATAGACCGGGAACGGCTCGGTGATGGTGACGATGGTGACCTTTGCGCCAAGCGCCTTCGCGAGCGTCAGACCATGGTCGAGGCCCTTGGTGGCAGTTTCGGATCCATCGGTGGAGATCAGGATGTGATGATACATGACCATTCCTTATCAAGTGACGGGGCAGATCTGGTGTAAGGCGGGATCGTCTTCTTGTCGCACAGCCGTGGACGGGGGCCAAGGAAATCCCGACAAATCAATACGCCAGGGTGTGTCCAGCATCCTTCACCCACGCCCGTCCGAGATCTCCGTCCAGGAGAGGGAGAGAGGGGAGGGGGGGTCCATGACGGGTTGGTAGCCGGAGAGAGGGTCTCCCCGGCGCCCGTCCTGGAGTATCTGACATGGTCACTGCCGTTCAGAAGATCACGCTGTCGTCCTCGCGCGATATCCCCTTCAACAAGCTGGTGTTGAGCCAGTCCAACGTCCGGCGCGTCAAGGCCGGCGTTTCGGGCGATGAACTGGCCGAGTCCATCGCGCGGCGCGGGCTGATCCAGTCCCTGCATGTCCGCCCGGTTCTGGGCGAGGATGGTGCCGAGACCGGCCTGTTCGAGGTGCCCGCCGGCGGTCGCCGCTTCCGGGCGCTGGAACTGCTGGTGAAACAGAAGCGCCTCGCCAAGACTGCACCGGTCCCCTGCATCGTGTCGAACGCTACCGACGATGTGCTGATCGACGAGGTGTCGCTGGCCGAGAATATCGAGCGCGCGCCGCTGCATCCGGTCGACCAGTTCCGCGCCTTCCAGGCCATGCGCGAGAAGGGCATGACCGAGGAGGCGATTGCAGCTGCCTTCTTCGTCGACGCCAAGGTGGTGAAACAGCGCCTGCGGCTGGTCTCGGTCGCGCCGGCGCTACTCGAGATCTATGCCGAGGACGGCATGACTTTGGAGCAGCTGATGGCCTTCACCATCTCTTCGGACCATGAGCGCCAGGTTCAGGTCTGGGACGCGGTGAAGGACAACTGGTCGAAGGAGCCCTACAATATCCGCCGCCTGCTGACCGAGACCACGATCCGGGCCTCCGACAAGCGCGTCACCTTCGTTGGCATTGAGGCCTACGAGGCTGCGGGCGGCTATGTGCTGCGCGATCTCTTCCAGCAGGATGATGGCGGCTGGCTGCAGGATCCGGTGCTGCTCGACCGGCTGGTGAACGAGAAACTGAAGGTGGAGGCCGAGACCATCGCCGCCGAGGGCTGGAAATGGATCGAGGTCGCGGTCAGCTTCCCCTACAGCCACGCCTACGGCATGCGGCAGATCATCGGCACCACGGTCGACCTGACCGAGGAGGAGCGCGCGACGCGCGGGGCGCTTCGCGACGAATATGACCGTCTCGAGGCAGAACATGCCGAGGCAGAGGAATATCCCGATGAGGTTGATGCCCGCCTGGGCGAGATCGAGAAGACCCTTGGCGCATTCGAGATGCGGCCGATGACCTATGAGCCGGCGCAGATGGCGCGGGCCGGGGTCTTCGTCAGTCTCGATGTCGATGGCACGCTGCTGATCGAGCGCGGCTATGTGCGGGCCGAGGACGAAGCGCCGCTGGAGCCGGAACCCGAGATTGTCGACCCCGAGACCGGTGAGGTGCTGCAACGGGCGGAGCCCGATGTCTGTCACCAACGCACGGTCATCACCCTTGGCGGTGAACCCAGCACGCCGCCGGAGGAGGAGGAGGAAGACGACGCCGATGCGATTAAGCCGCTGCCCGAGCGGTTGGTGATCGAGTTGACGGCGCATCGGACGCTGGCACTGCGCGATGCGGTGGCGAACAATCCGCGCATCGCGATGACGGCGCTCTTGCACCGGCTTGTCCTCGACTGCTTCGGCATCCGCAGTGCCGGCCATGCGTTGCAGGCCCGGGTTCAGGACGTGCATCTGTCGGTGCAGGCCCCGGATCTCGGTGACTCGCTGCCGGCGCAGGCTATCGACGAACGGCATACGGCCTGGAGGGCGGATATCCCGCTCGAAGACCATGATGACCGGCTTTGGGATTGGCTGCATGCTCTGGATGAGGCCAGCCGACAGGCGCTTCTGGCTCATTGCCTGAGCTTCGGGGTCAACGCGCTTTATGAGCGGCCCAATCCCTATAGCGGCAATGGCATCAGCCAACATGGTCTTGATCGCCGATTGCAGGAGGCGGATCGTCTGGCGCGCATCACGGGTCTCGATCTTGTCGAAGCGGGCTGGAGGCCAACGGTCGCTAACTACCTCGGCCGCGTGACCAAGGCCCGCATCCTTGAGGCTGTGCGCGAAGGGGTTGGCGAGCAGGCTGTGGAGTTGATCGGCCATCTCAAGAAGGGCGAGATGGCCACGGAAGCCGAACGCCTGCTTGCGGGCAGCGGCTGGCTGCCGGAGCCCCTGCGGATGGACGGCGCTCAGGCCACCGAGGATGCGGGCGCGGGCGAGAGCTCGGAATTCGATTCGCTGCCTGACTTCCTCTCGGACGATGGCGAGGACGACGATGCACTCGAGGAAGAAGAGCAGGAACCGCCGCACAGCATCGCTGCGGAATGATCTTCAGCTGCGGGGCGGCCTCGGTCGCCTCGCAGCTTGATTACCCAACCCCTCAGTCTGCCCGGTCCTTATGACCGGGCTTTTCTTTTGGAGCTTTCGCCCATGCCCGGAACGATCACCATCGACGCGATCTTCGCAGAAGACCGTATGAATCCACCGGCAGAGCGTTGTCTGCCATGGATCGAGAGCCGCGACGGCATCACGGTCGTCATTGAACCCAAGCCCCATTGGGCCGAGGATCTGCGGGTCTTCCGCCTTGAACGCCGTGAATACTGCCGCTATGCCGACTGGCTGGTCGATGTTGGGCGGGCGCGCTTCTACGGCCATATCGACACCAGCGGCGATGATGTGATGCAGAACGCCCGCGCGATGATTGCCCGCGAAATCACGGAAGGCTTATGGGATGCGGTCCGGTGAGCCGACCGCGGCCTTTCGAACCGAGGCCCTGGTGGGGATTCAACGCACCGTGCCGCCGTGGCCGGGTAGGGATCAGGCCTTTCCTCGTTCCGGCCTCGGCCATCACGGGTTCGGAGGACCGGTCGCCCGCATTGATCGCGCATCAGGTTCACTGTCTCTTCCCGGTCGAGCGTTGCGGCGGCTTGTGCCCTCCCGGCCGCCGATCAGGTCCAGTGTGGCATTGCGCCGCTAGGGCCGCAGGTCGGTGAAGGGGGCGCAACCGTAGCTGCCCGCTAACAAGTTGATATCGCCGGAGGTTGCCTGTCGGGTCCTCCCGACGGTTCCTTCAGGGTCGCCGCTGTCTCCTGTCTCTCTGGTGGGGTTGGGACCGCTCGCATGCGTCCTCTGTGATGGGCTGATCTGGCCGAAGAGCAGCGCTATGCGCTTCGACCGCTTTGACGCAACAGCGTTGTCCCAACTTTCTTCCCCTGTCGGCGATGCCGCCATTCCGCGCGGAGCAAGAAAGTTCCTCCTGTGCTGTCGGGCCCCCTGCGGGGGTGCGTCATCGGTCGTCTCCGGCCCTTCGATCGCCATCGAGGCCGCACTGGAGCGGGCCCGAACACGAGAGAATGGAGACAGACAATGGCGACCATCGGCACCTTCAAGAAGACCGGCAACGAATACACCGGCGAGATCGTCACCCTGAGCGTGCAGGCCAAGGGCGTGCGCATCATCCCCGATCTGCGGGCCTCGGGCGAGAACGCCCCCTCGCACCGGATCCTGGTCGGCCGCGCGGAGATCGGTGCCGCCTGGACGAAACGCTCGAACGAGGGGCGTGAGTATCTGGGCCTGAAGCTGGACGATCCGAGCTTCGCGCATCCGATCTACGCCAACCTCTTCGCTGACGAGGATGGCGAGGCGTACAGCTTGATCTGGTCGCGGCCCAACAGCCGCCGGGGGGACTGACCCCCCCACCAGGGCCCCGGTCGAAAAGACCGGGGCCTGATGTGCGCAAATTCGGAACCGGGCCGGTTGCGGCATCCCGTCTTTGCATCCGGGATTGCGTTTGCGCATCTCGTGAGAGGTGCAAATCCCGACTGCGATGGGGTTACGGTTGAATGAACCGGCTATACTGACCTCCGGTACGCAGCGTCAGGGTAACTGGCGCATCGCTCCGGTTTCGCCAGAACCAGCCATGATTTCCGGTAAAGTTTGCTGTAAGTTCGCCCACCTCACCTGAGATGCCCCGCCCCTGTGCATAGGTCACATTCTGTCCTCCACCATCGCCATGGGTGTCGTGATTCAAAACGCCACCGTTTGCTGACCACTCGAACCTGGCAATCTGTCCTCCCGTCATTGCCAGTTTGATTTCGATTCCTTCCCCTGGTGCAAGAACTACCGAAAGGTCGTCCCGCCATGTTCCGTCGTTTGCAGATGGGGGCATCTCATCAGTGGCCACAGCATTTGGTGCCGATGCCCCGGCGGGATCGACTACCGGAGCGACTTGCGGTGGAGTTAATGGCGCTGAAATCAGCAGTGCTGCTATGTCGCTCAACTGGGCGTCAATTGCGTCCAGGCGCGCTGCAATTTGCGGGTTGGTTGCCGCTGCAGCTTCATCGGCAGCTGCTTCTGCCGCGAGTTGCCCCTTGATTTCGCCCATCTCCTTCAGGCCAAGAGCGCGACCCACCCCTGTAAAATCTATCCCGAATTCTGCAGGCAGCACGAAGAGGACCAGGATCACAGCGGCGCCGGCCCCTGCCTTCAACGTTGAACGGATCAATCCCCTGCCAGAAATACCGGATGGCAGGTCAGTTGATGGCTGATCGGATTTCCGGCCATTGCTGTGACGTGGTTCCGCGCGCAGGCCGCCGGTTTGCGGGATCGGCGGGGCCTCATGTATGTTGAAACGGTTCATGTTCTTCCCCTATGCCACAAAAAATCCGGTAATCTGATAGCCCATGAGAACAAAGCCGGCGGTCATCATCAGTATATTGGCTGTGTAGGCCTGCCGGCCGAAGGCGCGGGTCGCGCGCCAGTGGTTCATGAACAGCAGGATCGCCAGCAGGGCAATGATCTGTCCGATCTCGACCCCGACATTGAATGCCAGAAGATTGGGGACCAGACCGTCCCGGGCAATATTGTAGTCAAGGACTTTTGACGCCAGGCCGAAGCCATGCATGAAGCCGAACAGCAGTGTGGCTGCTTTGGTATTTGGTTGGAACCCGAACCAGAGCGGGAAGGCCCCCAGATTGTCGAGAGCCTTGTAGACGACGGAAAAGCCGATGAGGGCGTCGATGATGTAGCCGTTGATGCCAATGCCGAAATAGACCCCGGCGAGCATCGTGGTCGAGTGACCTATGGCGAACAGGCTGACATAGCCCGCGATTTGCTTCGCTCCGTGGAGGAAGAAGATCACCCCGAACAGAAACAGGAGGTGATCGTATCCTGTGACCATGTGTTTGGCCCCGAGATACATGAACGGGAGTATTTTTACTCCGTATATTTCAGATATATAGCCCTGATCCCCTAATGTGACGCCATGCGCCAGCACAGTTTGGGTGAGAGCCAGAAGTCCGGCCACAGCCAGAGCGAGCACAGGCCAAAGCCTGGCCCCCATGCTCCTGGTGGCCGACTTCCTGCCGAAGTCGAGTTTCATTGAGTGGTCCTTTGTATCCGAATTTCCCGAAAGCGCGGATGATGCGCGGTTTCATTCAGATACGCGGAGGTCGTCGTAGCCCCTCTTGCCTGTCAGGCCCTGCCGTTCGTTCTGTCAGCGCGACTGGAGCACGATCTCTGAAGCTCTCGCTTGCGACAGGCGGCGGCACCAGCGCGGAAAGCTGATGTTCGTGATCTGTGGCGTCGTGGCCACCGGCCTTATCGGAAGCGATATGGGAATGTCCGTGGGCCAGGGTTTCGGCTGATGCCGCGCCAACGGCTGGGCCGTGCGTCAAAGAAACAATGATCGGAGCCAGTGCAAAGCACAGCAGTGTCGCAATCACGATCCATCTGGCCATGATTGCGCGCATGCCTGAGCTCTGTGACTTTCCTGGCGTCATCGATCCGGTTCATTCGACACTTGCTATATCCCCCCGGGGGGGATACGCATTGTGATATGACAGAACCGCACCGCCATGCAACCCATCCTGACCTCATCAAGAGGTTGAAACGTGCCGAAGGGCATATGCGGCACGTCATCGCCATGATCGAGGGAGGCGAGCCGTGTCTGGACATCGCGCGCCAACTGACTGCGGTCGAGAGCGCGGTGACTGCCGCTAAGCGGATGCTGATCCATGACCATATTGATCACTGTCTGGACCACGATGCGGGTGAGGTCCTGGCTGAAATGAAAGCGCTCACCAAACTTCTCTAGAGGATCGCAGATGCTCGGCATCCTGAAGAACCGCACCTATCGGCATCTGTTCACAGCGCAGGTGATTGCGCTGGTCGGAACGGGGTTGATGACGGTGGCTCTCGGTTTGCTTGCCTATGAGATGGCGGGGGCAAATGCCGGTGCGGTGTTGGGCACTGCATTGGCCATCAAGATGATCGCATACGTCGGGGTTGCCCCCGTCGCTCAGGCGCTGTCCGACCGTTTGCCTCGCCGATCCCTGATGGTCGCGCTCGATCTGGTCCGAGCCGCCGTGGCGATCTGTCTGCCGTTCGTTACGGAAATTTGGCAGATTTACCTGCTGATTTTCGCGCTACAAGCGGCCTCTGCCGGGTTTACCCCGACCTTTCAGGCTGCCATTCCTGACATCCTCCCTGAAGAGGAAGACTATACTCGCGCATTGTCGCTTTCGCGGTTGGCCTATGATCTGGAAAGCCTTGTTTCTCCCGTTTTGGCCGCAGCTCTTTTGACAATTATCAGCTTTCACAGCTTGTTTGCCGGGACGGTTATTGGCTTTCTCGTATCTGCGGCGCTGGTCGTTAGTGTTAGGATTCCGACCCCCGACCCCGGCCCGCGCCGCAGGATCTGGGACAAGACAACGCGTGGCCTCAGGCTTTACCTGGCGACGCCGCGCCTTCGTGGCTTGTTGGCGATCAATCTGGCGGTTGCTGCGGCCGGTGCCATGGTCATCGTGAACACTGTGGTGATCGTGAAATCCGGCTTCGGCCTGACTGAATCAGAGGTTGCCTTTGCGCTTGCCGCCTTTGGTGGAGGCTCGATGATCGCGGCGTTTGCGCTGCCGCCGTTACTTGATCGGATCGCCGATCGCCCGGTTATGATAGCCGGGGCGGCGGTCGTGGTGGCGGGTACGGCTTTGGGAGCGGTGGTTCAGTCTTATCCCGTTCTGCTTGCGCTCTGGCTGTTGATCGGCTTTGGCTACAGCGCGGCGCAGACGCCCTCGGGCCGTCTGCTGCGGCGTTCCTCTCACGCCCAGGACCGACCCGCGATTTTCGCGGCACAATTCGCGCTGTCTCATGCGTGCTGGCTGATAACCTACCCGCTTGCCGGCCGCTTCGGAGCGGCGTTTGGCCTGCAGTCGACCTCTATTGTCCTGTCTTTGATTGGACTCGGGGGCGTTCTGCTGGCGCTACGTCTATGGCCGGCCGGTGATCCATCCGATCTCGTGCATGAACATCCCGAACTGCCCGAGAATCATCCGCATCTGTGTGACCATGGCGTAACTGGTCAACATCGGCACGACCTGATTATCGATGATTTGCACCGTCGCTGGGCAAGCACATAAGCATCTAGGACAAAGGTCTGAGCGGCAGGCTCGCCTCCTGGCCCTGTCAGGCAGGGGTCGGGAGTAACCGCTTCTTCGCATCTGCTGCCTGTGCCTTGGCCGAAAGGCCGGTGGCTTCGGCTTTATTGTACCAGTCGATGCCCGAGTGCGGCAACATCTCGTCAGGCGTTCACATCATCCTCGAACTGCCGCAGGCGGGTGATGATGGTCGATTGGGCAATCGACAGGGCCCGCACCTAGTAACGCAAGTGCGGCTTCGATCACGGCTGGTATGACGCCGCCGATGAGGATTTCCAGCGCATCGCAGAAATCCTCGGTCTTGACCTCAGGACCCGGCCCACCCGCCTCATGGGCGGCGGCACACGTCATGACCCCTGCATCTGGTTCAGTGGTTTCTGGTCGCAAGGCGACGGGGCTTGCTTCGAAGCATACCTTTCTTACCGGAAGGGCGCGCCTTGCCGGATCAGGGAGTACGCGCCGCAAGGCGCGGAACTGCACCGCATCGCCGATGCGCTGCAGACGGCCCAGCGATGCAATTTCTACCAATTGCGCGCCGATGTCCGCCATCGAAGCCACTATAACCACGAGTACGGCATGGCGATCTCGGTGGCGCGGTACAGCGCATCGCATCAGGATATGACGGCCGACGCAGAAGAAGCGGTGATCGAGGCACTGCACGATCTGGCCCGTTGGCTCTACCACCAGTTGGAGCGCGAATACGACTATCTGTCCTCGGGTGAGACCATCGCTGCTAACGACTGCACCTTCACCGAGACCGGCCGCCGCTTCGGGTGATCGCCGGCATCCTGGTGACACTTGCAACTGGCGCGGTACTCGTCGAGGGGATGAGTTCCTGCGCAATCTTCTACGCAGGAGGTCGGGATCTGGCCTGAAATGTTGGTCGCGGGCAACGAAACGGTCAAGGGGCTTCGGAACCAGATCGCATGGCGGTTGCCTGTGAGCGAGGCTCAAGGATGAGAGGCCCCAGGGTACGAATATCAATTCACGTGAGGCGCTCGTGCGTGGCGATCATGGGCTCTCGCCCATGCCACTGGCGTCGCTCGGGCTGGAACGGCACCAGTATATCGAGGCAACCGGTGAGCCGCAGGCCGAGGCATATGAGGATTATTATGCTGAAAGCAGCCATCTCGCACACGATGACATCGACGCTGTGATTGGCGGATGGCACGAATTATGGGCGGGTGATGATTTCTACCTTCCTCTGGAAATGCGGCTGGCCTTGCTCACACTACGGGACGCAGAGCCTTGGTATGAACTGATGCGTTCAGCAGGGCTCGGTACCTGGAGGGTGCGGGAGCATATCACCTGAGCATGGTCCGCATCATGCAGATCACATATCATGCAAGGGCTCAGCGAAAGCTTGTTGCCGAGCAAGCAGGAGTATAGCAGCGATGAACCGCTTGTTTGAGCATGTTGCCGAAAAAGCCGAACGCGTGATCGATGACCCGGACGCGCGGTGCCAATATTGTGAGCGAGCGGATGTGCCTGTCTTCGGCTATCCGGGCGTGATCGTCGATCCGTCACGCGCGGCCAACCCCGAACTCGCCACCACCGACCCCGAAGTGTTCGAGCTTTGCGCAGACTGCATCAACAGCAGCGCGGTCGAACGGAACGACGACTTCGAGGCTAGTCGGCTCATCGCCCATTTCGCAACCGATCCGAAGGCAGCCTTGGCCGCCTACCACCGTCTCCCCGATATCCCGCTCTTCCTCCAGCGCTTTGATTGGCCGATATGCTGCGGCACATGGTGCGTGTTCACTGGTTCACCAACCGATCATGCCGCATTGGTGGCGGTACAGAGTTCCCTCCGATACTGGCAACAGGGACCGGCCCTAAGAGGGCGCGACTTCGCGAGCGAAGGAGAGCCGGAATTGATGACGGAGATCTCCTGCTTTCGCTGCGATACCTGCGGTGAGCGCTACTACACCGATCAATTCACCTAACACGACTTTGCCAGAAGTGAAGCGGGTTCGCCGCAGTTTTCGCAGAGGCCCCCGGCTTCGGATTTGATCAATGATGCCCTTGAACTGCCCCGGGTGTTGAATGGATGCCTGACACGGCCGCCGCCAGAACATCGTGCCAGATGCTGTGCCGGAGGGCGCAGCATAGCTGTACTCCAGTTCTATTGCGTGATCGCCGTCCTATTCCTTCAGAAAATTCAGCCCATCGATGACCAGAAGTTCGTCGGAACCGATATCGGGGGCGAAGATGCTCAGCATC
This sequence comes from Paracoccus sp. IB05, assembly GCF_016405985.1. Taxonomy (GTDB): domain Bacteria; phylum Pseudomonadota; class Alphaproteobacteria; order Rhodobacterales; family Rhodobacteraceae; genus Pseudogemmobacter. Next base: position 42,144 of record NZ_JAEFCF010000037.1, read on the forward strand.
TGGATGGTGCCGTCATCTCCTTCAAGCGTCAGGGTATTGTCCTCGAGGCCGTAGCGACCCCGTTCGGCGGGCCGGTCGCCCGAGACGGTTGCACCGCCGGTCTCGGATGTCGTGGTTGCGCCGAACCAGCCTTCGCGACTGAATGTGCCGTCGGGCCGCAGCGTCAGACTGCGCTGGCTCGCCATGCTGGTCGAGGATCCGATCCCATTGCCGCTGGCGGCCCAAAGATGGGTCCATGTGCCGTTCAGGGTCGTTCCGGCGGGAAAGGGCGGCACGCGGAAATGGGTCTCTCCGTCGATCAGCAGATCATCTCCGTCCGGGGCGAAGGGCAGAACCTCTTCCTCGAGAAGACCATAGGCATTGGCGACGCTGCGCAGGGTGATGCGATCACCCGCCACGGAATAGAGACCACAGGGAAGTGGGTCATCGACGCAATATTCCGACACCGTGCGCCCGCCGGTGGGCAGTTCCGTGCTGAATCTGCCGCGGCGGTCAAAGACGAGGATCTCGCTTTCCGACACGAAATCCATGCCGCCGAAGACATTGATCTGAAGACCGGAACTGAGATGGGTGTAGACGCCCTCCAGCCCGCCATCGCCCGGTGCCGGGATCAGAGCAAAACCCTCATCGCCGGGGTTCAGCTTCAGCGACCGCACCAGCCCCGAGAAATCTGCTTCGGCCGCCTCGCGGTTGATGCCGCGCAGGCCGCCAGTCACCAGCATCAGAAACATCTGTCGCCGGTCATCATGGATACCGACCAGTGTCTGGGCAAAGCTGACCCCATCGCGGCGGGTGCAGCAGCGCGCATCAACGCGGATGCCCTGGCCAGAGGTTGTGACGCCTTGCTCGGCAGTATCGGGGTCTTCCGTTGCAAGGTCAGGCAGGCCGCTGCGGACCACGGTCAGAAAGTTCGTGTCGAAAGCTACCCCGGCCTCATTGAACGGGCCAAGGATGACAATGGTCGCCATGCCCGAACCGCGCTCATCCGCGGCCTCGGGAAAGCTGCGGGTCAATTGCCGGGTTGTGCCATCGGCCGAAAGATCCCAGCCCGCAGGCAAATTCAGGCTGGCACCGTCAATCCGGATCTCCTCGGCCAGGGCGGGGCTGCCGAGAAGACAGAGCCAGAGACACAGGTGCCGCATGGCTCGAGCGATCATTTCGAAACACGTTCCAGCGTCAGAAGCGCCTGGTCGAACCACCAGAGTTCCATGACGCCCGGCGCAGTTGACAGATAGACCGTCCCCGGTCCCCAGGCCTGTCCATCGCCGCACAGCACGGCCAATGCTCCGGGTGCGACATGGATCGGGTCGGGCGTCTCGGCCGCGGGCAGGATGATCGGCCCGGGGCAATCCTCAAGCGCAGTATTTGCCGGCACTGATCCGTTCGGTCGCCAGATCATGGACTCGTCTGTGATGGACAGAACCACCCCCATATAGCTGGGATCGTCTTCGACAATCGCGGTGATCCTTTGCGAAGGATCCTGCAACCGGACGGCGGTGACCTCCCAATCGCCAAGGGGCAGGTTGCCTTGGGCGAGTGCCGTTGCGGTCGATGCGATCAATGCGCAGGCGGTCAGGGGCAGAAGATGTTTCATGCTTTTTCCTCTCAGCGCATCAGCACGCTGTCTTGCGTGGCCTTGTCATAGGAAAGACCGAAGGCTTGGAGTGCGCCTGATTGCAGCCGGATACCGTCATGGATTGTCGCCGCGTCAAACAGCCATTGATAAAGGCGGCCCTGGTCATGCGGCGGCTCGGTTTGCAGTGCGGTGGCGAGGGTCAGAAACCCGGCCTCGCGTTCGGACGCCTGCGCAAGCGCCGCGCCGACTTCGCCGATGAATGTGCCCGCCGCATCGGCCAGCGGATACCACAACCCGCCATCCCGGCTCTCCGATACAGCAAGTGCGGTCAGGGGCGAAGCCTGCGGGTCGCCGCCCCTCAGCACGAGATATGCCTGTCTGCCGAGAGTGTCGGCTCTATCTGCGGCAACCATAGCAATCGTATAGGCCTTGAGTGCTGCGCCGCCGCTCTGGTCCAGCGCGTCGATCATCTGAGCGGGATCGCGGTTGATCGCAGCCTGCAACGCGTCGAGCAGCCTGTCGCGCTCGGCCGGGCGCTGGCCCTCGAGATGAGCAGCCAACTGCGAGAAGACCTGCGGCGTGATTGCCGCCGTGTCGGGGATGGCCGGCATAGAGGGGGCAGGGCTGCGCCATAAGGAGGCCACCAACAGGGCAAGCACAAGAGCGCCGAAGCCGATGACGAGGCGGCGGTATGGCAGCATGACCGGATCCCTTCAGTGCCTCGACCTGCATGAGGTCTGCAAGGCACAGAGGTAAGACATTCCACGCTGAAAAGGCATCCTCACGCAGGCCCTCAGGCCTATTGCGGCGATACTCCGCCGCATCGCGGGTCGAGGCGAGTGGCGCCGCAACGAGACGCCAGGGTCGGGCTATCGTTGCGGCTCTGACAGCAATGCCAGCAATGCAGGATTGATATAGAGGTTCTCGCGCCCGATCTTGACCTCTTCCAGAAGCCCTTCAGAAACCATCGCCTTGAGATAGACGGCGGCTGTCTGGCGTTTGGCGACGCCGGAATCGACCAGATCGCTGATCCGGCAATAGGGGTTCACGAAGATCAGTTCGACCAGTTCCCGTGAATAGATCTTCGGCTGACTCTGGCGCAGCTGTGCCGCCGTCTGTTCCAGAAGGTCACGGATCGCCCTGATCCTGCCGGTTGTCCATTCCGCCGTTGTGCGGACCGCCTCCAGCATGAACAGCAGCCATTGTTCCCAGGCACCCTGTGTGGTGACCTCAAGGAGATACCGATAATAGCTGGCCTTGTTCTGGATGATGTGACGGCTGAGGTACAGCACCGGGATATCCAGCAGCCCCTTGTCGACCAGATAGAGCAGGTTCAGTACGCGCCCGGTCCGACCGTTGCCGTCGATGAAGGGATGGATCGCCTCGAACTGATAGTGCATCACGGCCAGGCGGATCAGCGGATCGATCTCCTCGGCCTCGTGGATATAGCGTTCCCAGTTGGCGAGCTTGGCGCGCAGCAGGTCTTCGCCTTCGGGCGGGGTGTAGATCACGGCGCCGGTGGTGTCGTTCATCAGGGCGGTGCCGGGTGTATTGCGGATGTCGAGCGCAACTCCCTTGATCGTGCGGCAGACTTCGACCGCGATGGCTGACGAGAGCGGGCGCTGCTCCAGCATGCCGAACCCCCGGTGTAAGGCCGTGCGATAACGCAACGCCTCCTTGGTCGCAGGGTCGGCCTGTCCGCCGGTATCATTGGCAAAGCGGAACAGGCGGTCGGTGGTCGTGACGATATTCTCGATCTCCGAACTCGCCTGCGCTTCAAGCAGCGGGATTGAGTTGATGAGCACGGCCTGATTGGGGATGATCTGGCCGGAGACTCGCAGTTCAGCCAATGCCGCGCGCGCCGCGATACAGGCTTTCAGGACCGCTTTGGTCTCGATGTCCTGCTTTGGTGGAAGCGCAGGGAGGTCATTGAAGGGACGGTCGGGATGGAAGGCCATGTCGATCACCTGAGTTCTGATCGACATACAAAGCTGATGTGTCGATGCTATCGACAGGTATGGATATCGTGTCGATTTATTCCACTTCTATCGACGCATCGTGGATTTTGCAAGTCGCGAGATCGTGCCCGGATACCCGCTCGCTGCCGTATCGACGCATGGTGCTGTCGGAGCAAGCGCCCCTCAGTTTACCCGCAGGTTACGACGGGCAGTCTCACGCGCGAGGATCTCACGGGCCGGATGGCTCGCGATTGGCACCGAAAGATCCGTCGAGATCTCACCCGCAGCGATCAGCGCATGATAGCGGTTGCAACAGACCCGCAGGAACGAGGTGAAATTGCCGAGGTCGTGATCGGCATCCATCGCCTCATGCCAGAGCCGAGTGATGAGTTGCGCGACAGTCATCCCGTCGCGCGCCCCGATTTCGGTCAGGGTGTCCCAGAAATGGTTCTCGATCCGGATCGAGGTGGCGACCCCGTCGATGCGCAAGCTGTGGGTGCGGCTTTGCCACTGTTCGGCATCGGCCTTGATGAAGAGTTCGCACATCGCGGGGCCTCCCTTCTCGCCCAAGTCAGAGGATCGTCATGAACTGTTTCAGCCAGGCGGGATGCGCAGGCCAGGCGGGCGCTGTCACCAGATTGCCATCGGTGACGGCTTCTGTCACCGCAATATCGGCGAAGGTGCCGCCTGATGCGGTGACTTCATAGGCGCAGGCCGGATAGGCCGAACAGGTGCGGCCCTCGAGAACTCCGGCGGCGGCCAGAAGTTGTGCGCCGTGGCAGATCGCCGCGACGGGTTTGTTCGCTTCGAAGAAATGCCGGACCTTGGCCAGAACCTCCGGGTTCAGCCGCAGATATTCCGGCGCACGGCCACCGGGCACCACCAACGCATCATAGCTTGCAGCATCTGCGCCGTCGAAATCGGCGTTCAGCGCGAAATTGTGGCCGGGCTTCTCGGAATAGGTCTGATCGCCCTCGAAATCATGGATCGCGGTCTTGACCGTGTCGCCCGCCTTTTTGCCCGGGCAAACCGCATCGACGCTGTGGCCGCAGGCCAGCAACGTCTGGAACGGGACCATTGTTTCATAGTCTTCGGTGAAATCGCCGGTGATCATCAGGATCTTCGCCATCTCGCATCCTCCCTTTGCTGACGGTGCTGGGAGGATAGGGCAGGGGGCGGTGCCGCGGGTGTTAGCGGAATACTACAGCCGCCCCGCCACAGATGCGGCGGGGCGATATGCGGATATCAGCCCTTCTGCGGGGCGAAGGGTGCCCGATACTGAGACTGCCGTTCCAGCATCCAGCCGGGATATTCGGGCGGCAGTTTCGTCACCGCGTCGAGTGCGGCCAGGTCCTCGGTGGATAGGGCGACTTCGGTCGAACGGATATTGTCCTGCAACTGCTCGATCCGTTTGGCGCCGACGATCACGCTGGTCACCACAGGCTGGTGCAGCAACCAGGCGAGGGCCACCTGCGCCACTGAGACGCCCTTGGCAGAGGCGATCTCACGCATCAGCGAAATCGCCGCATCGCCCCGATCCAGATCAACGGGCGGAAAGTTGAAGCTCGCCCGGCGACCGTCATTTGCGGTGGTGCCGGTGCTGTATTTGCCCGACAGGAAGCCGCCGGCCAGCGGGCTCCAGACCATCAGCCCGAGGCCTTCGGCGCGCAGCATAGGTGCGATCTCGCGCTCCAGGTCGCGGCCGACCAGCGTGTAATAGGCCTGAAGCGACAGGATCGGTGCCAGCTTGCGGGCCTCGGCAATGCCGATGGCCTTGACGATCTGCCAGGCCGCCCAGTTCGACAGGCCGATATATCGGACATGGCCCTGCCGGATGAGCGTGTCGAGTGCTTCCAGCGTCTCGGCAATCGGCGTCACCGGGTCGAAGCCGTGGATCTGGTAGAGGTCGATATGGTCCATCTGCAACCGCGACAGGCTGGCCTTGGCCTGCGTCATGATATGCGCGCGCGAGGCGCCCCGGGCATTCGGGCCATCGCCCATCGGGCCGAGCACCTTGGTCGCGATCACCACATCGTCGCGCGGGATGCCGAGATTGCGGATCGCCTGACCCAGGATCCGCTCGCTCGCGCCGCCCGCATAGACATTGGCGGTGTCGATGAAATTGATACCGGCATCAATGGCCGCCTTGACCAGCCCGTCTGCCTCCTCCTGCTGCAACTGGCCGATCTGGCCCCACATGCCGTCCGACCCGCCAAACGTCATGGTGCCGAGGCAGAGTTCCGAGACCAGAAGGCCGCTTGGGCCGAGAGTGCGATACCGCATAGGTGTTCCTTTCGCGTCGCGATGGTGACCGAAGGCGCAACGCCGCCGGTTCACCGCGAAGATAGGGCAGCCCTCCTCAGCGCAGCGACGCGGATCCTCGCATATCCTTGCACGATCCTCTCATTCGCGTGGAATTCGGGGTGCGACTTGCAGATCCGAGGGCTAGATTGCGGGACATGGACACCTATGACATCTCGCCGCTCAAGGACCTGATCGCCCGCCAGTGGCGAGCGCATGGCCGGGAAACCCCGATTGATGGGCTTCTGCTGACCTCGGTCACGGCACCGACCGGCCCGATCCATGCGGTCTATCGCCCCTCGCTCTGTGTTGTGGTGCAGGGGGCCAAGACCAGCATGCTCGGTGATCGTGCCTATCGCTATGACGAAGGGAAATGCCTGATCGCGTCGATGGAAGTGCCGATCCGGGCCGAGATCACCCGCGCGACGCCGGACCGCCCCTATCTGGCCTTCAGCCTTGCCCTCGATCCCGGAACGATCTCCGACCTGCTGCTGGAGTTGGGGGGAGCAGACGAGACGCCGGCCAGGGCAGCGCTGGCGGTTCATGCCTTTGAGCTGGAGCTTGTCGACCCTCTCTGCCGCCTGCTGGCGCTCTGCGACCGGCCGCGCGACACTGCGATCCTTGCGCCCATGATCCGACGGGAGATCACCTGGCTCTTGCTGAACGGATCGATGGGACCGGCGCTGCGCCAGATCGGCCTTGCCGGCAGTCATATGGCGCGGATCGGTCGTGCCATCGCCTGCATCCGCGAGGGCTTTGCGGATCAGTTGAACGTGCGGCAACTGGCCGATGTCGCGGGAATGAGCCCCGCAACATTCCACCGGCACTTCAAAGCCGTGACGGCGATGACGCCGGTGCAGTATCAGAAGCAGTTGCGCCTTCAGGAGGCGCGCCGGCTGCTGCTGTCCGACGGCACGGATGTGGCGCGGGTGGGCTATGCCATCGGCTATGAAAGCCCGTCGCAGTTCAGTCGCGAGTATCGCCGCCTGTTTGGATCGCCACCTGGGCGGGATGGGCAAGAGATCCGGCGAAGCCTCACGCCGCAGGTCGATGTGTAAGGCGTTCTTTAGGCTTTGGGGGCGAATCCGGCCCCGGCCTTTCGAGCGAGACCTGTCGAGTACTCCTCGCACACGTCCTGCGCTGGCGGGCAGTGACCAGATCAGGCCTGATCTCGCTCCGGCTATGTCCATCGTGGTTCTGAAGGCCAGCGGCCCGCATTGATCGCGCATCAGGCCCACTGTCTCTTGCCGGTTGAGCGTTACGGCGGTCTGTGCCGCTCTCCGCGCGGCCGATCAGGTATGGTGTGATATGGCGCGTACCGAAGCCGCAGATCGGTCAGGCATGGGCGCAACCATGCCTTTTCGCAGTTGGATTGGCCATCGCCTGTGGTCGCCTGTCGGGTCCTCCCGACGGTTCCTTCAGGGGCGCCGCTGTCTCCTGTCTCTCTGGTGATGTTGGGACCGCTCGCATGTGTCCTCTGTGATGGGCTGATCTGGCCGAAGAGCAGCGCTATGCGCTTCGACCGCTTTGACGCAACAGCGTCGTCCCAACTTTCTTCCCCTGTCGGCGATGCCGCCATTCCGCGCGGAGCAAGAAAGTTCCTCCTGTGCTGTCGGGCCCCCTGCGGGGGTGCGTCATCGGTCGTCTCCGGCCTTTCGATCGCCATCGAGGCCGCACTGGAGCGGACCCGAACACAAGAGAATGGAGACAGACAATGGCGACCATCGGCACCTTCAAGAAGACCGGCAACGACTACACCGGCGAAATCGTCACCCTGAGCGTGCAAGCCAAGGGCGTGCGCATCGTCCCCGACCTGCGGGCCAATGGCGAGAACGCGCCCTCGCACCGGATCCTGGTCGGCCGCGCGGAGATCGGTGCCGCCTGGACGAAACGCTCGAACGAAGGGCGCGAGTATCTGGGCCTGAAGCTGGACGATCCGAGCTTCTCGCATCCGATCTTCGCCAACCTCTTCGATGACGAGGACGGCGAGAGCTACAGCTTGATCTGGTCGCGGCCCAACAGCCGCCGGGGGGACTGACCCCCCAACTAGGGCCCCGGCCAAAAGGCCGGGGCCCTGGCTTTACAGCACAGCGGGCCAGTGACGTTGCGACCCATTCATCGGTCATTGCCATCGTTGCTGACCGTATTTCGATCACGTTCGTGACCGTATCTGTCTTTCTCCCATACGTTGCGTCATAATACGCGTATGCAGCCCGATGACCGCATATGCCGCGCAGCACTTTTCCCGCTGCTGATCGGATCCAGAGCCCGCCATGTGCGCGGGTTGTCCCTGCACTGAAGCAACGGACAGCCCCAATCCTTTACGACATCAATGACCAGCCGCCCCTTGGGCGCTGAAGGGATACGCCATGACACTCTGGACCGAACTGGACCGCGCCATGATGGCGGCGGGGGACGACATCATTTTGCGACAACGCGGCGAGATCTATGAGATCCGCTTCAACGGCATCGAACTGATGTCGAACCTGACCTGGCGTTCCGAGGCCGTCCTTGCCGAGCGCAGCATCCGGCGGCATGGCGATGCCGAAGCCTCAGTCCTGATTGGCGGCCTGGGCATGGGCTTTACTCTGCGCGCTGCGCTGGATCTGCTGGGGCTAGAGGCCCGCGTGACCGTCTGCGAACTCATTCCGGCGATTGGCGCGTGGAATGCGGGGCCTCTGGCGCATCTGGCGGGCAACCCCTTGGACGATCCACGCACAGATCTGCGCATCATGGATGTGATGGACCTGCTGCAGGTCAGCCCCGCTGCATTTGATGTTATCCTGATGGATACCGACAACGGGCCGGATTTCACCGTACGGGCGGACAACACTCGGCTCTATGCGCAAACGGGGCTCGCAGCCGTGCGGCGTGCCCTGCGCCCCGGCGGGATCGCGGCGTTCTGGTCCGCCGAGATTTCCGATCCGTTCGAGGATCGTCTCGATGCGGATGGCTGGGACTGGAGCCGTGAGGATGTGCAATTGCCCGGCGGACGGGTTGACGCCTTCCACCACATCTATCTGGCCAAAGTGCCGGCGGTCGCGGCGCGTCCGGCCACTCCCCACCCGCTCAGGGAACCCGCGTTTCCATAGCCTCGGGGAGCACCATCAGCACGACACCCTCTGCGCGCAGGCGGGCGTCGATCCGGCTGAAGACCTCGTCTCGGCATGCTGCCTCCAGGTCATGCCGGGGCACCCAGTATTTTACCCGGAACGTGATGCCCTGCAGACCAAAGCGCGCAACCTGTATCTCGGGCTTCTTGCCCGGCAATATGGTCTCGGCCCCCTGCAAAGCGGCATCGATCTGGCTGCGGGCCTCAGCCACCGGCAGCGTCACGGGCAGGGTCAACTCGACATGATCGCGGTATTCCGGGCGCGGTGCGCTGAAATTGGTGATCTTCTGGCGCGAGATCTGGCTGTTGGGCAGGATGACATGTGTACTGTCACGGGTGATCAGCCGGGTGCTGCGCCAGCCGATCTCCTGCACCCGGCCCTGAGCCAACCCGTCGATGCTGACCCAGTCGCCGATGCGGAACGGTGCCTCCAACCCAAGTGCGAGGCCGGAAAATGTATCGGCCACGACATTGCGGATCGCAAAGCCGAGGACTGCCAGCACCAACCCCGATCCGGTCAGGATCCCTGACAGATCGTGACGGAAGAACAGCGACAGACTGGCCAGCGTCGCCACAGCAAAGAGCGCGACACGCAGCAGGTCTAACGCCACCTTGGGCACAGGCCGGACACCCTTCTTCCTGCGGGTCAGCCGCGCGGCGCTACCGGCATGGACAAGATATGCGCCAAGGAACAGCACGAGCGCCATGGCACTGTTTCGCGACAGCGACCACCAGCGCTCGCCTTCCGGAAGCAGGCGCAGTAGCGGCTCCCCGAACATAGCGAACAGCGCCAGTGCTGCAGTCAATGCGACAAGTCTCAGCGAAGGGATCGGTGCCTCTGCCTTTGTCATTCCGTATCCCCCGCCCGATGAGGTCTTGCGGCTTCGAGCCGTGAGGGCCGGATCGGTCGCGGGCGCTTTATTTGGGTCGATGCCCCCGCGAAGGGGATCAGGCAGATCGGACAACGATGGGCGGCGGCACGGGGCACATCCTCGCCGCAGGCGGGACAAACGGGAGGCAACAGGGCGCGATACATGGTGGGAACCTTCAGGCTGGGTCTGGAACGGGAGAAGAACCCCGGCCTCGCCGTCCGCCATCAGGTCGGGCTATCGAAGCCGGGGTGATCCATGCGCCTGTTCGGTGCGCATATTCGTTAAGTTGAAGCCGGAGCGGCTCATCGACATACCTCTGGTCGGGGGGTGACGGGCCTTCTGCCCGTAAAGCCTATATGGGACTTTTTGAAATTATTTCAATGCCTTGATCTATTAGTGCTTTTGCCAGATCGGCAGGTGGAATGCCTGGGCGCCCGGGGAAGAGGCTGCTGCGTATGAGCCATGCCAGGGATCGCCAGTTGGAAGCTTCACCTCCATCATATTCAACAGCAAAGTGGGATGGCCCCCAGCAGGCCCGAAACATCGACTCCCTGATCAGCGTGGTGTCAGGACTGGCGGCTGCTGCGGCATCCTGTGACGGGATCTGGCTCCTGTCCGATGCAATGCCCCATTCCCGCTTCCATTCGCTAACCTTGGTCTGATCCGCCTCTTAGAAATCAACCCGCAAGGGGTCGGCTTGACGCTTTGCGTGCCGCCCTCGGGGATTCGGAAAGAGTCCGAACGCCCGAGGGTGATTGCAGATCCGGTCAGACACTTCGGGCGCCTGTCGAGCGGGGGATGGTCCCTCGTCTCCAAAGACAGGAGCCAGTCCCATGTCCAAGAAAGATGCCACCGCTTTCGCCGCCAGCCTCGCCACCACGCTGATGGTCTCGATCGTCGTGTTTCAGGCTGGCGATGGCAGCCATGCCGCCATGCCCGCTGATGAATACGATGGCGATGAGAGCCTCATCACCCTCGAAATCGACCCCTGGCAGTGAGGCGCGAGAAGCGCCTCACCCCTTCCGGGTGCGCAGACAGCACTGCGCACCCGGAGACCGGTCGCACGGCCTTGCGTGCCGTCCGGCAACGGAGCCGGATTGGATCCGGCGGAGGAGAGGTCGAGGAGGGATCCGGGACGGGCGAGCCTTCCGGTTCCAGAGAGAGCGCCGGTCGGCTTCGCCCTTCCCTTCGCTCTCAGGAGAAACCCCATGACCCATGATCTAGCCGTAAAGTCCGAGATCAGCCTGACCGCCACCATGGCGCGTTTCGAGGCCGCGCAGATGGAGCATCAGACGCTTAGCACCACCGCGGTGGCGCAAAACAAGGAGACCCTGTTTGCGGCCATGCGGGCTGCGGGCATCACCGAGATCATCGTGACCTTCGACGGTGGCGGTGACAGCGGACAAATCGAAGACATCGACGCCAGGCAGGGCGATGTCGTGGTGCCGATTCCGGAAGGGGAGATTGCGCTTGCCCGCGTCAGTTGGGGTATCAGCGAGATCGCAACCAGCACCATGTCACTGGCCGAGGCGGTCGAGACCCTCGCCTATGATCTCCTGTCAGACAGCCATGGCGGTTGGGAGAACTGCGATGGCGCCTTCGGAGAGTTCCACTTCGACGCTGCGGCCGGAACGATCCTGCTCGATTACAACGAGCGGTTCACCAGCAGCGAACTCTACAGCCACCGATTCTGAGGGAGGGCACCATGGCACATCCTTATCATCATGCGCTGTCCTCGGTGAAGAAATGGGGCGGCGCGGTCGAAGATTACCTGCCGGTTCACAACTGGTTAGATGTTATCTGGACAGGCAAGCGCTTTCTTGGCGCTTAGGGTAGCGAT